>JAFGYB010000020.1 GCA_016936355.1 Bacteroidales bacterium | reverse complement strand
GCTTTTTGCGTGCTTCGTCTGAAAATCTGCCCATGCTAGTTCGTATTATGTCGTGCTGTGCGTTAGCATTATGTACAACTTCTTTTACCCGTACCAAAGGTGCCGAATAACACCTATTTAGGGGGCAAAATCAGTCTGTTTCCGTGAATCGAAAAAAAGGTTGTTAAGGGTAAAGGTTTCAAAATTTTAGTTTTTCGGTCGCTAAGTTAAAAAATTTCATGATTTCATACAACGACTTGTTTGTGTGTCATTATTGTTTGGTTAATGCTTCCCCGGCGAAAAAGTGGAGCCTGAGAGAGTCCCCCACGCTTCCCCGGAGGAAAAGTGGAGCGTGGGGAGGTTCCCCAACCACCCCCGGCGAAAAAGTGGAGCCTGAGAGAGTCCCCCACGCTTCCCCGGAGGAAAAGTAGAGCGTGGGGAGGTTCCCCAACCTCCCCCGAACAAAAAGTGGAGCATGGGAGGGATCTCCCAGCCTTCCCCGGACAAAAAGTGGAGCATGGGAGGGATCTCCCAATCGTCCCCAGACAAAAAGGAAGCGTGGGAGGAATCTCCCAGCCTTCCTCAGACAAAAAAGAAGTGTGGGAGGTGTCACCCGGTCACCGGGAAAGTAAGCACCGGCCGGAGCGTCTTTGATTGAAGAATGAAGAATCGCTGCATTGGGTGAAAAAAACAGAGATTAGGGGCAACCCGTCACCTCGTGTTTTTTTCACTTTCCGAAAAACAGTTTCTTGTCTTTTTCCGATGCCGGTTTGGTCCAGTCTTCAGGAATCAGTTTCCAGTAATTCAGTGGCTGGGGGTCGATGTTTTTGTGTGCTTCAATCCACTCCATGGTCATAAACCGGATGTCTTTTTTCGAGGTATGTACGATGCGTTGGGTCAGTTCGTTCTTGGGGATTTTTGCACCCAGTGTCAGGGTGCCGCCGCCGCCGTTGCCCTGGTACGAGTTGATGGCCACCGTGTAGGTCTTATTCAGGTCAAACGGCTTCCCGTCGGAGGTGGAAATAATGTGCACGCGGTGCCCCGGTTCCTTCCGCAAATCCACCGTGTAGTGGATGCCTGCAGCCGAATTAAAGTTGTAATAGGGATTCTGCAAAACGGGACGACCGTTGCGTTTCGACAAAATCAGGTTGCCCCGGGCATCGGTTTTGAACAGGAGCACGTGGCTGTCTTTGTTTTTCATGGTGTTGAACCACAACGAGGCCGAATATTCCAGTGCATTTTTAATTTCCTTACCGGTCATCTTCATGGTGTACAAATAGTTTTCAAACCGGTAGAGCTTAAACAGATCGCGCACATAAATCGGTCCCTTGTCGATGGAAGCCCAAAGCGAAAGGGGAGAAGCAAGGGATACATCGGCGTGGGTTTTGTCCAATTGCACGCGGTGGATGAAATCCACAAAGGCCGAGGGGCCAAACAGCGCGTTTTCCGCACTCATGCCCCGGGTGAAGGTACCAATACGGCGGTCCACAAATTTTTTCACCTGTACGAAATCAGGCATGAATTTCTTCACGAAGGCTTCGTTGGGTTGGTAGGCTTTCATGCTCACCAGCTGTCCCTTGATTTCCTTTTTATACTTTCCGTTGGCCTGCGGAACCAGAGTGATACTGGCCACCGCCACGTTTTCGGCGTGGGCTGCCGGGTCGAGGATCAGTACCTCTTTTCCTTCGCTGTTTTTTACCACCTCATTGTCTTCCTTGTGGTCGTGACCGGCCAGCACCACATCAAATCCGGGCACTTCCTTAGCCACAAGCCGCGAAGCATCTTCCACGGGTTGCCCGGGAACATCAAACCCGTAGTTTTTGTCGGTTCCCGAATGGAACAACCCGATGAGCAGGTCGGGATGTTCGTGTTCCCGAATGTATTGTACCCAATAACGGGCTGTAGTAATCATGCTGTTGAAGTGCATCCCCGACCAGATGGACGGAGGCAGCCAGTTGGGAATAGCCGGGGTGATCATCCCCAGCACGGCAATCTTTACCCCTTGCCGGTGGAGGATTACATAAGGCTTGAAATACGGTTTCCCCGTTTGATTGTCCACGGCATTGGCGGCCATCCAGGGGAAATCAATTTCTTTCCTGAACCGGTCGTACACCGCATGACCCGGTTCAATATCGTGGTTTCCCACCGTCCCGGCATCGTATTTCATGTAGTTCATAATCACGGCCAGCTGATGCGTTACCGTGGTATCCACATAATTGTAGTAATACACAAACGGCGTTCCCTGCAATATGTCGCCGTTGTCCAGTAATACCACCGACTGGTTCTTGTCGGCTCTTTGTTGGTTGACAAAGGTTTGAACCTGTGCCAGCGAGCCCTTACGGATGCGCTGATACACCAGATCCTGCGGGAAAACACAGCCGTGTACGTCGCTGGTTTCTAAAATCTTGATGTGAATGGGTTGGCTTTGCTGGGCAAAGAGTCCTGTGGATAAAAACAGGGCCAGTACGACAAGAAGTTTCTTCATGATCGGTATTATGTTTGCGGTCTGTGTACTAAATTAATTTTTTGGAGGCAGGTGCTCCAGCACTTCCTTAACCGTCGATCTTTTGCTGTAATCGTAGTTGAACTGCCGGTACACAATGATTCCTTTTGGATTGATGATAAACGTGGCCGGAACCGGCAGCTGCGCCGCTTCCTGGTTGTTGACTTTACGGATGTCCAGCTTCAGGTACTTTTCGATCAGCTTCTGATATGCCTCGGTGACATTGAACAGCACTTTGTAGTCCTTCATGATCTGATCGGTAGTATCCGACACCACATGAAAGGTGATCTTTTGCTTGTGGATCATTTTTTCGGAATTGCCGGGGGTTTGGGCACTCACAGTCACCACCGAAGCACCCCGTTGGGTAATGTATTGCAACGAATCTTCGAATTTTTGCAAATGCTGATTGCACAACGGGCACCAGTACCCGCGGTAGAAAATAAGCACTACGGGGCCGTTCTTCAGCAGCTGATTCAGCTCGATCCGTTTTCCGTACTGATCGATGGAGGTGAAATCAGGCGCTTTGTCGCCCACTTTGAGTCCTTTGGGAATGTGTTTGGTGTCGATGCCGAATTTTTTCAGTTGTTTGTGATCCTGTGCATGGACTACGGAAACGGACAGACTGAAAAGCAGGAGGAAAGTGATAAAAATGCGCATGGTCTTTGTCATTGATTGAGGGGGTGAAAATAGGATTTTTTCCCGATTCAGGGACAAACAAAATCTTTAAGTCTTCTTAAAATACAAAGAGCATCCTTTGCAGGATGCTCTAATAGGATAACCGGCCGTTGCGTTAATCAAGTGCATGTACCACCAGTCCCGAGCGGAGCTTGGGTTCAAACCAGGTGGTTTTGGGCGGCATAATGTGCCCGCCGTCGGCAATGTTGATCAGCTGCTTCATGGTCACCGGGTACAGGGCAAAAGCCACGGCCATTTCACCGCTGTCAACCCGTTTTTTCAGCTCTTCCAGTCCCCGGATACCGCCTACGAAATCGATGCGTTTGTCGGTGCGCAGGTCTTTGATGTTGAGGATGGGATCGAGCACCTGGTGGGTCAGGATGGTGACATCCAGCGTGCCGATGGCGTCGTTGTCGTCGTAGGTGCCTTCCAGCGCCGTCAGCGAATACCACGTTCCGTCCAGGTACATGGAGAAATTGTGCAGTCCTTCGGGTTTGTAAACTTCCGTACCTTTTTCTTCGATCGCAAAACTTTGGGAAAGCTGCTGAATGAAGGCATCGGCCGATAAGCCGTTCAGGTCTTTGATCACCCGGTTGTAGTCGATGATGGTGAGCTGGTTGTCGGGAAAATGAACCGCCAGAAAGTAGTTGTATTCTTCCTGACCGGTGTGGTTGGGATTGGCCCGACGTTTTTCGTCTCCCACCAAAGCGGCGGCTGCCGTTCGGTGGTGCCCGTCGGCTACATAGGTGGAAGGCAGTTGGGCAAAGAGTTCCACCAGTTCCCCAATCATCTGCCGGTCGCGGATCACCCAGAAATGATGCCCGAAGCCGTCTTCAGCCGTAAAATCATATTCCGGATCGTGGGCTTTCACATAGTCGGCCACCAGCACATCAATGCGGTCCACGGCAGGGTAGGAGAAGAATACCGGTTCCATGTTGGCGTTGGTTACGCGCACGTGCTTTTTGCGGTCTTCTTCTTTGTCCTTGCGGGTGAGCTCGTGTTTTTTGATCACGTTGTTCAGGTAGTCATCCACACTGGCACAGCCGACAATACCGTACTGGGTTTTGCCGTTCATGGTCTGAGCGTAGATGTACAGATATTCTTCTTCATCCGGAACAAGCCACCCGTTGTCCTTAAACAGCTGAAAGTTTGTTTGGGCTTTGGTGTATACTTCTTCACTGTAAAGGTTGATGCCTTCGGGAAGGTCTATTTCCGGTTTGATGATGTGTAACAGGGAATACTTGTTGTCGCCGGCTTCTGCGCGGGCTTCCCTGGAGTTCAGCACGTCGTAGGGACGCGAAGCCACTTGCCGGGCCAGTTCTGCAGGAGGCCTGAGGCCTTTAAACGGTTTTAATACTGCCATAGTTGTCCAGATTTAGATAAAACCCGGCCCGGAATTTTTCCGGGCCGGGTGGGTTGATTATTCTTCAGGAAGATAGTTTTCGTCAAAACTTCCCATTGTATATTCTTCTTCTTTTTTGTGACGGCCGTTACCGTTGTGGTGGTATCCGTTACCGTTGCTGTTGCCCATGGAGCGTTGCAGTGAGGAAATCAGCGCACCGATCATTTTGGTCATTTCCATCAGCTGGGTGCGGGATTCGTCTTCGTAGTTTTCCGTCATCAGGTTCATACCGTACGACAGCGTGGTGTACACCATACACTGGCGGATGGAACTCTTGGCCATGCGCAGATAGTAAATGAACTGAGTCTTGTTGCGGGCCGATCCTTCGGCAATGTAGAGGGCTATGTTGCGGGCCGAATCGTTGAACCGAACGGCCAGTTGTGATTTTTCAGTATCGGGAAACAGACTGGTCACATCTTGTAACCAGGTAATATAATCCAGTGCTTTGTGATAGATTCTTAAGTCTTCAAATCGAAAGAAGGTACTCGTCCGTTCTTGTTTTTCAGTCTGTTCGTTCATTTCCGTCATTTCGTTTTCGTTGTACGTCATGATAATAATATTTAAAAAGTTAGAGTTCATTGCCCGGAAGGACAATGGTTATTATTGTTTGTTTAAGAATATTTTACAAGAAAAACAGCCAAAATTTAGTTCACCTTAAACCGGGTGATTCCTTCTTCAAAGAAAGAAATAATCTGATTGGCTGCCGCAATACCGGCATTGATATTGGCCTCAGCAGTCTGGGCACCCATTTTCTTGGGGGTGAAGAAGCACCGCGCAGGAAATTCAGCCTCCAGCTGTGCCTGGTTGTCGGGGGCAATATCAGAAATGTATTGAAGGGTGTCGTTGTCTCTGAAGAACTTCAACAGGTCTTCTTCGTGGATGACTTCTTTGCGGGCAGTATTAACCAACGTGGCGCCCTGTTTCATCTTGGAAAGCAGGTCGTAGTTGATGGACTGAATGGTTTCTTTGGTAGCGGGAATGTGCAGACTGATGTAGTCGCAACTGCTGTACAATTCATCCCGGTCTTTTACCACGGTAACGCCGTCGGCTTCGATGGCTGAGTCCGGAACAAAAGGATCATAGGCCACGACTTCCATGCCGAAACCCCGGGCAATGCGGGCTACGTTTTTCCCCACGTTTCCATAGGCATGAATGCCCAGTTTCTTTCCTTTCAGTTCGGTCCCTGAAGTGCCGTTGTAGTGGTTGCGGGCCTGATACACCATCATGCCAAACACCAGTTCGGCCACGGCGTTGGAGTTCTGACCCGGGGTGTTCATGACCACCACATCATGAGCAGTGGCAGCCGCCAGGTCCACGTTGTCGTACCCGGCTCCGGCTCGTACTACGATTTTTAATTTCGGTGCCGCGTTCAGCACTTCTTCCGTAATCTTATCGCTGCGGATGATGAGGGCTTCAGCATCCGCTACGGCCTTCAGTAACTCATTTTTGTCCGTGTATTTTTCAAGAAAATCGCAGCGGTATCCGGCCTGTTCGAAAATCGACCGGATCTGGTCAGCAGCCACTTTGGCAAAGGGTTTTTCAGTGGCAACAAGAACTTTAGTCATGTTTCAAGTTTTTATAGTGTGATTAAGTTCGGGAAGATCCCTTACGAATTATTTTTTTCAAATTCCTGCATGCAGGCAATCAGTGCGTCCACGCTTTCATCGGGAAGCGCATTGTAAGTAGAAGCACGGAAACCGCCAACCGAACGGTGGCCTTTGATGCCTACCATGCCCTTTTCTGTGGCATCGCTGAGGAAAGCGGCTTCTTTGTCTTCGTGTCCGTCGTTCATTACAAAGCATACGTTCATCAGCGAACGGTCTTCTTTGTTCAAAACGGTTCCCTTGAAGAAGGGATTCCGGTCAATTTCATCGTACAGGCGACCGGCTTTGGCCAGATTGATTTTGTGCATGGCTTCCACACCCCCTTTTTCCTTGAGCCATTTCAGGGTTTGAAGAGCTGAAAATACCGGCAGTACGGGGGGAGTGTTGAACATGCTTTCCTTTTCGATGTGGGTATTGTAATTCAACATGGTGGGGATGGCCCGTTCCACATGCCCCAGAATGTCGTTTTTAACGATGACAAATGTAACACCGGCAGGAGCCAGATTTTTCTGGGCGCCTCCGTAAATCAAGGCATATTTGGAAACATCCACCGGGCGGCTGAAAATATCCGACGACATATCAGCAACCAACGGTACGGGAGAGTCCATATCGGTTTTAATCTCGGTACCGTAAATGGTGTTGTTGGTCGTAATGTGGAAATAATCCGCATCGGCAGGAATGGTATAGTCTTTCGGAATGTAAGCGAAATTTTTATCTTCAGAAGAAGCAACCACTACTGTCTCCCCAAACAGTTTGGCTTCCTTGATGGCTTTTTTCGACCAGGCACCGGTGTTCAGATAGGCGGCCTTTTTGTTCAGCAGGTTGTACGGTACCATGGCAAACTGGGTGCTGGCACCACCTCCCAGGAAGAGGACAGTGTATCCTTCGGGAATGTTCAGCAGTTCTTTGAACAGCTGTTGTGCTTCGTCCATAACGGCGACAAATTCTTTGCTTCGGTGTGAGATGGACATGAGTGAAATCCCCGTTCCGGCAAAGTCAACGACGGCTTTGGCCGTTTGTTCAATCGTGTATTCAGGCAGGATGGAAGGACCTGCATAAAAATTGTGTTTTTTCATTTATTTAGTATTTTTTGAGTCAGTCATTCTACTGTGCAAATATACATGAATGCCCTGAAAATTGAAACGAAAACGGTTCTATTTTAGGCCTCTTTTGTGTTATTTTAACGATTATTTTTTCCTGTTTCTGAAATGTAGAACCCATTTGTTCTGTTTGCAGTAAATTATTCTATGACTTTATAAACTGAATCCAGCACCGTGCCGTCGACCCACTTGATCACCGCCACAATTTCATCGCTGAGCTGTGGTTTGTCCGGTAAGCCGCAAATGGCTTCGGCTTCGTCTTTAAGTTGTTCAATAGTCTTGACGGGCAGATCGCATTCTTTTGCTTTTTCGATGAGATCGGTTCGTAAGGGATTGATGGCAATGCCCCGTTCGGTAACAATCACGTCGATCATTTCTCCCGGTGCACACAAGGTGGTTACTTCGTCCCGGATTACCGGAATCCGGTCGCGGAACAACGGGATGGGAAGAATGGTAGTTTTGCCAAACAGCGTGTTTTGCCAGCCACCAATGCCGTGCAGCAGGTAACCATCGGAATGGGTCACCACATTGGCATTGAAATGGACATCCACTTCGGTAGCGCCGAGAATAACCACATCTACCAGGGATGCAAAATTACCCTTGCCGTGGTAGTTGTAGGATGTGAAGGGGGAAGTCCACACGTGGTTGGGATTTTCGCGCATGGAGCGAACGCCGTCCAGATCAAAAGTCTGCCCGTCCAGAATGTAATCGGCCAGTCCTTCTTCCAGCATTTCAACGGGATATTTGTTGCTTCCGGCCCGAATAAAACGGGCTTTCCAGTTGTTCTTTTTCAGGATTTCACTGAAATAGATCCCGATGGAAAGCGAGGTGCCTCCGGCTCCGGCCTGGTAGGAAAAACCGTCGTGGATGAGTCCTGTGGCTTCACAGAACTGTGCTGTCATTTCAGCAATCAGCAACCGGTCGGGACTCTTGGTGATTTGGGTGGTTCCGGAAATGATTTTTTCCGGTATCCCCACCTGATCCACTTTCACCACGTAGTCCACATAATTCCCCTGGATTTGCCAAGGAATAGCAGGGAAGGGGATGAGGTTGTCGGTTACGACCACCACTTTTTCGGCGTATTGCGAATCAGCCAAAGCAAAGCCCAGCAGGCCGCAGGCCGCTTCACCGTAAACGCCGTTGGCATTGCCAAACGGATCAGCGGTGGGGGCCACAATCACAGCAATGTCAATTTTTACTTCACCGTCCTGAACGGCCTGGTAGCGGCCGCCGTGCGAGCGCAGAATCCCCACGCCATCCATTTTTCCTTGCGAGCAGTATTTTCCCAATGCCCCGTTCATGCTGCCTTCAATATGATGAATGGTTCCGTCTTCCAGATAAGGAATCAAATGTTCGTGACAGGGGAAACTGGCCGAGGGAAACCAGCGCAGGTTTTTGATGCCCAGTTCGTGGGCAATGTCGAAAATCTGATTGGCAATGAGGTCGCCGTTTCTGAAATGATGGTGGGTCGAAATGGTCATGCCGTCTTTCAGTCCGGCTTTCACCAGTGCTTCTTTTAAATCGGCCACCACTTTGTTTCCGTCTTCGGGATAGTCGATGCAGGAAGCAATCGGAGGACCGAATTTTCTGCCGGTGGGTTTGTGTTTTCCCACGCCTTTGAAGGGCGTATGTGCTTCGCCGTTGATGACGGTGGGAACAATCCTCCCGGCGGCGTTGGTGACCAGTTTGTCGTATTTCTTCATTGTTCCGATCGTTTAAATTTTGCCCATGCTTTTGGCCAGTTCAACGGTGCGAACCGCCCTTTTTACCACAGGCGGGTCAATCATCTTCGATCCTAGCGAAACCACACCCAGTCCTTTGGCTTGTGCTTCCTCAAAGGCTGCTACTATCCTGAGTGCTTTTTCAATTTCAGTGGCTTCGGGTGCAAAATTGTCGTGGATCACTTTGATTTGTCTCGGATGGATACATCCCATACCGTCAAAGCCGAGGCTTTTGGAATTGCGGACATTTTCTGCTAACGCTTCCATATCCGAAACATCGGAGAATACCGAATCGATGGGCTGAATATGCGCAGCACGGGCAGCATTGACCACCATGGAGCGGGCGAAAAAGGATTCGTTGCCTTCTTTTGTGCGCTGCGTTCCCAGATCGGCAGTGTAGTCTTCCAGACCAATGGCCAGGGCCGCCACACTTTGACTGGCCGAAGCAATCTCAAATGCTTTCATTACTCCCAATGCACTTTCGATGATGGGCATGAGCCAAACCGGATGTTCAATGTTGTGCTTTTCGCGCAGTTGCCTGATTTTCTCATCCACCTGTTGCACATCTTCGGCGCTTTCACATTTCGGAATCAAAACCAGGTTCACATGATGCGGAATCACATAATCCAAATCTTCCAGTCCCGTTTCTCCCTGATTGATGCGTACCATCCGTTCGGCTCCGTGAAACCGCAGACTGCGCAAAGCATTACGCACAAGAAAACGGGCCTCATATTTTTTGTCGGGCGCCACGGCATCTTCCAAATCCAGAATCAAACCATTGGGTTGATGAATTCCGGCATTGATCATCAGCTTAGGGGAATTGCCCGGAAGGTAAAGGCGGCTGAAGCGATAAGCCTCTTTGGCAGTGCCGGTTTTGTTTTCTTCCAGCTGGGGAAGCAGGTATTCTTTTTCCGTTTGGAAAACTTTTTTGATCGCTGCTTCGATGCGGGCTGCCAGCACAAAGTCCAGGGCACCGGTATCGACAATTTCCATTTGAGCATGTTGGATGTCGAAAAAATGAATGATTTCTTCCGCTAACCTTATGATTTGCTTTCCGAAAAGGGTTTTGACTTTACTTTTCAGGTCAATCTGAATTCCGCCTGACTGGAGCAGCTGTACACTCACTCTGGCATCGGATCGGACGCTGGTGCCCTCATTCCCGGCAACGCCTGTATTGTCCATACGTTTGTTTTTTACAAAAGTACAACCTGTTTATTGAAATAGCTAATTTTTTGGCGTACGGGATTCCCTGAAAAATAAGAGTATGCGAAGGATAGGGTAAAAAAAACCGCCCGTACACTGTACGGGCGGTTTCGTATTTTAAAACCAGGATGGTTAATCCATCTGGTTGAATTCCATCACCGGATTGTCATAGGCTTCTATAGGAAGACAGGAACACAGGTTGCGGTCGCCAAAGGCATCGTCAATTTTGCCGACGGGGGTAAAGTACTTGCTTTCGCGTACCCAGTCCAGCGGATAAGCAGCTTTTTCCCTGGAGTAGGGGAGCTGGTAGTCGCTGGTGATGATCATTTCAGCCGTATGCGGAGCATTGGAAACCACGTTGTTTTTCTGTTCGGCTCTGCCTTCTTCCACTTCACGGATTTCTTCGCGGATGGATTTCATAGCTTCCACGAAGCGGTCCAGTTCTTCCAGCGGTTCGCTTTCGGTGGGTTCCACCATCAAAGTTCCGTGTACCGGGAAAGCAACGGTCGGGGCATGGAAACCGTAGTCCATGAGTCGTTTGGCGATGTCGATCACTTCCACGCCGGCACTACGGCTGAAACCGTTGCAGTCGAGGATCATTTCGTGGGCCACCCTGCCTTTTTTGCCGGTATATAAAATGGGATAATGATCTTTCAGCTCTTCTTTCAGATAGTTGGCATTCAGAATGGCCATGGCCGTGGCCTCTTTCAACCCGGTTTTCCCCAGCATTTTCAGATAACCATAAGAAATCATCAGTACCAGTGCACTGCCGAACGGTGCGGAAGAAACAGCAGTAATGCCGCCTTCAACACCTTTCGGTGAGAAAATATGGCTGGGAAGGAAGGGCGTCAGATGTTTGGCCACGCCAATGGGACCTACCCCCGGACCGCCACCGCCGTGGGGGATACCGAAGGTTTTGTGCAGGTTCAGGTGGCAAACATCGGCACCGATGAAACCGGGGTGGGTATAACCTACCTGGGCATTCATGTTGGCACCGTCCATATACACCTGACCGCCGTAGTTGTGGATGATCTCAATAATTTCTTTGATGTTTTCTTCAAATACCCCATGGGTAGAGGGGTAGGTGATCATGAAAGCACCCAGGTTGTCCTTGTATCTTTCCGCTTTTTCCTTCAGGTCGTCCACATCCACGTTTCCGTTGGCGTCGGTTTTCACCACGGCCACTTCAAAGCCGGCCATGACGGCGCTGGCGGGATTGGTTCCGTGGGCCGAAGCGGGGATGAGACAAATATTTCTCTGGTTTTGTCCCAGGCTTTCCTGGTAGGCTTTAATCACCAGCAATCCGGCATATTCTCCGGCAGCACCCGAATTGGGCATAAACGACAGGCTGTCGAAACCGGTGATGGTGCACAGCATCTGTTCCATTTCATCGATCATTTCCAGGTAGCCCTGTGCCTGACCGGCCGGTACAAAAGGATGAATGTTGGTGAATTCGGGCCAGCTCACCGGCATCATTTCCGCCGCAGCGTTCAGTTTCATGGTGCAGGACCCCAGCGGAATCATGCTGCGGTTCAAAGCCAGATCCTTGTTTTCCAGTTTTTTCAGGTAACGCATCATCTGCGTTTCGGAACGGTATTGGTGAAATACAGGATGACTCATGAAGTCGCTGGTGCGCCTGAGGCTTTCGGGGATGGTACATTTTTTTTCTTCCGAAATTTCAGGAGCTGATTTTCCTGTTACAGCAGCCATCAGTTCAACGATGTCCTGCACATCCGGCCATTCGGTGGTTTCATCCAGGCTGATGCCGATGTGGCTGGCATCCGGATAACGGAAGTTGATGTTTCGTTTTTCTGCTTCAGCGCGCAATTTCTCAGCATCAACCGGTAATTCAAGATACAACGTATCGAAGAAAGCGGTGTTCCGGTTTTTGAATCCCAGTTTTTCCAGTGCGGCGGCCAGTTGAGCCGTTTTGTGGTGGATCTCAGCAGCAATGCTGATCAGTCCTTCTTTTCCGTGGTACACCCCGTAAAATCCGGCCATCATGGCCAGCAAGGCCTGAGCGGTGCAAATATTGGAAGTGGCTTTTTCTCTTTTGATGTGCTGTTCCCGGGTCTGCAACGCCATGCGGAGGGCCTGGTTCCCGTTGACGTCTTTGGAGATGCCGATGATACGGCCGGGGAGCTGACGTTTGTAATTTTCGGTAGTGGCAAAGAAGGCCGCATGGGGACCACCGTAGCCCATGGGAACACCCAAACGCTGGGAAGTGCCGAAAACCACATCGGCACCCCATGCTCCCGGAGGAGTTAAGAGTGTCAGCGACAACAGGTCGGTACCGACAGCCAGGGGAATGTTCTTTTCTTTGAAGTCTGCAGCCAGTTGGGCATAATCGTTCACTTGTCCCCTTTGGTTTGGGTACTGGACCATGATACCAAAGACATT
Source organism: Bacteroidales bacterium (assembly GCA_016936355.1). Lineage (GTDB taxonomy): Bacteria > Bacteroidota > Bacteroidia > Bacteroidales > F082 > Sulfidibacterium. Next base: position 123,300 of record JAFGYB010000020.1, on the reverse strand, counting down.
TTCATCGGGGATCAGCTGATCGTCGGGAACAATCCTCAGATCAATATTTTGTGAGCCGGCCCTGGTTTTTAATACTTCCAGTGTTTGCGGGAACAGGTCTTCAGAAGCCAGGAAAATGTTGGCTCCGGCTTTGACCAGTGCCCTGGGGCGGGCATTATAGAACAACAACATGGCTTCGGCGGCAGCGGTTCCTTCGTCCAGCAAAGAGGCATTGGCCAGCGGCAGACCGGTCAGGTCGGCTACCATGGTCTGGTAATTCAGCAAGGCTTCCAGGCGTCCCTGAGAGATTTCGGCCTGATAAGGCGTGTACGCTGTATACCAGCCGGGATTTTCAAATACATTGCGCAGGATCACGGGCGGTACAAAAGTGTTGTAGTAGCCAAGGCCAATGTACGTTTTATATACTTTATTTTTTGCAGCCAGTTCACGGGCCAGTTTCAGGTACTGAAATTCACCGATGCCTTCTTCCAGCTCCAGGTCGTTGGCAAGCCGGATGTGTTGGGGAATGGTTTCGCTGATCAGCTGGTCGATTGATTCAAGGCCCATCTTCTCCAGCATGGCTTTAATGTCATCGCTTTGCGGGCCCATATGGCGGGTTGTAAAAGAGTTGTAATTCATCCATTTAAAATTAAAACAGGTATCAAAACCATTGTTCATCCCTTAGGGGATGAAAGGTGTGCAAAGGTAAAAACTATTTGTATGAATTGTTTTACGTTGAACACTGAAATTTCAGAGTAAAATTTCCTGAATATAAAAAAAGAAAGGGGACCCGTTGATCCCCTTTTTGATGTTCAATAGATCTGTGTCAGCCGTTGATTCTCATTTTATAAAAGGACCGGTAAACGAAGTATAATGCGATGGCCAGGAAGGCAAAACCCACATAATGCGATGCTGCCCTGAACTGGGGAGCAATGGCAATCTCCATGGCCAGCACACCGAACAGTGTAGTAAATTTGATGACCGGGTTCATGGCTACCGAAGAAGTGTCTTTATAAGGATCGCCCACGGTATCGCCCACCACAGAGGCGGCATGCAGATCGGTTCCCTTTTCCTGCATATCCACTTCGATCACTTTCTTGGCATTGTCCCAGGAACCTCCGGCATTGGCCATAAATACGGCCTGGTACAAACCGAAGAAGGCAATGGAAACCATGTAACTCACAAACAGGGAAACCGTGGAGGTATGCCAGTCGGCGTTCGCCGATGAGGGGGCCGACAGCAACGCAAAGGCGAGGGCAAAAGAGAACAGGGCAATAAAGATATTCCACATTCCTTTTTGTGCATAAACGGTACAAATCTGAACCACCTGTTTCGATTTTCCGATATCGGCTCTCTTTTCCGCCTTGGGATCGAGGTTGATGTTTTTGCGGATGTATTCTGTGGCCCGGGCGGCTCCGGTGGTGACCGCCTGAATGGAGGCTCCGCTGAACCAGTAAATGACAGCTCCTCCCAACAGGAATCCCATGATGGAATAGGGATTCAGCAGGTTGATCACTTCGTGTGGCGCAATGTGCAACACATTTCTGATGACCAGGATCAGTGAAAAAATCATGGTGGTGGCACCTACCACGGCGGTGCCGATCAATACGGGTTTGGCCGTGGCTTTGAATGTGTTGCCTGCCCCGTCGTTGGCTTCCAGATAGTATTTTGCCTTTTCGAAGTCGGGAGTGAAGCCAAACTCTTTTTCAATTTCAGGAATGAGTTCCTCTTTGTGTTCTTCAATCAGCGAAAGCTCGTAAATGGACTGGGCATTGTCGGTCACGGGTCCGTAGCTGTCCACTGCAATGGTCACCGGACCCATTCCCAGGAATCCGTAAGCAACCAGTCCGAAAGCAAAAACCGGCGGATAGGACATGAAACTGGCCAAACCAAAGGTGCTGGCATAATAGCCGATAAACATCAGTACAACGAAAACGAGGCCCAGCCAGAAAGCACTGAAATTACCGGCTACCAGGCCCGAAAGGATGTTCAGTGAAGCGCCTCCTTTTTTCGAGGCTTCCACCACTTCGTTGACGTGGGTGGACTTGGGGCTGGTGAAGATTTTGGTGAACTCGGGGATCAGTGCTGCACCCAGCGTACCGGCACTCATAATGATGGAGAGCACGATCCAGAGGTGGTGGGGCAGATGACGGATCATGGCATAGCTGGCGACAAAGTTGGCGATGATTGACAGGATGGAAGTAATCCAGACCAGGGAGGTCAGCGGGACTTCAAAATCGATGTCATCGGCATGTTTGTATCTTTTTTTGGTAATGAAACTGTTAATCCAGTAAGAGAGAATGGAAGTGGCTACCATCAGGATGCCCATAACGAAGATCCAGGCCAGCAGGTCCACCTGGATGGTTTTGTCAAACACTGCCAGAATAATGAAGGACACCAGGGCCACGCTGGTTACACCGAAGGTTTCAAAACCGTCGGCAGTGGGACCCACGCTGTCGCCGGCATTGTCACCCACACAGTCGGCAATGGTACCGGGATTTCTCGGGTCGTCTTCCCCGATCTTAAAGATCACCTTCATGAGGTCGGAACCCACATCGGCGATCTTGGTGAAAATTCCGCCGGCAATGCGGAGTGTGGTGGCACCCAGTGATTCACCAATGGCAAAACCGATGAAACTGTCGCCGGCATATTTACCGGGAACAAACAGCAGGATAATTAACAGGATGAGCAGTTCCAGCGAAACCAGGGCCACTCCGATGCTCATTCCGGCTGTGATGGGAATCTGGTGCAGCTTTACCGGTTTTCTTTCCAGGGAGGCAAAGGACATCCTTGAATTGGCGAGGGTATTGATTCGGATGCCAAACCAGGCTACGCCATAGGATCCCAGTATCCCCAGCATCGTAAATCCCAGAATAATCATAACTCCTCCGAAACCAAAATGCCCGCCGGTCAGATAACCGAAGTAAAAGGCAATCACCACACCGATGATCACAAACAAAATAGCCAAGAACTTACCCTGTTGGATTAAGTATGTTTTTCCGGTCTGGTAAATCACGTCGGCCACTTCCAGCATGGAACTGTGGGCCTTGATGTGTTTCACTTTCAGGAACTGGTACAGACCGAATAAAAATCCGAACCCAATGATGATAAATCCCCAATACAACACCGGGGTACTTTGGATACCGTCGGGTATTACCAGGCTCGCTTCATTGGCCATCGCAAAGGCAGGTAACAGCGTTGTGATGGCCAGGAGAGATAAAACTTTTTTCATTGTAATTGTTTTGATGAACTGATTTAAAACGTTTGCAGAACGTGACAGCAAAAATAAAAATTCATCATGAACAGCAAAATGATGCCTGTGATGAGATTGGTAGAATCTGTCCGGGTTGCCTGTTTGTTTCTTGTTTAAAGGGTTGACATATAAATTTATAGATATATTATTTTTGTTTATAAATAACAGGTTAAAAAAATGTAAATTTTTAGATTCTTATCGTTTTCACTGTGATTTCATCCATTCACCAGCCGGTTTCCCGTAGAGTGCTCCAAAAAAATAGGGAAAAAAGAAAGGGGGCCATCTGACCCCCTTTCCAAAAATGCGTGAAATGAATTTTATCCGTTGATTCTCATTTTATAAAAAGATCTGTAGACAAAAACCAGTGCAACCACCAGGAAGGCAAAGCCAACGTAATGGGCCATGTCCCTGAACTGAGGAGTAATGGCAATTTCCATAGCCAGCAGTCCAAACAGGGTTGTAAACTTGATCACCGGGTTCATGGCAACAGAAGAAGTATCCTTAAACGGATCGCCTACGGTATCCCCCACAACCGAAGCGGCATGCAATTCGGTTCCTTTTTCCTGCATATCCACTTCAATTACTTTCTTGGCATTGTCCCAGGAACCGCCGGCATTGGCCATGAATACGGCCTGGTACAGACCAAAGAATGCGATGGAAACCAAATAACTGACGAACAGGGATACGGGTGAGGTGTGCCAGTCGACCGCTGCTGCCTCAGCATTGGTAGGTGCCGAAAGCAGGGCAAACGCCAGTGCAAAAGAGAACAGGGCAATAAAAATGTTCCACATTCCTTTTTGTGCATAAACGGTACAAATCTGGACTACTTCTTTGGATTTGGCTATATCGGCTTTTTTCTCCGCGTTGGGGTCCAGGTTGATGTTCTTACGAATGTATTCAGTGGCCCGGGCAGCACCGGTGGTGACCGCCTGAATGGAGGCTCCGCTGAACCAGAAAATCACTGCGCCACCCAACAGGAATCCAATAATTGAATAGGGGTTCAGCAGGTTCAGAATTTCGTGCGGCTCGATGTGCAACACGTTTTTGATCACCAGGATCAGGGAGAAAATCATGGTAGTGGCTCCCACCACGGCAGTACCGATCAATACAGGTTTGGCCGTAGCTTTGAATGTGTTTCCCGCGCCGTCGTTGGCTTCGAGATAGTATTTGGCTTTTTCAAAGTCGGGTTTGAAACCAAACTCTTTTTCAATTTCCGGAGTAACCTGGTCAATATTTTCTTCGATCAGCGAAAGTTCATAAATAGACTGAGCGTTGTCGGTAACCGGACCGTAACTGTCCACGGCAATGGTCACCGGTCCCATACCCAGAAATCCAAACGCTACCAGCCCGAAGGCAAAAATGGAAGGATAGATCATGAAAGCATCCAGTCCGAAAGTGCTGGCATAATATCCGACAAACATCAGCAGGAAAAAGACCATACCCAGCCAGAAAGCACTGAAATTACCGGAAACCAGACCGGAAAGGATGTTCAGTGAAGCACCTCCTTTTTTGGAAGCTTCCACCACTTCTTTTACGTGGGTGGATTTGGGACTGGTAAAGATTTTGGTAAATTCAGGGATCAGGGCAGCACCCAGTGTACCGGCACTGATAATAATGGACAGGGTAATCCAGAGGTTGTTGGGCAGATGATGAATCATGAAGTAACTGGCTACAAAGGTAGCAACGATGGACAGGATGGAAGTGATCCAGACCAGCGAGGTCAGCGGGGCTTCAAAATCGATGTCGTCTGCATGTTTGTATCTGCTTTGGGTAATTCCGTTGTTGATCCAGTAGGAGATAATGGAAGTAGCCACCATCAGGATTCTCATGACGAAGATCCAGGCCAGCAGGTCCACCTGCATGCTCTTGTCGGCTACCGCCAGTACGATAAAGGAAATTAAGGCCACACCGGTTACCCCGTAGGTTTCGAAACCGTCGGCGGTAGGTCCCACGCTGTCACCGGCATTGTCGCCCACACAGTCGGCAATGGTTCCCGGGTTTCTCGGGTCGTCTTCCCCGATCTTGAAAATCACTTTCATCAGGTCGGAACCCACGTCGGCAATCTTGGTAAAGATACCCCCGGCAATTCTCAGTGCGGTGGCTCCCAATGATTCACCGATGGCGAATCCGATGAAGCTGGCTCCGGCATATTTTCCGGGAACAAACAGCAGGATGATCATCATCATCAGCAGTTCCAGCGAAACCAGAGCCACACCAATGCTCATACCGGCTGTGATCGGGATTTTGTGTAACTTAACAGGTTTTCTTTCCAACGAGGCAAATGCCATCCTCGAGTTGGCCAGGGTATTCATTCGGATGCCAAACCAGGCCACGCTGTAAGAACCCAGAATCCCCAAAACGGTCCATCCCAAAATCATTAAAACACCGCCGAAACCAAAGTGGGCGTCGGATAAAAAGCCAAAGTAAAAGGCGATCACTATACCGATGATCACAAACAGAATGGCTAAAAACTTCCCCTGTTGGATCAGGTAGGTTTTTCCGGTCTGATAAATCACATCAGCCACTTCGAGCATGGATTTGTGAGCGGTGATTTTTTTTACTTTCAGGTATTGCATGATACCGAATAAAAATCCAAAAGCGATGATGATGAACCCCCAATACAGGACGTTGGCACCACGGACCCCATCGGGTATCACCAGGTCAGCCTCACTCGCCATGGCAAAGGCCGGTGCTGTCAATACGGCCAGGAGAGATAGAAATTTTTTCATAATAATGGGATTATGTTAATACAGATTTAAAACGTTTGCGATAGCATAAGGTGCAAAAATAGAAATTCATTATTAACGGCAAAGTGTTCAGTACCTTCCGTCGTTAAATTTTTTTAACATTTTTTAAATAAATATTTTTTTACGATTGATATCCAGTGATTTAATGTCTATTTGTTTTGTGTATAAATAACAATCCCCTAAAAATTGACTTTTTGTTAGTAACTTCGCATACCAAATTATCCCTTTATAGCATGAAGAAGCTGAAAATGGAAATCGTCGCCATGTCTTACAGCCAATCCCAAAGTGGTGCTTATGCACTGATTCTGGGAGTGGAAGGCATGTCGCGAAGGTTGCCCATCATCATAGGTGGTTATGAGGCACAGGCCATCGCCATCGAGTTGGAGAAAATGAAACCCGCCAGACCGCTGACGCACGATTTGTTCAAGAAATTTGCCCATCAGTATGGAATCAATATCGTGGAAGTCCTCATCAATAAATTTGAAGAAGGTATTTTCTTCTCCAAACTGGTGTGCGAAAAGGACGGAAAGATTACGGAAATCGACAGCCGTACTTCGGATGCTGTGGCGCTGGCTTTGCGATTCGGATGTCCCATCTATGCGCTGGAGTCCATTATCGATGAAGCCGGTATCACCATGGATGAAAACATGGAAGAGGAAGCTCTGCACGGAATCCAGGAAGAAGAGGATGATCCGTTAAGTGAAGAAGATATTTCAGCGTATGAAGACTACTTGCTGGACGAACTGGAAGAGATGCTGAAAAAAGCCATCCAGGAGGAGAATTATGAAGAAGCCTCCCGGTTACGGGATGAGATCAAAAAAAGAAAGAAAAAATAAGACACGACCCTGGCAAACAAAAAAGCATCCGTCGTTTGGCGGATGCTTTTTTGGTATCTGTATTTTATCCTAAGGATGGACTTCAGCCAGTTTATCGGGATTGTGTTTGTACTTAAACAGGAAGATAAAGAAGATTCCGATGATCAATGCGTAGCCGGCAAAGATGTACCAGATATCGGGCCAGGCTCTGGTTTCGTTGTGGGTAAACATCTGTACGATGACCCCGCTTCCGTATGCTCCGATCATGGCTCCCAATCCGTTGGTCATGATCATAAACAACCCCTGGGCGCTGGCCCTGATGGAAGGTTTGACTTCCATTTCCACAAACAACGATCCGGAAATATTGAAAAAGTCAAAGGCCATACCGTAAATGATCATGGAAAGGATCAGTAAACCCAGTCCGAAACCAGTGGGGTATCCAATGCCGAAGAGACCAAAACGGAACACCCAGGCAAACATACTCATGAGCATGACCTTTTTGATTCCGAAGCGTTTCAGGAAGAAGGGAATGGTCAGAATAAACAGGGTTTCCGACATCTGTGAAATGGACATCAAAATTCCGTTGTTTTTAACTGCAAAAGCATCTTTATAGGCGGCAATTTTACTGAAATCGTGCAGAAAAGCTTCGCCCCACATATTGGTGATCTGGAGTGCAGCCCCCAGCAGCATGGCGAAAATCAGGAAGATGGCCATTTTTTTGCTTTTAAACAGCACCAGTGCATCCAGTCCCATCGCCTGAGCCAGTGTTCTTTTCTGGTCGGACTTGGCGACTCCTACGTTGGGAAGGGTCAGGGAGTAAAGTCCCAGTACCATGGAAAAGATGGCTGAAAAATAGAGCTGATAATTGGTCAGTCCCCAGCCGAAAATATCCACAATCCAAACGGCAACAATAAAACCGATGGTACCCCAAACCCGTATGGGCGGAAAAACTTTCACAATGTCGTACCCGTTTTTTTCCAGAATAGCATACGAAACAGAGTTGTCCAGGGCAATGGTAGGCATGTACAGCATCAGGTACAGCAGCATCACCAGGTAGAGGGAATCAAATTGTGTTTCACGGGCAGCCAGAAAAAGCAGGAACGCACCGGCAATGTGGAGGATGGCAAACAGTTTGTTGGCACTGACCCAGCGGTCGGCAATAATCCCCATCAAACCGGGCATAAAGATAGAGGCAATCCCCAGTGTCATAAAAACAGCCCCGATTTGCTCCCCAGAAAAATGCAGGGTTGCACCGAGGTATTTTCCAAAGGACAAAAGCCAGGCACCCCACACAAAGAACTGTAGAAAGTTCATTACGGTCAATCGAAATTTAATTCCCATATTGATTGTTGTTGAATATTTTTAATTTTGGAAAAAATAAGAGCAAATGTAAAATAATTTCAACGAAAACGATTGTATCAACGTGGCGTTGTTGTTATTTCACATGATTTTAAATAAGTTAACCATATAAAAACTGTTTTCATGCGCCAATATCTGGATTTGTTGGATTATGTTTTAAAGAACGGAACGAAGAAAGAGGACCGGACCGGTACCGGAACACTGAGTGTTTTTGGGTATCAGATGCGGTTTGATCTGGAAGAAGGTTTCCCCCTCCTGACGACCAAGAAATTGCATTTACGGTCGATCATCCACGAATTGTTGTGGTTCCTGACCGGGGATACCAATATCCGGTATTTGCAGGAAAACGGAGTACGCATCTGGAACGAATGGGCCGATGAGAACGGTGATCTGGGTCCGGTTTACGGAGCCCAGTGGCGCAACTGGAACGGCGACGGAATTGACCAGATACAGAATGCTGTGGATACCATTAAAAACAATCCCAACAGCCGGCGCATCATTGTTTCGGCCTGGAATCCATCGGTATTGCCTGAATCGGGAAAGACTTTTGCCGAGAATGTAGCTGCCGGCAAAGCGGCGTTGCCCTCGTGCCATGCCTGGTTTCAGTTCTACGTGGCCGATGGAAAACTGTCGTGTCAGATGTACCAGCGCAGTGCGGATATTTTCCTGGGCGTTCCGTTCAACATTGCCTCCTATGCCTTGCTTACCCAAATGATGGCTCAGGTAACAGGACTCAGACCGGGGACTTTTATTCAGACCCTGGGCGATGCCCACATCTACCTCAACCACCTGGATCAGGTGAAACTGCAATTGAGCCGGGAACCCCGGAAGTTACCGCGTATGGTGATCAATCCTGAGGTGAAGGATATTTTTGGTTTCCGCTACGAAGATTTTGAATTGAAGGATTACGATCCGCATCCGCACATCAAAGGGGCTATATCAGTGTAATCATGCCTAAGAAAAAAAAGAAAATAGGACTGTTTTTCGGGACGTTTAATCCCATCCACAACGGGCATCTGATTCTGGCCAGTTACATGTCGCAGTTTACTGATCTGGACGAAGTATGGTTTGTGGTTTCGCCTCAGAACCCGTTGAAACAAAAGAAAGGCTTACTGGCTGATCATCACCGGCTGGCGCTGGTGCGACTGGCGGTGGAAGACTATCCTCAATTTCAGGTGACCGATATTGAATTCAAAATGCCGCGGCCTTCCTATACCATCGATACCCTCACCTGGCTGAGCGAAAAATATCCTGATAAGGCATTTGTTCTGATTTCAGGAACGGATGTGTTTGGCCAGTTCCACAAATGGAAAAATCAGGATCAGATTCTGGAACACTACGGTATGTATGTGTATCCGCGTCCGGGTTATGAAATGGGTGCCTACGAAAACCATCCTAAAATAAAGGTCTTTCCGGCACCACACATGGAAATATCATCCAGTTTTATACGGAAAGGGATCAAAGCCAAAAAGGAAATGCATTTCTGGATGCCGGAAAAAGTGTATCGCTACATCGAGGAGATGCATTTTTACGAGAAGTAAGAATAAATGTATTCTACTGGTAAGGGTCCGTCACAGGCAGCACGTAATACTGTCCGGTTCGGGGGTCTTTATAGAATTTGCTGTACCCGTTAATGCTTTCAATGTTGGCGTCCACCGCCCCCTTAATGAAAACCGTATTGTTTACATCCACGGCACCTGTAACCCGCATCAGCGAGTCGGCAACAACCTTTTGCGGGGCAACCTGCGGAATGACACCGGCATTTTGAAAAACGATGACCCAAATGCCCACTGCAATGACAATAAGTATGGTTTTGATGAATCTTGTACTAATTTCCATGGCCAGCTAATTTTATTTTTCAAATGTATTGAAAAATAGTAAAAAAACACGGCCGGTAGGATTGTTTTTTAAAATCACCTGATGTACACACGAGGTTAGGACCTAACCATTAAAATGATTATATTTGACCTGTTCCGTTTGTTATTTCGCTGTTGACTGAGTGCCTGTTAGCGTTGTCCTAATGAAGATATGGTGCGGGTAATGAATGGAAGAATTAAAGAAACCTTTAATACTTACGGGGAAATGAAAATTTGTACAGGAACGATACTGATCCTTATTCTGCTGGTGCCAAATCTGATGGCTCAGGAGAAGAAAAGCAACCATCCGACAAATCAACTGGAACAGCAGGTAAATGACCTGCAACACAATTTCAATCAGGTGCAAAAAGGCATTGAGGACCTGCTTTGGTTTCAAAAAGTGGGCGATGTGGCCTATGTGGACAAGGTGTACATCACCGGACCTCCGCCTGCTGTTGTAGAAAACCCCACAGCCATGGGAGTGAAAAACCCGGTGAAATTCTGGACTTATGTGTTCATTCCAAAGAATCTGGATCCCAACCGAAAATACCCGTTGCTGGTCTTTCCCCACGGGGGAGTGCACGGTGACTTTACCACCTACTATACCCACATCATCCGTGAAATGATGGCACAGGGTTATGTGGTGGTGGCACCTGAATATCGTGGTAGTACAGGTTATGGAAAGTCATTTTACCGGCAGATCGATTACGGGGGACTGGAAAATGAAGATGTTTTTGCCGCCCGAAACTGGATGTTGGAGAACTATAATTTTATCGATCCTGAAAGAGTAGGTATTATTGGTTGGAGCCATGGCGGTATGATTACGCTGATGAATATTTTTGCCCATCCCAAAGCGTACAAGGTTGCTTTTGCCGGCAATCCGGTGAGTGATTTAATTGCCCGAATGGGCTATATGACCGACGACTACCGCAAACTGTATTCGGCTGATTATCATCTGGGGAAAACGGCCAACCAAAATGTGGAAGAGTACAAGCGTCGTTCTCCGGCCTGGAATGCGGAAAAACTGCAAACCCCGCTGCTGATCCATACCAATACCAACGACGACGATGTAAATGTGCTGGAAGTGGAACACCTGATCCAGGCACTGAAAGCAGCCGGAAAAAAATTCAGGTACCAAATCTACCAGGACATTCCGGGCGGTCATTCGTTTGACCGGATCGATACTCAGTTTGCTCAAAAAGTCCGGGTGAAGATCTATCAGTTTCTTGCGGAATATCTGCATCCGCAGCATCCCATCGAAAATGTTAACCAGCTGAAAAAAGCAGCCTATCGTTTTTAACCGTTGTGTTCCGTTCACTTAAAAACCTTGAGTTATGTTGCTGAACATCACCTTTCATTTCGACTACATCCCGCTGCTGATAGTGGTGGGCATTGCCTGGCTGGCTCCGCTGGCGCTGTCGTTGCTGAAGATTAAAAATGTGCCTTCGGTCATCGTGGAGATAGTACTGGGCTACGTGGTGGGTGTTTTTTTCTTTCTTTCCCGTTCGGGAAGCAGCTTTCATATTCTTGAGTTTCTGGCAGCTGCCGGATTTATCTTTTTGATGTTCCTCAGCGGCCTGGAGATCGATGTGGATCAGATATTCTCTTCCCTTCCCAAAAAAGGAACCTCCCGCACGGCCGCGAAAAGCCCGCTCATCCTTAGTCTGGTATACTTTGCCTTCGTGGTCATCCTGTCCTATTTGAGTACCTACCTGCTTTCCTTGTTTGTACAGATTCCCAACCGCTGGTATTTCGCCCTCATTATGGTCACCACTTCGGTGGGCATAGTATTGCCGGTGCTGAAGGGCAGGGGAGAGCTGTCGAGCCGCTACGGCCAGATGCTTATTATTGCTGCTGCAGTAGCCGACGTGCTCAGTATTATCTTGTTCACTTTTACGGCTTTTATCCTGCGGCACGGGTTTAAAATTGAGCTGCTGTATATTCTTATAGTTTTCTTTGTTTTTTTCATCTTATATCGCCTTACTGGAAGATTAAAGAGGGTTGTACTGTTCAAGAGGATCTTTTATCAGCTTTCACATGCAGCTTCACAAATCAGGGTCAGAAGTTCGGTCTTGATGATGTTGGTTTTTGTGGGAATATCGCAGTATATCGGGGAGGAAGTTATTCTTTTGGGAGCCTTCTTAAGTGGGTTGTTGCTTTCGAGTATGTTGCACAAAGAACGCTCCGTGCTGATGATAAAACTCGATGGGATGGGGTATGGATTCTTTATTCCCATTTTCTTTATCATGGTAGGGATTATGTTCGATCCGTCTGCATTCAAAGAATTTGACGCTTCTCTCATTTGGTTCCTCATCATTTTACTGATTATTTTATTTGCCATCAAAATTATCCCATCCTTTATCTGGACAAAAATGTTTGGTACACGAAAGGCTTTGGCGGGTGGATTTCTGATGACTTCGCAGCTGAGTCTGATTATTGCTGCTTCGGTAATTGGTTTGCAGCTTGGGGTGATTACACCGGGTATCAACGCAAGCTTTGTACTGATGGCTGTTCTGACCAGTCTTATAGCTCCTGTGGTGTTCAACTGGATGTACCCGGTAGATATAACTGAAGGTGAAAAAACAATCTTAGTGGGAGGTAGCAGCACGGCTGTTTTATTGGCCCGAAGAATGAATATGCACGCTAAAAAGGCAATAATAATAGAGAAAGACAAAGCCAGATATAATGAAATAAAAAGCAAAGGGTTTAATGTGTTCCTGGGTGACGGGCTGCAAAAATCAATTTACGAAAAGCTAAAGCTGACTCCTGATAATTATGTCGTAGTTGAAACCGGGGAAGACAAACGTAATTATGCTGTGGTGGATTTGCTGCGAAACGAAATGATGCACGAGCGCATCATTACGCGGGCCTGTAAGTTGCCCTGCATGGAAAAATACCAGAAACTGGGTGTGGAATCTGTGGATATTCACCGGGTGCTGGCTACAGCCATCGAGAACTTTATTTTCCGTCCCAGTACCTATCATGATTTGGTGGAAACTTTCGAAGGATTTAGTGTGGAAGAAATAGCCGTAACCAACCGCGAACTCGACGGCAGGTTCCTTCGCGAAATTCCTTTCCATAACGATGCTATTCTGATGATGATCAAACGCGACAAAACCTCTTTTGTTCCTCATGGAGAAACCTACCTCAAATTGGGCGATGTGCTTCATGTGTTTGGAACTCCGACAGCTCTGGGCGATGTGATGAAGAAGGTGCAGGTTTGAGGCCCTATTTTGCTTATATTTGATATCCGGACTTCCGGAAACCCAATTCGTTGACCAAATGAACCTGAATATGAAAAAATTAACCCGTTCCCTAAAAGAGAGGATGCTGTTGGTATTCCTGATTCTCTTTGTTTCCCCATCTTTGTCGGCAAATACTCCGGGCGATTCCTTAACCGGTGCCGTGGCCCATTTTTTTGATTCTATTGTGCCGCTTAAAATGCAACAGACACACATCCCGTGCCTGGTGGTTTCCGTTGTGAAAGACAACCATATTCTCTTTGAAAAAGGGTACGGTGAGGCGAATCTTGAAAAAAAGATGCCCGCCGACCCCCGTCAAACCGTCTGGAGGATCGCTTCCATTTCGAAGGTGATTACCGCTACAGCGGTGATGCAACTCGTGGATGAGGGTAAACTGGATCTGGACCGTGATGTAAATGATTATCTGAAAGGGATGAAAGTACCTGAAAAATTCGGCAAACCAATCACCCTGCGCAATCTGCTGACCCATACAGCGGGATTCGATGACCGGTACATGGGAAAGTCATTCCATACGAAAGCGGAACTGCCTTCGTTGCAGTCGTTCCTTCAAAAGATGCTGCCCGCCCGCATTGAGCCCCCCGGGGAGTTGTTTATGTATTCCAACCTTGGCAATGCACTGGCGGCGCTGGTGGTTCAGGATGTTTCGGGACAGGACTACAATGAATATTGCCGGCAGCATATTTTCATCCCGCTGGGAATGAAAGAAACCAGTTTCCGTTTGAATCCCTACCGGTTAGAGCACCTCTATCAGGGGTATGTGGTTCAGGGTGGTCAGTTCAGGCCTTTTCCCTTTGATTACCTGGGCGATTATCCGGCAGGACAACTGCTTTCAAGTGCTGATGAGTTCTCCCGGTTTATGATGTGTCAGCTGAATGATGGCTCGACCGGGGAGGTTCGCATTCTGAAACCCGGTACCACCGAACGGATGCAGTCGACCCAGTTTACACAAAATCCCAAATTGAATGGTTCGATGGGGCTGGCCTTTAATCTTTTTGATGTGGATGGGAATAAGGTGGCCGGTCATGATGGCGGATACCTGGGCGTGGCTACCCGCATGTGGCTGCTTCCCGAAAGGAAAACGGGATTTTTTATGGCAACCAATGTGATGAACAACCAGGCCATCGAAAACATCAGCTATGCTTTTGTACACAGGTTTTTTAACCACACACAGCCTTCCGGCGAACCGTATCCACTGAAGAAACTTCCGGAATACGACCGCGATGTGGTAAAATACACAGGTTATTACCGCACTACCCGCTATCCGCACGATGACTTTACCAAAATATCGCTGTTATTCGGTTACGGCGGATCGGTGCGCATTTGGAAAAACGACAGCGGCATGCTTATGATGCCCGATTATTTTGGAAATCCCCGACGGCTGATTCAGGTACAGCCGGGTGTTTTTCAGTCCGTTGACGATGATTACTACATCGCCTTTAAATCGGATGCCAACGGTCAGCCAAAGTTCCTGTTTACGGCCGGAACAGCTGTATTTGAGAAGACTCCTGAATTTTACGCCCGAAATGTTCAGCTTTTCCTGCTGGGCAGTTTACTGACCTTCTTTATTTTGGTTCTCCTGGCCCGGTTCGTATTTTTACTCCTTCCGAAAAGGAGGAAAAGTTCCCTTTCGATGGCTGGACAAAGGCTGAAGCGTGCCAGTACCTGGACGGCAGCCCTGTTTGTGCTGCACTGGCTGGGCATGGGACTGGTGTTTTTTGTGCTGCATCCCGCCTGGGAATTATCGGTCGGGCTGGCCTACGGGGTAGGACCCGATCTGTATGTTGTGCAGTCGATCCTGATCCTTGCGGTGGTCTTCCTCATCCTTACCCTGGTACGTTATTTCCAGGCGATAGGAAAAGGGGATGCTTCGGCGAAAAGCATGGTTTTTTACACCCTGTTTCTCCTGCTGGGATTTCTGTACACCGGGTTGTTGTACTACTGGAATGTGCTCGGGTTTAAGTTTTAACCGTTGCCCTTTAAGCTTTGTACCGAGTATTTTACCCCTGGATCACTGCTTTTCCAACAAACTGGCTGGCGGAAACATTCTTTGGATCTTTCCTGCGCAGGCTGCCGTCCACATCCTGGAAAAACAGGAAAAAGTAAATTTCATCACCCGGTGCTGTGGCGAAGTTTAATTCCATTAAGGTTTCTCCCTGACTTCTTAGGTTGTTCTGCTGTTCGGTGTACCTATACCATCTATCACCGCTATTGTTTAAAGCTACTACAAAAACCCGGTCATCATGGTTTTCATAAGCGCCTGCTGTGGGCTTGCCCCAGGATATCCTAAACTTGTTATTTTCCAGTACCTCCAGTTGCAGGTCTTCCGCTCCGGCACGATTACCTTCACTCAGTTTCAACCACTCAGCGCCTTCAGGTCTGCCGGCAGCTTTATAGGCTTTTAAGTTAGTCGACAGGGCCGAATGATATGCAAAACGGCCTTCAGTTACATCATAAAAACCTGTGTTGATGACCCGTTTCAGGCTTCCCATATACCGCATAACCAGGGTGAAGTCATCGCGGCTCTGCTTTTGCCGTGGTGTGGGTTTTCTTTTGGTGGTGTTGGGGCGGATACGCATGACCGTTTTCCCGTTGAGTTTATAAACAATAATGTTACCGATACGTCCGGTAAAGTCGCCTAAAATACTTGCATCAGATCGTGCCATAATTCAATAGTGTTTCGCAGGAGGCAACTCTTGTCTTCCTCCTACATAAGTCATAGGTTAAAATTAAGTAAAAATGTTGTTTATACATAGTTAATTCAATTTTAATTGAATTAACTATGTATAAACTTCGAGTTAACTTCGAATGAACTTCGAAGAAACCCCTGCCTTATGTCGGAGGAATGCAGGACCAGGGGAGGTACTGATGAGGAGAAAAAACATTGTTTTAAATTCCAGACTGACTTCCAGATAAACCAGGATTACGGCAAAAGATTTCTCTTATGAGGACAAATATCGCATTGAAATAAAAAGGGGGCTTCAACTAACACAAGTTCAGAATGTAGGTCTTGTAAGCGTTCGAGACTTCAAACTCCAAACTCCAAACTCAAAACTCTGAACCCAGAACTCAGAACTCTGAACTCTAAACTATTTTCAGCTTGGCAAAACGCAGCAGCAGATTCTTTTTTCCTACGCTGTTGAAAAATACGGTGGCTTTCTTGTTGGGACCGCTGCCTTCCACCTGCAATACTTTTCCTTTGCCGAATTTGTCGTGTTCCACTTCCATACCGGCCACCAGGTCACCGGTGTCATCGGGTACGAATGATTTTTCTTCCGATGAATTGTCAACCGGTTTCAGGTTTCTACGGCTAAGCTCCGGTGTTTTGGGAGCAGCAGTTTCCCGTTCGGGTCGGGCGGAATGATGTTTCAGTCCGCTTCTAAAAGGTGTTTCCAGCAGGGCTTCGTCCACTTCATCCAGGAAACGGCTGGGTTCGGTAATGGTGAACTGCCCCCAGCGGTAACGGCTTTCGGCAAACGACAGCGTGGCTTTGGTTTCAGCACGGGTCAGAGCTACGTAGAACAACCGGCGTTCTTCTTCCAGTTCAGCCCGGGTGCTGATGGACTGGATGGACGGGAACAGATTTTCTTCCAGACCTACAATGAACACATAAGGGAATTCCAGTCCCTTGGCGGCATGGATGGTCATCAGCGAAACCTTGTCGTTGTCTTCATCGTCCTGATCGGCATCGGTGAGCAGGGCTACATCCTGCATGAATTCGTCCAGCGTTCCCTGAAATTCCAGATCGCCTTCGTTGGCTTCGGCACCGCGTTCGCTGAATTCCTTGATGCCGTTCAGTAACTCTTCCATGTTTTCCACCCGGCTCAAACCTTCCGGTGTGTCTTCTTCGCGGTACATTCGTACCAGTCCCGTGGTGTTGGCAATGAGCTGAGCCACTTCGTACGCCTCTTTTTTCTTCATCTCGGCGGCAAAGCTTTTGATCATGGTGGCGAAATTGGCCAGTTTGGTAGCCACTCCCGTATTCACCTGCAGGCCGAATTTTCCCGGACTGCTCACCACTTCCCAGAGGCTTACATTGTTTTCGTCGGCTACAACTACGATGCGTTCCATGGTGGTTTTTCCGATGCCACGGGCGGGAGTATTAATCACCCGTTGCAGGGCTTCTTCATCGTTGTGATTGATCACCAAACGGAAGTAAGCCAGCAGGTCTTTGATTTCCTTGCGGCTGTAAAACGACTGCCCGCCGTAAATACGATACGGAATGTTCAGCTTGCGCAGGGCTTCCTCCATGGCCCGCGACTGGGCATTGGTACGGTACAAAATGGCAAAGTCGCTGTTGGGTCGCTGTTCCGTCATCTTGGCGGCGAAAATGGCATCGGCTACCAGTTTGCCTTCTTCGTTGTCGCTGGTAGCTTTGATCAGTCCTATTTTGTTGCCTTCATCATTATCAGTCCATACTGTTTTCTTGATTTGATCCTTGTTGAACCCGATGATTTTATTGGCTGCTTCCACGATCACCTTGGTGGATCGGTAGTTCTGTTCCAGCTTATACAGTTTGTAATCGGGATAGTCTTTCCGGAAGTTCAGGATGTTCTGGATGTTGGCACCACGGAAAGCATAAATACTCTGGGCATCGTCGCCCACCACGCAAATGTTTTCGGTATTGGCGGCCAGCTTTTTCACGATCAGATACTGGGCGTGGTTGGTATCCTGGTACTCATCCACCAGGATGTATTTGAATTTCTGCTGGTACTTGTACAATACTTCGGGGAAATCGCGAAACAGGATGTAGGTATTGAACAACAGGTCGTCGAAGTCCATGGAATCGGACCGTTTCAGCCGGAGCTGATAGGTTTTGTAAATGTCTTTGATCAACGGTTTGGCACCGCTTTTATCGGCTTCGGTAATTTCTGTGTTCTGAGCATATTCTTCGGGACCGATGAGATGCGATTTGGCCATGGAAATGCGTGCCCGTACAAAATTGGGCGGATAGGCCTTCGGGTCCAGCTTCATGTCGGTGATGATGTTTTTGATCAGCCGTTTGGTATCGTCGGTATCGTAGATGGTGAAGTTGGAAGGATAGCCCAGGTGCTGTCCTTCGAAGCGCAGAATTTTAGCAAAAACCGAGTGAAAGGTTCCCATCCATACGTTGCGGGCCTCGCCGTCGCCAATGAGCCGGATGACCCGTTCCTTCATTTCACGGGCCGCCTTATTGGTAAAGGTCAGCGCCAGTACGTTGAACGGATCCACGCCCTTTTGCAACAGGTGCGCCACCCGAAAAGTCAGCACCCTGGTTTTCCCCGATCCGGCACCCGCAATCACCATCACAGGTCCATCGGTTTGTACTACCGCTTCGTATTGTTCTTTGTTTAGTCCTTTTAAATAATCTTCCACTGGTCTCTGGTTTTACAGCCGCAAAAATAAAGTTATTTGCCGGGAATCGGACAAAGGAAGCGGGAGGAATTCAGGAATGTTTCCGTCGATCTCGGGAAAGCTTCATTCTGAGCTTGTTGAAGGTTTGTAGCGAGAATTAATTTGGAGGAAAAAACAGGTAGTAACTTGTGATTACTTATTTTCCGGGATATTCAAACGATCTGATATTTTTCTTTTGATCCGGCTCAAACTTTCGGGTGTGATCCCCAGATAAGATGCCAGATATTTTTGAGGAATCTCTTCCGTGAGGTTTTTGTTGACTTTGATCAGTTCGCAATAATAATCTTCAGCGGTTTTGGAATTCATTTCCAGCTCTTTCAGTTCCCGTTGCAGGTACAGCAGTTCCAGCATTTTTCTTCCGATTCTGTCGGCGCTGGGGGCAGCATCATATAAGCTTTCCATATCAGCATACGACATCCTGAATGCCCTCAGATCGGTAACAGCCTGAACATTGATCAGTGAAGGTTTGCGACTGATGAATGAGGCATAGGAATTGAAAACTGAAACAGGAAAATTGAAGCGGAGTGTGTATTCTATGCCGTTCTTCATCTGGAAGATCCTGCTGATCCCGGAAACCATAAAATACATGAAATTCTCTGTTTCTCCGGCACGGAGCAGGATATCGTTTTTAGCATATTCTTTATAATGAAGTCTCCAGGAAAATTCTGACCAATCCTTTTCAGAGATGGGAACGATGAAATTGATGAAGCCCCTGATTTGTTTCTTATAGTCCTCTTCCATGAGATGTCCCCATTTTATGAGGGAAACAAATTTATGAAAAAAATTGAATTTCATGCCCTTAGCTTAATTCTGATGAAAGAATACTTTCTGCGCAGAATCCGAAGTCAGATACCGGGATTACACAAAGAAAACCTGCTCCGTTATGAGCCGTTAATTATCGATGGTTACCATCGTGGTTTCTTCCATCATGGCATTTTGTACTTCATAAGGGCTGACGGGTCCGGTAAACGCATCACCGGTTTTGGTGTACTTTTTTAAAACAATGGGAATACCGTGTGATGTCCAAAATTCCACACCATCAGCTACATGAAAGTGGAGGTGTGGAGCTGTCGAGTTTCCTGAATTGCCCAGTAGTGCCAGCGGCTGTCCTTCGGTAACCTGATCTCCGGCGCTGACAAAAAT
Organism: Bacteroidales bacterium; assembly: GCA_016936355.1. GTDB lineage: Bacteria > Bacteroidota > Bacteroidia > Bacteroidales > F082 > Sulfidibacterium. The sequence continues at coordinate 103,494 of JAFGYB010000020.1, read as the reverse complement.
CTTCCCGGGGATGATGTGGCAATAATAGGCATACCGGTCGGTACCAATTTTCTGGATCAGGTAGTTTCCCGCATATTCATTGGCAGAATGAAACACAACATCCGCCTGATTGCCATGATTCTCAGGCCTGCCGTCAGTAACTTTTTCAATCGTTCCGGCGGCTACGGCATAAATGGTGTCTCCATAAATATCATAGGAAGTGTTTACTGTCGGATCGCCCGTATAAATATCCGTATAGGTGTTGTTGTACTGGACGTTGTCGAATGCAAACCGCTCGGGTCCGTAAACTTCATCATTTAAAAAGATGAGTGCATCAAAGTGGTACAGCGACGTAGACTGATTGATAAACAACAGTCTTTCGCCTTTCACCGGTGAGGCTATAATTAGCGGACTTTCACTGTACCGGGGTGTGAAACTCCCTCCTTTGAGGATGACTTCCTTGTTTTGAATGGTATCTTCAAAAACCAGTTGGTGGTTCAGAGATGCGGGAGGAGTGGCGTTTAAATCGATGGGTAACTGAATGGAAATATAATAACTGTCGAGGGTGCTCCACTGAAAAAAGGGCGAAGGGGTAATGGGGTTCTTGTAAATTCGCCTGAAATCGCCAGCCTGATACTGTGCTAGTTCTGTATTATTCTGATTCATCACAATAATCGTCACCAATTTCAGTCCGTCTTTTTCATATTCCCAGGTTTTCAACGCATAACCAATTCTTAAATTGGTCTCAGTAGTAAAAGGAATTTCATTCAAAACTACTTCAATACGGGCATCAGGGTAGGGCTGCGTGTTCGTATCTTTTTTGCATCCGGTAAAGGCAATAACCATCAGTAAAAAGACAGGTAGTAACTGTTTCATCGTTTTAATTTTTTAGGTTGATGGATAAAGGTATCGATACGGTGTTGTTTTGTTCTTATCCTAAGATAAGTGGATGAATTTTTTTTAGAGTGCGGGATAATTTTGATATCCATTCATTTTTACAGAATTTTCTATCTTAGTCCCCTTCCTGAAAAACAGATCCATATGATCGCTGTCTTCATTGTTTACATTGTGGTCCTTATCGGGATTGTGGCTTATTCGGCCCGGCGTTCCAAAACAAATAATGATTTCGTCCTGGGCGGGAAAAAGATTTCAGGCATCTCGCTGGCCTTGTCGGAGCGCGCCACCGGTGAATCGGCCTGGCTGCTGCTGGGATTAACGGGGATTGCTTATTCCGAGGGGATGGCCGCCATCTGGATTGCCGTGGGTTGTGTGGCCGGAATCCTGTTCCTCTGGATGGTGCTGGCCGAGCCGTTGCAACGGATAACTTCGGAAACCGGCGCTCTGACGGTTCCCGGATTGTTTTCGCAGACGTTTAAAGGAACCAGTCGCAGCTTCAGTATTTTATCTTCTGTAATTATTATTTTCTTTTTCGTATTGTACATTGCGGCGCAGTTCAGCGGTTCGGGAAAGATCTTTAACGATACGTTCAACATTGATCCTTTCTGGGGTATGGTCATCGGTTCGGCACTGGTGACGATTTATACCATGCTGGGCGGATTCATTACCGTGGTAGCCACCGATGCCTTTCAGGCCGTACTGATGGTTGTTACCTGCGTGGTGTTGCCCATAGTGGCGTTGTTTATAGCCGCCAGTTACCACATAAATTTTGCCGATGCGCTCCTGCATGCCCAGTACACGGTTCCACATAACCTGAGTGCTGCAAGAAATATTACCGGCGGTTTGCTGATCCTGAACGGACTGAGCTGGGCATTTGGGTATACCGGACAACCGCAGTTGCTTACCCGGATGATGGCCATGCGGAGCGGAAAAGAAACACGGCAAAGTCGCTGGGTAGCCATTGCCTGGACATTGCTGGCGTATACGGGTGCTTTTATGATCGGGATCATCGGTTACAAGCTGGTACAGGCCGGGGCGCTGGGCGCCAATGCAGCCATCGTAGCCAAAGACTCTGAGAAAATCATGCCCGTGATGGTGATGACACTGTTGAATCCCATCCTTGCCGGGATCTTGCTTTCGGGTGCGGTTTCGGCCATGATGTCGACGGCTTCTTCCCAACTGATGGTGGTATCTTCCTCCATGACAGAAGACTTGTATCTGCACGTAACCAAAAAGAAAATTCAGGAACGAAAATTACTTCTTCTGAATCGTGTGTTGACTTTGGCTGTGGGGGCAGTGGGTTTTCTGCTGGCGATATCCATGAAGGATACGGTGTACGGACTGGTGTCCTATGCCTGGAGTGGTATCGGGGCTTCCTTCGGGCCGGCCATCGTCCTCTTGGTATTATGGAAACGGTTTTCACGGGCCGGTGCTTATGCCAGTCTGATCACCGGAACCGTATCGGCAGTCATCTGGAAAACGTGGCTGGTGGATGTGACGGGAATCTCAGAGCGGCTGGGGAGTTATATTCTGGCATTCAGTATGGCCGTTTTGTTCAGTTTGCTGCTTCCCGAAAAGAAAGAGTACACAGCTGACGACAACAGGGCTTGAGCCTGTATCAAATGATTTCTGAACTGGTTGAGCGCTCCTTTCGGTGAAACGATTCAGTTTTGTAGGATAAGATTCATGGGATGGAATGAAAAAGGTTACAGCACTTTTTTTACTAATTTTACAACCTCATATTTTTGCCTTATGTCGCGTGAACTTAACCTGCTGGATCAGTTGCTTCCCCATATTGACAACTATGTCCAGGATAATCAAAATGTAGATGTCAAATTGTTTTCCATTTACCTTAAGGACAAACTGTTTGAGATTGATGCCAGCACCCGAGACGGACTCAAGGAGAGTGAATATCTCGATTATAAAGCCATACCCCAGGTTGAGTTCTCGGCCATTCTGACCCGCCTTTACCGCTTCGCCAATCGCTATCTGAAGCAGGTTTTTAAAGACTCCCACTTCAAATCCATTGATGAGTTTGGTTTTTTGGCTACGTTGCTGAAGGAAGGCCCGCTGACTAAAACAGAGCTGATCAACAAACACCTGATGGAAATTACCACTGGTGTTGAGATCATAAAACGACTCGTGAAAAAAGGGCTGATAACGGAGACCGATGATGCCAGTGACAAAAGATCCAAAATTGTAGTATTGACCGGTGAAGGGAAAAAAGAACTTTTTAGTGCCTTTAACCGTATGTACGAAGTATCGCTGCTGATCACCGGCAACCTGAATCCTGAGGAACTGAAAAGCGGGATCGAAATGATGACCAAACTGGGTGATTTCCACCAGACCATTTTTGAAAAGGATAAAAATACCGAGCTTACCGAGCTCTACAGTAAATATTTAGGTTGACCGCCCTTTTCTGTATTTCTTTTTTGTTCCCTTCTTATGTAGTGCCTGATTAGGTGAGGAATATGCCGTGCACTTATTCCTGAGGGTACCGGTGTTGTATTTTGTTAAAATAATACGAATTTGAGTTAAATGTAAATTATATTACAAAAATGTATTATATTTGCCGCGTTAATACTTTTACGCAGTTTAATTAATTCACACAGGTATGACATCCCTCAGTTTATTTGACCATACGGCATTTGAGGTTTCGGAACTGGTCACCAAAAACTACAGCACCTCCTTTTACAAGGCATCAAGGCTTTTTGACAAGGAGACCCGGCAGGGTATTTTTGCCATCTATGGCTTTGTGAGGTTTGCGGATGAAATTGTTGATACGTTTGATATTGACGATCAGGAAAGTCTGTTGAAAAAATTTGAAACCGACTATCTGAATGCACAGCATCAGGGAATCAGTTTAAACCCGTTGTTGCAATCGTTCCAAATAGCGGTCAATAAATACCAAATCCCGTACGATCTGATCGAAGAATTTTTGAACAGTATGAAACAGGACCTCAGGAAAAAGCAGTACGGTTCAAAAAAAGAAATGGATGCCTATATATATGGTTCAGCCGATGTGGTAGGGCTCATGTGCCTAAAAGTTTTTTCCAACGGAAACGAGGCATTGTACAATGAACTCAAACAACCGGCACAAAAGCTGGGTTCAGCCTTTCAAAAGGTGAATTTTTTAAGAGATCTGAAAAATGATTTGCAAATTCTGGACCGAAGCTATTTTCCGGGGGTCAACTCCCATACTTTTGATAACAAAGCCAAACAAAAAATAACGGAAGAAATTCGTCTGGATTTTCAGGAAGCCTTAAAAGGGATTCGGAAACTACCCCAAAATGCCCGGCTGGCAGTCTATGTTGCATATAAGTATTACTCAGGATTGTTAAGAAAAATTGAACGTACCGATGCCCAACTCATTCTTCGCGATCGCATCCGCATCAGCAATGGCTATAAATCGCTGCTCCTGGGGCTGGCCTATGTGGAAAACAAACTCAACCTGCTTCAGTAATAATGGATATGACTGTCTTTTTATACAACGGGACCGCTCTTTTATCAGCCTACCTTTTTATGGAATTTGTAGCCTGGTTCAGTCATAAGTATATCATGCACGGGTTTCTCTGGAAGTGGCATAAAGACCATCATATTAACGATATGAAGCCGGCACAGGTCCGTCATGAAGAAGGCTTTGTCTGGGAAAAAAATGATTTGTTTTTTCTGATTTATGCAGTTCCTGCAATGATTTTAATGATTACCGGATTTGCCGTTCAGGAGTTTATTCTGGTGTCAGTGGCAATCGGTATTACGCTTTACGGAATGACGTATTTTATTGTTCATGAAATCATTTACCACCAAAGGTTAACGATCTCTTTTTTACAAAAAAATCACAGTAATTATATGGGAGCCGTGATCAGAGCACACCGAGCCCATCATCATCCGAAAAACAAGAAAGATTTTGACAGTTACGGATTGCTCATTTTTCCATTCAAACATTTTAAAAGCTGATGCCATGAAATTGTATGCCGTTTTACTTTTTGTCTCCGGACTGGTTCCTCTGGCGCTCAGCTTTGATGCAAAGCTTCAGTTTTACAAACAATGGAAATTTGTACTTCCTTCCATCTTTCTGACGGCTGTTGTGTTTCTTATTCCTGACATTTTTTTTGCACAATATGGTATCTGGGGCTTCAATCCTCATTATCTGCTGGGAATCAATATTTTTAATTTGCCGCTTGAAGAGATCCTGTTTTTTATTGTGATTCCCTATGCCAGTCTGTTTATCCATTATTCGTTCTTTCATTATTTCCCCGAGCGTTATCCCCGCCAATCGGTGTTGACTTACACTATGCTGTTGTCACTGGCCGCTATGGTTGCACTTGTTTTTTTCCACCACAGAGAGTATACTTTGTATGCTGGCATTCTCACACTGACTTCTCTTTTATTGGCCTATGTTTTTGTCAGGGAAACGCTGGCAAAATTCTTTGTTTCCTTTCTTCTTATTTTGATTCCGTTTTTCATTGTAAACGGATTATTAACAGGTAGTTTCATTAAGGGTGAAGTGGTATGGTACAACAGCAACGAGATTCTTGGCTTTAGAATATTAACCATACCGGTAGAAGACTTTTTCTACGGCTTCAGCCTGATTTTAATCAACTTGATTTTTATCGAAAGCTTCAGAAAAATTGCCGAACTCAAAACTAAAAAAGTATGAACAAAGGGGCTGTAATGGCGGGTCGTTTGATTGTTGTTTTCTTCTATCTGGTTGGAATAGCAGGAATTTTGATGGACGCTACCCGTCCCTATTTTGTTCTGTTAATTCCTTTCGCCTTACTCTTTAATGCAGCGATGCTTTTCGTTTATAAAAAAACGAAGGTTGGTTTAAAAGATTCTCTCGTATTTGTTTTCGTCTTTTTGGCGGGCTTTGGTATTGAAGTTCTTGGAGTGCACACTGGAGCGGTTTTTGGCTCGTATTCTTACGGGAATAGTTTAGGCTTTAAACTCTTCGATGTTCCGTTAATTATTGGTGTCAATTGGCTGGTACTGAGTTACTCGGTTGCTGATTTGTTTAATGGTACGAGGTTGAATATTTTGATTCAAAGTGTACTGGGCGCTTTTCTATTAGTATTCTTTGATTTATTTCTGGAAGTAGCCGCGCCTGCCCTCAACATGTGGTCGTGGATGGGGAATAAAGTTCCTGTTCAAAATTATCTGGCCTGGTTTGTTTTGTCCTTTGTATTTATATTCTTGTTTAAAATCCTGAAGATCGGGACCCGGAATCCGTTATCTGCTGTGGTTTATTTCAGCCAGCTTATCTTTTTTGTCCTCCTAGCACTGTTGAAGCCATGATTATAAAAGCAAAACATCACTTTATTATAGATCCTTTTTTTCAAAGCTATGCCCAATACATTGTGAAACGGCACTTTGAAAAGGTTCAAATTTATAGCCATGTGGACGTGGAAGATTATCCGGTTTTGCTGATTGCCAATCACATTAGCTGGTGGGATGGCTTCTGGCTCATGCTTTTGAACCTTAAAGTGTTGCACAAAAAGTTTCATTTTATGATGTTGAAAGAGCAACTCCGTAAACACTGGTATTTTAATTATGCCGGAGGGTTTTCCGTGTCGAAGAACTCCAGATCCATTTTGGAATCGTTGGACTATGCTGCAGCGTTGTTGAAAAGTAAAGACAATATGGTCATCGTTTTTCCACAGGGAAAAATTAATTCCATGCACAACCAACACTTCACTTTTGAAAAGGGAATGGAACGTATTGTAGCTGAAAATCATGGAAAACTTAAAGTAATTATGGTAGCCAATATGGTGGATTATTTTTCAAATGCTAAGCCATCGCTGAGTATATATGCCAAGGAAATGGAAAATTTCTCCATGGGAATTGAAACCATGCAAAAGATGTATCAGAATTTCTATAACGGATGTATTCAACGCCAAAAATCCAAAGTCGAATAATGATCGTTGTTGCCTACATACTATTCCTATTTGCTCTTATTCAACTTCTTGTTGCCTTGAGCAACCTGATTTTTCTACACAAGTTAAAAGCGAAAGATACGGGCGAAGATCTTGTTTCCGTCATTATCCCGGTACGCAACGAAGAAAAAAACATTCATTGGATTCTGGAAGATTTATCAAAGCAAGACTATACTAATCTGGAAATTCTTGTTTTTGATGATGAATCAGAAGATCGTACGGTTGAGGTTGTAAAGGAAATGAGTAAGAAATCGGACAACCTGCGGCTCATGCATTCCGGTGGATTACCCCCGAACTGGCTGGGAAAGAATTATGCCTGCCACAGTGCTGCTGAACTTGCTCAGGGAACCTTTTACCTCTTTGTTGATGCAGATGTCCGGCTACAAAGATCCGCCGTATCAAAGGCCGTGCATTTTCTGAAAAAAGAGCAATCCGGCTTGTTGAGTATATTTCCTGTTCAAATTATGAAAACGGTGGGCGAGAAAGTGACTGTCCCGGTGATGAATTATATTTTGCTGTCGCTTTTGCCTCTGGTATTGGTTCGTCAATCCAACCGGCCCTCACTTACAGCTGCCAACGGTCAGTTTATGCTGTTTGAAGCTTCTGTCTATCGTCAGTATGAACCGCATAAAACGTTTAAAAACAGTAAAGTTGAAGATATTCAGATCGCCCGTTATCTGAAAAGAAAACTGGTTCCTGTATCCTGTACAACAGGTATTGAAGAGGTAAGTTGCCGTATGTATTCAGGATATCATGAGGCCGTTTATGGTTTTTCCAAGAATATAATTATGTTCTTTGGCAACTCAGCATTGTTAGCCATCCTGTTTTGGATGGTGACCACCTTCGGTTTTCTACCTGTTGTTTGGGCGGGGAACCGGCTGATGATCATTATCTATTTCATTTCCTTACTTCTTATCCGGATTCTGATTGCAATCAAAAGCAATCGAAAGATCATCACATCAATATTAACCCTGATCCCCGAACAAGTCACAATGGGACAGATGATTTTACAGGCAATACTAAACAGAACAACTAATCAATACCAATGGAAATCAAGAAACATATCCTTATGATTGGCGCAGGTTTATTTCTGTTTGTCAGTACTTTATCAGCTCAGGTTGATGCATACAGAAAAATCGTTTATCAGTCCTATCTGGGCACTAATATGGGCAACTGGAAGGGGGTAATAGATCTGCTGGAAGCAAGGCCCGGTAAACCCGACTCAGTACTCCTGGAGCTGGCAAACTATGAATATGGTTATGTAGCCTGGTGTATCGGTACCCAAAATACTGACGAGGCTTACCGTTACCTTGATTTATTGGAAAAAAATTTGAAACGACTCAAAAAGAACAACTTTCAGCTATCTTTTGTGAGTGCCTACCTGTCGGCAGTATATGGCTATAAAATCGGATTAAGTCCCATAAAAGCTCCCTTTTACGGCCCCAAAAGCGTGAATTATTCCAGACTTTCGATGAAACAGGATTCAACAAATCCTTTCGGATACATTCAGTACGCCAACGCACTGTATTATAGGCCGGTCATTTTTGGCGGTTCCAAAACTGAAGCATTGTACTATTATTTGAAGGCCGAGAAAATGATGCATCGGAACAGGGAGAAATATATCAATGAAAACTGGAATTATCTGAGTTTGCTGACATCCATAGCCCAGGCCTATGAAGAAACAGCGCAATATGAAAAAGCCAATAGTGCTTACAAGCTGATTTTAACCATAGCACCTGACTTTGATTGGGTGAAAAACAAGATATATCCTGAATTTCTAAAAAACAGAATGAATGATGAACAATAAAAAGGTTTTGATTGTAGGTGCCGGTTTGGGTGGATTGTCTACCGCTTTGCGGTTGGCCACCAAAGGGTATCAGGTGCAGATGATCGAAAAAAATGAACGGGCCGGTGGCCGGTTAAATCAGATCAAAAAAGACGGTTTTACCTTTGATACCGGTCCGAGTTTTTTCAGCATGTCCTACGAGTTTGAAGAATTCGCCAAAGACTGCGGCATAAAGTTGCCTTTTGAATATGTGGAACTCGACCCGCTTTATACCGTACATTTCAGGGGAAACCCGAAGAAATATTTTCTCTACAGAGATAGTGACAAACTGGCCCGGCAGTTTGAAGACCAGGAACCGGATTTCAAAGAAAAGTTTGAAAAGTATCTGAAGAAATCAGGGGCCTTATTTCACGATACCGTTGACATAGTGATCAAACAAAACTTTGATTCAATACCGGGTTACATTTTGGCGCTGATGAGGGTAAATCCTGTTCACCTTCCCGTGTTGCTGAAGACTTTTTGGAACCATGTAACGCACTATTTTTCTTCCAAAGAAGCACGCCAGATTTTATCTTTGGTGGCTTTCTTTTTGGGCAGAACCCCTTTTGATACCAATTCGGTCTATTCACTTCTTTCTTATACCGAGTTCAAACACGACGGTTATTACAATGTAAAAGGAGGGATGTATCGGATTGTTGAAGGACTGGTGAAAGAACTCAACAAAGCAGGGGTTCAGATTGCTTATGAAACAGAGGTTACAGATTTTAAGGAAGAAAACGGGAAGCTTACTTGTTTGATTGATCAAAACGGAACACAATGGACTGCCGATCTATTTGTGATTAATTCAGATGCGGCATTTTTCAGGGGAAAGGTGTTCAGGAGAAAAGCATTTTCAGAGAACAAGCTAAAGAAAAAAAGCTGGACAATGGGCTACCTGACCTTTTACCTGGGAATCAATGAAAAGTTGCCAGAGGTAGAGCACCACAATTACTATCTGGGCAGCAATTTTGAGGAATACGCAAAAGATGTGATGAAAAATCCGGGGACACTCGAAAAGCCCTATTATTATGTAAATGTGGTTTCAAAACACAATACGGAATGTGCTCCCGAAGGCCATGAAGCGTTGTTCTTTGTTTGCCCGGTTCCCAATTTGCTTTACAAAGATCATTGGGATGACCGTGATAAGATTGTGGACAGTATCGTTGAAGATTTCTCTGAAAGAACAGGGAAAGATATTGCCCGGATGATTGTGTCCAAAACCATTTTTACACCGGAAACATGGCAAAATACCTTCAATTTATACAAAGGTTCGGGGCTGGGCTTGTCGCATACCATGGGCCAGATTGGAGCCTTCAGACCCTCGAATTTTGATGAAAAGTATGAAAATGTGTTTTATGTGGGGGCATCCACCATACCGGGGGCCGGTCTACCCATGGCCATCATCAGCTCAAAGCTTACAACAGAAAGAGTTCTGAATTACAAAACTACAAAAGCATGATTACAACTACCAAACTCCATTCCTACAGCGAACTGAAGGAACTTTTTGAGCAGCACCTGTTTGCAAAGGGTTTTGAGGATCTTCCTCAGCCGCTGTACGAGCCTACGTTACACATCATGAAAATGAAAGCCAAACGTATCCGGCCCGTATTGTTGCTTGCCGCCTGCGAAGCATTCGGCGGAACGTTATCCAACGCACTGGATGCAGCAGCAGCCATAGAGGTTTATCACAATTTTACCCTCGTACACGACGATATAATTGACGAGGCCGACTTACGCAGAAATGAAGCTACGGTGCATAAATCTTTCGGGATCAAAAAAGCCATTTTAACCGGCGATGTAATGTCGTTACACGCCATGAAAGTGTTGAATAAAGTCCCCCGCAAGAAACATTATGATTTACTGAACATTTTCCTCGAAATCTCCTCCCGTGTTATTGAAGGGGAAATGCTGGATGTAGAGTTTGAAAAGAAAGAGGAAATCAGTGTTCAGGAATACATCCACATGATTCGTTTAAAGACCTCTGTTTTTCTGGCCGGTGCCCTTCAAATGGGGGCTTTGCTTGGAGATGCTGACGCATCAGATCAGAAAAGTATTTATGCATTTGGAGAAAATCTGGGGATTGCATTCCAAATAAAAGACGATTATCTGGATGTTTTTGGTGATCAAAAAACCTTTGGAAAACGCATTGGTGGAGATATTGTTCAGAACAAGAAAACATTTCTCATTTGTCGGTTAACAGAAAAGGCTGATGCTGCAGCCAAAAGGAAATTGAATCAGATCTTTCAGGAAAGGGACGAAGAAAAAAAGATGTGGGAGATGAAAAAGATGTTGAGCGAATTTAATATTCAGAAAGACACCTACAGGATGATGCGACATTATTATACAAAAGCCATAGATTCTTTGGAAGCCCTTTCGCTGGATCCGGAAAGAGTAGCCTTGATCAGTCTTTTTGCAAAGAAAATATACGAAAGGAATTATTGATAAGATCCGGTGATTGATGGAGTTAGTTGTCCAGGATACGAAAGATGCTCGGTTATAAAACCGAAACCAGTCGTTGATTATAAAAAAAACTCACTTCCCAAGCGCTTCATTGTAAGTTTTTATGGCTCTTAAACGTGCCGTTTTATGATCCACCATGGGCTTGGGATACGCCGCTGTATCCAGCTCGGGAATCCACTTTTTTACGTACGCCCTGTCTTTGTCAAACTTGTCCAGTTGCGAAAGGGGATTAAACACCCGGAAATACGGAGCGGCATCACAACCGGTACCCGCTGACCACTGCCAGTTCCCGTTGTTGGCAGCCAAATCATAGTCCAGAAGCTTCAGCGCAAAATAGGCTTCACCCCAGCGCCAGTCGATGAGCAGGTGCTTCACCAGAAAACCCGCGGTAACCATTCTGACCCGGTTGTGCATATTGCCTGTGGCATTGAGCTCACGCATGCCCGCATCCACCAGCGGATAACCGGTCATTCCCTTCTTCCATCGTTCGAATTCATCATTCTTATTGCGCCACTGAATACCGTCGTATTTGGCATGAAAATTATGCGCAACCACTTTAGGGAAATGATACAGAATCTGCATAAAAAACTCACGCCAGATCAGTTCATTCAGAAAAGATTCGTTGTTTTGAACCTGCTGCACTACCTTCCGGATGCTGACTGTGCCAAACCGAAGGTGGACGCTCAGTTTACTGGTTTGATCCAGTGCCGGGAAGTCGCGCCTTTCGCGGTAATTTTCCAGCTTATTCAAACGGTACGCTTCTGCATGGATTGGTGACCTTTTGAAACCTATTGATTCCAGTGAGGGAAGTTGATAATCAACCGATAAAAAAATTGGTGTTTTGGGTAATGCTGTAGCTATTGGTGGATGATTCTGAAACGCGGTTCTCCATTTTTTCATATAGGGTGTATATACCGTATAAGGTTTGCCGTCGTCTTTCAATACTTCTTCCTTAGCAAAGACAACCTGATCTTTGAACTGATGAAAGGTGGCGCCCTGTTGTTCCAGTATCTTCTTCACCTTATCATCCCGTTCCCTGGCATACGGTTCATAATCTTCGTTGCAGTAAACGGCAGCAATGTTTCGTTCCTGTAAAAGCTTTGTCCATAGTTCTTCCGGTTTTCCTTTCAAACACAACAGTGATGAATCATGCATCTTTAATTGTTGATTCATATTTTTCAAACGATCGTAAAGGAATGTAATTCGGGCGTCGTCTTCGGGAAGTTCACTAATAATTTGATCGTCAAACAGAAACAGCGGCAATACAGGGAGTCCGTGGCCCAGCGCTTTGTTTAACCCCACGTTGTCGTCCAGTCGCAGATCGCGCCGAAACCAGAAGACGACTATTTTTTGATGTGAGCGGTTCATATTTTTTTCTTCCGAAAGATAAGGATGTTTTAGAAGATAACTTTTGACCTGCAAATATAATACGAATATGTATTATAAAGTTATTTAATAATACGATAATGTAATAAATAATTCATACCTTTGCCGAAACTTTAAATGAGATGGCTTTTTATCAAATAAGGCAAGAGCAATTCATTCAGGCTGATTTGGAACGTGTGTGGGATTTTATTTCTGCACCTGAAAATTTAAAAAAGATTACACCACCTTCCATGGGTTTTGATATAACCGGTAAATCGGCGGAAGGAAAAATGTATCCGGGAATGATCATTACCTACATTGTAAGACCGGTTTTGCATATTCCTACCAAATGGATGACAGAGATCACCCACGTGAAGCCGTTGAAATATTTTGTTGACGAACAACGCATAGGCCCTTACAAACTCTGGCATCATCAACATAAAATTGAAGCGAGGGACGGGGGAGTGCTGATGACTGATATTGTTACTTATGCTCCGCCTTTCGGAATTCTGGGAAGAATAACCAACAGGCTGTTGATCCGAAAAAAATTGAAAGAAATTTTTGACTATCGCTTTAATGCACTGGAGGAATACTTTACTCAACTTAATAAACGGACATCATCAGGTACCTTGTAAGGAAATTTTCGAATAATCCTTAAACCTGTTTGGCTAAAATGCTTAATAGAGATAAAAAAAGAGGAACAGATTCTGTTCCTCTTTTCGGATATAGAATTTGTAACTATTATTTCAAAATACCTTTGCTGATGACCAGTCGCTGTACCTGATTGGTCCCTTCGTAAATCTGGCAAAGCTTGGCATCCCGCATCATTTTTTCTACCAGATAATCAGTAGAATAACCTTCTCCGGCCATTACCTGAACAGCGTCAGTGGTTACTTTCATGGCTACATCCGAAGCGTACAGTTTCGCCATAGCAGACAGCAGGTTTTTATTGCCCTGGTTGTTGTCGTATGACCAGGCGGAGTGCCAGGTTACCAGACGGGCGGCTTCGATTTCGGTAGCCATATCGGCCAGCATAAAGCTCACTCCCTGGTGAACGGTCACCGGTTTCCCGAACTGAATTCTGTTTTTGGCCCAGTTCATGGATGTTTCGTAAGCAGCACGGGCATTCCCCACACTCAAAGCAGCTACTCCGGTACGGGTTCGCTCAAAGGTTTTCATGGCCAGCACAAAGCCCTGACCTTCGCCACCGATCATATTTTCTTTGGGAATTTCCACATCTTCAAATATAAATTCGGTTTGAACCGAAGCCCGTTGCCCCATCTTCGAGAGGTTGGAAACAATTTTTACCCCGGGTGATTTCGTAGGCACCACAAAAGCACTCAAACTGCGGGCTCCTTTCTCGGGATTGGTCATGGCAAATACGGTAATGAATTCGGAAACCGCACCGTTGGTGATGAAGCGTTTGTGCCCGTTCAATAAATATTTATCACCGTGTAAGATCGCGGTGGATTTAATACCTGCCACATCAGAACCGGCATTGGGTTCTGTCAGCGCATAGGCGGCAACCCCTTTGGTTTCGTTGATCTGACCGAAGAATCTTTTCTTTTGTTCTTCGCTGGCACCCAGCATCAAGGGGGTCAAAGCCAGTGTGTTGGCGTCCATACAAATACCAATACCCACACAACCGGCACCCAGTTCTTCCGATGCCAGGGCGCTTTCGAAAATATTGTGTCCGTGACCACCGTACGCTTTTTCAACCGGGCCATTCATTAAGCCTTCGTCGTAGGCTTTTTTTACGATGTCCCACGGAAATTCAGCCGACTCGTCGTATTTACGCGAATTGGGGATCATTTCTCTCTGCGCGAAATCCCTGACTTTCTCACGGAGCTCGATGTGTTTAGGTTCTAATGAAAAATCAATCATTGCAATATTATTTATAGATGTTAATAATTTGTTGTCTGAAAACGTTAGGTTAACACGGGAAACAAAAGTACAGTTTCTGCACAATATTTCCTATTTTGGTAATAAAATTTGTTTCATCTTTACAATCGTTTGAACGGAGAAATGCAGCAACCCATTATCCATAGCAGTTTTAAGACGTACCTTCGACTCGAAAGAGGCTTATCGGATAATACCCTGGAAGCCTATTTGCATGATGTGGAACTGTTGTTTCGGTTTCTTGCTGAGGAGAAAAACGGGTTGTCCTATCAAAAGGTACAACAGGAAGATCTGCGGGATTTCCTGCAGCACATTCATCGCCTGGGGCTGAGTGCTTATACGCAGAGCCGGATCCTGTCGGGGATCAAGTCATTTTACGGTTTTCTGATGCAGGAAAAAGAAGTGGAAATCAACCCAACGGCTTTGATTGAGTCCCCGAAACTGGGGATGAAACTGCCGGAAGTTCTTTCCCTGACGGAAGTGGAAAAAATCATCCACTCGGTTGATTTATCGTTGCCTGAGGGCGAACGCAACAAAGCGATACTGGAAGTCCTTTACGGATGTGGTTTGCGCGTGTCGGAACTGGTAAACCTTCGTCTTTCCTATATTCATTTCAACGAAAATGTGATCCGGGTGACCGGCAAGGGGGACAAGCAACGGCTGATTCCTCTGGGGGAACCGGCCAAAAAGCAAATGCTTACCTATATAACCCATGTTAGGAATCACATCACACCCAAAAAGGGAGCCGAGGACATCGTTTTTCTGAACCGGACCGGAGGAAAACTGAGCCGGCAGATGGTTTTTATCATGGTGCGGAAACAGTGTGTAAAAGCAGGAATTAAAAAGGTAATCAGCCCGCATACGTTCCGTCATTCGTTTGCGACCCATCTGGTTCAAAATGGCGCGGACCTCAGAGCGGTGCAGGAGTTGCTGGGGCATGTTTCAATTACCACTACCGAAATCTATACCCATTTAAATATTCACGATCTCAGAAAAACAATCCTGAATTTTCATCCCCGTAACCATTGAAATCAATGATCCGGGTAAATTGTACTTAAGGGTTTGTAATCTCAGGCAAAAAAATATTTTATATTTGTAGTTTGATCTTTGGTCAATGAAAACAAAAAAACCTGGGAAAGCATAACTAATTCCTGATAGTTCGTTCATCAATGGAGAAAATAAAAATTTTACTGGCTGAACAGGATTCAGAAAAAGTAAGTGTAATTGAACGCCATTTGAATGAGCGGTTTGAATTTTCATTACATACTGTTACAGCAGAGAACGATTTTGTGCAATCGCTGACAAATTTTCAACCGGATATCATTCTGGTAAGTCATCAGGCACAGCATTTAGACGGAATTCGTTTGGTACATTGGAGAAATCAGATCACTCCGGAAGTTCCTTACATACTGCTGACGAAAACCGTGGAAGACGACCTGGCGCTGGAGGTGATTAAGGAAGGGGCTTCTGAATATATTGCCTACGACCATATTGTCAGGCTGGGTTTTAAAGTTCAGAAATTGCTGGAGCAGGAAAAACTGCGTCGTGAAAAGGAACTGGCCGAACTGAAACTACAAAAAAGTTACCAGCGCTTTCAGGAATTTGTAGAACACGACATTTCAGGCGATTATCTGGAGATAGGCGACGAGATTGTATACTGTAACAAAACCTTACTGGATATTTTCGGGTTCGAGTCCATTGAAGAATTGAAAGAGTATGACCAGATTAACCTTTATGAAGATCCCAAACAGCGGGATGAAGTTCATGCTCTTTTGCGCTCGGGGAAAAAAGTGATCAACAAGGAACTTAAGATGCACACCCGAAACGGGGATCCTTTGATTATTTTAGAAAATGCCTACGCTGAATTAGATTCAAACGGTAAAATAACCCGAATTCAGGGTTATTTACTGGATATTACAGAGTTGAAGAAAACAGAAGCCTCATTTATAGAATCGGAAGCGCTCTTCAGAACATTGACTGAAAGTACCGGAGCGGGTATTTTTATTTATGGTTCGGACCGTTTTTTGTTTGTCAACCCGGCTTTGTGCAAAATGATGGGATATACCCGTGATGAATTGCTCAACATGAAATATTGGGATGTGGTCCATCCCGATTTCCGGGAATTGATCAAGAGAAGAGGAAAAGAACGTGTTAATGGAAAGAACCCGGAATCTCATTATCAGTTTAAGGTAGTAACCAAAAGCGGTGAAGAAAAGTGGATTGACTTTACTGCTGCTTCCATCACCTTTAAAAAGGAAGTGGCCGCCATTGGTACCGTGTACGATATCAGTAAACTGAAGGAAGCCCGGGATCAGATAAAGAAAATCTCTGTTATTGTGGATCAGAGTCCCTTGTCGGTAATTATCACCGACGTAAATGCAAATATTGAATACATCAACGCCGCCTTTACTGAGAATACAGGCTATGGTTTTGAGGAAGTGGTCGGGAAAAACGCCAAAATGTTTTCCAGCGGTGAAACTCCAAAGGAAAGATATACTGAGTTGTGGAATCTTCTAACCTCTGGTAAATCCTGGAGAGGAGAGTTTATCAATAAAAAAAAGGATGGAAGAAAATACATCGATCAGACTTATATTTTTCCTGTTTTTGATGAAGAAGGCAACATTACAAACTATTCTTCCATTCGGCGCGATGTAACCAGGGAGATAGAAATTAAAAATCAGCTCGATCAGGAAAAAAATAAGGTAGAAGAAGCCAACCGGCTCAAGACGGCCATATTGACCAATATGAGTCATGAGCTGAGAACACCCCTGAACGGAATCCTCGGTTTTTCTGCCCTGATTTCGGAGCTCGACGATATGAATGAGATCCGGGAGATGGTTGGGTATATTAACGAAAGCGGACAGCGTTTGCTGCGGACTTTAAATCTGGTGATTGATGTATCGCGCCTGGAAGCCGGTAATTTTACTCCTAAGTACGAACGAGTCGACCTGGTGGAGGTTTCCGAGCAACTGATTGATAAATTTAAAGCCAGTGCACAGCAAAAAGGGCTAGTGTTGAGTTTCGATCCGGGTCAGCGAAAATGTGAACTGGAGACAGATTTAAAATTTGTGACTGATACGCTGGAAAACTTACTGGACAATTCCATTAAGTTTACCAACGAAGGTTATGTTAGCATTACCCTTTCCAGGGAAGAACGGATTGGTAAGAGCTACAAGAAGGTTACTGTAAAAGATACAGGGATTGGTATTTCTGAAGAAAATCAGAAATTAATTTTTGAAGATTTCCAACAGGAAAGTGTGGGATATGGAAGAATATACGAGGGAACCGGTTTGGGGTTGAGTATTGCACGAAAGTATATGGATTTGTTGGGCGGTTTTATTGAATTGAAGAGTGAAGTGGGGAAAGGGGCTGCCTTTACTTTGTTCATTCCTGAAGATAAGAATACCTGAAAATGAACTAAAAATGCTGTCGTATACAATTAACAAACATAGCGATGCAAAGTTGGTGATCCGAAAGAGGATCTTGTATGTTGAGGACGATGTCAGCAGTCAGTTCCTAGTAGAACATATTCTTCGAAATAAGTATGATCTGGAAATGGCTGCTCAGGCAAATGAAGCGCTGAAAATGGCAGAGGAATCCGAATATGATTTAATCCTTATGGATATTAAGCTGGGTAAGGGAATCACCGGAATAGAACTGACCCATAAACTGAGGATGCTGCCTAAATATAAAGAAACACCCATATTGGCTGTCACTGCCTATGCCATGCCCGGTGATGATGAATACATCAAAGGAGAAGGATGTGATGATTACGTATCCAAACCCATTAATTTCAGTGAGTTTCGGCAGAAAGTAGATCGGTTGCTCTCAGGACCGCGTTTTTAAGTGCCTTAGGAACGCAATACCTTAAATTTAAAATTATCTTCCAGTTTGATCAACGTAGAGGGTTTGGTGGAACTCAGCCTGGCCTGAAAAAGATTCACCACATAATCCACACTTTCTTTGATTTCATCATCTATTTGCCGGAAGGTGGTGGGAGTGGGTTCTCCCGAGGCATTGGCTGATGTGGAAACAATGGGTCTTCCCAGTTTTTTGATGACCGGTGCGCAGAATTCATCTTGAATGATGCGAATGGCTACGGTTCCGTCTACGGCTCTGACATGTTTCAGGTTGTCTTTGGAACCTGAATAAATGATGGTCAGCGGACCGCTGGTATTGTCCATCAGGTCGTAAGCCACAGCCGGAACATTTTCGATGTATTTGTGCAGTTCGTCTTTATCGTGCAGCAGAACAATCATACTTTTGCTTTCCGATCGTTTTTTGATGTGGTACAACTTGTTTATTGCCCGTGCATTAAAAGCATCACAGCCCAATCCCCAAACCGTATCGGTGGGATATAAAATAACCTTTCCTTTTTTGAGTAAGTTTACTGTGCGATCGATTTCTTTGGATAATTGTTCATTCATAGTCACAGCATTTAGTTCTTAAACGGCTACGTCAAAATCACGTAAGGCATCGTTCAGGGAAGTTTTTTTATCCGTGGATTCTTTCCTTTTCCCGATGATTAATGCACAGGATACCTGGTAATCTCCGGCGGGGAACTGTTTGGTATAACTGCCCGGAATCACTACAGACCGGGGGGGGACATAGGCTTTGTATTCTACAGGTTCCGAACCGCTGACATCGATGATCTTGGTGCTTTGGGTTAATACCACGTTGGCTCCCAAAACGGCTTCACTGCCCACACGTACTCCTTCCACCACGATGCTTCTGGATCCAATGAAACAATTGTCTTCGATGATAACAGGGGCCGCTTGTACGGGTTCCAAAACACCTCCAATACCCACACCTCCACTGAGATGAACATTTTTGCCGATCTGTGCACAGGAACCCACCGTGGCCCAGGTATCCACCATGGTTCCCGAATCCACATAAGCCCCGATGTTTACATAGGAAGGCATCATCACAACACCCGGTGCCAGAAACGCTCCGTATCGTGCCAGTGCATGCGGTACCACCCGTATGTTTTGTTCTGCAAAGTTGTGTTTTAGTGCAATCTTATCGTGGTATTCAAAGATGCCGGACTCCATGGTTTCCATTTTCCTGGTGGGGAAATATAAGATTACCGCTTTTTTAACCCACTCATTCACTTTCCATTCCTTACCCACAGGTTCGGCTACTCGGAGTTTGCCTTTGTCCAGCAGTTCAATGGTCTCTTCAATGGTATGAACGACCTCCGATTCTTTTAAAAGTGCCCGGTTTTCCCAGGCCTGATTGATCAATTCTTCCGTTTTTTTCATGATTCTTGTTTCCTGCCCGACCCGAAAGGTTGGTGCAGAATTCTGCGATTGTACTGAAATTAAGTTACTTGTAATCTGATTTTTTTCTTCCTAATGCTTTTCTTCAGAAGAGGAAAACCAGGTATAAAAATAGGTATTTCGGTCCAAAGTTGCGCAATTCTCTTAAAATGTTTTTTTATCAGAGGAATCCAATATTTTCCATTTTATCAGGCAAATATTTCTACCTTTGCCCCCGATTTTTAGTTCATTAAACAGTAGGGCTTTTCATGTTATACCGCAGACATTTAAGGATCAAAGCGCTTCAGGCACTTTATGAGTGGTTTTCGGGTAGTGTTGACGATTTACCCAAAGGGGAACGGCAGTTGTTTCAGAGTATTGATAAAGTGTACGAGCTTTTTATCTACCAGCTTTCTTTCCTTCTGGAAATTAAGCGTTTTGCTCAGGTCAGAATTGAAGAAAACAAGAATAAATATTATCCCACCCAGGAAGACCTGAATCCCAATTTGAAATTTATCGAGAACAAGGTTTTGAACTTGTTGGAAGAAAACAGGGACTTTCTGAAAAAAGAGGCCGCACTGAAGATCAATTGGGCTGTTTCTGAAGAAATGGTGCTGAAGTTTTATCTGATGATGCGCAATGCAGATTTCTATAAGAAATACATGGCTGATCCTAACCTGTCGCTGGACGAAGATAAAAAGTTCATCATTAAGGTAATCGACCGGCTGATGTCGGATTTCGATTTGCTGCGATCCCACTACGACGAAATCGATATGTATTATGGCGACGGCTATGATCTGACTGATATATTGCTGGTCAAGTTTATGGATACCATTTCTCCAAAGTTCGGTGCTGATACGAAACTGCCGGCAATTTACAATACTGCCGATGATAAGGTTAACGAAGACAGGATCTTTGTTCAAGCGCTGTACCGAAAAGTGATCCTGAACAACGAAGAATACTCGCAAATTATTGAAGGAAAGACCCGTAACTGGGATTACGATCGCATTCCGCTGATTGATGTTATCTTGCTGAAGATGGCTATTGTGGAGCTTCGTGAAATGCCCACCATTCCCGTTAAGGTAACCATGAACGAGTACATCGAGCTGGCCAAGTATTTCAGCACTCAGAAAAGCAAGATTTTTATCAACGGGGTGTTGGATAAGTTGATTGTAGAATTGAAAGAGCAGGGGCTGATTCAGAAACAGGGCAGGGGATTACTGGAATAAAACGCTGAAAACTTTTCATTTTTTTGTGAACATTTCACATGACTTTTTTGCCCCGATTTTGTAACTTTGCACTCCCTATTAAAGCAAATGGTTTAATAGCCTGATAATAAAGATATTTAACCTTTAAATAAATAGATTATGGCATTCGATATTGAAATGATCAAAAAGGTGTACGCACGGTTTCCCGAAAGGGTGGAAGCAGCCAAAAAACTGCTGAATAAACCACTCACCTTATCAGAAAAAATTCTGTATGCCCACCTTGACCAGGGTTTAGCAACAGAAGAGTACAAACGGGGAGATTCTTATGTTGATTTTCGTCCTGACCGCGTGGCTATGCAGGATGCAACGGCACAGATGGCTTTGTTGCAATTCATGCAGGCCGGTAAGAGCAATACAGCAGTACCTTCTACTGTGCATTGCGACCACCTGATCCAGGCCAAGGAGGGAGCTGCAGAGGACCTTGCGCAGGCCAATTATACCAACCAGGAAGTGTATGATTTCCTTTCCACTGTTTCCAATAAATACGGCATTGGTTTCTGGAAACCGGGTGCCGGTATCATTCACCAGGTAGTGCTGGAAAATTACGCTTTCCCCGGCGGAATGATGATTGGAACCGACTCTCACACACCGAATGCCGGTGGTTTGGGTATGCTCGCTATTGGTGTGGGCGGCGCTGACGCTGTAGACGTGATGGCTGATATGCCCTGGGAACTGAAATTCCCCAAACTGATCGGGGTAAAACTGACCGGAAAACTGAGTGGCTGGCTTGCTCCTAAAGATGTAATCTTAATGGTAGCCGATATCCTGACTGTTAAAGGCGGTACCGGGGCCATTGTGGAATACTTTGGTGAAGGAGCCCGTGCCTTGTCAGCAACCGGACGTGCTACTATTTGTAACATGGGAGCCGAAATTGGTGCTACCACCTCTACTTTTGGATTCGATGCCAATGCTGCAGAATACCTGAAACAAACCGGAAGAGCCGATGTGGCTGAACTGGCACAGGGCATTGCTCCTTATCTGAATGGGGATGATGAAGTATATGCCGAGCCTGAAAAATATTTTGATCAGGTTATTGAAATTAATCTTTCCGAACTGGAGCCTGCATTGAACGGACCTTTTACTCCTGACTTGCGTACTCCTGTTTCCGAAATGGCTGAAAAAGCCAAAGCCAATGAGTGGCCGCTGGAAATGGAAGCCGGTTTGATCGGTTCCTGCACCAACTCTTCCTACGAAGATATAACCCGTGCCGCTGCCATTGCCCGTCAGGCTGTAGAGAAAAAACTGGCTGTTAAAGCCGATTTGCTGATCACTCCCGGCTCCGAACAGGTCCGTTATACCATTGAACGGGACGGTTTGACTGCTGAATTTGAAAAAATGGGGGCTACCGTTTTGGCTAATGCCTGTGGTCCCTGTATCGGTCAGTGGAACCGTGAATCGGTGAAAGACGGACACAAAAACTCTATTGTTACTTCTTTCAACAGAAACTTCGCCAAAAGAAACGACGGCAATCCCAATACCTACGCTTTTGTTACTTCTCCTGAAATGGTGATGTGCTATTCACTTTCAGGTCGTTTGGATTTTAATCCTTTGACCGATACGCTGATCAATGCCGATGGCGAAGAAGTGATGCTGGAAGTTCCCGAAGGTCTGGTATATCCTCCCAACGGATTTGCCGTTGAAGATCCCGGGTACCAGGCCCCTGCTGAAGACGGCAGTACCGTTGAAGTGAAAGTGGCTCCCGATTCGAAACGGCTGCAGTTGTTGACTCCTTTCAAGGAATGGAACGGAAAAGACTACGAAGGCATGCACCTCTTGATAAAAGCCAAAGGGAAATGTACCACCGACCATATTTCAATGGCAGGTCCCTGGTTGCGCTTCCGTGGTCATTTGGAAAATATTTCACAAAACCTGTTGATTGGCGCCGTGAACTATTTTAATGATGAAACCAATAACGTTAAAGATCAACTGGATGGACAATACAAAGAAGTTCCTGAAGCAGCTAAATCGTACCGCGATGCCGGTATGGGATCTGTGATTGTGGGTGACGAGAACTATGGTGAAGGTTCTTCCCGTGAACATGCTGCCATGGAGCCCCGTTTCCTGGGTGCTAAAGTAGTGCTGGTTCGCTCCTTTGCCCGTATTCACGAAACCAACCTGAAAAAACAGGGAATGCTGGCGTTGACGTTTGATGATAAAGATGATTACGACAAAGTTCAGGAAGCCGATCTGATTGATGTGAAAGGCCTGGCTGATTTTGCCCCCGGCAAACAGCTGACGGTTGTACTGCATCATGCTGACGGTTCAATGGATGAATTCAAGGTAAATCATACCTACAATGCCAATCAGATTGAATGGTTTAAATCGGGTAGTGCCCTGAATCTGATCAGAAAACTGAATGCATAATTCATTGAGTTAAGTTTGAAGAAAGGTCGTCTCCTGCAGGCGGCCTTTTTTTATTCTTTGCGGATTTCTCTTTCCTTGAGACGTAAAAATAAATTGTATTTTCGGACGTTATTTCTCTAATTGAGGACCAAGCCTGTGAGACAGAAACTGTTTACATTTTTCCTGATGATTTTTCCTGTGATTGTCTGGGGACAGAACAGCGGAACATATGCGTTCACTTTTCTGGAAGAACCGGTTTCTGCACGGATGATGGCCCTCGGACAAAGTGGACTAGCCATTTATGACAACGATATAACACTGGCGTTGGCTAATCCTTCGTTGATCAACAAAGAAATGAACAACGATCTGGCTTTCTCGTATGTGCATTACTTTACAGGAATTAATTACGGTCAGGTACAATATGCCGGAAATCTTCGCCGGCTGGGTAGTTTTTTACTGAGTGTTCAGTCCTTGAATTACGGAAAATTTGATTATGCTACGGTGAACGGAACCCGTGAAGGTACTTTTGGTGCCGCCGATTATGCGTTGGCTGTTGGGTGGGGCAGGGTGCTGAATGAGCATTTTTCCATCGGTGCTACCGGACGATTGATCAATTCTTATTACGAAAGCTACAGCTCGTTCGGGTTTTCGGTGGATGTGGCCGGAACCTACAGAAACGACAAGGGCTGGACGGCATCCCTGGTGGCTTCTCATATTGGTCTTCAACTGAAAGGATTTGTTTCCGGTGTCACGGCTCCTTTACCCTTTAACCTGAGTCTGGCAGCTTCCAAGAAAATGGATCATGCCCCCTTTCGCTTTACATTGGTAGCCGATCATCTGGAAAAATGGGATCTGACGTATCGTAATCCTGTTGACCCCATCGGCACGGTGGATCCGATAACAGGGGATACCATACCGTTGACCGGTGTTTCAGGTTTTGCCGACAAACTGATGCGACACATCATTGTGGGAACTGAGTTGTACCTGGGTAAGAATGTCGTTCTGCGACTGGGTTATAATTATCGGCGCAGGCAGGAACTGGCGCTGGCTGAAAGAAAAGGATTGGTGGGTTTCAGCTGGGGTTTTGGTATCCGCATATCAAGGTTTCAGATTAATTATGCCCGATCCACCTATCATGTGTCCGGCTCTCCCAATTATTTTACCGTCACAACTTCCCTTGATTCGTTCCGTACGGCACGCTATCGTTAGTCCGATTGAAGAACTGGATATAATCCACTTACTTTCTTGATTTGGATTGCTCTTTCGTAAATTTCCTGAGGGCTTTAATAATGTCTGCTTCCGGAGGAATGATGTTTTCGTTTAACCAGAAACTGGTTTCTCCCAGGGTGATCATGTCGGAGAAAATCCGGTTGGGTTTTATGATTTCAGATCCCACAAACCTGATGGGATTTTTGTTTTCTATGTCGGTGCCGATCATCTCGAAAGTGACACTGTAGTGAGAGGCCAGCCATTTCTTTTTTTGCCGGATCTTTAATTTGATGGTTCCCAGAATGTGATGGATGTAATATTTCCCGTCCAGATTCTGATAGGACACGTCATAGTTGATCTCGGTGGGATAAGATTTGAAGTGCCGGCTGTTTTTTACAATGAATACATTTTTCAGCTGCTTGAGTGAGTTTTTAGTGTACCCGAAGCTCATTTTCAGAATGGCCAACGACCGGGAATCGATATACAAATCACCTTCAAAAGCTGTTTCTTCCTGTTTTGTAACAGGCGAAAAGTGGATTACGTACACTAGTTTGTTGTCGAGTATCTGCATATCGGCTAATGCAAACTGATAATTTGTATTATGCAGTTCCAGAAAATCCAGTGGGTTTCTGATGGCATCTAACTTTAAAATCGCGTCGATACCCCCTTTGAGTTTGAAAACTAAAGTATCTTTGGTCTGCAATTCATTGAATTTTCTTTCTTTGACAACTTTTACCTCATTCCGGTATAAGGTGGGGCGCATTGGTCTTTTGTAGATATCAAGGATGGCTTCCGTGTAGGACCTGTATTTATTGTCACATTTTATGATCTCCCGGTAAAAAGAACGCATGCGATAGGGGCCTGTAAAATAATTATCGGGTATCTTCAAAATAGCCTTTCTCATCAGTTCAGGCGCAGAGGCACTTCTGATGAGAATTTCGGGGAGTGAAACAACTTGTTGCTGTAATTTATAGGATTTGAAATGATTAATTTCCGCAATCGGTACTTTATATAGTCTGTATCCTAAATGACTGATAACAAGAGTGTCATTTTGAAATTTTGAAGGAATTTTAAAGATAAAGACCCCGTCTTCGTTACTTATCACACCAACATGTTGGTGTGATATCCCAATGGAGCTGAACGGCAGCGCTCTTCCCGTACTACCGTCTACGATTTTACCGGTTATGGTTTTGGCTGAGGGAATCACACCCGGGGTTTCCTTAGAAACGGGTTCGTTTTTTTCGTAGAGGGTGAGCTGATTGTCAATGATTCGGTATTGTACCAGTGGTTTTTGCAAAAGACTGTCCAGTACAATGGCCAGCGGAGTTGCATTAAAAACGACCGTTATTTTTTTAGTGCTTGGAACCAGTTTGGTGTTGTACGTAAAATCAAGATGGGTTTTCTTTTCAAGAACTCTGAGCGCTGAATCAACGGTTATGTTTACGAATTGTACAGAGATTTTTTGGTACAGAGCACTTTCCTGCGCTGATAATGAGCCTTTAATCATGAAAAACAATAAACTAAAGACTAAAAACTTATTCAATGGGCCATGAACCATATTAATTATCAGGACTTAATACAATCTCATTATTCTTTTGGGTAGCCTGAAGATGAAATGTCAGGCAAAGCGACTGGATGATCATTTCTAAGCTGGCCTGGTTATACGTTGAGGTCAAGCGGGCTGAATCTAATGATACGGATGCAAGTACAATTTTCCTGGCATACGCGTGACCCAATACCTCAACAACGTTTTTCAATCGCTCATTGTTAAACTGAAATTTTTTGGTTTGCCACGACAGGTAATTCTCATCCGGAACTTCTGCAGTCTTCACTTGTCCGGCTTCTACCATACCAAAATCACCTTTTTTTAAGAGCAGATGATCTGCTGCGTTTTCATTTGACGAAAGACTTACCACTCCTGTTTTGACCAGCACTTCCACGCGTTTATTTCCGGTAGTATTTACGTTGAATTGTGTTCCAAGCACTTTGATTTGTGCTATTTTGGTTTCAATAATGAAAGGTTTGCGCGGATTTTTAGCCACCTTGAAAAATGCTTCACCGCTTAGTTGTACGGTTCGGTTTGATCCGCGGAATTTTTGAGGGTACGTTAAGTGACTGTTGCTGTTTAAGAATGCAACAGTTCCGTCCGGAAGCAGTACCTGACGCTGGTTAAATGCGGTCTCAATCTTTTCTGTGCCGACACCGGACATTTCACGGATGCCCCAGGCAATGCCCATGAGAAGGATCAGACTGGCAGCAATTCTAAAGACCCAGGATGAATAGAAAGGAGGCTTGATGTCAGAAATCCTGCTTTCTCCCTCAATTCTGTTGTGCAGGTTCGACCAGGCAGCATCCGTTTTTTTACTGTACAAGTACCCGGTTTTTTTCAGAAAATCTTTTTGCGATTCCATCGTGTTATTAGTTCAAAGTCAATATTAATACTCTAATTAAAATTATAATCTTTCAGTTTTTCCCTGAAAAATTTGAGTGACAGGGTCATGTTTTTTTCTACTGTTTTGAGTGAGATCGATAATTCGTCCGCAATCTCTTTATATTTCAATCCCTGAATCCGGTTCATTTTAAATATTTGTCTGGGTCTTTCGGGAAGTTCTTCCATCAGTTCAAAAAATGTTCGGTTGAGTTCTTCGTATTTTAAAATCTCTTCGGGGTCAATATCCTGTCGGGGTTGATTGATGGAATATTGAATGTATTTCTCGGTAAGTTTCCCCTTTTTTACTACCTGAAGACTGTTGTGAAAGACCGACTGATACAGATAGGCAGAAATGGAATGCTTGATGTTCAGTTTGGTCCGGTCTCTCCATAGCCTGTAAAATAATTCCTGAATTACCTCTTCCGAATCGGCTTCCGACTTGGTAATGGTAACTGAATAACTCAGCAGGGGTTCATAATGGAGCCTGAATAGGAATTCAAAAGATTTTATGTCCCCCTGCCGAATTTTCTTTAGCAGATGTTTCTCAAATGCTTTCAATGTACAGGAATTTTTTTCTCAAGATATGAAATTTTTGAATAAGCATTTCACTGGCTTGAGCATCATTATTTACCTTCTCTTTTCAATATTCTTTCAAACTTTTTGATAGCCGATTCGATGGACTGATCGGGTTGAATGATGTTGTATTTTCCCCAATAATTTTCATCTGCAAACGCTTTCATTGATTCCGTGAAAATTTCGTTCTTTTTGAAGCGTTCTCTGGGTTTGAATTTCATCACATTCATTTCGGACCGATCCGTAATGGCCAATTCAAAATCGGTGGAATAATTGGAGGCAAAAAGTCGTTTTTTCCACTTCACCTTAAAAGTTACATCTCCTTTGGCATAATTGAAATACCATTTTCCGTTTTGCTCCTTGTACTTCACCATATATTCGGCCGAAATCGGGGTTACCCGGGCACCCATAGGTTTCTTCTGGATAAACAGATAGGCTGCCTGATCGGGATGAGTCAAATCCAATTTGAATTGTGCAGAAGCCAGTGCATAGGTTTTGACATCTACGTAGAAAACTCCCGAATACCAAGGGGTACCTACTTTACTGATCGGGCTAAACTTAATAACATAAAATACTCGGTTGTCGATCTTAACCTCATTTTCAAGGCTAAAAGTATAATGGTTGATCATTTCAGAGCTGAGCAAAACATAAGGATTTTTAATCAAATCCAGTAAAAGCGGTGTGGTAGGACCTCCCTGAAGTTTGAAAAGCAAGGTATCCATACTTTTTACATTGTTGCCCATTCTTCCGATAACCACACGAACTTGGTCGTCGGCAAATCCTGTGTACGGAGCTTTGTAGATGTTTACAACCGCTTCGGCAAGCGTAATATAGGAATGTCTCTTTTTGATGGATTCACGGTAAAAACCCTTCATCTGACTGGGTTTTTTAGAATAATTCTGGTCTTCGTTTGCAATTACTTTTTGAATAATCTGATCTACCGGACCCGGTGTAATGTAAATCTGATTCAATGTTACAGATGTAGGAACCATGTAGAGGGTATTCATGCGGTGTGTCAATTCGCTGAGCGGTACCACAAGATTTTTAAAACCCAAATGAGAGATCTCAATGTTTTTGGCCCCGCTGTTATCGGCAATTTTAATTATAAACTCACCGTGGCTGTTTGAGATGGTCGAGACATTTTGCCCCTGAACAAAAATACTGGCATAAGAAATGCGCTCTTGTGTTTCGTTGTTAATCAGGCGTCCCTTGTAGGTGGTGTAAGAGGGTGCGCTTTTTTCATTCTGGGGGGCAGAGGACAAGGCATAAACAGGAGTTGAGAATCCGACTCCCAAAATAAATAAGCCTGCGAGCATTAGGGCAAAAGCCCTGGAAATTTTCTTTTTCATGATGCAATATTTTAATGAACAAAACTTTTTTGCTTCTACTATTAAGATGCTTTACATCCAATTTACCCTACTTTTCTGCCCTTTTATTTTGAAAATCGCTTTCAAAGGGTAATTCAACAGGGTATATTCTCCTTTTTAAGCTCCATCCTCGGACATATTTTGTATTTTTAATTCCAGAAAGAGGAACCGTTGATATGAATCTTACTCATCTCATTTTAAGTAATTTCAAGAATTACCGTGATGCTGATCTGACGTTCAGTGAAAAAATAAACTGCCTGGTTGGAGGAAATGGCGAAGGGAAAACCAATGTGCTGGACGCTATTTACTATTTGTCGTTTTGCAAAAGTTATTTTAATCCGGTTGATTCACAGAATATTCTCCATAAAGCGGATTTTTTTGCTGTGCACGGTACTTATACGCAACCTGAACTCAATGAAGATAAGGTAAGTTGTATTCAAAAAAGAAACCATAAAAAACAATTCAAACTCAATAAAAAAGATTACGACCGGTTGGCCGATCATATTGGAAAAATTCCTTTGGTGATGATTTCACCCTATGACCGGGATTTAATCAACGAAGGAAGCGATACCCGAAGAAAGTATATCGACGGTGTAATCTCTCAATTTGACCCTGTTTACTTGAATGATCTGCTGGAATATAATAAGGCATTGCAACAGCGGAACATCCTGTTGAAGAGTTTTACAGAAAGAGGTTCTTTTGATCCGCTGTCACTTTCGGCCTGGGATGAAATGCTGATCCGGCACGGACAGCCACTGTATGAGAAAAGGGCTGAATTCCTGGATCAGTTCAATCCACTGTTTAACCAGTTTTATGGTTTTCTGTCCCGCGAGAAAGAGCAGGTCTCTATTGAATACAGCTCACAAATGGAACAGGTTGGTTTGCAGGAATTGTTGAAACAGTCGCTTCAAAAGGATCGGACAGCAAGGTATACAACGGTTGGTACCCACAAAGACGACTTGATTTTTTTAATCGACGGTTATCCGGTTAAAAAGTTCGGCTCACAGGGCCAGCAAAAGACTTTTGTCGTGGCCATTAAACTGGCTCAGTTTGAATATACGCGATTGAAAAAGGGGTTTAAACCCATTTTGCTTTTCGACGACATCTTTGATAAACTGGATGACAGTCGGGTAGCACAGATTGTGGAGCTGGTGAGTCAGGAAAACTTTGGGCAGGTATTTATTACCGATACCCAGCTGCAGCGGATACGATCCATTTTTGAAGCTGCAAAAATCGATCATAAAATATTTACCGTAAAACAAGGCACTGCCACCCAGTTGGATGATTAAAAGAGAAAACGAATATACACTCCAAGAGGTGCTTCAGGAACTGCTGAAAGCCTATAGAATAGAGGACAAGCTACTGGAAGCTCAGTTAATCAGTTCCTGGGAGAAAGTGGTGGGTGGAATTTTTGCGAAACATACCCAACGATTGCAGATTAAAAACCGGATCCTCTTTGTTTCTCTGGATTCTGCTGCCCTGAGAAGCGAACTGGCCATGGCGCGTTCCAAACTGGTCGAAATGCTCAACAAGGAAGTGGGGAATAAGGTAATTGATGATATCGTCTTCCGATAAAAAAAGCTGCCTCAATTGAAGCAGCTTTTTCTTTTTACAGATTCTTATTATTTAGCATAGCTTACGGATCGGGTTTCACGGATGACCGTGATTTTTACTTGTCCGGGGTAGGTCATTTCTTCCTGAATCTTTCTCGAAAGATCGTAGGACAGGGTATTGGCTTCGTTGTCGGAAACTTTATCAGCAGCTACAATGACACGCAACTCACGACCGGCCTGAATGGCGTAGGTTTTAACAACACCCGGATAGGAAAGTGCCATTTCTTCCAGGTTCTTCAACCGCTGGATGTAGGCTTCCACCACTTCGCGGCGGGCACCCGGGCGGGCACCAGATATGGCATCACATACCTGCACGATGGGGGAGATGAGCGTTTCCATTTCAATTTCATCGTGGTGGGCACCAATGGCGTTGCATACATCGGGTTTTTCTTTGAACTTTTCAGCAATCTTCATTCCCAGCAAAGCATGTGGAAGTTCGGCTTCGTTTTCTGCCACCTTACCAATGTCGTGCAGCAAACCGGCCCTTTTGGCTTTCTTGGGATTCAGCCCCAGTTCGGAAGCCATGGTGGCGCTGAGGTTCGCTACTTCGATGGAATGAGCCAGCAGGTTCTGGCCATAGGAAGAACGATAGCGCATCCGTCCCACCAGTTTGATCAATTCGTGGTGCAAGTTGTGGATGCCCAGGTCAATCACCGTACGTTTCCCGGTTTCCATGATTTCCTGATCCACTTCTTTGATGGTCTTGGCTACCACTTCTTCGATGCGTGCAGGATGAATCCGGCCGTCAGAAACAAGCTTTTGTAATGACAAACGGGCTACTTCACGTCGAATGGGATCGAAGCAG
Organism: Bacteroidales bacterium; assembly: GCA_016936355.1. Taxonomy (GTDB): domain Bacteria; phylum Bacteroidota; class Bacteroidia; order Bacteroidales; family F082; genus Sulfidibacterium. Next base: position 72,269 of record JAFGYB010000020.1, on the reverse strand, counting down.
GAGAGGAGAATGGCATCGGGACTGTCGTCGATGATGATTTCCACACCGGTCAATGCTTCCAGTGCCCGGATGTTTCTTCCTTCACGTCCAATGATGCGGCCCTTGATGTCTTCGCTTGCGATGTTAAACACCGTCACGGTGTTTTCAATAGCATGCTCGGCAGCTGTACGCTGGATGGTTTCGATGACGATTTTTTTAGCATCCCGTTCGGCAGTGAGTCTTGCTTCTTCTGTAATCTCACGGATCATGACCATGGCATCCATCTTGGCATCACCTTTAATGGATTCGATCAACTGATCCTTGGCTTCTTGGGCTGAAAGTTTGCTGATGTTTTCCAGTTGAGCCACTTGTTCCAGATGTAACTTCTCCAGTTCGGCCTGTTTTTTTTCAAGTACAGTAAACTGGTTGGTAAGATTGGTTTTTTCTTTTTCGAGTTCGTTGTTTTTTCGCTGAACCTCCTGCATTTTCTGGGAAACGGCAGCTTCTTTTTGATGAATCTTATTTTCAAGTCGTTGAACGTTGCGGTTCTTTTCGTCAATCATTTTTTGATGTTCCGACTTGAGTTGCAGGAATTTTTCTTTGGCCTGAAGAATTTTTTCTTTTTTCAGTACTTCGGCTTTTTCTTCGGCTTCTTTCAGCAATGCCTCACTTTTTTTCAGCAGAGCTTTTTTCAGAAAGGTCTGTGTGACGAGGATTCCCAGCGCAAAGGCTACCAGTATTAATACACCGGCAAGTATAATGTTTTCCATAATCAAATTGTTTGTTGCCGGCAGGCGCTGGGTAGTAAAAAAATTCCCGCATAACCAGGAGTTACAGTAAACTCCGAATTGACATGGATAGGGCCGCTGTGATTTTCGAACGTCCAGTGTCTGCCCGAAGGCAAATCCCACGAAGGTAAACAGGCCTGTTCTACAATCCCTAAGGCTTACCCTAATGAATGTAGTGTTGAGTTTACAAACATTAAGCTATGCGGGAATATCTTAAGAACGAATTACTTGACGGATAACTGATTGCTAATAGCTTCGTCAATTTCGAGTAACTTTTTTTCCAATTCTTGTTCGTCGTAGTCTTTTTCTTTTCTCAGTTCCAAATTACTCACTGCGTTTTGCAGGGCGATCATGGCCATTAAATCCTGTTGATCTGTAAACTCATAGGAGTGGGCAAACGCTTTCAGTTTGTCGTTTACCATCTGCGCTGCCTTCCTTACAATCTCTTCTTTCTCCCGGCGCACACTCATTTTATAAGGCCTTCCGGCAATGATCACTTTGATGTCTAAATTAGCTTCCTGCAACATATTACCGTTTTTTATTCACTGATTACATCAATGCTTCGGTCTATTTCTTTTATCAGCTCATCAATTATCTCTAAACCCTTTTCTACACCGTATTTACTTTCCAGTGCTTCTGCCAGCGATTGTTTTACAATCTTGTTTTCTTTATCGTTTAACATTCGCTGCAATTGCTCCTTTTCATTTTGAAGCAATTCTGTTTGCTGTTGCAGGTTTTTATTTTCTTTACGTAACAAACGGATTTGCTCAATTAACTTCCTTACTTTGTATTCGATTCCGGAAATTAATAATGCTTTGTTTGCCATAATTACCCTTATAACAGCGGTACAAAGGTAGTGATTTTTCCTTCGCTTTGCAATAGATTTTAAGGATTGTAGTGCTTGTATCTTTTAAAAGAAATTAGTATATTAGCTGGATATTCTGACCAACAATTAAGCCAGTGATTCAAGAAGAGTTTCTATATTACATATGGTCTTATTATCTTCAGGGCAAAAGATTTACCACCGTGGAAGGGAATGCGGTTGTAATAGAAAATGCGGGAAGCCGGAATGTGAACAGTGGCCCCGATTTTTTCAATGCCCGGGTCAAGATCGATGAAATCCTTTGGGTGGGAAACGTGGAAATTCATTCATCCAGCAGCGAATGGTTCAAACACAAACACCACTTCGACGAAGCTTATGACAACATTGTATTGCATGTGGTTTATGAATACGATCTTCCCGTTTACCGGCACGATGGTTCGTTGATTCCCTGTATTCAACTGAAAGGGTCAATTGATGACGGGTTGTATCAGGTATACCAGAAATTTCTGCTTTCAAAGCAGTGGATTGCCTGTGCCGCTGACATCAGTAAGGTGAATCATTTTACGGTATTCAATTTATTGCAACGGTTGTCCGTTGAGCGGATGGAAGAAAAAGCAAAGGCCATAAAAGAGAAACTGGTGAACAACAACGGAGATTTTCAGGAGGTTTTTTACCGCACCTTAATGCGGGCCTATGGCTTCGGTGTCAATAGTGACGCCTGTGAACAACTGGCACTTTCCTTACCCTACCAAATTCTACTCAAACACAAAAATGATTTGCTGCAACTGGAGGCGCTCTTGTTGGGGCAGTCAGGTCTGCTGCCTCATAAAACTAAGGAAACCTATGTGCAGCAATTGATAGCGGAATATAATTTTCTTTCCGGGAAATATGGACTAAAACCCATGTCTTCTTCTGTGTGGAAATTTATGCGCCTCCGTCCTTCAAATTTCCCCACGCTTCGTATGGCTCAGCTGGCCCAGTTGATTTACCGCACCTCAGGCCTCCTGCACTCCATTTTGACAACAGAGGATATGAAGGCTGTTTCTGATTTATTTACAGCCCGAACCTCAGGCTTCTGGAATAACCACTATTCACTTAAAAAGAGCCACAAATTCCGTCCCAAGCGCATGGGAAGCGAATCCGTTTATTCCCTGTTTATCAATACAATTATCCCCTTTGTTTTTGTTTATGGGGATAATATTGGTGATCCTGACCTGAAAGAAAAAGCCCTCAACTGGTTGGCCAAAATTCCTGCAGAACACAACCATGTGGTTCATAATTTCAATAAAATAGGCGTTTATGTACAACACGCTGCCCAGTCTCAGGGGATGTTGCAACTGAAATCTAACTATTGTGACAGGAAACGGTGTTTGGAATGCAGTATCGGTCACGCGCTGATTCAGTCCTCGTCCATTTAAGGATTCCAATTATTTTGTACATTTCACCCGTTATTATCGGCTTCAGAATTTTTACTGTTTTTTTATGAAGATGCATAATTTAGAAAGAAAAAAATAAAAGGTTTCTTTAACTTTGCGCCCTGAAAAACAGATTACAGTCTTATCCCAGAATAAAAAAAATATGAAAAAAACAGCTTTAAATGCGATGCACCGTGAAATGGGTGCCAAAATGGTGGACTTTGCCGGCTTTGATATGCCTGTTCAGTTTGAAGGAATCAATGCCGAACACGAAACGGTGCGAACCAAAGTGGGCGTGTTTGATGTGTCGCACATGGGTGAATTTTGGGTGGAAGGCCCTGAAGCATTTGATCTGGTCCAGAAAGTGACAACCAACGATGTGGCTGCCTTATTTGACGGAAAAGTACAATACAGTTGCTTCCCCAACGGGAAAGGAGGGATTGTGGATGATTTGCTGGTGTATCGCTTTGGTGAAGAAAAATATTTGTTGGTGGTCAACGCTGCCAACATCGAAAAGGATTGGGCTCATGTGAATGCGCAAAACGAAATGAATGTCCGGTTGACCAATGCTTCAGACGAACTCTCTCAACTGGCCATACAGGGGCCTTTGGCGCTAAAAGCCATGCAAAAACTGACAGATACACCGGTTGAGGATATGGAATACTATACCTTCAAAGTTTTGGAATTTGCCGGTGTTCCGGAGGTGATTTTCTCCACGACCGGTTATACGGGTTCCGGTGGCTGCGAGATTTATTTCCCCAACCATCAGGCAGAAAAAATCTATGCAGCAGTATTGGAAGCCGGAAAAGAGTTTGGTATTCAGCCGATTGGTCTGGGCGCCCGCGATACACTGCGTTTGGAAGCTGGATTCTGCCTTTATGGTAACGATATTGATGACACTACTTCTCCCATAGCGGCTGGTTTGGGTTGGATTACCAAATTTACTGATGGGAATGATTTCATTGATCGTACGTTGTTTGAACAACAGAAAGATTCAGGTGTTCCCAGAAGACTGAAAGGTTTTGTTATGGAAGAAAAAGCCATTCCGCGTCACGGCTATGAAGTGGTGGATGCCGAAGGAAATGTGGTGGGCATTGTTACTTCGGGAACCATGTCGCCCATGTTGCATCAGGGTGTTGGGATGGCCTATTTAGATAAATCTTACTGGAAAGAAGGTTCGGAAATATATATTCAGGTGAGGAACAAGAGGGCCAAAGCTCGGGTGACCCGGCCTCCGTTTTACAAAGGATAAGCCTATGGCAGGTTCAAAAACTGTTGAAGTGGTGCTGGCCCCTGGCCTGTTTACCAGTTTTATTACCGAAAAACCCTATGTGGTGGTAGTAGTGGATGTATTCCGGGCCACCACTTCCATTTGTGCTGCACTGGATTACGGTGTAAAAGCCATTATTCCTGTCAAAAGAATCCGTCATGCACGTTTTTTGAAACGACTGGGATATATTGTGGCAGCTGAACGGGGGGGTAAAAAAGTACGGTTTGCTGATTTGGATAACTCGGCAACTTCGTTTTTCCAATCGAAATTTAAAGGCAAGGAGATTGTCTATTCTACAACCAATGGTACCAAAGCCATCAAAAGAGGGGCCGGGGGATCCGAAATTGTAATCGGTTCGTTTGTCAATCTTCAGGCTTTGGCCGATTGGCTGAAAAAAACGGATAAGAATGTACTTATTTTTTGTGCCGGCTGGAAGAACAAGGTGAATATGGAGGATACATTGTTTGCCGGTGCTTTGACAAACCTTTTAATAAATCAGCATGGCTTTACTACGGAATGCGACTCGGCTAAGATGTCAAAACACCAATGGGAAATAGCACAAAAAGACATCATCAGCTACATTGAAAATGCGTCGCACCGCAACCGGCTTCGCAACCTGGTTGATGATGAATTACTGGATTACACTTTTAAAATGAATTCCAGTAGTATTGTACCTATATTAAAGGGGTATAAAATTGTTCCTGCCAAAACAGATCAATAACGGTATCTGTTTTTCCACTTGTTTTTTAAGTTTTTGCGCATTTCTTCTTCCCGGGGATTCTTACCCGGATCGAATAACAGAATTCCTTTGATTTCATCAGGCAGATAATCGGTATTGACGAAATTACCTTCGTAATCGTGCGGGTATTGGTAATTTTTGCCGTAGCCGATATCCTTCATCAGCGAAGTGGGCGCATTGCGTAAATGAAGGGGAACAGAAAGGTCTCCTTTTTTTCTCACCAGTTCCTGTGCTTGATTTATCGCCCTATAGGAAGCATTGCTTTTGGGCGATGTAGCCAGATAAATGGCCGTTTGAGACAAAATGATGCGACTTTCGGGCCAGCCGATTTTTTGCACGGCATCGAAGCAGGTGTTGGCCATTAACAGTGCGTTGGGGTTGGCGTTGCCAATATCTTCAGAAGCCAGTATGAGCATGCGACGGGCAATGAATTTGGGGTCTTCACCGGCCTCAATCATACGCGCCAGCCAGTACACTGCTGCATTGGGGTCGCTGCCGCGCAACGACTTGATAAAAGCGGAAATGATGTCGTAATGCATTTCCCCTTTTTTGTCGTAGCGAACCATATTATCGCTGATGGTTTTTTGCAAGCTTTCATTGTCAATGACCAATTTATCTGAACTGTTTTTGTGCTGATCAACAAACATCTCCAAAGCATTGTAGAGCTTTCGGGCATCTCCTCCCGAGATTTGCATCAGGGCTTCGTCTTCTTTAACTTCAATTTCCAGATGGTGTTGCTTTGCCAGGTGTTCCGAACCTTTTTGAATAAGGGTCCGGAGGTTTTCTTTACTGAGCGGTTTTAGAATATAAACCTGACATCTGGATAGTAAAGGTGAAATCACTTCAAAGGAAGGATTTTCTGTGGTGGCGCCGATCAAGGTGATCACCCCTTTTTCCACTGCATGCAATAAGGAGTCTTGTTGCGATTTGCTAAAGCGATGAATTTCATCGATAAACAATATGGAATTTCCTCCATATGCACCGGCTGATTCAATGACCTTTCGAACATCTTTCACTCCCGAACTTACGGCGCTTAATGTATAGAATGAGAGGCTTAATTGTTCTGCAATGATATTGGCCAGCGTTGTTTTCCCGACGCCCGGGGGACCCCACAGGATCATGGAAGGAATCTTTCCTGATTCCAGTGACCTTCTCAGAATTCCTTTGGGTCCGGCCAGTTCTTCCTGACCGATGTAATCATCCAGTGTGTGGGGCCTTAATTGTTCAGCTAACGGAATGGACATGCGATTGCTTTTTGCAAATTTAAGGAAAAATAACAGCCTTCATCTTCCGCTTATTGACGTTGCACTGGAATAATTTTAAATTTGCACATTATACCAAATTTGTCCTATGTACCCGAAACTGAGTGATCTGATCAATGCGATTTTTGGAACCCATCTGAACCTGCCCATCATGAGTTACGGTTTTTTTGTGGCGCTGGCATTTATGGCCGGTGCCTGGTTGCTGTATCTTGAACTGAAACGAAAAGAAAATGAGGGGTTGCTAAAGCCTACAATGAAAAAGATAACCGTTGGCGCTCCGGCTTCTGTTTCGGAATTGCTTGTGAGTTTTGTGGTGTCTTTCTTTCTTGCTTTTAAAGCGGGTGGTGCTGTAGCACATTATGATTTTTTCGCCAACGACCCGCAGCAGTTTCTCTTTTCAGGTACGGGTTCCTGGTTGTGGGGACTTCTCTTCGGTGTGCTGTACACGTTTGTGATCTGGTATCAGAAAGAAAGAAAAAAGCTGAAAAAACCCGAAAAAAAAGAAGTGGAGGTGCATGCCTTCGAACAAACCTGGCCCATTGTTTTCATAGCCGCTATTTTCGGAATTATCGGAGCGAAGATATTCAATCAGTTCGAAAATTGGCAATCTTTTATTGCCGATCCCATCGGGTCGTTGTTTTCCTTTAGCGGTCTTGCTTTTTATGGTGGTCTGATCGTGGCTGCCGTTGCTGTAATCCGCTACGGACATAAGAACAACATTCCCTGGAAACCCATGGCCGATAGTTTTGCCCCCGGATTAATCCTGGCTTACGGCATTGGTCGTATCGGCTGTCAGGTAGCCGGTGATGGGGACTGGGGCATTGTCAACACGCTGACCAAACCGCATTGGTTGTCGTTCCTTCCCGACTGGCTTTGGTCCTATAATTATCCGCACAACATCATAAACCAAGGCATCCCCATTCCGGGATGTACCGGGGAACATTGCATGGTGTTGCCTCAGGGAGTTTTTCCAACTCCGATTTATGAGACGACCATGGCAGTGATCATATTCATTATTTTGTGGTCCATCCGTAAAAAAATTAAAGTCCCGGGTGTGTTGTTTTCCATTTATTTGATTTTTAACGGGGTAGAGCGCTTCCTTATCGAACACATCCGTATCAACAGTAAATATGATATGTTTGGTTTCAAGTTTACCCAGGCAGAATTAATTTCCACGTTGTTGGTGATTCTCGGCATTGTGGGTTGGATTGTTTTAACCCGAAAAGCGGCTCAGGAGCCACCGTCTGAATCATGAGGAGTACAAGGAGACACATTTCTATTTTCTACGGATTCCTTTTGATTGCAGTTATGGCTATTCTGTTTGCCGGATGTCATCAGAATGAAAAGAAAAAGTCTACCGGTCATTCCATATCCGAATGGAAGAACCAGATTCAATATGCCAGGGGCTTTGCATTGTTCCGGGAAGGAGCCAAAACGAAAGTGATAGTCTACAGTCCCTGGGAAAAGGGAACAGTGCTGGATTCGTTTGTACTGGTGAAACACCCTCCCGCAAAGGGTGAAATTCAGGTGCCCCTGAATCGGGTAGCCGTTTTCTCGGTAACCCAGCTAAATGCCTTACAGAAACTGGGACTGCTGGATGCTGTGGTGGGGGTATCGGATGTTAAATACATCAAAAACGAAGAAATCCAAAAACGCTATGCCCGTCACCAGATTGCCCAGCTGGCGGTTGAAGGCAATTTTTTTGTGGAAAAGATTTTGGAAACCCATCCCCAGGCTATGTTTTATTCGCCTTATCAGGGAAGTGCATCGTTGTCGCCGGCCCTGTCTTCCATTCAGGCCATTCCGTTTCTTGATTTTATGGAAGCCAACCCGCTGGGCAGGGCTGAGTGGATCAAATTTACCGCCGCTTTCTTTGGAAAAGAAAAAACGGCAGACAGTATTTTTAATCACATTTCCAAGGCGTATCTCAAACTTAAGAAACTGGCGGACACGGTAAAATACCGCCCTACGGTTTTATCCGATAAATTCTATGATGGTCAGTGGTATGTTCCGGGCGGTGATAGTTACATTGCTACTTTATTTCGGGATGCAGGGGCCGATTATGTTTGGAAAAATGTGCGGAAACAGGGCAGTTTTCCCCTGGATTTCGAATCGGTGTATAAAAAAGCCGGCCATGCCGATTTTTGGAGAATTCTGGGTTCTTACGGCGAAAAAGCTTCCTATCCGGCACTGGCAAATGAGAATAAGTTGTACACTAAATTCAAAGCGTTCCGATTGCACCACATCATCTATTGTAAGGCCGAAAGTGGTTATTTTGAAAAAGGGTCGCTGGAACCTCAGGTTCTTTTGGCTGATTTTATCAAAGCCTTTCATCCCGAGTTGTTGCCTCATTATAAGCCGCATTATTACAAAATTTTAAAGTAATTTTATCGTTCATTTGAATGCATGGTTTCCTTATCCCGACATAAAATCTGGTTTGTTATTTTCTTTTTGCTGACCATCGTGTTGTTTCTGGCCAATCTCTGGTTTGGTTCGGTACTCATCGGCTGGGAACGGGTACTGGATGTGTTGTTTCATCCCGACAGCAAGGATACATTGGCAGAGGTTATCGTGAATCAGTATCGTTTGCCTCAGACCATTACCGCCCTGTCGACGGGAATCTTACTGTCCTTATCGGGACTGATTTTACAAACCTTATTTCGAAATCCCCTGGCAGGTCCTTCCGTACTGGGAATTAGTTCGGGTGCGAGTTTGGGGGTGGCCCTGGTTGTACTGGCAGGTAGTGCCTTCGGTAGCTGGTTTTCGATGACGACCCTGATTGGGAACCTGTCGGTGATTCTGGCTGCTTTTGCCGGTTCGCTGGTTGTGTTGCTGATCATTATTTTGGTTTCGTCACGAATTGGGAATATATTAACGGTATTGATTATTGGTATCATGCTGGGCTATGCGGTTTCTGCTGTGGTGGGTGTTTTACAGTTTTTCAGCGGTGCTGAGGAACTGCATGCTTATGTGGTATGGGGACTTGGCAGCTTCTCAAAAACTACAGCTGTTCAATCAGTGATGTTGCTGGTTGTGGCTTTGGCAGGGATGATTGTTACATTATTATTCGTCAGGCCATTGAATGCTCTGCTGATGGGAGAGCGCTATGCCCGGAGTCTGGGATTTCATACCCGAAGAATTCATACCCTGCTTATTTTGATTACCGGTTTGCTGGTTTCTGCAGGGACCGCTTTTACAGGTCCCATTGCCTTTCTTGGGTTAGCGGTTCCGCATCTGGCCAGGGGATTTTTCAAAACATCCCAGCACGGTGTGCTGGTGCCTTCCACTGTATTAATGGGGGCGTCACTGGCTTTGTTGTGTAATTTACTGGCCCGTTTGCCGGGAACTGATGTATCGCTGCCTATCAATGCAGTTACGTCACTGGTGGGAGCTCCGGTGATCATCTGGGTTATTATTAAAGGGCGTCATTTCAAAACGGAATAGGATGGTAGAAAAAGAATTGCGTATTGAAAAACTGACCAACGGTTTCCGGAACGGAAGCAGAGAAACCGTTTTGCAGGAAAACATCTCAGCATTCTTGCATCCAGGCGATCTTGTTTGTTTGCTGGGGCCCAACGGCGCCGGGAAATCCACGTTGATGCGCACGCTTTCGGGATTTCATCAACCCCTTTCGGGAAAAATCAGTTTCTCTGGTAAAAACCTTGAATCGATGAGCCTGAAAGCCAGGGCCAGAGAAGTGGCAGTTGTGTTCACAGGACAGATTAATGATCCGTTTTTGACGGCGTTTGAAGTGGTAAGTATGGGGCGTTTCCCCTATGCTTCTTTTTACGGAAGGTTAAAGAAATCGGATCTGGAAGAGGTGGAAAATACACTGAATCTGTTGCATGTCGCTCATTTAAAAGACAAAACCTTTTATCAGCTCAGCGACGGAGAAAAGCAGAAAATGTTGCTGGCCCGAGCCTTGGTTCAGGATACGCCTTTTTTGTTTTTGGATGAACCGGTGGCTTTTATCGATTCTCCCGGGAAGATCGAGATCATGGAATGGCTGTCGCATTTCGCACACGAACAGAACAAAGGCATCCTCATCACTACCCATGATATTGAACTGGCACTCGACTATGCCGACCGGCTTTGGCTTATGAACCGGGAAAAACCCCTCCAAAAGGGAATTCCTGAAGACCTGGTCTTAAATGGGGTGATCAATCAGTATTTCGACCGAGAGCGGGTTGTTTTTGATCCACGTAAAGGCCGCTTCGGTTCCGGAAATAAGCCGGACAGGCAAGTGGTTTATGTGAAAGGTGATCAGGTGGAAATGCAATGGCTTTGCCGGGCTTTTACCCGTATGGGGAAAGAAGTACGTAAAGCAACAGCGGGAAAATCAGTTATTTATTATAGCTTTGATACGGATCATTTTGTGCTTTCCCGGAAGGATAAAGAAGACGTAATACTGTCCACGATAGAGGAGGTGATGAAACGGGAAATGGATTACTGAGTAAGAACCAAAAAAGCAACCATGAAATATACTTTTACTCTTTTCATTTTAATTACACTCATAGCTATGTCAACCTTTCAAACCAAAACGAAAGCCGACCTGATCGTATACAATGCAAAAGTATATACGGTGGACTCCGATTTTTCAGTCGTTACAGCCTTTGCCGTTAAGGACGGGAAGGTTCTGACCACGGGATCCGACAAGGCTATACTGGATCAGTATGAAGCACCCGAACAAATTAATGAACAGGGACGGGCTGTTTACCCGGGTTTTAATGACGGACACAGTCATTTCCTTTCTTATGGTATGAGCCTGATTCGATGGGCCGATCTGGTGGGAACGCAATCTTTTGAAGAAGTACTGGATAAAGTAAAAGCACATCATGATCAACTAAAAAGCTTCTGGATTCTAGGCCGAGGCTGGGATCAGAACGACTGGAAGAACACCGATTATCCGGACAATACCCTGTTAAATAGATTGTATCCCAACAATCCGGTGGTATTGACCCGCATTGATGGTCATGCAGTTTTGGCTAATGCCAAAGCACTGGAACTGGCTGGGATTACTCCACAAACAAAGATTGAGGGGGGAGAAATTGTTCTGGATCATGGAAAACTAACCGGTGTTTTGATTGACAATGCCCTTGATATCGTGCAGATGGTAATTCCCGAAGCGACTCAGGAAGAAAAGACGAAAGCTTTACTGGAAGCACAGCGAAACTGTTTTGCGGAGGGGCTGACCACCGTTACGGATGCTGGGCTGGATAAGGCAGATATTTTGCTTTTGGACCGCTTGCAAAAGGAAGGAAAACTGGATATTCGGATCTATGCCATGATGAGTCCGACACAGGAGAATTTCGATGAATTCTTTACTACAGGGCCTGTTCATAACGGTAGGCTTACGGTTAGCGCTGTAAAGCTTTATATTGACGGAGCCCTGGGTTCAAGGGGCGCTTTGTTGTTGAAGCCTTATTCCGATATGCCTGGTCATTTCGGTCTTCGACTGCATCCGATGGATTATTATGATTCGATTTGTGCTAAGGCATACAAAGCCGGTTTCCAGGTAAATACCCATGCCATTGGCGATTCGGGAAACCGGATTATGCTTCAAACCTATGCCCGATTTTTAAAAGGAAAAAACGATCGGCGCTGGCGCATCGAGCATGCACAGGTTCTGAGTCCTGAAGATTTTCATTATTTTGGTGATTATTCCGTTATCCCTTCCATTCAGTCTACCCACTGTACTTCTGATATGTACTGGGCAGAAAAACGACTGGGGCCCGTGCGGATCAAAACCGCTTATGCCTACAAGCAGTTAATGGAAGAAAACGGCTGGGAAGTGAACGGTACGGATTTTCCAATTGAAGACATCAGTCCGTTGAAGACTTTTTATGCAGCAGTTGCCCGGAAGGATATAAAGGGATGGCCTTCGGGCGGATTTGAAATGGAAAATGCCCTCAGTCGCAGGGATGCTTTGTATTCGGTCACGCTGTGGCCTGCCAAAGGAAGTTTTGATGAAAAGCAAAAAGGAAGTCTCGAGCCCGGAAAAGTGGCCGATTTTGTGGTGCTGGACCAGGATATTATGAACTGTCCCGAAGCAACTATCCCACATGTTAAAGTTCTTTCCACCTATGTGTCCGGAAAGAAGGTGTATTCATCCCGTTAATTCTTTCTGTTCGTTCGGAAATGGGATTTCTGTTTAGGAAATATTTTATGAAATAGTCTCTAGTCTGGGTGATTTTCCTGATGTTTAGCTGTGGCTGAGAAAACAAGAAGAGCTGTTCTGAATTATCCTAAATTTGCGAAAAGGGTTATACGTTTATGTCAGATCAATTTCATCCCATTCCTTTAAAACAACTGATACAGATGATGCTGTCGGAATACGACCGCAATCATTCCATTTTGGGTATCGACGAGCACTTGTTTTTCAATCCGGATAGTGAAAACCGGTTTACCACTGAACTTTTTGATCAGAAACTGGCAACCCCTCTGGGGGTGGCGGCCGGTCCGCATTCGCAAATGGCACAGAATATTGTTGCTGCCTGGCTGACGGGTGCCCGGTATATCGAACTGAAAACGGTTCAAACGCTGGATGAATTGGAGATTCCCAGACCGTGTATTGACATGCAGGACGAAGGCTACAACTGCGAATGGTCGCAGGAACTGAAAATCAAAGAGAGTTTTGACGAATATCTGAAAGCCTGGGTATTGATCCATGTATTGCACCATAAACTCGGGAGAAAGACTCCGGTGAATACCATCTTTAATATGAGTGTGGGCTACAATCTGGAGGGAATCATGAAAGAAAATGTGCAATGGTTTCTTGATAAAATGCAGCGTTGTCCGGAGGGAATTGCTCAAAAAGTTGGGGAAATCAGCTCGGTCTATCCTGAAATTCAGGAAATAGAAATTCCATATCGAATTTCCGATAATATTACACTTTCCACCATGCATGGATGTCCGGCCAATGAAATCGAAGATATTGCCCGGTATCTGATCACGGAAAAGAAACTTCATACGTTTGTAAAACTCAATCCCACTTTGCTTGGGTCCGATTTGTTGAGAGGAATACTGAATGAAACACTTCAGTTTAAAACACAGGTTCCCGATGCAGCGTTTGAACACGACCTGAAATATCCTGAAGCCTTGAAGATGATCAGGGCGTTGCAGCAAACGGCTGAAAAGGAAAACCTGCAATTTGGCCTGAAGCTGACCAATACCCTGGAATCGGTAAACAATAAACCGGTGTTTGGTGAGGATGTTTCGATGATGTATATGAGCGGCAGGGCACTGCATCCTATTTCCATTGCGTTGACTCAAAAACTACAGAAAGATTTTAACGGTGAACTGAGTCTTTCCTTTTCGGGAGGAATTAACGCATTGAATGTTGCCGATGTTCTTACCTGTGGATTTGAAACCATTACCGTGTGTACCGATTTACTGAAACCCGGTGGGTACACCCGCCTTCATCAGTATTTCCAAAAACTGAACGAGGCTTTTGTAGCTGAAAGGGTTGAAACTATTGAGGATTTTATTTCGGCAAAAGCAGGGACAGGGGAGCCTGTTGCGGCAAGACTTGCTAATATTGAACGGTACGCAAAACAGATTTTGCAAGCCAGAGAATACAAGCGAACCTATCTTCGTACGCCAAGTATAAAAAACAACAAACCGCTATCATATTTCGATTGTATAGCAGCCCCCTGTTTGAATGCCTGTCCGACCCATCAGGATATCCCATCCTATATGTACCATACGGCTAGAGGGGAGTTTGAACAAGCTTATCGGGTAATTACCAAGACAAACGCTTTTCCGAATTCAACAAGCATCGTGTGTGATCATGTATGTCAGACTCAGTGTACTCGTATGAACTATGACGAGCCTTTGGCTATTCGCGAGATTAAGCATTTTGTGGTGGACTGGCATAACCAATATAAGGGTTCGGAAAAAGAGGTGTTGTCTGATATTCAGAAAAAAGTGGCCATTATCGGGGCTGGGCCCACCGGATTATCCAGTGCCTATTTTCTGCGCAAAGCAGGATTTGAGGTTGCGGTGTATGAAGCTAAAAGTAAGGCGGGGGGCATGGTATCAGGTGCTATTCCGCGGTTCCGTATTTCGGATGAAACCGTGGAGCTGGATGTGAAACATATTACCGACCTGGGAGTTGCCGTTTATTATAATCAAAAAATTGGAAAGAAAGAATTTAATCAGTTACGAAAAGACAATGATGCGGTGATTGTGGCGATCGGGGCACAGGATGTGCCGTTGTTGAAGCTGGATGGGATGGAAGCACAAGGCGTTTATGAATCGCTGGAGTTTCTGGAAGCATCAAGGAAAGGGAAAGATTTTACCGTCGGAAATAAGGTAGCTGTGATCGGTGGTGGCAATACGGCCATGGATATAGCACGGACAGCGAACCGCATGACAGGAGCGAGCGGTAAAGTCACGCTGATGTATCGTCGTTCTGTGAATGAAATGCCGGCGGTGTATCATGAAATTGTTGAAACGATGGAAGAAGGGGTGGAATTCATGGAATGGGTGAATCCGGTGAAAATAATGACCGAAAACGGGAAAATTGCCGGAGTGCAATGCATCCGGATGAAACCTGGTGAACCGGACGAAAGCGGAAGGGTGCGCCCGGTTCCTATCGAGGATTCTGAGTTTGAAATGGAAGTGGATACGCTGATCCCGGCAGTTGGACAAAAAATAACGGTTGATTTTACCGATGTAAACCTGCTCGAAACCAAAGAAGACAGTTTTGAAACGCAGTTACCGGGCGTCTACATTGGTGGTGATGCCCGCCTGGGTGCAGCCTCACTGATCAAAGGGGTGGGGGACGGACGAAAAATAGCCCAGGAACTCATTGATAAGTACGAAATTGATTTTGATACCCGGAATTTCAAACCGGAAGAGATTTCAAGAAAGCCGGCTTTGGTGAAGGATTTGATGGCTAAAAAGTCGGAACGGGTTCCGGGCGAGCATCCTGAGAAATCCAGTTTAAATGATCCGAAGAGCTTTCAATTAATTACCGGTACGTTCACGGAAGAGCAAGCCCAAAAAGAAGCCTCCCGTTGTTTGCTTTGCGATGAAGTATGTAATATATGTACCACCGTTTGTCCGAATCTGGCTAATTTTTCTTATCCGGTTAAAAAGACCCCGATTCCTTTGCAGAAAGGGATTCTTGAGAATGGAAATCTCCGCTGGGAACCGGATGGGCTTTTTGAAATCAAACAGGAAATTCAAATCCTGAACATCGCCAATTTCTGCAATGAATGCGGTAATTGTGCTACGTTCTGTCCGACTCAAAGTGCACCTTATTTGGAGAAACCCAAGATTTATCTGACCCGTAAGGATTTTGATGATGCAGAAAAAGGCTTTTACCTGCAAAAGCTCGACGATCAAAAAATCCTGAAAGGCAAAGCATCCGGACGAGCATTTTCTTTAACGGAGTCACTGGAAAACTTCATTTACAAAGAAGATGACTTTGAAGTGGTTTTCGATAAAACTGATTTTTCTGTTCAGGATTTCAAAAAGATTAATCCTGAAAGAAAAGAGGCCTTCAGTCTGCAAAAGGCTGCTGAAATGACGGTGATTCTGCAGGGGGCATCCCTGTTGGAATACAGTTGATCTATAGTTTAAAGTGGTGATCCACCTTTGATTCGGTCAGCACAAACGAACTGTAAAACCGGGCAATATTCTGAATGACAGAAAATTTTTCCACCACAAACTGGTGATAGTCATCCATATCTTTGCAGTACACCTTCAACAGAAAGTCAGAATTTCCTGAAACATAATACGATTCCATCACTTCATCCAGTCCGTTTACTTCGGCTTCAAATTTTTCCACCGAAGATTTGGTGTGGTCGTTCAGGATTACCGAGATATATACAATCAGTTTCTGACCGATCTTTTTCGGGTCGATAAGGGTGACGTATTTCTGAATGTATCCGCTCTTTTCCAGTTTTTTGATTCGCTCGTGAATGGGCGTAGTAGACAGGAAAAGCTTTTCTGATAATTCACGTATGGTAATCCGGCTGTTGAGTTGAAGCAGGTTTAATATTTTGTAATCTGTATCGTCTAATGGCTTCATGGCTGTTTTTTCTAAAGTAAATATTGATTTGCTGACAAATGTAATTAATTTCCTGTCAAACTTCAAATAATAGATGTATTTACTTAAAAAAGTTGTGTTGTAAGGATAAGTGTATATATATTTAATTTTGCTTATGAAATTAAGCTAAAGATTTTAAAAAATGATACACTTTTCGGATAAAGTGGTTAACGAAGAGGCGTTGGCCCACGCTGTCGCAAGATTTAAAGAACAGCAAATTATTTTGCCTACTTTTGAGCAACAAAAACACCCCGAATTAATTCCCGATAAAATCAAACAAGCCCTTACAAAGGTGGGGTTGTGGGACATTAATCCGTTGAATTTGTTTCGTATTACCTGGAAAAACGAACCCAAAGAAAAAGGGGGATTATTTGGAAATCCCAATTTCATTGAGTTACCAAAAGCGTTGACAGGGGTGGATGCCCGCATTGTGCTGATGATCGGTAAATACTTTCCCACAGGAGCACACAAGGTGGGAGCAGCCTATGGCTGTCTGGCACCCCGAATTATCACCGGGGAATTCGATCCTACTTATCACAAAGCGGTTTGGCCCTCCACAGGTAATTATTGCCGTGGTGGAGCCTTTGACAGCCGTTTGATGTCCACCGAACCCATTGCCATCTTGCCGGAAGAAATGAGTCAGGAACGTTTTGACTGGTTGCGTAACGAAGTGGGATCAACCGTGATTGCCACTCCTGGAAGTGAATCCAATGTGAAGGAAATTTACGACAAGTGCTGGGAATTGAGAAATACCCGTGAAGACGTGGTTATTTTCAATCAGTTTGATGAATTTGGCAATGCGGCATGGCATTACAATATAACCGGAAGCGCTATTGAGGAAGTCTTTCAGTTGGTAAAAACCGAAAAATCCCAGCTGGCGGCTTATGTTTCGGCTACCGGCTCGGCCGGTACCATTGCAGCCGGTGATTATCTTCGGACAAAGTATCCACACCTGAAAGTAGTGGCTTCGGAAGCACAACAATGCCCGACAATTTTAAGAAATGGGTTTGGTGCACATCGAATTGAAGGAATTGGTGACAAGCATATACCGTGGATCCATAATGTGAAAAATACCAATGTGGTGACTGCCATCGACGATGAGGACCCCATGCGTTTGCTCCGTCTGTTTAACGAAAAGGAAGGACAGCAATTCCTGAAATCAGTCGGTTGCAGCGATGAACTGATTGCGCAGCTTCCCTTGCTTGGAATTTCCAGTATCGCCAACTTACTTTCGGCTATAAAAACAGCCCGTTATTTTGAATACACAGCCGATGATGTCATCATGACCATTGCCACCGATTCGGTGGATATGTATCGTTCTCGTTTGGCTGAACTGAATGAAGAAAGAGGAGCCTACAGTGAATTGCAGGCTGCCCGTGATTACGAAAGTTGTATGCTGGGACAGAAAACCGACCATATGCGAGAACTGAATTATCAGGACCAAAAAGCAGTACACAACCTGAAATACTTTACCTGGGTGGAACAGCAGGCAAAAGATGTGCAGGATCTGAATGCTCTGTGGTACGACCGCAATTTATGGGGTCAATTATTCAACCAGGTTGATCGCTGGGACGAACTTATCCGGGAGTTTAACGACCGGACGGGTTTGTTAAAAATGTACGAAGGTTAACATGCTTTAAACTTCCGGTAGCCAGCGTTGCCGGAAGTTTTTTTTATGAAACGAAATTTTTACCAAAACGCAGTAAGAATTCCTTATTTTTGATGTCTGTCTAAAAACGGGGAAATGGAACAGAAATTCCAATATCAGTGTGTAGACTGTGGCAAAACCTATGATTCCAGTGAAGTACGCTATCTGTGTCCGGAATGCAGTGCCGCTAATCAGAAAGATAAACCACCGAGGGGCGTGTTGAAAGTACTGTACGATTATGACGGTCTGAAACAACAAAAGATTACGTTTTCACAGTTAAAATCCACAGGGTTTCTCGATCTAATGCCTATTAATGAGGTAAGCAGCCTGCCTCAATTGCGTATCGGAAGCACACCATTGATTACCTTAAGATCCATAGAAGGGAAGAGTATCAAGGCCCCTGTTTTTATTAAAGATGATTCGCTGAATGCCACGTATTCCTTTAAAGACAGGGCTTCAGCCCTGGTTTCAGCTTTTGCCAAAGAACAGGGAATCGATACGATTATTACAGCGTCAACAGGAAATGCAGGTTCTTCGCTGGCAGGAATCTGTGCCGCACAACACCAGAAAGCATTGATCCTGGTTCCTGAAAAAGCCCCCTTAGCCAAACTGACTCAGATTTTGATGTACGGAGCTACATTGATTCCTGTGAAAGGAACCTACGACGATGCCTTCGATCTGAGTGTGGCAGCAACCGATAATCTGGGATGGTACAATCGGAATACAGCTTATAATCCGCTGACTATTGAAGGAAAGAAAACCGTTTCATTTGAATTGTTTGATCAGTTGAACGGACAGCTTCCGGATAAGATTTTTGTTCCTGTGGGAGATGGGGTTATTATTTCAGGTGTGTACAAAGGGTTCGAAGATCTCCTGAAATTGGATATGATCGACCGTATACCGATAATCGTGGCAGTGCAATCAGAAGGCAGTGCCAATCTGGTTAATAATGTGGATAAGGATGAATTTTCTTTTGTGCCCAGCCGTACCGTAGCTGATTCCATTTCGGTGGACATACCCCGGAATTTCTACATGGCGAAACAGTTTCTGAATAAGTACAACGGTGAGGTACTGACCGTTTCTGATGATGAGATTTTGTCGGCATCTGCTGTTTTATCCCGAAATACTGGTTTGTTTGCAGAACCGGCAGCAGCCACCGCCTTCGCGGGATGGTTGAAATCCGGTGGTGTCGGATCCAGTGTAATTCTTTCCACAGGAAGTGGACTGAAAGACCTGCAAGCGGTTCAAAAAGTGATTTCCATGCCGGAAGCCATCATCCCCGACCTGGAATCGTTAAAATCAAGAATGTTATGATTACTTTTTTTGTCAACGGAAAAAAATACGAATACGACGGTGATCCCAATCGGATGTTGTTGAAATACTTACGGAATGAACTGGGGATCACTTCCGTGAAAGACGGTTGTTCCGGACAGGCGGCCTGTGGTTCCTGTACGGTGGAGATCAACGGGGAAGCCAAACTTTCGTGTGTTACTAAAATGAAAACGCTGGATCAGGCTCAGGTTTTCACCATTGAAGGCTTTCAGGAAAATATAAAAGACACTTTGGCCAAAGCCATGGTCAACGAAGGAGCGGTTCAGTGCGGTTTTTGTACTCCCGGGTTTATTACGCGCTCAAAAGTACTGTTGCAGAAAAATCTGCGACCTGATTTATCAGACATTCGTTTGGCTTTTAAACCACACATTTGCCGTTGTACCGGATACAAGAAAATTGAAAAGGGAGTCCTGACTGCAGCCGAGGCTTTGCGGGAAAATAAGACGCTGGAAGTCCGTAAAACTTCAGGAAAAGTGGGGGTCTCACAACCCAAATACCAAGCTTATGAAACGGCATTGGGGCAACGCAATTTTGTGGATGATTTGTTTGTGGATGGGATGTTGTTTGCTGCCTTGAAATTCAGCGATTATCCCAAAGCTAAAGTGTTGAAGATTGATTTGTCAGAAGCTATAGTTATGCCTGGTGTGAAACGGGTTGTAACGGCAAACGACATCCCCGGAGAACATAAGGTTGGGTTAATACTGCAGGACTGGCCAGTGATGATTGGTGAAGGAGAAACCACGCATTACATTGGGGATGTACTGGCAGGAGTATTAGCAGATACGGAAGAACAGGCCCGGGCAGCAGCAGAGATGATTCGGGTAGAATACGAAGTGCTGGAACCGGTCACGGATGTATTTGAAGCCCTCAAGGGACCTCAGGTACACAAGGAACGACCCAATAATTTCGAAACAGTACATTATACCATCGGTGATGCGGAGCAGGCTTTTAAACAAGCCCAATACGTTTCGGAAGGCAACTATCAAACCCAGCGTATCGAACATGGGTTCATGGAAAAAGAAGCCGCACTGGCTCTGCCTTACGGAATTGGAGAGTTGAAATTATACAGTCAGAGTCAGGGCGTATACGAGGACCGGCGCCAGGTAGCGATGCTTTTGGGTTTGCCCGAGGAAAAAGTTCATGTGGAACTGGTTCCCAATGGTGGTGGTTTTGGAGGAAAGGAAGATTTGAGTATCCAGGGGCAAACGGCTCTTTTTGCCTGGCTGATGCAGCAACCCGTGAAGCTTACATTGACCCGTGAAGAATCTATTCGTTTGCATCCCAAACGTCATCCGGTGTTTATGGATATGAAGCTCGGTGCAGATGAAAACGGTAAGTTGGTGGCTTTGTCGCTCATGGCAGTGGGCGATACAGGAGCTTATGCTTCGGTGGGTATGAAGGTGATGGAACGGGTGGCCGGACATGCTGCCGGAGGTTATTATATTCCCAATGTAAACATGACGGCTAAAACAGTTTATACCAATAATATTCCCTGTGGTGCGATGCGTGGCTTTGGTGTGAATCAGGTGGTATTTGCGTTGGAGCAGTGCATCGACGATCTTTGTGAACAGGGTGGTTTCGACCGCTGGCAGTTCCGCTGGGACAACGCTTTAACCGACGGATTGAAAACGGCTACAGGACAGAAAGTTTTTGGTGTAGGCATCAGGGCTTGCCTCGAAGCGGTGAAAGATGATTTTACAAATGCTTCTTTTGCAGGCCTGTCCACGGCCATTAAAAACTCAGGAGTGGGCAACGGCATGGTGGATGAATCCAAAGTGAAAATAGAAATTCTTTCGGAAGACAAAATTCAGATTAGTCACGGTTGGACAGAGATGGGGCAGGGGGTTCACAACATGGCTCTGCAGACCTTGTGTGAAGAAACAGGTTTACGTCCTGACATCATGGAAGTAGTCGTGGATACCGATGCACAGATCAAAACGGGAATGACCACATCCTCACGGGCAACGGCCTTGCTGGGACTGGCAGTGATCAATGCCGCCCATCAATTGAAAGAAGACTTACATTCGAATACTGTCAAAGAACTGATCGGAAAAACCTATTCTGGGCAATATATTTGTGACTGGACCTCCAAACCGGGAGATGAGGTGGAAGACCCGAAGATTCACTATTCCTACGGATATGCAGCTCAGGTGTGTGTATTGGATGAAAACGGAGAGGTAAGCAAAATAGTTGCTGCCCATGATGCGGGTAAGATTATGAATCCCATGCTCTTTGAAGGGCAGATTGAAGGTGCTGTACACATGGGCCTGGGTTATGCACTGACGGAAGACCTGCCCATGAAAGACGGGTATCTGGTTTCTGACAGATATAGGAAACTGGGTATTCTGAGGGCGCATGAAACTCCGGAAATTGTGGTGAAAGGCGTGGAGGTAAAAGATCCGGTGGGACCATACGGTGCCAAAGGAGTTGGAGAGATCGGACTGGTGCCCACTGCAGCTGCGGTGGCCAATGCCCTGTATCAGTTTGACGGCATCCGGCGCACCAAACTACCTATGAAACGAAAATCGTAAGCTATGACACTCTTATTAAAAAATGCCCGATTCCTGGACTGGGAAAAACTAAGTTTCACAGACACTCATATTCTGGTGGAAGAAGGAGTGAACGGTAAGTTATTTTTTACACCTAAATCGGTTCCGGATATTGAGGTGAGTGAAGTGCTGGATTGTCAAGGAAAGATTGTTACCAAATCTTTCGCTGTGGGGCATCATCACATTTATTCCGCTTTGGCGACGGGGATGCCCGCACCGGCGAAAAATCCTGAGAACTTTTATGAGATCCTGAAATACATCTGGTGGACACTGGACAAGGCACTGGATAAGGAAATGATAGAAGCCAGTGCTTTGGCGACCGCCGTAGCCTGTGCTAAAGCCGGCTCCACATTCGTGATCGACCACCATGCTTCGCCTAACGCCATTGACGGTTCACTGGAAACTATTGCCAATGCTTTTGAGAAGGTAGGCGTGGGGCATTTGCTTTGCTATGAAGTGACCGACCGTGACGGTAGGGAAAAAGCTGAACAGGGATTGCACGAAACCGAGCATTATCTAAAGAAACATCAGGGACTTGTGGGCTTGCATGCTTCTTTTACTGTGGGCGATGAGACTATGAAAAAAGCAGTTGACCTCGTGGAGAAATTCAGATCCGGCCTGCATATACATGTAGCTGAAGATCGCTACGATCAGGATCAGGCTCTGGTACAATATGGTAGGCGGGTTCTGGAACGACTCAATGATTATGGTATGTTGGATCAGAGCAAGACCCTCTTGGTGCATGGTCTGCATCTTTCCAATCACGAAAGAAAGCTGTTCCGTGAATCCAAAGCTTTTATGGCGGAAAATATGGAGAGCAATCTGAACAATGGAGTGGGGGTGTTCAATGGAAATGGGCTGGGATCACGGATTATGCTGGGAACCGATGGCATGCACAGCGACATGATCCGCAGTGCCCAACAGGCCTATTTTGCCGGTCAGAGCTTTGAAACCATTGGCTTTGAAGAAA
The DNA here is from genome assembly GCA_016936355.1 of Bacteroidales bacterium. GTDB lineage: Bacteria > Bacteroidota > Bacteroidia > Bacteroidales > F082 > Sulfidibacterium. The sequence goes on along the minus strand of JAFGYB010000020.1, from coordinate 49,437 downwards.
CATATCACCGATTTAGAAATGTACATCGGTATCTGAAGGAGAATCGTTTTGAAGGCGATGGAGAAAACAACCTGGTAGTACTGGACTATCGGGGAAGGACACCGGTAACCGAAGATAACATTCTTGGACATTTTATTTTCGGATGGGATGCTTCAAGAGTACAGCATGTTATTTCCGATGGGAGACTCATTCTGAAAGATAGTATAATGCAAACTGTGGATGAAGCCGAAGTGATGACTTTTGCACAGGAACAGGCACAGCGGTTGTGGAGCCGGATGAAAGGCTGAAAACTATTCCTTATTTACTGTGGTTAGGATTTCTTTGGTCTCTGTATCAAAAAAATGAAGCCTTCTTCGTCTGCTCCCTGTAACATGATAATTTCGTCGTTCTTGTTCCCAGACGGTAGACTTTCCTGCACTTTTGTATCCTAAGCATTCACCTTTGAAATTGGCTTTGAAAGTCAACATCGTATATTCTTTTGCTATTCTCTCAGCTTTAATAGGTCTGCATCTACCCGGTTACAGAATTAAAAACGCTTTTCAGATATACTGTGGCATTATTTCGGGCAGCAAATTCAACAATCAGTGCGTTATTTCCCGCTGTAAAGGTACCTGTTGGATGTGTTAACGGATTAAAACTATTTTTGCCGGAACAAAATGATTCATGGAAGATGATCGAACAATTCATTGGATACGTGGCCGCAATTTTAACCACCGCATCATTTGTCCCACAGGCAATAAAAACAATCCGAACCCGAAATACACAAGGAATATCTCTTGTTATGTACCTCATGTTTTCAACAGGAGTATTGTTATGGTTTATTTATGGTATTGTCACGGATGATATTCCTATACTTGTCGCCAATGCGGTGACACTCTGTTTTGCAGTGATTATCATGGGTTACAAGATTATTTATAAGTGATGGATGATGTGATCCGTCAGTATTTTCATCCGGTAATGAGTGACTCATTCATTCGTGCCAGTATTTACTTGCGTTAGATCTATGCTCAGGGCAGTTTATTTTGTGATCACTATTTTATAATATCCCAGGTAACCGGTATGACCAAAATAGGGGCCAAATAAACCGGCGCTCAGTTGCTTTATGAAGGCTATTGATACGATTCCGGTTTTGAGCAGTAATTTAAGGAATAGATGAAAACGCAGGACTTTGATTGCCGCTTTTTGAAATACAATGGCATTTGGCGCCACGTTTACGGTATAGTCAGTTATACTTTCGATGGATATTAGCTTTTCTGCATCCAGGATATCGCTCATTTTTTGAAATTGATTCAACGCAAATCCCCACAACAACAAATGATAAGCTTTTTGTTCAAATTCACCTTTCAACACTTTCGCATCTTTTTTTACATAGGCATCAAATATTATCATTCTGCCATTATCAGCTAATTTGTCGCGATAATTCAAAATAAGTTCAATAAGGTTGTTGGAATGACAAAGCGTTTCAACCGCAAAAATTAAATCGTATTTTCCCTGGATTGTTTCAGGATCATCAAAATCGCCTTGGAGAAAAATACTATTATCTGAGTCTGTTGCGTTTTTTTTAGCCTGTTTGATGTTATCCGCTGTAAGATCAACCCCGGTAAATTTTTTTCCGGGATTTTTTTTGGCCAGGTAGTTTGTATTAAACCCCATCCCACATCCCAGTTCCAAAATATTGGAATAGTTATGGGTATTGATGATTTTATCAATGGATTTTGCCTGATATAACAATTTTTCGCCATGGGATTCTTTTTCAGAAAATGAAACGGGGAGATGTATGGCTCCCTCCGGCGAATGAAACTTTTTGTAGTAAAAAGCTGATTTGGAATAGTAGTTACTGACTATTTCACTGGAGACCTGCTCCTCTTTGATTAATTTTTCCCCAACGACCGTATAAATTTTACGACAATATTTCTTTAGTTCTTTGTCATTTATTTCAATAGTATTCTCATTCATATTCTAAGATATCTTCATTAACATATATAACTGTAAGCCTTTTTTTATCCGGGCAAGTTTGTGTGTTTTCGATTAAAAAATAGTTCTTATCGTTGGCAAATAAGCACAATGAGTCATCATTTGTTTTCCGGAAAATGAATTACCGAATACTTTATTTAGCATCACCTCGGATTAACTTTGGCGAAATAATGGGTGGTGCGAAAGATATTGGGAAGCTTCTCCATATCGCAGATAAGGTCCTTTCTTTCGTACTGGTCGATGGCAAAAACCTGTTGACTCTTTTTCTGATTTTTCTTTAGCTGACGAAGGGCCACACAACCCCGACTGATCACCACAAGGATGAGACGAATAAACTGTTTTTTGTTTTTTGAGGAATAAGCTAGCTGGTCAACACTTTGTATAAATTCGCGTATGAGTGACCGATATTTTTTTTGCAGATCCTGCATCCGGGTTTCCGTAGTAACCAAAGTCTGTATATTATTTTTATGGTCCTTGTAAACATCGAAAATATCATTCTCCAGTTGGAACAGACTACCTAAAGCGTGAAGCATTTTCATTTCTTCAGAATCTAAGCTGTGATCCATGGCAGCCCGGTAAAAAACCAGAGAACTGCCTCCCTTTCTATAGGTTATATTTTTGATCTCATCCTGTGTAATGGAAGGGGAGCTTTGTTTTTTACTGTCGATCTGTGCTTCAAATACCTCAAGGCAACGGGTAATAATCTCTTCCCTGTGGATTGAAAAGGAAAGGGCTTTCCTGTACAAGGTCATGAATAGCTCTTCATTTGAACCCCGGATGTTAACATCTTTTTCGTCTTTGATTAAGGATAAAATATGTTGGTCTCTTGTCTGGGTTTTGTCAAAAAAATCGTCAGCCAGACCGGTGAGTCCCCCGAGGTAAGTCAGTGCACTCCGTTCGGAGAGAGTCATTTTTTTCCCGCGCAACAGTGCAAATGCTTCCCCCAATACTCCGGGTACAGCCAGTCCGTAATACTTCCTGATTTTAGAAAAATCTCTTTCGTCCAGGCTTTCATCGTGATGTTCAATGAATGGAGCCAGGTCAGAATTGAGAATTCTCTTCATGAATTTTTTCTGCTCGTACAGTCTGAACAACAACCAGAAACCATTTACTGCATACACAAACCAGTTGAGCAGGTATTTGATCATGTTGTTTTGCGGTGTGAATGATGACTAAATTTCTATACCTACAAAGTAAGGAAAAATTGGGTTTCTAATGCCATAAAAAACCAAACCCGACATTTTTCAAAGAAAAACGTCGGGTTTAAACAAATAAATAAAACAAATCCCAAATCAGAACAGTACCCGTTTACGGTTCTGTTCCAATATCTTTCCCAGAATATGTGCTGGGCTTTCAAATCGCTGCGACAACATCATCGCGGCGATGATATATGGTTTATACCCTGCTTCCAGGTAAGTTTTAATACGGTACTGTTCAAAAACATCGCCGGCTACTTCGCCTTCTTTGCAGGATATGCCTGAAATGTCGGCTGGCAGACAGTGCATGTACAGCGCCTCTCCGTTTTTGGTGCGGCGCATCATGTCTTCGTTGTATTCCCAGTCTTTGAAACGCGCGTTTTCTGCCAGACATGTTTTCTCCAATGCTTCCAGTCCGGGCCGGTTGTTTGCTTTCAGCAGTTCGGTGCGTTGCTGCATAATGTGGAACGGAGCCCAGCTTTTGGGATACACAATGTCGGCGCCTTTCACCGCTTCTTTCATGGAATGACTAATCTTAAAGCTGCCACCACTGGCTTTGGCTTGTTTACCTGCCAGCTCTACCACCTCCGGGATGAGTTCGTAGCCTTCGGGATAGGCCAGTTCGATATCCATTCCGAAGCGTGACATGAGTCCAATAATCCCTTGTGGAACCGAAAGTGGTTTGCCGTAGCTGGGCGAATAAGCCCAGCTCATCACCATCTTTTTACCTTTCAGGTTTTCCAGGCCACCCCATTCGTTTTTAAGGTGCAGCAGATCGGCCATGGATTGAGTAGGATGGTCAATATCGCATTGCAGGTTGATAATCCCGGGACGGTGGGGGAGTACGCCGGTAGCAAAACCATCGTCGAGGGCTTCGCCTACTTCGCGCATGTATTTGTTGCCTTCTCCCAGAAACATATCGTCCCGGATTCCGATAAAATCAGCCAGGAAAGAGATCATGTTAGCGGTCTCACGTACAGTTTCTCCGTGGGCAATCTGGGATTTCCCCTCGTCCAGGTCCTGAATTTCCAGTCCCAGTAGATTGGCTGCCGAAGCAAAGGAAAAACGGGTGCGGGTACTGTTGTCCCGGAACTGAGAAATCGCTAGTCCTGAATCAAACAAACGGGGAGATATGTTCTCGCCGCGCATGTCTTTCAGTATCTGGGCAATATCCAGAATAGCTTTCAGTTCATCGGTGGTTTTTTCCCACGTCAATAAGAAATCATGTCCGTATAAACCGGTCTTCAGTGTCTTTAATTCTTCTATTTGTTGTTGAATATTCATCGTGTCTTGTTTAAATAAATCAGATCAGGAAAGCATAAGCGGCGTAAAAGGCGCTGGCTTTCACCAGGTCGTCCACCGGTACTTTTTCATTGGGAGCATGGGCCATTACTTCGTTGCCCGGACCGAACCCAATAGTAGGGATGCCGTATTTTCCGTTGATGGTGACCCCATTCGTAGAGAAAGTCCATTTGTCTACCAGCGGATCTTTATCAAACAGGTTCTTATAGGCACTGATACCGGTTTGTACTGCCGGATGATCTTCCGGAATTTTCCAGGTAGGGAAGTATTTTTCCATGCCGTACCTCAGTCCGGTGTAGGCTGTTTCCTCATAATACAGGACTTCTACTTTACCACCCATATCTTTTACTACATTTTCAACTTCTTTTACGGCGATTTCTTTGGTTTCGCCCCAGGTGAGCCTTCTGTCGAGGTGGAGGTGGGCATAGTCGGCTACCGCACACAGGGAAGGACTGCCGGACTTGAATTCAGAAATGGTCACAGTTCCTTTGCCAAGGAAAGGATCGTATGCCAGTCGTTCGTTGAGTTTTTCAATTTCCAGTGCTGCCCGGGAAGCTTTGTAAATGGCATTGTCGCCCCGTTCGGGAGCTGATCCGTGGCAGGAAATTCCGTTAAAGGAAACCCGGATTTCCATGCGCCCCCGGTGACCACGGTAAATGTTCAGATTGGTGGGTTCCGTACTGATCACGAAATCAGGTTTAATTTTGTCTTCTTCTACAATGTATTTCCAGCAAAGCCCGTCGCAGTCTTCTTCCATAACACTGCCCACGAAATAAACTGTCATTTCCCGGTCGAAGGCCATTTCCTTTAAAATCTTCCCTGCCGTTACAAAAGAGGCGATTCCGCCTTCCTGATCCACTGTGCCCCGGCCATGAACGTATCCGTCTTTAATTTCTCCGCCCAGCGGATCAAAAGTCCAGTTTTCCATGTTTCCAATGTCTACCGTGTCGATGTGTCCGTCTATGGCCAGCACTTTCTTTCCGTTCCCGATGCGGCCGATCACGTTGCCCAATCCGTCAATATTTACTTCATCAAAACCGGCTTCTAACATCTGTCGTTTCAGTTCCTGCTGCACTTCATTTTCCTCCATGCTCAGCGACTTGATCTGTACCAGCTTCGAAAGGTTCTGTGCCGTGTAGTCCCTGTATTTTTCAGACAGGTCCATTATTTTTTGAAACAATGATTCCATTTGGTTACTTTTTTTTGGTGTATTCCTTCCTAGTGAAGGGAAACAAAGGTAAGTTAATTTTGAGAAAACTGATTTATGCAGGATTAGATTCTGATAGTCTTTGAATAAATTGGACTTCATTAATAAATATTAGTAATAAAATAGAAAATTATTCTTAAAATTAATTTTCCTGAAGCGATTTTGAAAAAAAGTGAATTTCGGGTGATGATCTCATCCCGGTTTATAGTGTATAAAGATACTGAATTGGGATTTTTTTACAAGCGATAATGACGTATTTTTGCCGCTCATGCAAAAGGATATTACATACAGCAGGATTTGGAAAATAGCTTACCCGATCATATTGGGGAGTATAGCCCAGAACCTGATCAATTTCACCGATACGGCTTTTTTGGGCAGGGTAGGTGAAGTAGCATTGGGCGGTGGTGCTTTAGGCGGTATTTTGTATTTGTCCGTGTTTATGCTCGCTTTGGGGTTCGGTATGGGGGAACAAATTCTGATTGCCCGTCGTTTGGGAGAAGGCAACAAGAAAGCCATTGGGCAATTGTTTCACCATTCGCTCTATTTTCTGTTGGGGATGGCAGTACTGGCTTTTCTTTTTCTTCGGTTCGGTTCTTCTCTGATTCTGGATCTGGGGGTGAAATCACAGGATGTGCAAAAGGCCACAATGGAATTTCTGGATTTCCGGGCCTTCGGGATCTTTTTTGCTTTTGTCAATGTGGTCTATCGTTCGCTGTATGTGGGACTGGCCCGAACTAAAGTGATTACCTATACTACGTTTGTACTGGCCATTGTAAATATCATCTTTGATTACCTGTTGATATTCGGTCATTTCGGTTTCCCGGAAATGGGAATCTCCGGAGCAGCTTTGGCTTCGGTAATGGCTGAGTTTTCGGCAATGGTGTATTTTATGATCTATACCCGATTCTTTCTCGACCGCCCTGCCTACGGTCTGTACAGCGACTTCCGATTTGATTGGGGGCGTATGCGGAGGATTCTGAAAGTGGCCGGACCAACCATGATTCAGCAATTCACCAGCCTGTTTGTTTGGTTTATCTTTTTCCTGTATGTGGAAAAACTGGGTAAAGGGCCATTAGCTGTATCCAACATTATCCGCAGTGTTTATGTCTTGCTGATGATGCCCATCTGGGGATTTGCCACAGCAGCCAATACACTGGTGAGTTTCCTGATCGGGAAGGAACGCAAGTCGGATGTAATGCATCTGTTGTCAAAAATTGCTGTAATGTCCTTTTCGAGTGTGTTGCTGATAGTCATCCTTGGAATGATCTTTCCTGAAGCCGTCCTGTCGATTTATACCAACGATACCAGTTTGATACAGATGGGAATTCCAGTATTAAAAGTGGTGAGTATAGGAGCCCTGCTGTTGTCTATTGCTTTTGTGTTTTTCAGTGGTGTTTCGGGTACCGGAAAAACTAATGTCTCTCTTCGGATTGAGTTGTTTGTTCTTTTTCTGTATTTGCTGTATACTCATTTGATGGTGGAAGTTTTTCATCGTTCCGTTGATTGGGTTTGGACAGCCGAGTGGCTTTACGGAACGCTCATGGTCTCACTGTCATGGCTTTATTTAAAATCAGGAAGATGGAAGACTCATCGTATTTAGATTCCTAATTTCAGAGTGATGGCACAAGAAAGCACTAATTTTTTACTTTTGCATAAAACGAATGAATCCATGCCGCCAAAAAGCAATAAGCTGAAATCAAATAAATTAAAAGAGAAGAAGGAACCAAAGGTTAAAAGAGCCCCCAAAAAGAAAGAAAGAACTCCCAAAAAAATCCTTAATCCGAAAGTCAGTTTCGGAGGGATTGATCCCGGAGTCATTCGGGTTGTAGGCTTCTTTCTTATTCTTTTCGCCCTTTATCTGATACTGGCATTTACCTCCTTTTTTGTGAACTGGTTCGACAGCAATCCTGGAAACGTGGTATCCCGTGGTCTGGGACTGGGTTATTATTTCAGCGATCATGCTCAGTTGGTGCGCAACTGGACCGGTAATCTGGGAGCATTTTTGTCTAAATGGCTGATTCAGTATAGTTTTGGTGTCGGTGCGTATTTTGTAGCATTACTGATTTTCGACCTGGGTTTGGGCTGGCTGGCACGGATTAAAATGTTCAGTGCCTGGACGGTTTTTCGCATTTTACTGATGGGTGTTTTGTGGTTGCCCATGGTGTTTAATTTCATCCTTCCCAATCATCCCGACAATATATTTGGTGGTTTGCTGGGGCATTACCTGAACGGTAAACTGGTGGGTTTGATTGGAAATGTTGGTCTGATTCTGATCTTTTTGTTTATCCCAATCCTCCTTTGGCTGATCCATACTAAGTTTTCCTTTGCCTTCCTGAAAAGAAAGAAAAAAGAAGAGGAACCGTCGGACGATGACAAGGATACGAAGACTCCTGTCCGGAATCATTCCGAAGATCTGTATAATACGGTGGAATATGCTGTAGAAGAAGATGAGGCCCTAAAAGAAGAGGAACCGGTAGCGGAGGAGCAGGAAGAAGGAACGGATGTCTTTGAAACAGAAGAAGCCGGTGACGAAACTGATCAAGTGGAGGAAGATCTGGAACTGACCATTGAAGCTCCCAAACAGGAAGCTAAGGTTGTTCCCGGAGAACACAAAGGGATTGATACTGAATTTGATCCCACACTGGATCTTCCCGATTTTAAATTCCCCAACATAGATCTGCTGAAGCATTACGATGATGATGTGGTGGTGGATCATCAGGAACTGGAAGCGAACAAGAAAAAAATTGTGGAAACGCTGGATCATTATTCCATCAACATTGTAAAGATCAAGGCGACCATCGGGCCCACAGTTACGTTGTATGAAATTGTTCCGGCTCCCGGTATTCGTATTTCAAAGATCCGAAACCTGGAAGATGATATTGCTTTGAGTCTTTCGGCCATGGGAATCCGTATTATTGCCCCCATTCCCGGAAAGGGAACGGTTGGGATTGAAGTTCCCAACAAGAATCCCACCACGGTATCAATGCGCTCCTTGCTGGAATCGGAACGGTTTCAGAATAACAAGATGGAACTGCCGCTGGCTTTGGGGAAAACCATTGCCAACGAGAGTTATGTGGCAGACCTGACTAAGATGCCGCACATCTTGATTGCCGGTGCTACCGGACAGGGAAAATCGGTGGGGCTGAATGCTGTGATTGCTTCTCTTTTGTACAGAAAGCATCCTTCGGAGCTGAAGTTTATCCTGGTAGACCCAAAGAAAGTGGAGTTGACTTTGTATTCACGGATTGAACGTCACTATCTCGCAAAGCTTCCCGATTCGGAAGAAGCCATTATTACCGATACACGAAAAGTAGTACGTACACTCAATTCGCTGAGCATTGAAATGGACAACCGTTATGAACTGCTGAAAGATGCACAGGTTCGTAACGTGAAAGAATACAATCAGAAATTCAAACAACGCAAGCTGAATCCTTTGCACGGACACCGATTCCTGCCTTATCTGGTATTGGTCATCGACGAGTTTGCCGACCTGATCATGACCGCCGGTAAAGAAGTGGAGAGCCCCATTACCCGCTTGGCTCAGCTGGCTCGTGCGGTAGGGATTCACCTGATTATTGCTACCCAGCGTCCTTCGGTGAACATAATTACCGGAACCATCAAAGCCAACTTCCCGGCAAGGATTGCTTACCGTGTTATTTCAAAGATCGACTCCCGTACCATTCTGGATTCGGGCGGAGCCGATCAGCTGGTGGGACGGGGCGATATGTTGCTTTCCACAGGTAGCGATCTGCTGCGATTGCAATGTGCATTTATCGATACCGATGAAGTGGAGAAAGTCACCGACTTTATTGGTCTCCAGAGGGGGTATCCAGATGCCTTCCATTTGCCGGAATACAACGATGAAGAAACGGAAGCCGTGGGAGAGCTGGACCCCAACGAACGGGACGAGTTGTTTGAAGATGCTGCCCGCATTATCGTCCAGACCCAGCAGGGATCTACTTCTTTGTTGCAGCGAAAGCTGAAACTTGGGTACAACAGGGCAGGCCGTATTATTGACCAACTGGAAGCTGCCGGAATTGTGGGGCCTTTCGAAGGCAGCAAAGCCCGTGAGGTAAAAATTGCCAACGAGATGGCTTTGGAACAATATTTGAAGGATCTGAATTCAAAGAACTTTGAAAATTAAACCTGAAATTGAATGATTAAGAAAAAAATGGGAGCCTGGTTGCTGCTGGCCATGATTTTTATGGCGGGTAACCTGATGGCTCACGAAAGTAAAAAAGAAGATGCGGAAGTCCTCCTGAAAAAGGCTATGGACAAAATGTCGGCTTATAAGAATTTTAAAGCCAACTTGTCCTATACCATGGATAATAAGGATATGAACATCCATGAGAAAAAGTCCGGGACTATTTTTGTGGAAGGGGATAAATACCGCATCGATATGGGCGCACAGGTGATTATTTCCGATGGCAAAGATGTATGGACTGTACTCCGTGATTCCAAGGAAGTGATGCTGACTTCAGTTGATCCAAACGACCCGTCCAGCATATCACCGACGAATATATTGTCAAAATATGCCGATTACAAAGCAAAAATTGATCACGAAGATGCAGCGAAAGATTTGGTGACGCTGGAGTTGAATACGAAGAAGGATGCCAATTACAAAAAGGTGACGATTACACTGAACACTAAAACCTTTGAATTGCAAAGTTTTTCACTGTACGACGATCAGGGCAGTGTGTATACCTACCATATTGTGAACCTGAAATCCAACCTGACATTTCCTGCAGGTACTTTTACCTATCGGGCCAAAGATTTTCCAGGATTTGGAGAACCTGAGGATATGCGATAGTAGAACAAATAGTGTTTGAAGGGTTTGTCAATACTTAAAAATATTGACATTTTCCCATTTAATCGATTTACTTAATCCGGTAATTATACAGGGTATTTCCTGAAGCAGAGATGAGGTTAATGTCTCTGTTGTCGTTCAGGCTGCCTACAGTAAAAGGTGTGGATCCTGTGAGTCCTTTGCTGACCAGGATGTTGCCGTTTTTGTCAAACAGATAAATGGTATTCTCGCCGGATACAACTACCCCCAATACTTTCTGGCCTTCACCCAGCGAGAAAAACTCAGGTTTGATGTTGATGTCGCTTGAAAAAGTATGTTCAAACAAGACCTTTTTAAGGCGGTTGTATACGGTTAGTTTCTTCTGGTCGATGTAGATGAAGTCTTTAATGCCGTCTCCGTTAAAGTCATTGTACAGAAAATAATGATCGGGAGTGAACGTACCAAATCGGGTATATTGTAGATGCCCCCTGCTTGAAATATAGACCAGTTCGCCTTTTGTATCGGTGGTAAGTATGATGCCCTTGTTGTTGGTTTTATTCACATAGTAGGCAGAGTTTTTGGCTTTTTCGAACGTTCCTTTTAAATAGATTCTTTCCTTTCCGCGCCGGCTTACAATTTTAATGTGGTTATCCAGGTCTGTGATGAAAATATAATCACGGTGATTGGCCAGTAAACGGTAAATCTTGCCGGTTACAATATCCTGCATTTTCGGGTCCAGCCATCCTCTTACCCGATTCCCTTTGATGTTGTAATCGTACACTTTTTTATCGGCTTGAGCCACAAGGATTCGGTAATCCTTATTTCTGTTGTAATCGAAAAGAGTAAGTCCATTGGTTGCTTTCGGAACAATGCGGATAGGGTAGTTGGCAACAAACTGACCGTTCCGGTCAATCAAATACAGGTTGTTTTCTGTGTTGAACAGATATTGGTATTTTCTGTTTTTATAATAGTCCACAGAATATATACTGCTGATGGGAAGTGCTGGAAGGCGTTTGGTCCAAAGGATTTTTCCGTTGGAATTGATCAGGTACATGCGGTTTCCGCTGTCGAATACAATAATGTCGTATTTGCCCGTTTCATGATCTTTTACCAGAAAGGGCTTTCCCACAACCGGGTCTTCCAGCTGTAGTTTCCAGAGGGCCAGGTTCTCATCTTTGGATTTGGTGCTGAACCGGAGGGAGATATTGGTATAAAAAAGCGAGTCGCTGTTGATCCATTGGAATCCCAGGTAAGGAAATTCATCGATCACATTCATGTTGTCCTTTAAAATTCGGGCTGCTTTGGGAGTGAGGAAATGTTCGGCCAGACCAAACGATTCTTTGGGTTGGATCAGAACTGAAAGATTGGACTTTGACGCCATCGTGTTGGTAAACGTGGTGAAATTGTCGTTGAGATCCAGGGTTTTTCCTGTGTCGTAAAAACCGATTAAACGAATCAGTGCGTCTTCAGAACGGCCAAAAATAACGTACCCGTTCAGAACCGTGTAGTAATATTCACTGATGTCGGGAAACAGATTTCCATAAAGCGTTGTGAGCAGACCTGGAATTTTGATTCTTCTAAGGGTAGCATTTCCGTAGGTTCGGTATACACGCCCGTGGCTGTTTACCGCTAGTCGTTTGAGGATCTCAGTGGCTTCATTGACGTTGTTAACAGCTAGGACGGCCCAGCTTTTTTCCGTTAAGTCTTTAGCGGAAAGCGCATCCGAAACATAGGCAGCTTGTCTGGTTTGCTCAAAAAAACGTGCAATGTCTTTCCGATAAGATGAAGGAAACCGGGATAAATCAATGTCTTTTAGTTTTTCTGAAGGATCGGAATAGAACCGATTCAGCATAATACGGGTATCAAAGGGAAAAACAGTGTATGCTTTATTGGTTTGTGGTTGTTGATTTTTAAGTTTGGAAAGTAGATTGCCGGGGGTGGTGTTGGTATATCCGCTGAGCAACAGTTGGTTGTTTTTGATCAATATGTCCGCTTCCGTCCACAGGGCAAAACGGGAAAGCGAATCCCACTGTGCTTCAAAGTCTTTGTTTACCACTGGAGCCAATAGTTTGATCAGATGGGGATAATACAAATAGAGGCTGGCATCCACAATGGTTCCGGTAGTACGGGCAACTTGCCTGAAGGCATGGCTTTGGGTAAAATGCCCCTTTTTGTCTGTGTTCAGTGAAAGGGTCAGAAGCTTGTGAGAACGGCTAACCACGAGGACTCCTTTATTAATTCCCAGATACCATTGCCGGTTGTTTTTTCCATCCAGAACTTTAAGCAGATGGTATCCGTTTTGTTTTTCATAGAAAATCCCCGTTCCGGTTCCTGCGTTTTTTTGCAAATAGGCTTTTACTCTTTCCAGTGTGATGTTTTTCTGGAGGGGAAAAAGGAAAAGCAAACGGTGGTGCAAACTGGAATCCGAAAAAGCAGTCAATAAAGCAGGCCCTTTTTTTAAGGTTTCCAATAAGGATGAGTCTTTGTGAAAAAACTGTTGTATTTCCGTTAGCTGTTTGTCTACAGAACCGAACTCAGGAATTTTGGACAGTTCATTCCACAGGTTGTTGTTTTTCAGAATCCTGTCGAGGAAAGTGCCGGTATGATCTGTTTGGAGAATCAGTGCCGGTGTGTTTGGAATCATTCTCCACGGATCGCCATACCCTTCCTTTTTTTGAAAAAAGAAGAAATAAACTGTCCCGATCAGAACAGCAAGTATAATTAATATTAAGTAGTTTGACCTTTGGTTCATATCCCAGAAAGATTAATTCAAAGATAAGAAAAAGAGGTGGAACGGAGGTTTTCCTCAGTTGGGAAAATAATTACAGATCCAGTCGGGTTTGAATCGCCGCATTGAATGTTTTGCGGTGGTGCAGACAACTGCCATAATTTGCAATGGCTGTTTTGTGTTTCAAGGTAGGGTAGCCTTTGTTTGTTTTCCAACCGTACATGGGGAAATCCTCATGAATTTGGGCCATATAGTCATCCCTGTATGTTTTGGCCAGTACCGAAGCGGCAGCGATTGAAAGATAGGTGGCATCGCCTTTTACTATGCATTGGTGGTGGATGTTTCCGTAGGGTTTGAACCGGTTTCCATCAATAAGCAAAAGTTTCGGTTGAATCCTGAGTTGATCCAGTGCTCTGTGCATGGCCAGAAAGGATGCGTTCAAGATGTTAATCTCATCAATTTCTTCGGGACTAACAGAGGCTACTGCCCAGGCGAGAGCTTCCGATTCAATGACAGGTCTGAGTAAATTACGGGTCTTTTCGGTTAATTGTTTGGAGTCGTTGAGCCGTTCGTTCTCAAAGTGCTCAGGAAGGATTACCGCTGCGGCAAATACAGGGCCTGCCAGACAGCCTCTGCCTGCTTCATCACACCCGGCTTCAGGAATCCATGTTTTTGAGTATTGCTTAAGCAGCATAGAGAAAATAAATCTGATAAAGAATGATTAAAATAAACAGACTGTTTACTACCCATCCGGCTCTTTTTTCTTTTTTCATGTTCTCAAAAAATGAGGCAAGGAGCAAGGAAGCCGGTATACTTGACAAGATGAACGCTTCCGGAGAGGATCGGAACAAAACAACAATTGAGAAAATGAAGATCAGTGCCCAGAAAACTACGCTGGTATGCTGTCTGACTTCAATGCTTTTGGTTCTTACTATACCCAATACCTGCAGCGATGTGTATAAAATAAAAACAGTAAAAAATGCGATCATTGCCAGCTGAACAATGTGCCAATGTTTAAATGCAAAGAGGTTGTCAAACCGGGGAATCAGCAGCGGTAAAATCCGGATCGGTTTATTCAGCATAAAAGTAGTGACCCCTACAATCAGATAGGGTGTTACAGTGCCCAGTAATGTTGTAACATAATTGCGCCACTGAGCAGTTTGGTAAATCATCAGCGCAATCCATGTAAAGGCAACCATGTAGAGCAGAACCGGGAAAAATAAAGCGGCCATCCCCAGGGCGAATCCGGCATCAAACGCGAATCGAATAGGAAAGGTGGACTCCGGAATGCGGAACAAGAGCCCGAAATACCAAACCATAAACAATGTAGCAAACAAATAGGGATTTACGGGGTCTGTAAACGGGAGCAAGCTGCACAACAATACAAAAAGCAAAAGTGTTAAAGACGAGCTTTTGCCGGTGAATCCGGTGTTGGTTCCAAAAAAGTTAACAATGTATCCGGCTGCGAAAATCAGAAAGGACGAAGCAAACCACAGAAGGGTATTTGACTTCGGTAAAAATGAATAAAACCACGGGAGAAAGGTATTGTTTGAAATGGGGACACTGGCAGGGGTAAGGAACAAACCCGGTAATCTTAAGACAAAAAAGATCAACAAAAGAAAAAGAAACCGAGAGGGTAATCCGGATTTAAAGAAACGCAAGATCATCTTTTTATTTTAAATCAAAACCCAGGTCATTCCGATAGTATTTTCCCTCATATTGAATTTGCTCCACGTTGATATAGGTGTTCTTCAACGCTTCGTTCAACGTCATACCAAAGGAGGTTATAGACAATACGCGACCTCCGCTTGTTTTCACTACATTATTTTCAATATCGTTGCCTGCTCCGGCATAAAAGAGTACACAATTGTTCAGGTTGCCGATTCCGGAGATGGGTTTCCCGATCTCATATTTTCCCGGATATCCTTCGGATACCAGTACAACGGATGTGGCATAACGTTCGTCAATTTCCATCTTGCGCATATCCAGATCCTGTGCTGCAACTCCTTCCATTAGGTCCATCAGATCACTTTTGATACGCGGTATCACAGACTGTGCTTCAGGGTCCCCCATCCTGCAGTTGTATTCGATGACAAAAGGTTCTCCGTTCACATTGATCAGACCGAAAAAAAGGAACCCTCTGTAATCCATATTTTCCTTTTGTAATCCTTCCAGTGTGGGCTCAATAATTCTGGATTTAACCTTCTCAAGGAATTCGCCTGTGGCGAATGGAACAGGAGAAATAGACCCCATGCCTCCGGTATTGAGCCCGGTATCTCCCTCACCAATGCGTTTGTAATCCTTGGCCTCGGGCAACAATTTATAGTGAATGCCATCGGTCAATATAAAGACAGAAATTTCAATACCCTGGAGAAATTCTTCAATCACCACTTTGGCAGAAGCAGAGCCAAATTTTTCTTCCACTAACATGTGATTCAGCTCAGCTTTCGCTTCGTTCAGATCACTTAGGATAACCACACCTTTACCTCCGGCCAGGCCGTCGGCTTTCAATACATAAGGCGGGTTCAGTTTATCCAGAAAAGCTTTGCCTTCGGTCAACGTTTCTTTGGTAAATGTTTGGGAAGCTGCCGTTGGTATGTTGTATTTGTTCATGAAGTTCTTTGCAAAATCTTTGCTTCCTTCTAGTTGCGCTGCCTCTTTAGATGGTCCGATTACCGGAATATTTTGGAGTACCCGATCCTGAATAAAAAAATCACGAATTCCCTGAACTAAAGGAACTTCAGGTCCAACTACCACCATGTCAATTTCCTTTTCTATGATGGTGGTTTTAATGGTTTCAAAGTCGTTTACTTCTACGGGAAGGTTGGTTCCCAGCAGGGCAGTACCTGCATTTCCCGGGGCAATAAACAGTTCTTCAACCTTAGGACTTTGGTCCAGTTTCCATGCCAGCGCGTGTTCTCTACCTCCTGATCCCAGAATTAAAATCTTCATTTTTCGTGTTCGTTTAATACTTTTTCAATGGATTGCCAAAATTGTTTTGCTGCAATATCCCAGCTGAAAACAGAGCCTCTTTCTTTTCCTTTTTTGATCAAAGAATGACGTAATTCTTCGTCAAAAGTAATCTTTTTCATGGCATGGGCAATAGCCGGAACATTCATTGGATCTGTAAGCAAGGCCGCATCTCCGGCTACTTCAGGGATTGATGTGGTGCCCGATGCAATGACCGGAGTTTCTGCTTTAAAGGCTTCCACTACAGGAATCCCAAATCCTTCGAATAGCGGTATGTAAGTGAGGGCCAATGCGCTTCCCACAATATATCTTAGTTCTTCCGGTTCTTTTCTGCCGGTAAATATAACGTCCTTTCGATGGCTCATAGTATGCAGCACCTGTTCGGTTTCTTTGCTGCGGTACATAGTTTCTCCAACCAGCACCAGTTTAGTAGAGCAGGTATTTTCCTTTTTGTATAAATCAAAGGCCTGCAAAAGACGGGCAATATTTTTTCTCGGATTGAAGGCTCCCACGTAAACAAAATAGGGATTTCCACCGGATATGTTTTGTCGCGTAAGTTCCTGTTTGTTTTTGGTAACCGGCTGGTAAAGAGAGTGTGCCCCGTTGTAAACCACGTCAATTCGGGATTCATCAATCTGATACTGATGGATAATATCCTGTTTTGAATATTGGGAAACCGTGACAATATTGTCGGCTTTGCGAGCGTACTTAGGAACAAAATGTCTGAAAAACCAGCGGTCGCGGAAAGGTAAGAACTTGGGATAATGCTCAAAATTCAAATCGTGAATGACCACCAGGTTTTTATAGGGCAAAGAAAGGGAATTGTAATTATCGGGTGAGATGAATAGATCGGGTTGTATTTTTTTTAGTATTCGGGGTATTTGAATTTCAAACCACCAGTATTGCAAAATAGGATGACGGGTAGGGGGAAACACAACCAGTGGTTTTACATTATTGCTGAAAATAAAACTGTTGTCGTAGGGACGGTCGAAAAGAAAATAAAATTCATGCTCCGGATGATCAGCGACTATACGGCTAAACTGTTCGTGAATGAACCAGCCAATGCCTTCCAGTTTGTTCGGGAGTAATAATCTTGTATTCACCGCGATTTTCATTAAACAAAAATACCAATTTATCCATGCGATTTGGGTATAAGTGCGCTTGTTTTCGATAGAAATTAATGGAAAAACCTCTGTTTCGGAAGTCCAGAATCAAGAGATGATCCAACGCTGTCTTTTTGTTGACTATTTGGAATTTATATAATTAGTGGATGAATTGTGTTCTTTGAAATAATGGATTAAATTTGCGCTGAAATCCTATCAGGCGGATGAAAAAATTTTTACTTCTCACATACTTGATTGTATCGGGTATGTATTTAGGGGCTCAGATTCCTGAGCATTATTACGATGGTACCGATGCCTTAAGAGGGCAGGCGCTGAAAAAAGCATTGTACCAAATTATTAAAGGCCAAACGGAGTATCCGTATACCAGTTCCAGCACCGATGTGTGGGATATCCTGAAAGAAACGGATAAAGACACCCTCAATCCTGACAATGTTATTTTGTTTTATACTGGCTGGTCGGTGAATGCTGCACAGGAGTACAACAACGGAAGAGGTTGGTCACGCGAACATGTCTGGGCTAAATCACGGGGCGATTTTGGCACCGATCCCCCGGCGGGTACCGATGCTCACAATTTGCGGCCGGTAGATGTTTCTGTAAACAGTGCACGAAACAATCGCTGGTTTGATACCTGTTCCGTCGCCTATTATGATAATGGAGTGGCCACCGGGTGTTATACCAGTACAACCGAATGGGTATGGCAACCCCGGAAAGAGGTGCAGGGTGATGTGGCTCGTATTATCTTTTATATGGCTACCCGTTATGAAGGAGAAAACGGTGAACCGGATCTCAGGGTGATAGATTATTTGCCTGCAGATAACAGCACCAATGAACCCGTACACGCCAGATTGAGTACGCTACTCCGATGGAATGAATTGGATCCTGTGGATGCCTTTGAACGCCATAGAAATGATGTGATTTATTCCTTTCAGCACAACCGAAATCCTTATATAGATCACCCAGAATTTGTAAACAAAATATGGGGCCCTGACAGTGTTGCCACCGGTATTATCGTGCCGGAAGCTCATCTTATTGCTTTATATCCCAATCCTGCTTCGGCAAAAGTGTATTTTCGTCATGCTGAGAACCTGATTAAGGAAGTATGCAGCATGGAAGGCAGGGTTTTGCTCCGTTCTACCGACAAAATGATGGATATTGGCCAACTGCCTAAGGGAATCTATCTGGTGGTTTTCAAAGATCAACATGGGAAAATTGTGAGACGACTGAAGCTGGTGCACTCCTGACCGGGGATTTTATGAAATGTATTTAAGATTTAGTTTACATTTCCTATCTTAGCCGCCCTAAGTCACAACAATGAAAGAAAAAGATCATAAGTTCGATGAGAGCTATCTGGAGATGGCCCGGGTTTGGGCAAAAAATTCCTATTGTAAACGGCGCCAGGTAGGTGCGTTGCTGGTAAAGAACCGGATGATTATCTCCGACGGGTACAACGGTACGCCCTCCGGATTCGAAAATTTATGCGAGGATGAGGACTACATAACCAAACCTTATGTGCTGCATGCCGAGGCCAATGCGATTACCAAAGTGGCCAAATCAAACAACAGCAGCGACGGAGCCACTTTATACGTAACGGATTCTCCGTGTATGGAATGTTCCAAACTGATCATCCAGTCCGGAATCAAACGGGTGGTTTACGCGCGTGAATATCGTATCAAAGAAGGGCTTGATTTGTTACGCAGGGCCGGGGTTCAGGTGGAATACCAACCCTATGCCGATGAAAAATAAAGTTTACGAAATTTTTCTGAGCAGATAGAGCAGTTCGCTTAATATCATGGCTGTAGCTCCCCAAACTATATGGTCGTATAGGTAAAAACAGGGAACCGGTACTCGGTCTCCCGATCGGGTTAATACTTTTTTTTCTGTTTGACATTCCGGGTTCAGAAAGTCGTTGACGTCCACTTCTATGATCTGGGTGGTTTCTGTTCCGTCGGCATGAAAAAAGGGCTTTTCCGGATATATTCCTACAAAGGGGAAGACTTTGAAATGACTGGGGGGGATGTACATGGGACTCAACGACCCCAATACCTGAACTTTTTCACTATCAATCCCGATTTCTTCTCCGGTTTCTCTTAATGCGGTTTGTTTCAAATCCAGATCTTTGGGCTCGTATTGGCCTCCGGGTAAGGCAATCTGACCGCTGTGAACCCCTTCGTATTGGGCCCTTTTGATCAGGACAAACCGAAG
This sequence comes from Bacteroidales bacterium, assembly GCA_016936355.1. Taxonomy (GTDB): domain Bacteria; phylum Bacteroidota; class Bacteroidia; order Bacteroidales; family F082; genus Sulfidibacterium. Next base: position 29,948 of record JAFGYB010000020.1, on the reverse strand, counting down.
GTTTTCCCCGTTGGCATAAAACAACACCAGTACCGCACTTAGTTTAACATCACTGATCTGATCGTAGGCCTCGATTTGTTTTCTGCGGGTGGGAGGGATCATCAACGATTGGGCACTGAGTCCCGGCAGGGGATTTGACAGAATCTTTTGAAGTTTTTCGCTAAATATTCTTAAATCATTCACCAATCTGTCCTCCTTCCGGTAAATACTCGTGATCAATCTGACTCAACGAGTTGAAAATATTATGTGTTGCTTTTGGGTGTATGTCCTGAAGTGTTTCGATGAGTTTGCGGGCAGTAGTCCTTTTGGTTGCATCAGCATAGGGACATTCTGTAAGCAATTCAGGAAACTGCATAATTTCAGCGTACTTTCGGGTGTCTTTATCGGTTAAAAGCATCAACGGACGGATAAGGTGCAACGCTCCGTTGAACATTTTCAGTTTGGCCGGAAGCGAAGAAACATGACCGTGGTATGCCATGTTCATGAGTAGCGTTTCCACAGCATCGTCCATATGATGCCCCAGCGCCAGCTTTTGAAAGCCCCGCTTCTTGGTGAATTCGAATAAAAATTTTCTTCGGTGCCAGGAACAGACAAAGCAAGGCGCTTTTTTTCCCCTGTGTTCAAGATCAGCTTCAATTTGTTTGAAATGAAAAGGAATATCCAGACTTTGACAATAGTGGGTCAGAAAATCTCTATCCGCCCGGTACGGAACATCCTCCACGTCAATGTGAATGGCTTCCAGATGAAAATCCACTTTGTTGAACTTACGAAAGGCTGCCAGCGCACTCAACAGTACTAAAGAATCTTTTCCTCCACTTACCGCCACCATGATGTGGTCATCGTTGTCGATGAGTCCGTATTGCATGACGGCTTTGGCCACCTGATTTTTCACGTGTTCAATGTGACGGTTTTCCCAATAGGTAAAAGGAGCTTCCTGTTTCATGGAAGGCAAAGATAAAAAATGTGAGGTGAAATGGGATTAGCCCGAAACTTCTTCCACCACATCTTCTTCAATGCGCAGGTTATCGATGATAAATTCCTGACGGGTGGGCGTGTTTTTTCCCATATAAAATTCCAGTGTTTCAGGAACCGAAGATTCTCTTTTCAGGATGACCGGATCCAGTCGGATGTTTTTGCCGATAAAGTGCTTGAATTCATCGGGTGAGATTTCACCCAGTCCTTTAAATCGTGTGATTTCAGGATTAGGCCCCAGTTTTTTAATGGCTTCAATGCGTTCTGTTTCTGAATAACAGTAGAGCGTTTCTTTTTTGTTGCGAACCCGGAACAAGGGGGTTTGCAGAATGTATAAATGCCCTCCTTTAACCAAATCAGGATAGAACTGCAGGAAGAAAGTCAGCAACAGCATGCGGATATGCATGCCGTCCACGTCGGCATCGGTGGCAATTACAATATAGTTGTACCGCAGGTTTTCCATGCTTTCGTCGATGTTCAGTGCCGCTTGCAGCAGGTTGAATTCTTCGTTCTGATAGACAATTTTTTTGCTGAGTCCATAACAGTTGAGGGGTTTGCCTCGCAGACTGAATACTGCCTGGGTTTGTACATTCCGCGATTTGGTAATAGAACCGCTGGCGGAATCCCCCTCGGTAATAAATAAGGTGCTTTCCAGCCCTTTTTCGTCGTTGCTGTCGAAGTGAACCCTGCAGTCGCGGAGTTTTTTGTTGTGCAAACTGGCCTTTTTCACACTTTCACGTGCCAGTTTTTTAATCCCGGCCATGTCTTTGCGTTCCTTTTCCGATTGTAGGATTTTACGGTACAAAGCTTCTGCGGTTTCAGTATTAATGTGCAGAAAATTATCCAGATTCCGTTTGATGATATCGCTCACATAATTCCGGATACTCTGTCCGTTGGGCTCCAGGTATTGTGATCCCAGTTTGGTTTTGGTTTGTGATTCAAATACCGGTTCCTGAACTTTGACACTAATGGCAGCGAACAAGGATGTACGGATGTCGCTGGTGTCGAAGTCTTTTTTATAAAATTCGCGAATCGTCTTAACCACCGCTTCGCGGAAAGCATTTTGGTGTGTACCGCCCTGGGTGGTGTGTTGTCCGTTTACAAAGGAAAAATATTCTTCGGAATAGGAGCGGGAACTGTGCGAAAAGGCACACTCGAAATCATCTTCCTTAATATGAATAATGGGATAATTCAACGGTCCGTTTCCATCCAGATTGTGTTCCAGCAGGTCGAGAAGACCATTTTTGGCCTGCATCTTCAGACCGTTGTAATCAATGGTCAGCCCGTTATTGAGGAAGACGTAGTTCCACAACATTTCCTCCACATAATCCGAAATATAGTGGTAGTTCCCAAAAACTTCCTTATCGGGAATAAAGGTAATCAGAGTACCTGGTTTTTCCTGGCATGCCACTATTTTATCATCGTTGATCAGTTCTCCCTGATTGTATTCAACGATTTTTGTCTTTTCTTCACGAATAGATTGAGCCTTAAAGTAAGAGGACAGTGCGTTCACCGCTTTGGAACCGACACCGTTCAGCCCTACCGATTTTTTAAACACTTTCGAATCGTACTTGGCTCCGGTGTTGATCTGGCTCACACAGGCACTGACTTTTCCCAGCGGCATACCGCGTCCGTAATCCCGGACGGTGACTACGCCCTCATCGATTTTGATCTCGATGGTTTTGCCGTGTCCCATTACGAATTCGTCAATAGAATTGTCAATAATCTCTTTCAGCAACACATAAATTCCATCGTCGGGAGAACTGCCGTCTCCCAGCTTTCCAATATACATTCCGGGCCGGAGCCGGATGTGTTCTTTCCAATCTAAGGATCGTATGCTCTCGTCGTTGTATTCTACTGACATCTTACCTAATTTGCTGCAAAAATAGGAGATTGCGCTTAATAAACAAGGGGGCTGCCGTGATAGTTGTTAAACGTATATTGTTAAGAACTATCCCTAAACAGTTGATTTTTCTTTATTTGAAAACATTTCGGTTGGCTCTCAGAAAATATACGGTTTTGTCTTTTAATATTCTTCCGTTTTCATACAAAATACGGCCGTAATCGGGAAAAGGAATCGGCCCGCGAGAAACCAAGGCTCTGGTTTGTTTGTTCAGGGCTTTGCTGTTTCCTCTGGCTATTCCGTATTGATACCGAAATACGTACTGACTTTGAATTTTTTGAACCTGGGCGGGTCTTCCTGAGGCATTGTTCAGAATTTCAATCATCCCTTCGATTGTCGATCCCTGCATTTGTACAACCTCTGTAACCCTGCATTTGATGACTTTGAATTTAGGAACCTTCATGTCATTACCCGACGAATCCTTTTTAACATTGCCCCGTTTGTCCAGCACATAGTTCCAGCCATCGGGAATTTTCTTCTTTTCTTCAAATGAGCGGCGGTTAATTTGCTAGGGGCCGATATGGATTCTCATGATACTTAGCTTGACCAGGTATTGATAGAACCTGTTTTTCACAGGATATGTATCCAGTTGAATCCAGTTTTGATTGATGCTGCCGGGATTTATCCGGTACAGCTCATCCGTAAACGCCTGAGGCAGTTCCTGGCTGCTGGCGTTTTCCACTTCGAACAGAACATGCACCGTTCCTGCATCCAGAGCTTCTGTCAACTGATTATCAATTTCCGGTGTACCGGGAAATAAGTTTTTTTCCTCTTTCAGCAAATAATAAGCTTTTCGGGCATCGTACATATCCTGAGTGGCCAACAGACGAAGTGCCTCATTATGGTAGTAATCCGCAGCTGCTTTTTTGCTTTCCGCCAGTATTAAGTTGTAGTCAATGGGTTTGAAATTTATTTTGTGTAAGACAACATCCGGAAGTCGTTGAATCTTTTCCTGCCGTTGCTTCAGAAGTAAATAGTGTCGGTAGATCCGGGGTGATGAGGCCTGGTTTCCGTCGAGCTGAAGTTGTTTGATGGCATCCATATCCTGTTGATCAGCCAGTTTCAGTGCTTTTCTCAGAACGGCAATTTGTTTCGAATCTTTGGGGTTAGCGCCAACTTTTTTAAAAGCTTTGTCAATAGCCTGCTGATAATTGCCCTGTTGCAATAATTTTTCTGAGCTCACACAGCCTGTAAAGAAAGTAAGTATGAGGATAATGGGTAAAATTTTTCTCATATTATTTGAATTATGTCAATCACAAAAATAAAAAAACGCTGTCCAAATCAGGGCAGCGTTTAAAATATTCTTTGATAATAATTTATTCGGCTTTTTTTCGGGTGCTGATGCCAAACGGCAGATACAACGGGCAGAAATTAAAGAGTGCCGTGCCAATGGGAATGATAGCAACCAGGCCCCACCAGTTTTTATAATAAATACCCAAAGCCGCAATAACAATGCCGATGATCCAGCGAATAATTTGATCGGCTGATCCAATGTTCTTTTTCATAAAGCTTGAATTTTTGAGGTTTTAACTCACAAAGATAGTTTTTTTATTTAAAAATGTTTTGATCTGAATAACAGTCATTAAGGTTAAAACCTGAACTGTGAGATCGGCAAAATTAGTACTTGATGTGAATGGAGAACGACAGGAAATCTTATTTTTACACTTTCTACTGGTTTTTGGTAGGAATCAATAAACCTTTTTGTAATGAAATCCTAAGCACATGAAAAAATTTACTTTTGGAACTTTTCTGTTTCTGTTGATCTTTCAAACATCATTATCTTTTGGACAACAAGCCCCTTATGTCCCGTTGGAAGTACAAAAAGCCTACGAAAAGGGAACCCGTTCTGAGATGGGTGCTCCGGGACCCAACTATTGGGAAAATCATGCCAATTATCAGATCAACGCACAGTTGATGGCTGAAGAAAGTATGCTTTCCGGCGAAGAGAAAGTAACTTATTTTAACAACAGTCCGGATACATTGCGGGTTTTGGTTATTCGATTGTATCAGGATTTTTACAAAAAAGGTTCTTACCGTGCCTGGCCTGTCGACCCGAAAGATCTGACTGATGGAGTTCATCTGTCGTATTTTAAGGTGGACGGTCTCCAAGCAAAGCTGGTTCACAATTCATTGCCCGGTATGGGAAGTGTGCATTTTGTTCGGTTAGTCAAGCCCTTGGTACCGCATGATTCGGTGACGATCGAGACTGCCTGGAAATTTCATATCCCCGAAATCAGTCGCAACCGGATGGGAAATTACGGGAACGGGAAAATTTTTGTAGCCTATTGGTACCCACAGGTTGCTGTTTATGATGATATTTCCGGCTGGGACCGGATTCCATTTAACGGAATTACTGAATTTTACAATGATTTCAATCATTACAATGTTTCAATTAAGACACCTCCTGGTTATGCCGTCTGGGCAACCGGTACATTGACCAATGCCCGCAAGATATATTCGGCCCGGGTGAATAGGCGGTTGAAAAAGGTTGCTTCATCAGATGAAATTATTCCGGTGTTTACCCAGGAGGACTGGAAGGCAGACAAAGTATTGAAACACAAAGGTGAGAATACCTGGGAATTTGTTGCAGCGTACGTGCCTGATTTTTCGTTTGCAGCTACCTTGAAATATGACTGGGATGCTTCTTCGGTACTGGTGGATTCGGCTACGGGCAGAAGAGTCAGAGTGGATGCCGTTTATCCCGACAATACTCATTCTTTTAAAAAGGCCGCCCAAATGGCCCGGGAAAGTGTGCAGTTCATGTCGTACCAGTGGCCCGGTTATCCTTTTCCCTATGATCATATGACTTCATTCAGTAACGGAGGAAATTACGGTGGAATGGAAACACCGATGATGGCCAATGACGGTGACGATGAAGATTCCTTAAGGGCAGCCGGTTTGATATTTCATGAAAATTCGCATACCTATTTCCCCTTTTTCATGGGTACCAATGAGGAAAAATATGCCTGGATGGATGAAGGTTGGGCGACCTATTTAACCGGGTTGTTCTACAAGCATTATGCACCTAAGTATGATTATTTTGGACATTACGCACAACAATTTAATGCCATCAGCGGTACAGAAAATGAAATGCCCCTGATGATTCCGTCCAATCTGATTTACGATTATGCAGCTTACAGAACACAAGCTTATGTGAGGTCATCACTAGCCTATCGCTTTCTGCAGGATGCCATGGGGGAAATGGCTTTTAAACATGCGCTTTTGAAGTACATGCAACTTTGGCATGGGAAACATCCTATTCCCTATGACTTCTTCAATGTCTTTGAAACAGATTACGGGAAAAACCTGATGTGGTATATCAAACCCTGGTTCTTTGATCATGCCTACGCTGATCAGGGAATTGAAAAAATTACCCGTTTCAATCAGATTGTTATTAAAAATATTGGCGGGCTCCCGATGCCTGTTGTTTTGAAAATAACTTATACGGATGGCTCTGAACAAATAATCCGTAAATCAACTGCAATTTGGGATACGCAAAGTGATGAAGTGAATTTGCAGGCTGATTTTGGAAAAGTTATTAAAAAGGTTGAGCTGGGCACTTCAGATATACCGGATGTGGACCGTTCCAATAATGAGGTGGTTCGATAGTATAACAAAATCGGGATGAGAGTTTATGGTAAATATTTGCTGTTGGTATGGTTGCTGGTTGTATCCGCCTTGGGGCATGGACAAACAGCGTACTATTATTATGTGCAATTTACAGATAAGGACAGTAATACCTATTCGTTGAGTCATCCCGAACAATTTTTGTCACAAAGAGCGCTGGACAGGAGAACACGGCAGGGGATTGCTATTACCGAGAATGATTTGCCCGTTAGTCAACAGTATTTACTAGGCATAGCTGCCACCGGAGTTACCTTATTAAATCCAACCAAGTGGCTTAACGGAGTGACTATTGAAACAACCGATACCAATCAGCTTGCTCAAATCAGGCAAAAGACATACGTGTTGACTACCAGACTTATCAAAACAGGGAGTATCAAAAAGGCATTCTTTACCCATGAGTCCGTATCAGGTGCAAGCTCTGATCAGAACAAGTCAGCTGCTGCTGAAACAGGCTACGATTACGGATATGCAGCTACTCAAATCGATCAAATTAAGGGTACCGGACTACACGACAGCGGGTACCGTGGTCAAAAGATGGTAATTGCCGTATTAGATGCTGGCTATTTGAATGTTCCCCGGCAAATAGTTTTTGACAGCCTGCGGGCAGAAGGGAGGTTGCTGGGAACCCGCGATTTTGTTCACCCCGGCGGATCGGTTTATGTGGAAAGTGATCACGGAAGGATGGTTCTCTCGTGTATGGCCGCTGATGATCCCGGACTTATGATTGGTACAGCTCCCAAGGCATCCTATTGGCTGTTGCATACGGAAGATGTAACGAGTGAAAGTGTATTGGAGGAATATAACTGGGTATCCGGAGCAGAATTTGCCGATAGTGTTGGCGCTGATATTATCAATAGTTCATTGGGTTATACAACCTTTAACGATACTGCAGACTCCTACACTTATGCCGATATGAACGGTAAAACGGCGGTTTCAACCCTGGGGGCTGAAATTGCTGCTTCAAAAGGAATTTTGGTAGTGAATAGTGCAGGAAACAGCGGGGGAACTTCCGAACCCTGGGTGGGGGCACCGGCAGACGGTGACAGCGTTTTTACCATAGGCGCAGTCAATGGTGCGGGGTATAGAGCATCCTTCAGTTCTACCGGTCCAACATATGATGGAAGAATCAAGCCTACCGTGATGGCAATGGGGGAATTAACAACCGTTGCCGATGCGGATACGGGAGTGTTGTACGGAAACGGAACTTCTTTTTCATCGCCGATTATTGCAGGCATGAGTGCCTGCTTGTGGCAGGCGCATCCTAAGGCTTCGAACATGCAGATTATCCAGTCCATCAAAGAAACCGCTTCCCTGCATAATGATCCGAATAATCAGATGGGGTGGGGGATTCCTGATTTTTCCAGGGCAGATTCTATGCTGACCATTCTTACTACGGTTGAAACTAATCAAAAACTTCCCTTTGAATGGAATGTGTTTCCTAACCCGTTTCAGGGGGATGTTATACTCACCCTGAATCGTGTTCCTGTAAAGGGACAGGTTGTGGTTTCACTGTTTAATCTGTTGGGTCAGAAAGTAGTAGAGAAATCATTTGTCCTTTCCGGATCATTCGGAGAGTATAAAATGAAGGGATTGGGAGATATTCCATCCGGATATTATGTACTGAGTGTGCGTATGAATCGTTGGCAGATTCATACGAAGATCTTGAAAAGTCACTGATGATTCAGAGGAAAGAGTTTAATGTTTTATGATCTTCTTGGGGTTGATCTTATCGATGTCCTTTTTCAGATCATTTACTTCATTCGCTACATCTTTCATGTCCTGAGCCAGATCACTGTCGTGGGTTGCCTTCTTGAATTCTTTCATTCCTTTTCCCAATCCCTTTGCCAGTTCCGGAATTTTTTTGCCTCCGAATAATAAAACGATTGCTGCAATGATCAACAGCAATTCCGGTGTTCCGATGATTCCACAGGTTTGTAACATAGAACAAATTTTTCTACAAAGTTAGCAGCTTCTCATTTGAATTGGATTTTTCACAATATTTTTTAACAAAATAACTAGACCTCCTTCTCTGTCGTGTTGGAGGTTGAAGCAGTGCACAAAAGCCTTATTTTTGCAGCGCCGTCGGACTGTTCCATCGCTTTGTGAAAACAGGGAGGAAAGTCGGGACAACACAGGGCACCATACTTCCTAACAGGAAGGGTACACTGAAAAGTGCACACAGCAAGTGCCACAGAAAATTACCGCCTCGTTTCGACGGGGTAAGGGTGAAAACGTGGGGTAAGAGCCCACGCGCGGTTCTGGTGACAGGATCGTGGGGTAAACCTTATGGGTTGCAAGGCCAAATATACCGGCAGATCCGCTTCGGCGGGATAAGGGCTGCCCGTTCGATGCCGGTGGGTAGGCTGCTGGAGCCCTGTGGTGACACAGGGCCAAGATAAATGATGGAAGTCCCGAAATATCGGGAGACAGAATCCCGCTTACAGGTCCGACGGTTTTTTTTAATTCTTGAATCTTTTCAGCACACTTTCTATAGAAAAGTCTTTGTTTTTTTCCTGATATTCATAGGTTGCTTTCATGACCTGAAGTAACCGGTCGATGTCGGCTTTTTCCTGGTAAAGGGTAAGCTGAACACGGATTCCTGCATTGAAGAAGGGAACGGCCGGGAACAGACCTGCTGTAATAGTCATGTTGTGGTCGAAAACGGCTTTCGCAAATTCAAAAACAGTCATGGGTTTTCCAACCGGAAAATAGGCGGTCGGAGTTCGTGTATAATCAGCCAAAGGAAGACCCATCTCCTGAACACGGTCATAGAAATAGTCGATCAGTTCTTTCAGTTGGTTCTGTAAGTCAACAATATCCTGGCTGAGGTGAATTTTGGAAGCGGCAATCAATCCGCCCAATGTCGAAGATTCAAGCGGTCCGGTAAACATGAGGGGGCCGCTCAAATACACCAATTGTTTTTTTATTGTTTCGTTGGGGCATACAATAGCCCCACCACCGGCTCCGTAACCTTTACCGAAAGAGACAGCCAAAACCATTTTCGGATGTTGTTTGCCCTGTGCCAGCACATGACCGCTTCCATTGGGACCGGTCCAGCTGATGCCATGAGCATCGTCAATATAGGTATAGAATTCATCGTATTTATCCATAAGCTGGTGCAACTCTTTAACCGGGGTTACATCTCCATGCATGGAATAAACACCGTCGGCGAGATACCATATCTTCGGGTGATCCTTTCGGAGCTCCAGAATTCTTTCTTCCAAAAGTTCCATATTGTTGTGCCGTATCAGTTCCAGATGAGTGCCGTGGGCTTTGGAAATATCAGCAGCCATGGCAATGGTTGAATGGGCATGATGGTCCATTATGATGGCATCTTTTTTATCTATTAACAGAGGTAGAGCACCCACATGAGCCAACGTTGTTTTTGGGAAAAGTACTACAGGATTGCCAAACACCTGGGATAAAATCTCTTCCGCTTCATCTACTATATTCAGTCTCATGTACTCTCTGGAAATGGAGAGGTTGAATCCGTTTTGTTGAATGGCCTCAATGGCTCCTTGCTTGATTCTTTCATCCTGCATCAACATGAGGTAATCACTCAAAGAAAAAGTTACATATTTTCCACCGGCTATTTCGAGTCTCTTCTCTCCGGGTTCCATAAGTTTATGTGTGGCAACATGTCCCAGATTGTGTGTTTTTGCAAAATCAATGATGTTGAATGCTTTTTCTAATAATTTATGTTCCATTGATCGGACTTTTAGATATAAAAAGGTTTACATAACAAATGTATTCAAACCCAGGGAATAATTTCCAATATTTGGAAAATGTTTATCAACAAACCAAAGTTTATTCTTTTTTTGATACTTTTACTTAAACAAATATTGATTAAATATAGAGAAGTATGAAGCTGTTTGTTTCGAACCGGCTAATGGCAGAGAATATTGAGTTTAAAAAGAGTTTTGTTAATCCCCTGATCATTGCAAGCGCATTATTTTCGCTGGTAGCTATCTTCATAAATATTGAACTTGATTTTGGACATGTTCTTAAAATCATACCCTATATTTCTTTATTTGTTTTTTCGATGCTTTTCTTTTTGGCCCGAACAGGTCGGGGACTTGAATTCTCAAAATGGGCGCTGGTATTGATCACTGTTACCATTACTAATTTTTTGTGGTATTATAATTTTGGAACTCATGGTCCGGTGCTGTACCTTTTTGTAGTTCTTTTCAGCTACCTTATTTTTATGCTGGACGGGAAGCAGTTTCTTTTTGTTTCAATCTTGCTGATACTGAACATACTGATTCTTTTTTATGTGGAGTATAATAACCCAACTGTTGTGGGAAAATATCCCTCGGTATATTCCAGAATTATCGATGTTTATTTTGGGGTATTCCTTTATTTGTTCATTATGTATGTTCTGATGAGCCAGGCAAAACGGAATTATATTTCAGAATTTCTGAAAGCTCGCAGGGCTGATCAGTTAAAGTCTTCATTTCTGGCCAACATGTCGCACGAGATCCGTACGCCTTTGAATGCAATTGTTGGTTTCAGTAATATACTGGCTGAAGAGCAACTTAGTGATGAAGAACGAAAGCAATACGTTTCAATTATCAACAGCAGCAACGAATCATTGCTGAGACTGGTCAACGACATCCTGGATGTTTCGATGATTGAATCGGACCAGTTGAAAATTGAGACCAAAGGATGTGAGTTGAAAAAAATTATGCGTGAACTGGAAGATATGTATAAGCTTAAGCTCAAATCGAGCGGGATACAGCGGATCCAGGTTTTCAATACTTCACCCGATCAAAATTATATTGTTAAGGCAGATTGTGAACGTTTGAAACAGGTGTTGATCAACCTGCTTGACAACGCCATAAAATATACCGAAGAGGGGCGCATTGAATTTGGATACGAACTGGAAAAGAAGGATGTTGTTTTCTATGTGAAGGATACAGGTATAGGGATCAAACAGTCGCATATCGATTATTTGTTCGACCGGTTCTACAAAATTGAGGACGATAAAAAGAAATTATACAGGGGAACGGGAATAGGACTGTATTTAACCAAAAAGATTGTTCACCTTCTGAACGGCAATATCTGGGTTGATTCTGAGTTTGGTAAAGGGTCGCAGTTCTATTTTACTGTCCCGAAAGTAGGAATGGAAGTAGCGGAAGTGAAGGATGTTGTTGCAAAAAGCACCGTGGAGGTTGAAGAAATTGTCCCGGAAGAAGGGGATAAGTTGAAAATTTTAATAGTTGAAGACCAAATGTCAAATCAGGAATATTATAAAGCCATACTCAAGGATAGTCCGTATAAGCTGATACATGCTATGAACGGACTGGAAGGAGTGGAAGCGTTCAAAAGAAACCGGGATGTCAGTTTGATATTAATGGACATCAAAATGCCTGTGATGGATGGTTTTGAGGCGCTGAAAGAAATACGGAAGATTGATAAAAAGGTAACCGTATTTGCCCTGACGGCCCATGCCATGAGTACCGATAAACAGGTGTGTTTGAATGCCGGATTTAATGATTATTTCTCAAAACCTTTGAATAAAGAGGTTTTGTTAAAGGAGATAGCACGTATTCAGAAATAGATTTGACACTAAAGACCATCATCTTTTTAATGATAAATCTGAAAAAAATATTATTTGCTGATTTTAAGCTAAGCGCTAACGATGCAACAGCATTGGAGCGTGGCTTTCTTTTGCCCATGATGATTGTCACCGTTGTTCTTTTTTTTATATCGGCAGTGGGCAACTACTTTTTGGGTTTTGGAAACTATATGATTGTGATTCCATTTGCCGGAGTTATTTTGGTTTCCGTTCTTTATTTCCTTGCTAAAAAATCAGAAAATATAAATATTATTAAATGGGTCTTTATCGTTTTGATCCTGATTTTTATTAATCTTATCTGGTATTTTAACTACGGATCGGAAGGGCCCTGGGTATACTTGATTGTGCTTTTGTATAGTTACCTTATTTTCATGTTGAGCGGTTGGCACCTGTTCTGGGCAGTGATTGTCATCTCTGCCAATGTGGGAGGGCTGTTCGCTTACGATTATTATTTCAATGCATTGATCGGAAGCTATCCCACTGAAATGGACCAGATCACCGACTCGTATTTGTCTGTTTTGATCTATCTGGTTGTTGCTTTTTTTCTAATGTCTCTGGTAAAAAGGTACTACTATGAAGAATACCGCAAAGCCGTGCTGTCCGATCAGCTGAAGTCTTCCTTTTTGACGAATATGTCACACGAGATCCGTACCCCTTTGAATGCCATAGTTGGATTTAGTAACCTGCTGGCAGAGGGTAAGTTGTCTCCTGACGATATGGAATCTTACCGCGAAATTATCAACGATGGAAATCAGGCGTTGCTCCGGTTAGTCGGGGATATACTGGATGTGTCTCTCATTGAATCGGGACAGATCAATTTGAATGAAGGGCCTTGTGATTTGAATCAGATGATGGATCGGCTTGAAGTCTTGTTTTTTTCCGTTTTAAAAGAAAAGGATCAAGATACGTTCCGGTTGGTAAAGGAAGTCCCTGAGGATCGGGTCAATATTACAGTTGACTGCAGCAGGCTGCAGCAAATCATGATGAATTTACTGGATAATGCCTTGAAATTCACAGAAAAGGGAGAGGTGGTCTATGGGTTCTCTGTTCGTGAGGATTCGCTGGTGTTTTTTGTGAAAGATACCGGAATAGGAATTGAAGACAGACACCTGGATAATTTGTTTGACCGCTTTTATAAGGTGGAAGACGATCCGAAGAGGTTGTACAGAGGAACCGGGATCGGATTGTTTCTGGTTAAGAAACTGGTTGAATTGCTGGGAGGTACAATTGAAGTACAATCGGTTTACGGATACGGTTCGCAGTTTTATTTCACGGTACCCGGCCAGCATGTAATAATTGAGGTTCCGGAAAAAGCAACCCTTGAACCCGGAGGCGAAAGAAAAGCGTTAAAAGATTCGGTTTTTCTAATCATAGAAGATGATAAAGTCAGTTCCCTCTTTTTGGACAGGGTACTTAAGAACGAAAGTGTCACGGTTTTAAGAGCTATGGATGGTGAGAAAGGACTGGAATTGTTTAAGAACCATCCCGAAATAAATCTGGTATTGCTGGATATTAAGCTTCCGGGGATGAATGGATTTGAAATTTTAAAGGAATTACGGAAAATTAATAACAAAGTGCCCGTCATAGCCCAGACCGCTATGGCAATGATTGGCGACCGCAAGAAATGTCTGGATGCCGGTTTCGATGAATACATAACCAAGCCCCTCAATGCGAACCTGCTGATGAAAAAAATAGAAACTTTTGTATTGCCAAAGAATTCAAAAACATAAAGACCCGGACCGGAGCTTGTTTAAAACTTCTGTAAAGCTATCTTTATTCGATTAAAACAAATCTTTATTTTTCCCGTTTCATATTTGGTTTCATTTTCTAAACCGTTGGTTTGATTGAAACAGGTACTATTGTTATAAACCTGATATCTATGAGTATAAGAGTTAGGATCATTTTCATGGGTTTTTTGCTGTTTTTAGGGATCACTTTAAAGGCTCAGGAAACCTTGATTAAAAGGAGTCCAAAACAACTGTACAACCAGGCTCTGGATTTGTACGAACAAAAAAACTACGGATCAGCCCTTGAATTATTGGATCAGTATCTGAAAGCATCTCGGTCCGGGGGGGGAATTACGGCAGAGGACGCCTCTTTTTATGCAGCCGATTGTGCTGTAAAGCTTAAAGAAGGGGATGCTTTGTACCGGCTCACATCATTTTCCGATCATTATTCGTCCAGCGCATGGATCCCTGTGGTTAACTGGTTGATGGGAGATCTGTATTTCCAAAAGGGGCGCTATTATCTGGCCCTGGAGATATTCAACAAAATTGATCCGTCTCATCTGAACAAAAAACAAAAGGCTCAGTTCGAATATGAAAAGGGTTTTTGTTTGCTGAAAATGAAAAAAACGTCGGTGGCGATCCCTTATTTTAATGATGCCATGCAAAGCAAAACTGTTTATGCAAAACCAGCCCGGTATTATCATGCATTTATTTTGTACCAAAACGGTCAATATGATCAAGCACTTAAGGACTTCCTGGAGGTAAAAGATGATCCTGAATACAAGCGTCAGGTCCCCGCACTGATTTTACAAACTTATTATGAATTAGGGCAATACGAAAAAGTTGTAGAGTTGGGGAAATCCTTTTTGCCAGAAGCCGATTACAGGTTGAAACCCGTAGTGAACCGTCTTATTGCCAATGCATTGTACAAGCAGAAAAAATATGCAGATGCGTTGCCTTATTTTTCAGCTTATGTAACTCATGCACGAACTTCCATTTCTGATGATGAATATTACCGTATGGGGCTGGCCCAGTTTAATGCTGAAAAATACAACGAGTCGGTTTCCAGTCTACAGCGAATTACTACAGGCCCCGAAAGTGTGATGAAGCAAAGTGCGTGGTATTATCTGGGAAGTGCCTATTATAAACTGAAAGAATATCGGTTTGCTCAAAATGCCTGGGTATCGGCTTACCAGTCGAAAGCTGATGCTGAATTAACGGCACAATCTCTATTTGCCTACATCAATCTAACTTTAAAGGAAAAAGGAGATCCCTACAGGAATCCTGTAAACCTGGTTGAAGATTTTATCCATAGCTCGGGAGCTACTGCCGAACAAAAGGAACAAGCCTCCCGGTTTTTGGTTCAGTTGTATATGAGTTCCAACAACAAACAAATGGCTATTGCCTCCATTGAGAAAAACCCGAATCCGGGTAGAGTCTTGCAACAGGCCTATCAGCAACTTACTTACCAACAGGCGATTGCTCTTTATCAGGGCAGGCAGTATCGTGATGCGATTCTGTATTTTAATAAAGCGTTGCGTTTTACTCCTGATTATGACCTGCAGTTAAATACCTTGTTTTGGATGGCTAATACAGAATACTGGCTTCGTGCATACAGTCAGGCTGTGCAGTCGTACAAGAAGTTTCTGATCAGCAGAGGGGCAACGGCCTCCGCTTTGTATACCAAAGCTTACTATGGATTGGGTTATGCTTATTTCAATGAAAAAAAATACAGCCAGGCCATTGAGTTTTTTCAGCGTTACCTCAGTCGCGAGCGCACAAATAAAGATTGGATTAATGATGCAGAGCTCAGAATTGCCGACAGCTATGTTATGTTACAGGACTACACTAAAGCATTAACGTATTACAATCGTGTGATCCGAACCGGAAGGTCAGATGCTCCGTATGCTTTGTATCAGAAAGCCTATTGTTATGGCGTACAGGGTGATTTTCAATCGAAAGTGAGCACATTGAAATCACTGATCAGTAGCTATCCGGCTTCCGAATATTACGGTAATGCCATCTATGATATGGCCGATACTTACAGCAGTGCTTTGAACAGTCCGCGACAGGCTATCGTTTACTTCAATCAATTGGTGAACGAGAGACCAGGCACCAGTTTTGCCCGAAAGGCATTGGTGAAAATGGGACTGTTGTATTACAAAAATAATCAGAATGCACAGGCAATCTCAGTATTGAAGAAGGTGATTGCTTCCTATCCGGCTACTGAAGAGGCTCGTGTAGCCTTGTCTACGCTGGAAAGCATCTATAAAGATCAGGGAAATCTAAGCCAGTATTTTGCTTATGCCAAAACCCTTAGTTTTGTTCAGGTTTCTCACAGTCAGGAAGATTCTCTGACCTTCTCTGTAGGGGAAGATGCCTATTTGAACGGAAATTGTAACAAAGTCATTTCTTCGTTGAAAAGCTATCTGAGCCAGTTCCCACAGGGCGGATTCAGGCTAAAAGCCTACAATTACCTGTCCGAATGCTACGCGAAAAGAAACGATACGGTACAGGCCATTCATTACTACAACAAAATCATTGACTTTCCACAAAACGACTATACCCTGTCGGCACTAATTCGTGCGGCAAGAATGGAATATGCCAGGAAATCATATCATGATGCCTATAACGATTACCATAAGTTGTTGCCACTAACTGAGAATGCTTCTCTCAGACTGGAAGCACTCGACGGTAGTATGCGTTCGGCTTATTTATTACAGAATATGGGTGCTGCCAGTGATGTTGCCAATGAGCTTTTGCAAACTAAGGGAGCTTCAGAGGACCAATTGGTTTTTGCTCATTTTGTATTGGCTAAAGCAGCATTTGTTCAAGGGGATCTGAAAAAGGCAATGACTGAATTTGAGATAACAAGCCGTTTGTCAAAGGGAGCACCAGGAGCGGAATCCATGTACGAGATGGCTCAACTGGATTTTAATTCTAAAAAGTATCCGGAAGCGGAGAAAGTATTGTTTTCTCTTTCCGATCGATACCCTAATGAAGTTTACTGGGTGGCAAAAGGGTTTATTTTGCTGGCCGATACTTATGCTGCCAGGGGGAATGTATTTCAGGCCAGGGAAACATTGAAGAGTGTTTTGAATAATTATCCGGGAAATGATTTGAAGAAAATTGCCCGAGAAAAATTGGCATTACTGCCCCAGGAAAAAAAGAGCAATGAAAAGAAATAATGCGCAAAGATTTTGGATCATGAACAGAAGAATGAAGTATCTATTTTTGGTGACTGCAGCCTTACTTTTTATGGCAACGGGTGCAGACGCCCAAAATTCGGCGGATAGTTTGCAGAGTGGACACAGTGAGAATGTTACCATTTACGGTACCTCACGCCCCGTCATCCGTCAGGCTTTTCAGAAATACTGGCAACCGACAGATTATAAAATCAATATCCCTTCAGGTACCGGTTCAGCACTTTCTCTACCCGGTGCTGTTCCGACAAAAATCACTCTTCAGACTATGAAGCCTGAACCTGTGGATACTTATGTTCCGCTCGAAAACTGGAATAATCTGGTAAGGGGAGGTTTTGGAAGTCGCATGACCCCTTATGCCGAACTTTTTCATAGTCAGGGAAAGGAAGATTCGTACCGGTGGAATGTACATTTATATCATTTTTCCTCGTTTCTAAATATTAAAAACTATCTACCTTCTCCGCATTCAACAACCCTGGCTGAGACATCGTTTAAAAAGTTCTTTCCGTATCATGTATTGTCGCTGGAAGCCGGCTACAGAATCAATACATTACGGTATTACGGATACAATACCTTGGGAGACACGCTGACTTACAACAAAAACAATGATCAGCTGAAGCAGCTTTATCAACTGGGATCAGCATCTGTTTCTTTCGGTGATACCTACCGGAATTTTGACAAGCTTCATTATCAGATTACAGCCAAAGGTTATTATTTTGGTGACCGTTTTGGAATGGATGAATGGCATGCAGATGCCCGCTTTGACGTGCATAAGGCATTTGAGGTAACCAATGTCTTTAACCATCAACAGTTGGGAGTGGAAGGAAACTATTCATTCTATCGGGAGAAAAATACGTATCAAACCCGAAGAGATAATTTTCTGAGTCTGCTGCCTTATTTTGATGCCCGGTACGGCATTTTTTCATTGAGGGCAGGGGTACATGTTGAATGGCTTCAGGCTTTGGGGAAGAAATTGTATGCTTATCCTTTCCTGAATGTCCGGATGAATATTATACCGGAGGCATTCTCCCTCTTTGCAGGTGTGGACGGCGGTTTAAAAAAGAACAGCTATTATAGCCTGGTTACGGCCAATCCATTTTTGTATTCATTTGATAATTCCTACCAGTGGGAGAATGATCAGTTTTCGGTCCATGCCGGTTTCAATGGTAATTTTGCCCGAAGACTCGGGTTTGAAATGGAAGCCGGTGTAAAATACTTTAAGAATAAGGCCTTTTTCGATTATGTGTGGTCGAATACCTATCGAATTCCTGCTTCGGATTCAGTGATGCGGTTTGTGAAAAATGCTTTTTATGTGTCTTATGCCAATGGCAATGTATTTTATATTTCCGGTGGTTTGTCCTATGAAAATGCACCGAATGTTAAAGTGTGGCTTACCGGTAAATACCAGGAATTCCAATTGGATAACGGCATGAAACCTTTGTACGAGCCTGATCTTGAGGTGCAGCTGGGATCCTCCGTCCGGGTTACAAAAAAAGCCAGTGGATGGATTCAGGCAGCTTATGTTGGTGAACGGTGGGCCGCTCACCGATTCCTGTCGGGCGGTTCAGTTGTGTCGAATCCGTATTACCGGTTACCGGCCTATGTAGATGTAAATTTGGGCGGGAATTACCGGTTTGATAAACAGCTGTCAGGTTTTGTTAAAGTTACCAATCTGCTCAACAAACAGTACTGGCAATTTAATGAATATCCTGTTGCCGGAATCGAAGTCATGTTGGGGGCATCCTACCGGTTCTGACTTTTGTGAAAAATTAAACAATTTTGAAATTGTTAAAAAATCATAAATAACTTGTATTTAGTTATTTATAAACCTTGCTATGTAGCTGGATTTTGAATTTAAGTGTGTTGAAAAGTTCCTGTTTCAGTGTCTTGAAAAAGCCAAACAAAATGCATTTTTTTGTACCTTTGCATGTTTCTGCCCAAGGCAGATTTTATTAAGAATAGATTTTATGACAGAAGAAGAAAGAAAACAAGGTCATCAGCAATATACTGCGGATAATATCACAGTATTGGAGGGGCTGGAAGCCGTTCGGAAACGTCCGGCTATGTACATTGGTGATATCGGTGAACGTGGTTTACACCATCTGGTATACGAGGTGGTCGACAACTCCATTGATGAAGCGTTGGCTGGTTACTGTACCGAAGTATTTGTGACCATTCACGAGGGGAACTCAATTACGGTTTCGGATAACGGTAGGGGGATTCCTACAGGTATTCATGAAAAGGAAAATCGTTCGGCCCTGGAAGTTGTAATGACTGTTTTACACGCTGGTGGTAAATTTGATAAAGGTTCCTATAAAGTTTCTGGTGGTTTGCATGGTGTGGGTGTTAGTTGTGTGAACGCACTTTCGAGTAAATTGGTGGCTACCATTCACCGGGAAGGGAAGGTCTTTAAGCAGGAATACAGTCAGGGGAAACCTCTGATGCCTGTGGAAGTGATTGGAGAGACGGATCGAACAGGAACGGACATTTATTTTGAACCGGATCAATCCATTTTCAATGTGATCCATTATGATTTCTCTGTTCTGGCAACCCGTATGCGTGAACTGGCTTTCCTCAACAAAGGCATCCGTCTGACCCTGTTTGACGAACGGGAAAAAGATGAATCCGGTGAGTTTAAACAGGAAGTCTATTTTTCTGAAAACGGACTGGCTGATTTTATCGATTACCTGGATATGAGTCGTGAAAAGCTTGTTCCGGAAGTGATCACCATGGAAGGCGAGAAAAACGGGGTCCCCATTGAGGTAGCCATGCAGTACAATACTTCGTTTACAGAGAACCTGCATTCCTATGTGAACAACATCAATACCCACGAAGGGGGTACTCACCTCGCTGGTTTCCGACGGGCGCTTACCCGTACGTTGAAAAACTATGCCGAAAAATCAGGTGCCCTGGCTAAGTTAAAATTCGATATTAACGGTGACGACTTTCGTGAAGGGCTAACTGCCGTGATTTCTGTTAAAGTAGCCGAACCTCAGTTTGAAGGTCAGACAAAGACTAAATTGGGGAATTCGGATGTGATGGGGGTTGTGGATCAGATGCTGAGTGAGCACTTGAATGTTTATCTGGAGGAACACCCCAAAGAAGCACGTACCATTGTACAGAAAGTGATTTTGGCTGCTACGGCGCGTCATGCTGCTCGTAAAGCACGGGAACTGGTTCAGCGGAAGAATGTATTGTCTGGTTCCGGTCTTCCCGGAAAACTGTCCGATTGCTCTGAGCGGAATCCTGAAGTTTCGGAAATATACCTGGTGGAGGGTGATTCGGCCGGTGGAACTGCTAAGCAGGGAAGAGACCGCCGTTTTCAGGCGATTCTTCCGTTGCGTGGTAAAATTCTGAATGTCGAAAAAGCCTTGCCTCACAGGGCTTTCGAAAGCGAAGAAATTAAAAATATTTATACAGCCCTTGGGATTAAGATTGGTACTGAAGAAGACAGTAAAGCATTAAACCTGGATGGTCTCCGGTATCATAAGGTGATTATTATGACCGATGCCGATGTGGACGGAAGCCACATTGCCACCTTAATCCTGACTTTCTTCTTCCGCTACATGCGCGAACTGATTGAACGGGGCCATGTGTATATTGCTACTCCACCGTTGTATCTGATCCGGAAAGGAAAAACTGAGCGTTATTGCTGGTCCGAAGAAGAGCGTGCGGAACTGGTTAAAGAACTCTCTACTGACGGTACCGACAGAGGATTGCACATCCAGCGTTACAAAGGTTTGGGGGAAATGAATGCGGAACAACTCTGGTCTACAACCATGAATCCGGAAACCCGCATCCTGCGTCAGGTAAACATTGATAGTGGATCGGAGGCCGACCGTGTGTTCTCCATGCTGATGGGGGATGAGGTGGCACCACGCCGTGAATTTATTGAGGCAAATGCCAAATATGCAAACATTGATGTATAATTCTGAAAAGCTATAAAATGGAAAATCCGGTTCATTTGAGCCGGATTTTTTTATGCATAAAAAAAGACCGCTAAAAAAGCGGTCTGGTGGGTGGAAGATGGGACTTGAACCCACGACCCCTGGAACCACAATCCAGTGCTCTAACCAACTGAGCTACATCCACCGTTTTTGGGTCGGCAAATATACAATAAATTTTTATCGTCAAGAACTATTTTCAAAAACTTTCGCCCTAAAATTTGTATCACATCAAAAAGATTCAGCAGCATCTTTTTTAAGAAAAATGTATGATATTTTTTGTCTATTTTTGGTTTGATGTCGTCCAATCTAAATAACACAAAAAAATCCGGTTCACTGTGGGCTTTAGCCAGAAGAAAATTCATGCGTAATTTTCTATCCATGATCGCATTATTTGTTATTTTATTGGCTGTTCTTATCGGCGTGTTTGCCTATTTCTTTATTCCCGATCATACACCCGATGCCAACCGGCAAATTCTGGAACTGGCTACCCGGAAACCCGGTTTCCATATCCGGATGCTGAAAATCCGTAAGAATGCCCCGGAAGTGCAGCAACCCTGGATAGAAAAAATGTTTGAGGGACGGAAGAGTAACTATATCTATGTTCCGATCGATTCGTTATATTACTCAAAGGATCAGGTTGTTGTAAAAGTGTATGATGCCGATCACGATGGGCTGACGGAACGTTTTGGGTTGGCGGATGTGCTTTATCCGCTTCAGGCAAAGGAAACGTATAGTCGGAGAAAGATCCACTACCAGTTAATCAATGGTGCCTACGAACAATCGACACCGGCAGTACTTAAAAAAGAAATAGAAAAAAACAATTTGATCAGCAAAACCTATTGGTTGGGAACCGATCAGTTTGGCAGAGATTTGTTAAGCCGACTGGTTTTGGGAACCCGTGTCAGTCTTTCCGTGGGGTTTATTTCTGTGGCTATTTCTTTGTTGGTGGGTATTTTTCTGGGATCATTGGGTGGCTATTTTGGAGGGAGAACCGATGACTTTATCAGTTGGCTGATCAATGTGGTTTGGTCCATACCTACTTTACTTTTGGTGATCGCCATCACCTTTGCCTTGGGAAAGGGATTCTGGCAGATTTTCATCGCTGTAGGGCTGACTATGTGGGTGGAAGTAGCGCGGATTGTCAGGGGAGAGATGATTCGTACCCGTGAAGTACAATATGTGGAAGCAGCGGTGGCCCTGGGATATTCCCGTTTTCGGATTATTGTCAGGCATATTCTGCCGAATATATTGAGTCCCGTAATAGTGATCTCTGCTGCCAATTTTGCATCGGCCATTCTCATCGAAGCCGGTTTAAGTTTTCTGGGTATAGGTGTTCAGCCGCCCATGCCTTCATGGGGAAATATGATTAAAGAATACTATGGATTCATCGTGCTGAATTCAGCCTATTTGGCGATAATTCCGGGAGTGGCCATCGTAATTCTGGTGCTTTCATTCATGACATTGGGCAATGGGCTAAGGGATGCGCTGGATGTGAAGGAACAGCTGCAAACTTCTGGATGATATCATTTTATGAAAGACTGTTTTTCACTATCTTTAGAAAAAATAACCTAATCCCAAAAATGAGATGAAAAATACACTGTTTTTTATGATTTTTGCCGGGCTTTTAATGGCAGGATGTACACCACACCCCAAGCAGGCAGAGTTAAAATATCCTAAAGCAAAAAAAGTGGATACTGTAGACACCTATTTTGGACATCAAGTTGCTGACCCCTATCGTTGGCTTGAAGATGAAAATTCAAAAGATACCAAAGAATGGGTTAAGGCGGAGAACGAACTGACCCATTCCTATCTTTCAAAGATACCATTCAGAGAAGATCTGAAAAAGAGACTGGAACAAATCTGGAACTACCCCAAATACGGCATTCCTTTTAAAAGAGGCGGTTTGTATTTCTTCTTTAAAAACAATGGAATGCAAAATCAGAGTGTTTTGTATGTGCAGAAGACACTGACTTCAGAACCCGAAGTGTTACTGGATCCCAATAAACTTTCTGAGGACGGAACCGTAGCGCTTTCTTCTCTTTCGGTTTCAAAAAACGGTAAATATCTTGCTTACAGTGTGGCCAGAGGAGGATCCGACTGGAATGAAATATTGGTTATGGAAATAGCTTCCCGGAAGATGCTATCCGACCATATTCAGTGGGTAAAATTTTCGGGTATCTCCTGGAAAGGAAACGGGTTTTTCTATTCGGCTTACGGTGAGCCCAAAAAGGGTGAAGAGCTTTCGCAGCAAAACCGTTTTCATAAAGTGTATTATCATGTGTTGGGAACCCCGCAAAAAGACGACCGAATCATCTTTGAAAACAAAAAGTACCCGTTGCGTAACTATTATGCATATACAACCCGTGATGAACAGTTTCTGATTATCAGTGAATCGGAATCCACCAGCGGAAATGCACTGTATGCTGCAAAATTAAATGATGTACATAGATTGCATTTTGTGAAGCTCGCAAAGGGCTTTAAGTACGACTATTCTGTGGAAGGGCATCTGGGCAATCAGTTGCTGGTGCTGACCAATGAAGAAGCTCCTTTTTATAAGCTGATCAAAATCGATTTTAATCATCCTTCCAAACGCGTTGTGGTTTTACCGGAAAAGAATAAGGAAAAAGAAGTACTGCAATCGGCTGGTTTGGTTGGAGGTGATCTGTTTGCTCAATACCTGAAAGATGCCAGCAGTAGAGGTTATTTTTACAATACGGAAGGAAGATTTATTCGTGAGCTACCGTTGCCCGGGATCGGAACAATAAGCGGGTTTAGCGGACTAAAAGGAGATAATGAAGCCTTTTTTGGTTTTACCTCTTTCACGGTTCCCAACACCATTTATCAGATCAATGTGACAACCGGAGAGACACAATTGATGAAGCAACCGGAAGTGGACTTCAATCCGGATGATTTTGTAACGCAACAGGTGTTTTATAAAAGCAAGGACGGTACACGGGTACCGATGTTCATTACCCATAAAAAGGGCTTGAAACTGGATGGAAACAATCCGACGCTGTTGTATGGATATGGTGGCTTTAATATCAGCCTGACTCCAGGATTCAGTATCAGTCGTATGGCTTTTCTGGAACAAGGAGGGATTTATGTTATGGCTAATATCCGGGGGGGAGGTGAATACGGTGAAGACTGGCACGAGGCCGGAACCAAAATGCACAAGCAAAATGTATTTGACGATTTTATTGCTGCCGCAAAATATCTGATTACTAAAAAATATACCAGCAGTCAAAAACTGGCGATCATGGGCGGATCAAACGGCGGACTGCTGATCGGTGCTGTAATGACACAGCAACCACAGTTGTTCAAAGTGGCGATTCCGATGGTAGGAGTGATGGATATGCTGCGTTATCAGAAATTTACCATTGGATGGGCTTGGGCTTCGGATTACGGAAGAAGCGACGACAGTGAGCAAATGTTTGAATATTTGTACCACTATTCTCCTTTGCATAACATAAAAAAGGGAGTGGTTTACCCAGCTACCCTGGCTTTAACTGCTGACCATGATGACCGTGTAGTGCCGGCCCATACCTTTAAGTTTATGGCTACACTTCAGGCCGATGCTTCGCCTGTTCATCCTGCGCTGGTTCGTATTGAAACCAAAGCCGGGCATGGTGCCGGTAAGCCCACGACCAAGCAAATTGACGAGGCGACGGATATTTATTCATTTATTATGTATAATCTGGAAATGAAGCCAAATTTTAATCATTCTAAATAATTGATATTTAATTTGATATCTAGGTGTTTCCGTCCATTCTTAATATTTAATTAACATTGGTCTCCAAAAACTCTGATATCTTTCTTTATATTTTTGCGCAAATTACAAACATGGAAAATTTTTATCTGGTTATTGTAGGGATATTGTTCATTTTAGCTATATCCGATCTGATTGTGGGGGTGAGCAATGATGCTGTTAATTTCCTGAATTCAGCAATTGGTTCAAAAGTAGCATCGTTCAAAGTGATTATTTTGGTGGCTGCTTTGGGTGTTTTGGTAGGAGCCATTTTTTCCAGCGGAATGATGGAAGTAGCCCGTAAGGGAATCTTTCATCCTGAGATGTTCTATTTTTCGGAGATCATGCTCATCTTTCTGGCGGTTATGACTACAGATATCATTATGCTGGATACGTTTAATACATTCGGTTTGCCTACATCGACCACCGTTTCCATTGTATTTGAGTTGTTGGGTGCAGCGGTAGGGATGGCTACGATCAAATTAATCGCCTCCCCTGAGAGCATGGCAGTATTTAAACAGTTTCTTTTTGATCATCATTTGATTTCAAACCTCAACGAAACGTTGACGCTGGGAGATTTTATCAATACCGGGAAGGCATTGGCAATTATTTCCGGAATCCTGTTTTCGGTAGCTGTGGCGTTTATCATTGGTGCGATTGTTCAATACATTGCCCGGATCATCTTTTCATTCAATTATAAAAAGAGAATGAAATGGTTTGGTGGTCTTTGGGGGGGGCTAGCTTTTACTGCTATTACCTATTTTATCATTATAAAAGGAGCTAACGGAGCCAGTGTTATTCCACAGGAAGCCAAAGACTGGCTCAACAACAATACATTTTTGTTGTTGGTCTACAGTTTTATTTTCTGGACGTTGTTTTTGCAGTTGTTAAACTGGATTTTTAAGGTAAACATACTGAAGGCCATTGTACTGGTAGGAACCTTTTCACTGGCCATGGCCTTTGCGGGCAACGACTTGGTGAACTTTATAGGGGTGCCTATTGCCGGTTACAATGCTTTTGAAATTTTCAAACAATCACCCGGATCCGATCCCAACTCGTTGTCGATGATTGCCATGAGTGGTAAAGTAGCTACTCCTACTTTGTTTTTGTTGCTGGCAGGACTGGTTATGGTACTGACGTTGGCTTTTTCACGGAAAGCAAGATCGGTCATTAAAACTTCCGTGGATCTCAGCCGTCAGGATGTGGGTGACGAACGATTTAAAGCCAATGCTTTATCCAAGGCTCTGGTCCGGTCTTCGTTGAATATTTCCAAAGGGATGCGAAAGATTATTCCCTCCCGGATGGCCAGAGCTATTGACAAACAATTTCAGGTGCTGGAAGATCAGGCTATCAAAAATGATCCGAATATGCCGGCCTTTGACCTGATCAGAGCATCCGTTAACCTGGTACTTTCCAGTGTGCTGATTGCTCTGGGTACTTCATTGACTCTGCCTTTGTCCACCACATATGTAACCTTTATGGTAGCCATGGGTAGTTCATTATCTGATAAAGCATGGGGAAGAGAAAGTGCAGTGTATCGAATTTCTGGTGTGTTTTCTGTGGTTGGGGGCTGGTTCTTAACGGCCTTTACTGCCTTTACCATATCGTTTATTATTGTGTTCGCCTATTATTATGGTGGTCCCATCACGATAGCCGTATTCATGATCCTGATTGTTGTACTGGTCTATCGGTCACATTTATTCCATAAAAAGAAAGAAGATGAACGCATGGTGGAAACCGAGGGCGTTTATGGAATTACTGAAGAAAACCTGATGGAACGTTCCAATGCTACCCTGGTTGCCAATCTGAAAAAAATCGTTCGTGAATACAATCATGTGGTTTCCGGATTGGAGGCGGAAAACATTAGAACCCTCAGAAGGACGATTAAGACCATTGATGAAATGGCGGCGCGGACCAAATATCTTAAGAACCATGTGAATGTGATTATTGACAGGTTGCGAGAAGATTCTGTGGATTCAGCTTATTACCTGGTGGAGGTTTTGGATTACATGCGTGAAATGGTGCATAGTGTTTCCTTCTTTGCGAAGCCGGCCATGGATCATGTGGATAACAACCACAAACCATTGCGCCCGGAACAAATCACCGAGTTAAAAGAGATATCTGCTCAGGTGGAGAAAATTGTTAAACAGGTAATGTACAGTATTCTGCGTTCCAATTTTGCTAATCAGGACGAGCTCCTCGAGATGCAGAAACACGCCTTAAGCCTTTTGGACAGGAACCGTAGAAATCAGGTTCGGCGCATTAAAAATGGCGTTGTGGGAACCAGAAACAGTATTCTTTACTTAAATTTGCTTTCTGAAAGTAAGAACTTGCTTTTGCAGACGGTGAATTTGTATAAATCGCAACGTGATTTTATTAAACTGAAGAATAAAGTATGATTGATTGGCTGAAGATTAATTCAGGAGGCCAGACAGGTGTTGACAGAGCAGCATTAGATTTCGCATTAGAATATAAGATTCCATGTGGCGGGTGGTGTCCGAAAGGACGGATAGCAGAAGACGGAATTATAGATCCCAAATATCCTTTGCAGGAAGCCGGGTCATCCGATCCGGTTGTTCGTACCCGGTTGAATGTTGATGACAGCGATGCCGTTTTGGTTTTCGTCGATGAAAAAATGGATGAGGGTACAATAGCGGCTGTTGATTACGCTCAGGAAAAGGAAAAACCGTTGTTTGTAGTCTATCTTCAAATGAATTTGGCGGACCAGGAAGAGGGACTGGATCAGTTTGTGGATGAATACAGAGTACATCGTGTCAATATTGTCGGTTCCCGGGAATCCAACAGCCCGGGTATATACCACAAGACAAGGTATTTCCTCGATGAATTATTTTGGAAATATACTGGAAAGGGCTGAGCTTATTTCCGGTCTTCAAAAACCGCTTTAACAAAACGGTCTTTTCCGTTCAAATCGGGTAGGAGTACAACATCTGTAAAACCTTTCCGTGTGAGCAGATGAACTGTTTCTGTTCCGAAATTTTCATTGATCTCGAAATACAACTGTCCCCCCGTGGTAAGATGTTTTCGGGCAAAATCAGAGATGTGTTGATAAAAGAGCAAGGGATCCTCATCCGTTACATACAACGCCTGGCCTGGTTCCCAAAGCAGCACATTGGCATTCATCTGACTCTTGTCTTTTTCGGTCACATAAGGTGGGTTGCTTACGATAATATCGAATTGAGCTTCTTGGTCCACCCGTTTTGGATTCAGTATGTCATCTTGAATCAATAGGATCTTCAGATTAGTTTCGCGGGCGTTCTTTTCGGCAATCTCAATTGCACTTTCAGAAACGTCTAAGGCCGAAACTTCTGCGTTAGGGAGTTTGGATTTGAGGGCCAGCGCAATGCATCCGCTACCGGTTCCGATATCCAGAATCTTCGTATTCGGTTTGGCCGAGGACAGCACTTCCGAAACCAAACTCTCGGTTTCCTGTCGGGGAATAAGCACCGAGGGAGTTACATACAACCTAAGTCCAAAAAAGGATGCCTGTTCCAGAATATACTGAATCGGTTCATGCTGTAACAACCTTTTTGCAGCAAAGTGCAACTGAAGAATCTCTGATTCGGAAAGGCGGTAATCGGGCTGTAAGGCAAGTTCGGACCGGCTGATTCCGAAATAATGTTCAACAAGCAGTGAAACCAGGTTTCCGGCTTCCCGTTCATCATAGATATCAGTCAGTTGTCGTTGTATTTGCGACTTGATTTTTCCCAAAATATTGGTGTGGTATTGCATGTTGCAAAATAAATGGTTTTTTTCGTGTGGTGTGTTTCCTTTTGCAATGACTTACATTTTTAAATTTGTATGCAGATAACATTCCTATGGAAAACAATATTTTTATTCTTTCCGGTGGACAGGGTGAAGGCAAAACCACCCGACTGGGAGAATTGCTGCCTTTGCTGGAAGAATCGGGAATCAGAACTGCGGGCTTTGTTGCAAAAGGAAGCTGGGAAGGAGGGATGAGGAGTGGTTTTACGTTGGCGGATATTCAAGGATCTGTGGAAAAAACATTGTGCACAACACAGGTGACGGATGGATGGATTGCACTGGGACGATTTTATTTCGATCCTGAGGTGATTCTATGGGGTGAACAGATGCTTCAGCAGGGAATCCTCAATCGGGCAGATTTATTTGTGATGGATGAAATGGGAAAGTTTGAGTTATCGGGAAATGTGTGGCATCCCATTTTTGATTCGCTTCTCAGAAATAATAAGTCCTTACTTGTTACCGTGCGTTCAGACTTCATTACTCAATTCATTGAAAAGTATACATTAGAAAATGTTCAGATTTTTACAACTGATGATGACCTGGAACAGATTGTGAACAGAATACGAACTGCCTTAAAATAAAAAAGCAGCCGGAAGGCTGCTTTTTTGAAACTCATATATCAAAAAAATTATTTTTCATTAGCATGGTTCACGATTTCATCGTCAACCAAAATACGTCCACAGTATTCACAAACGATAATCTTTTTGTGGAGTTTGATATCCAGTTGGTGCTGGGGTGGTATTTTATTGAAGCAACCACCACAGGCATCTCTTTGAATCTGAACTACTGCCAGTCCGTTACGGAAGTTCTTCCGGATGCGTTTATAAGCACTCAACAAACGATCTTCAATGAATTCTTCGTTTTGTTTTGAATTGGTCACCAGGTCTGTTTCTTCCTTTTCAGTTTCGGCAATAATGCTGTTCAGTTCCGATTTTTTTGCTTCCAGATCCTGTTGACGCATGGTCGTTCTTTCCTGGATCTCGTTGATGTCGTTGTCAATATTTTCAATACGGAATTTTGATTCCTTGATTTTCTTTTCTGAAAGTTGAATTTCTAGATTTTGAAACTCGATTTCTTTAGTCAGTGAATCGTATTCACGGTTGTTGCGCACATTGGATTGCTGCTCTTCGTATCTTTTAATAAGGGCTTTACTTTCCGTAATGCTGTTTTCCTTTTCTGTAATGAATTGTTCAAATTTTACTTTTTCTTCCTGAAGATTGGAAATTCTGGTTTCCAGTCCGGCTATTTCGTCTTCCAGGTCTTCCACTTCAAGCGGTAATTCACCCCGAATAATTTGAATTCGGTCAATTTGTGAATCGATTTGTTGCAGGTTATAGAGTGCAATGAGTTTTTGTTCCACGCTTACGTCACCTTCAACCTGGGATTTGTTTTCTTTTGTCATAATGGATGTTGTTTCAAAATGCTACAAAAATGAAATCGGATTTGTATTAATCTTTGAAATT
>JAFGYB010000019.1 GCA_016936355.1 Bacteroidales bacterium | reverse complement strand
TAACTTCTTTTATTTGTACCAAAGGTACGAATAACACCTATTTAGGGGGTAAATTCGGTAGTTTTGGGTTCTGTTTTTCTCTTTCTGTTAGTTCCTTAAATGCGATGTCCAATGGACTCTGTATTTGTTTGAGATCATCATTGCTTACATGGGTATAAATCATCGTTGTTTTGGGATCGTTGTGCCCTAACAACTCCTGAATGTGCCGGATGTCTACACCTCCTTCTAATAAATGTGTTGCATACGAATGGCGTAACGTGTGCGGTGTCACCCGCTTCCTGATACCGGCTTCTCTACACGATTTCTTTAAAAATTTCCGTATGCTTTCCTGACTGTATTTCTGGCCTTCCTTTCCTTCAACAAAGAAATTCTTAGGCAAATAGGTATTAAAATAATTCTCCAGTAAAGGCATGATGCTTTCTGCCAACACAACATATCTGTCTTTTCGTCCCTTCCCCTGGTATATTCTTACCTGTTTTCTGTTGTAATCAATATCCGAAATTGTTAAATTAATCACTTCGCTTATTCTCAGCCCACAAGCATAAATCATGGCTAATGTTGCCCGGTGTTTCAGGTTTTTGGTTGCCCGAAGTATGGCTAGCACTTCTTCTTTCGACAATACCACCGGCAAAAACCGTGACGGCCTGGGGCGCAAACCTTCAGGTAGTTCAAAATCGAGCTCGTGATGCATTACTTTAAATTGTTTTACAGCACCAATAAACTGACGGTGTGTACTGATGGCTTTTTTCTTTGCTGCCAATACATCTTCACAATACTTTTCAACATCCGTACTTTCCAGATCCCTTACTTCCTTTTTTGTGTATCGTAAAAATGAAGAAATAAAAGAGGTATAGGTTCCGACTGTACTTTGGCTGTATCTTCTTCCTTCGAGGAAACGTTTAAACCGGCGGGATTCTTCGTTTAACCTGATCTGAAGTTGACGCTCTTTAATCCCTTCCGGGCCAAAACTATACTTCGTCAGATTGTTGAGTTGTGCTACATTAGTATAGTGTGTAAACAGAGTTTCAATCACATTTTCAGAATCGCTTATATACCAGCATTTGTTTGATGCGCTCCACCTCACGCCTTCCAGTTGCCTCGTATGGGATATCAGCTCCCGATCGTACTTAAAATACAAAGCAATATAACTCCTCCCTTTGTGGTTCAATTCCTTTAATATGATAATGGGCAACGGCATGTGGACGCAAGGGTTGTTGTTTGGTATAAAAATAATAAAAAATTTGTTCGATGCTTATTATGCCATTCATATTTTAAGAAAATAATCGCTGGCTAATTTTGAAGGGCGTATGCATCCGCTTGTGCTCCAAAACAGGCGCTGTTTGTGCTCACACCGGAATCTTTATCAGATACAGAAATGTCAAATTTCGGAAATCGAAAGGGTACTGTTTTGGGTAAAGGTTTCAAAATCTTAGTTTTTCGTTTGCTAATTTAAAAAACTTTTTATACTTTTAGACATCTTCTTCACAGAAGTACCCTGCAAGCCGACCAACAAAATCAGGCTTCTTATAGGTAAAAAAGGAAAAAGGATCGCGCTACGGTTGTGCTGTGTAATACAGCAGCCGGTGTAGCATTTGACCCGCAGCAGGCGGGTGCGTTCTTTTTCAATCTGAGTCAGCCCGGACCCGTGCCTGTTTATTTAATGCTCCACCGGATGAAAAATGGGATTGGGGAGTATGCCCCATACCTCCCGGGACAAAAAATGGAGGCTGGAGAGTTTGCCCCACGCTTCCCCGGACAAAAAGTGGAGCTTGGGTGATGTGCCCCACGCTTCCCGAACGAAAAGTGAAGGTTGGGGAGTTTACCCCAAGCGTCCCCGGAGAAAAAGTGAAGACTGGGAGATGTGCCTCAGGCTTCCCGGACAAAAAGTGAGCACTGGGGAGTTTGTAGCTGCTCCCATAACGAAACACCGGGTTGGCCCTGATTGAAACACTGCTTCTGACTAAACCCGTCAGAACCCTGCATCCTTTTTTCTCATCCCGTGTAAGGTTCTGACATAAAATTAATACTATGATTACTAAATTAATTGGCAACTGCCGTACAACTGAAGTCGACGCTGTTGCGCAAAACATCACCGGTGCATACAAGGGCACCGAACTGAGTACAGACACTTACCTTTCGGGCCTGATGACCAGGCTGGAAACAGAAGGGGTGTCGTTAACCGCTGCCATCAAAAGGATGAATGCCGAGTCGAAACTGGAAGCGCAGGATGAAGTGCGCGATGAGGCGTTCCGCGGCCTGTATTACCTGGTATTCGGGCTGCTGCATCATCCGGATGAAACCATCAAAGCGGCAGCCCAACAGGTATTTGCCGTACTGGACCACTATGGGCTGACGATTACCGACCAGAGTTATGCTTCCGAATCGTCGCTGGTGGGCTCCGCGCTGAATGATCTGGCACAGCCTGAATTTCAGGAACCCATTGCCCTGCTGTCGGGATGCGCCGAAAGTATTGCCAAACTGACAACAACTGAAGACGACTTCGAGGCTGCCCGTATTGCTTTTGAAGAAGAAAAAGCACAGGAAAGCACCCTGGAAAATGCCACGACCATTAAAAAGCGGGTGGTCAGCCTGATCAACGACAAACTGGTGGTGTACCTGCTGGCGATGGTGCAGGTAAACCCTGAAACCTATGACCTGTTTGCCCGCACCGTGGGCCAGATTATTGCCGACAACAACGAGGTGGTGAAAAAACGCCGGAAAAAACCGGAAACGGCTGAACCGGTTGAACCCGCAGAGCCGGCATCATAAAAGATATGGGTTGGCTGTGATTATTGAAGGGTGGGTGTCATCTTGTAAAAGGTGGCACCCTTTTTTATTTGTCATCCTGAATGGAGTGAAACGAAATGAAGGATCTCTTCCCACACTGAGATGCTTCACTTCGTTCAGCATGACAATCATTTCCCGCCTGTCATCCTGAACGGAATGCAATGAAGTGAAGGATCTCTTCCGGGTATTCAATAAATAATCGGCGTCATTGCGAGGAGAACCATAGGGACGACGAAGCTATCTGTGTTTGGAAAGAGATCGCTTTGTCTCCCGATTCATCGGGAGCCTCGCGATAGGGACGGCGTGGGGACGCTTGAACCAGTAGCGATTCTCACGTTCAGCCTTCGGCTGGCCTCAGAATTAAACGTTGG
>JAFGYB010000001.1 GCA_016936355.1 Bacteroidales bacterium | reverse complement strand
GTTAATTTTTTGGGTTATTCCTCATTCAGAGGATTTTTAGGTTAATAATGAATAAAGTCCCGTCTCCCCGTCGGGACTTTATTTTTTGTGTGAATCAATCAAACGAAAGAATTGATTTCTTAATAATTTCAATGGCTTGCATCAGTTCTTCTTCGCTGATAATCAAGGGGGGAGCAAACCGGATGATGTGATCATGTGTGGGTTTAGCCAGCAACCCGTTTTCAGCCATTTTAAGACAAACATCCCAGGCAGTAATCCCGTTTTTCGGTTTGATAACAACAGCGTTCAACAATCCTTTTCCCCGTACTTTTTCAATGCGATCCGATTGAATATTTTCCATCTCCTTGCGGAAAATTTTTCCTAGTTTTTCAGCACGTTCGGCCAAGTTTTCATTTTTTACCACTTCAAGTGCAGCAACTGCTACGCGGGCTGCTATGGGGTTCCCACCAAATGTAGATCCGTGTTCACCGGGTTTGATGGTCAGCATGATATCGTCATCGGCCAGTACGGCAGAAATAGGATACACACCCCCTGAGAGGGCTTTTCCCAAAATCAATACATCAGGGCGAATGTCTTCATGGTCACAGGCCAGCAGTTTTCCTGTGCGGGCGATCCCCGTCTGTACTTCATCGGCTATGAAAAGTACATTGGCAGCCTTACACATTTCGTAGGCTCTTTTCAGATATCCTTCGTCAGGAACCATCACCCCGGCTTCTCCCTGGATCGGTTCCACCAGGAAACCTGCTACATGCGGATCTTCCAGCGCATTGCTCAGGGCTTCCAGGTTGTTATATGGAATGGTGATAAAGCCCGGAGTATAAGGGCCAAAATCATTTCGCGCATCCGGATCGGTGGACATGGAAATAATCGTAATGGTTCTCCCATGGAAATTATCGGCACATACAATGATTTTTGCCTGATTTTCAGGAATTCCCTTTTTCAGATATCCCCATTTACGGGCCAGCTTCAATGCTGTTTCGTCGGCTTCTGCTCCTGAATTCATGGGCAGCACTTTGTCGTATCCAAAGAACCCGGTGATGTATTTTTCATATACACCCAGTGCATCATTGTAAAAGGCACGGGAGGTAAGCGTCAGAGTTTGTGCCTGCTCGGTCAGTGCTCCTACAATATCGGGATGGCAGTGCCCCTGATTTACGGCTGAATAAGCCGACAAAAAGTCAAAATATTCTTTTCCTTCCACATCCCAAACTTTTGCACCCTGTCCTTTGGAGAGCACAACCGGAATGGGATGATAATTGTGAGCCCCGTACTGGTTTTCCAGTTCCATGGCCTTTTTTGAAGTTAATTGTTCCGTCATGATTTTATGTTGAATTTATTTGATAAGTTCTAAAAAATGCACTTCGGCAAAGTTACATTATTGAACCGGTACAATGAAATTTTGGTGCAGATTTGAGTAAAATACGTAGGACCATATATTTGAACTACAATAAGTGTCGGAAGGGCAGTAAAATCCATTCAAAGAATTTTTCAATCGGAGGACGCTTGATCCAGCTTTTGTAGGCAAAAGGAATGCATGATTTCTTGGTGATTTCAGCATGTTCCAGTATCTGCCGGGCAATTTCTGGTTCGTTGCCGAAAAGCATGATCTCAAACATGTATCGAAAACTGCGATAGTCAAAATTGGAGGATCCCACACCAAACCATTCGTTGTCGACAAGGATCAATTTAGAATGTAAATTATTGGGTTCGTAGAAAAGAAATTCGACCCCTTTTTTATACAGGGGACCCAGGTATTTATTGCGAAGTATATCAACCAGATTTACGTCTGATTTTTTGGGAAGCATAACCGTGATTTTTACCCCTTTTTCGGCACTGTCCATCAGGGCCTTTCGCAACATGAACCCGGGTAAAAAGTAAGGCGTTTCAATGATCACCGAATGGTTGGCTTCTTTGATCATTTGAATGAACTTCCGGTTGATCTTTTTGATGGCAATGTTGGGAACATCCCGGATGATTTCATAGTTCCGGTGACGGATGTGGCGTGTATAATATGCCTGAGAGAAAATATACCGGTTGTACAGATGAAAATCCTGGTTGAAAATCTTCTTAAACAGCAGTGTGAGTTCCCTGTTTTCCATGCGCAGCATGGACTCTCTCCAGTTCAGGTTATAGCCTGTAAGGTTGGATGACCCGATGTACGAAATGGTGTCGTCAACCAGCAGTAGTTTTCTGTGGTTGCGTCTATGGCTTCGAGTAAAAAAGTCGAAGCTTAATTTTATCTTGACAAAAAACCGGACTTCTGCACCCAACTTGATGAGCTCATCCAAAAAACCATTTTTAACACTTCCTGCACCCCAGTAGTCAATCAGCAACCTGACGGCAACCCCTTTCTTTCTGACTTTAATCAACGCGTTCTTAAATCGTTCACCGATGGCGTCACTGGTCAAACGAAAGGTTTCGATGTATACATACTTTTTAGCCGCAAGAATGTCCTTAATCATTTCAGGGTAATAGATCATCGGGTCGGCCCAGAGTTTGTATTCTTCGTGGTTTTGCATGGGAATAATCTGTTATTTCAGCTGATTCAAATTATTTCAGGTTTGATAGCGTGAAATTACTGATTTTCCGTTGTTCAGGATCTTAATTTTTGTAAAAAAATTAAAAATAGAAATTGCGCTGACGCATGGCTTCATAGACGACAACAGCCGTTGCAATGGAAACGTTAAGCGAGTCGTTAACCCCAAGCATGGGTATCTTTATTCCTTCGTGTGCAAACCGGATCCATTTTTCGCTCAGCCCGGTTGATTCCGTTCCCATAATAATGGCACTGGCTGCGCGATAATCATATTCATGATACCATTTTTCGGTTTGGATATGGGTTGCAAAACTTTTGATCTGATTGTTTTCGAGCCATTGCCGGGCCTCATCGCCGGAACAGGAAGCCACCTGCGTTGAAAATACGCATCCGATACTGGCTCTGATCACGTTGGGATTGTATAGGTCAGTAGAAGCATCACAAAGAATCACTGCATCCACACTGGCCGAGTCGGCCGTACGTAAGATAGCTCCTAAATTCCCCGGTTTTTCAACCGTTTCAAGGACAATCACCAAGGGGTTGGTTCGCAATTTCAAATTGGCCAATCCATGATCCTTTTGTTTACTGATCGCTACCATTCCACCGCTGTCTTCCCGGTAGGCCATTTTGGAAAATACCTCGCGGCTGACTTCATAAACAGAAGTGCATTTTTGAGCCAGTGAGTCGATCTCTTCCTGGGGAGCTATATCGGGACAAAAGAACAGGGTTTCTATTTCGTAGCCACTATGTAAAGCATGTGTAAGTTCATTGATTCCTTCGATACTAAATCGTTGCTGCTTTGCACGTTCTCCTGCCTTACGCAACTTGAGTACGTTTTTTACTTTGGGATTTTGTAAGCTTGTAATTTTTTCAGCACGCATAGATTAGGCTAAGGTTTGGTGTTTTTCTGACTGGCAATGCGATCGTAATAGAGAAAGAAGGACAATACGACAAGAAAGAAAACAATAATGGTGATAACGAAATTGGTACTGACAAATTGTTTGCTTAAATCTTTAGGAGGCTTGTTATTATCCATAAGACCGTTGTCCCGGGTGCCGGTTTTTTGAAGATTTTCTTCGACTAAAGCTGCCTGCTCTTTCTTTAAATGGGTAATCGTATTGGTGATGTATTCATCGTAAATATCAAAATAGTGGTTAAACTCCTTGTAGTTACCCAAACCGGCATAACACTGGAAGATTCTTTTGCAGCTTTCATAGAGGTAATCGTTGTAGCCGATTTTCTTCGATAATTCATAACTTTCTTTATAATAGCGGACTGCATCGTTGAATTTTTCCAGATCCAGATAAATATCTCCCAAATTAAAATATACCATCGCAACACCTGCTTTATCACTGATTTGCTCGTAGGTGTGCAGGCTTCGGGTAACCAGTTCTACGGCTTTGGTATGGTTGCCTGTTTGGGCATACAACAGACCGATGTTGTTTTCCAGTAAAGCAACCCCTTGCTTATCGTCCAGTTCTCTTTTCAGCCGGAGGGACTGTTCATAAAGTGTAAGGGCCTTTTTGAATTCATTTAAACTATTGGCATAAGTGGTTGCCATGTTGTTCAGAATCCGTGCTTCCTGATTTTTGTTTCCCAACCTGTTGAATATCCCCCTGGCTTTTTCGAGATATGCCAGCGCTTTTTGGGGATTGCCTTCATCGTTATCGTATAAAAAAGCTAAAGTAATATAAGAGGCTCCTATAATACTGGAATCACCAATTTCTTCACCAATTTTCCTCATTTGAAGATAGAAATTCAAGGCATCACCGAATTGCTTTTGGTATACTTTAATGGCTCCCAGGTTGGCCAGTATTTTAGCGGTCAACTTTTTGTATCCGTGTTCTCGGGTTATGGTCAGGGCCTGATTCAGATAGTCTTCTGCCTTAGGATAATCCGAAAGGTCCGAATAGGAAATCCCTATTTTATTCAGGCAGTTGGCCATTCCCCTCTTTTCTTTGGTTTCTTTATAATAGATAAACCCCTGGTTCAGGAACGGAAGGGCGCTCTTCGGATCACTGGATTTCATGTAATTGGACCCCATGGCCTGGCACGCTGAACCTGCCAAACTTAAATCTTCCATCGTTTCAGCTAAACGGATGGCTTCCATGCCGTATTTGATGCATTCATGAAAGGAAACAGTACGGTAAGCTTCCGACAATTTAATTAGTAATTGCACTTTCTCAGCTCCCTTTTTTGAGGGCAATGCAGTCAGGTATTGCCTGATTTGATCATTTTCGTTGGCAGAAAATAAGGATTGGAATACAAAGATGAATCCAAAGAGTAAAATACTTTTTTTCATAATTAATTACAAAGTTAAGTTTAATCTTGATTAATAATTCAAGAATTGAATGTTTAATGTAACATTTAGCATAAAAAATGATGGGATTGTTCTCTTTGGACTGTTTTCTTTTCTGAAGACATAGTTGTATATTTGCCCTAAATATAAAGGTATATGATTCAATCAATGACCGGCTATGGGAAACAGGAACTGGTAATTAAAAACCATTCTTTTACCCTTGAGATTAAAACTTTGAACAGCAAACAGCTCGATCTGGGTATGAGGCTGCATCAAAGCATCAAAAGTTTTGAAATGCAGTTGCGCAGTCAGGTAGCAAAATCGCTGTATCGTGGCAAGGTAGATGTAACGGTTTTCTATACAGAAGGAAAAGGAGACCAGATGCCAAGAATCAATATGGAAGCCGGTTTACACTATTACAAGGAATTGAATAAGCTGTCGGAAGTGATTGGTGAAGAACCTCAGGGAGGATTGATGCCGTTGATTGTCAGAATGCCTGAAGTTTTTGATACATCGGAAGAAGAATGGACCGAAAAGGAATGGAAACAGCTGGAGCAAGGAATGCAAACGGCCCTGGATCGGGTGGTGGAATTCAGAAAGCAGGAAGGAGAGGTGCTGGAAGCTGATTTCAGAAAAAGGATCGAAACCATTGTTCAATTGTTGGATGCTGTTGAAGAATTTGAACAGGAGCGGATCGTTCGAATTAAAGAAAAAGTGAAGACGTCACTGGAACAACTGGGACAGGATGTCCAATATGACCCCAACAGGTTGGAACAGGAACTGATTTATTACATTGAAAAACTCGATGTAACCGAAGAAAAAGTTCGGCTTAAAAAGCATTGCGATTATTTTATTGAAATCCTTGACAACGAAGAAAATGCTGGTAAAAAGCTAGGATTTGTACTGCAGGAAATTGGTCGTGAAATTAACACTTTGGGTTCAAAGGCCAACGATGCCTCTATGCAAAAAATTGTGGTGCTGATGAAGGATGAACTGGAAAAAATTAAGGAACAAATGTTGAATGTTTTATAAGATGGATGCTGTGAACAAAAAAGGAAAACTCATCATATTTTCTGCTCCATCCGGATCGGGAAAAACGACGTTGGTACATTACATTATGACACAATTGCCGGAAGTTGCTTTTTCTGTTTCTGCAACCAGCAGAGCTCCCCGGGAGAATGAACAGAACGGTGTAGACTATTATTTCATCACCGTTGATGACTTTCGGCAAAAGATCAGTCAGCAGGAATTTGTGGAATGGGAAGAAGTATATCCCGATCAGTATTACGGCACCCTAAAATCGGAAGTGGAGAAATTACGCAATGAAGGAAAAACCGTTCTCTTTGATGTGGATGTGAAAGGCGGTCTGAATATTAAAGATCTGTACGGAGCTGATGCTTTGGCTGTATTTGTTCGGCCTCCGTCTATTGCTGTGCTGGAAGAACGCTTGCGTAACCGTTCAACGGAAAGTGAAGAGAGCATCCGGAAAAGACTCGACAGGGCTGCCTATGAACTTGACTTTGAAGACAAGTTTGATGTGGTTGTCATCAACGGTGATCTGGATAAATCCAAGGCAGACAGCCTGGATTATGTTAGCCGCTTTATGAACGGTGTATCAAAAAAATAACTGAACCTCCGAAAATTTTACCCATGAAAAAAATTGTTTTACCCGCTTATAATCCTAATATTCTGAGGGCCGTAATGAGCTTGCGCGTCGAAGAGGCACCGGTTCCTGAGCCCGGTGATAATGAAGTCCTGATCAAAGTATATGCAGCATCCTGCAATCCCTCCGATATTGCATTTATGGCCGGTAGCTACAATGTGGTTAAGAGCCTTCCTGCTGTTCCCGGATTCGAAGGTTCAGGAATAGTCACCGAAGTGGGTGCCGGAGCAGAAAATTACTATGGGAAAAAGGTGAGTTTTTTCACGCAACAGGATGAGGACGGTAGCTGGGCTGAATATGTTTGCACTAAAACCTCCAACTTATTGATTCTCGACGAATCAATGGACATGGATCAGGCTGCT
Source organism: Bacteroidales bacterium (assembly GCA_016936355.1). Classification (GTDB taxonomy): domain Bacteria; phylum Bacteroidota; class Bacteroidia; order Bacteroidales; family F082; genus Sulfidibacterium. Next base: position 221,639 of record JAFGYB010000001.1, on the reverse strand, counting down.
TGTTTTGCTATTAACCCCTTTACAGCCAGAGGATTGTTGGATATTGCCCTGCTGCAAAACACACCTGCCGTGGTGCAAAATGCAGCAGGTAGTCAGGTAGCCTCTTTTATTCGAAAGATGGCTTCTGAGTTGGATGTGTCAGTGATTGATATTGTCAGAAAAGAAGAGACGGCTCAGTTGTTGAAGAAGCAAGGGAGTAAATATGTGTTGCTTGAGTCGGATCCTGAGTTTGATAAAAAACTAAGTGAATGGTCAAAAAAACTGGATGCCCGGCTTGCTTTTGATGCAGTCAGCGGTTCTATGTCGGGAAGGATCATCAATGCCATGCCTGAAGGTTCTGAGCTGGTTGTATACGGTGGACTTTCGAACAAACCGGTCACTGATGTTCATCCGTTGGGGCTGATTTTTAAGGATAAAGTGATTTCAGGTTTTAACCTCGGTAGCTGGCGGCAACTGTTGGATGATGAATATTTTGAAGAAATATCACGCGAATTGCAGCAACATTTTATTGCCGGCGATTATCAGACCCGGATTCAGGGCAAAATCAATTTTGAGAATGTAATCAAAGGACTTAGTCAGTACCTGAAGAACATGAGTAAAGGCAAAGTTTTGATCGCCAACGAATAAATTTAAATGATGCACAAAAAAATCTCTATCATCGCGGCATTGTCGGACAACGGTGTTATTGGAGGGAATAACCAGTTGCTCTGGCATATCTCAAATGATTTGAAACGGTTTAAGAAAATGACAACCGGCCACACAGTGGTCATGGGTAAAAACACCTTTTTATCGTTACCTGTAAAGCCTTTACCCAATAGAACGAATATTGTACTCAGCAGAAAAGGATTCCCGGAATCAGATCAGTGTACAGTGGTGCATTCAGTTGAGGAAGCGCTGAAACTGATGGATACTGAGTACGAAAATTTCGTTATCGGCGGGGGGGAGATTTACCGGGCTTTTTTACCTTATAGCCAAAAGATGTATTTAACCCGGGTACACAAACATTTTGACGGAGATACTTTATTCCCTGATTTTTCTGAAGCGGAATGGAAACTGGAACACGACGAACTCATCGTCGACGATCCCCAAAATGACTTCGCATATACTTTCCAGCTCTTTGTAAGGAAATAAAATTATTTTGCCAGTAATTCCTGTATTTTACTTTTCATGGCCAAAAATTCGCTTCTGTTGTATAGGCGGGTGAGAAAAGCAATATGCCCTGATGGGTCGATAACCACATTTCTTGTGACACCGGCTTGTTTGTTGGCAAATTTTCCAAACAAATCAGCGCCGGGATCCAGAGCAAAGGGATAGGTCATGTGCATGTCTTTTTTGAACTTTTTTACGGTAGCCAATGGTTCATCCCGATCTACGGCAATGAGCAGGAAGTTTTTATTTTTGTTCGGTTCCCAGATTTCTTTTTCCAAATGGGGCATTTCTTTGCGGCATACCGAACACCAGCTGGCAGTGAACTGAAGTACCACAACTTTGCCTCTCAGATCTTTTAACTGGACGGTTTTTCCGTCGGTCAGGTGCAGGGTAATGTTGGGAGCCATTTCACCAACTTTTACAATGTAACCCCGGTTGGGCTGTTGTTGTGCTTTCACTGTGATCGCTAATAGGACGGCTATGGAAAAGAATAAAAACTTGCGCATGATTAAATTTTTTTTGTCCACAAGGAACTTAGTTAGGCTGCAAATATATAAATAACTTAATATGATATTCTGGTCCATTAAAAAAGAGCGCCCGTGAGAGCGCTCTTTTGTGGATTGAAACAACAGGAAACTACTACTTCTTGATGAATTTCTTCACCACGGTGTGGTATTTATCATCCATTGCCAGGAAGTAAATACTGTTACTCATATTGCTAATGTCAACAGAAATACTGGAAGCATTCGAGAATACTTTTTCATAAACCAGTCTTCCGGTAACATCCATTACACGAACCCGAACATTTCCGTTGAATATTCCGTTGGTATTAATTCTGAAAATACCGTTGTTGGGATTCGGATACAGTGAAACTTTGTCGGCCAGTTCAGGATTATTGATGCCTGTAACATCGCTAATGTCCGTGGCACTAAGCGGATTCATGGTAAAAGCCCCGTAATTGTACATAATGACGCCCGTAATGTTGTAAACATTGTTTATGGTAAAGTCATTTGCCTGATCATAAGCATACAGGAAGTCGTCGGTGTTGGCAACTCCGGAGCCGTCGTCAAATGCAACGTTACCATAACTTAATGTATTGTCAGTACAGGTGGCACTTTCAAATTTTGCATATACGGCTTCCCATTTTTCTGCAGCATATTCACCCGTTGTTACCACAACCGGTCCCGGAAGGTCTTTACCCTGAGCCAGAACTGTGGCTGAAACAAGACTGGTTAGTTCTGTCATACCGCTATATTCGGATACCGTACCCACAACTTCCACACTGTCACCAACAACAATGGTGCTGAATTGTGAATCGAAGACAAACAGTCCGTTCCAGGCACCCACAGAATCCTGAATAAAGAAACCTTTAAACTGGGTATTGTAAACATCCAGACCGGTTACAATACCGCGTGTTTTGATGACCTGGCCCTTATAAGGTGAATCACCTGAAGCGTCGGTAGTATGCTGAATGTCGTAAATAGGTACATTCACAACAGATGCTGCCGTCACTGTTACCGTCCAGTCCTGAGTGCTGGCATCCTGTGCGGTGACTGTATAAGTCACAGGATTGGTGAAATCCTGAGCTGTTCCCGAAGTAGGGGAAATTGTTGCTCCAGCAGAAACCTCAATCGTAGGTGTCAGTGATGTCAGGTCGGTCCCGTAAGGCATTTCTAATGCAACGGTATGATTGGTAGCATCGATGGTTGCACTGTCCATTGAACTGGAAATTGAGAAACGGGTTATGGCCTTTTCACTGCTTTGAGCTGCAGCTACGGTAACTGTTACCGTCCAGTCTTTGCTCACCAGCGTATTTTCCGAAGTTACGGTAAATACTTTGGCAGAACTAAAGTCAAAAGTGCTGGTTAAAGCAGGGGACACGGTAGCTCCATCAGAAACCTGCAAATCGGCATAGAGCTGGGTTACATCGGTTCCTGATAATACAGTAACATCCGCTGTTAACGCTGTAGCGTCAATACTGGAACTGACGGTCACATTGTTGCTGCTGTTGTCCTTAAGTGTAATACCGGTGAGCTCAGCCTGATCGTTTCCGGCCGGAGTGGGTAGTCCCAGATTGGTGAAGTCATCCTTTGACCAAACGATCCATTGTGAATCGGTAGCGCTGGTTCCTGCAGAGGCTCCCCAGTTCATTGAGCCGTACATCACTGATCTTTTTCTCAATAAGGTATGGTCAACAGTGGCTCCGGTTACACCCGCTACATCCCAGGATGAGACAGATTCCGTGTAATCGGTAACACCAATTAAATCAACCATTACCCAATCCTGATAATCACCTACCAGCCGGACCAGTGCACGGGCATCGTTGCCGTTGAAGGCTGCGACGTATCCACCTTCGTTGTAGGCCAACGTATCATTTGCTTTGGAAAGGACATCGCTGCTGGCACCGGAATTGGCCAAAACAAATACTTCTCCGGATTTCAGTACAGTACCTGATGGGAAATTGTAAACATTGTCATACACAATACCTCCTCCATTGGCTGCACTGGCAATAATGTAATTGTCCAAGTTTACATCATGATTTGTGGGGTTGTAAATTTCCAACGCTTTGTTGTTGCTGGATCCTTCCACATATTCTGAGAAATAAAGTTCACTGGTGGAAACGGTGAAACTCCAACCATCTTCCTTGGTTAATCCGCTGAATGTTTTGCTGTCATCGGCTGTTTTGACCAGCCCTGCATCCATCGTAATATAATAGGATTGTCCGGGAACCAATGCCGGATTTGGAGTGAACCAGAAAGAACTTCCCTGAATATTCAAATCGCCGACAGCAACATCTTCAACGAGTGTTCCATCCGATTTAAACAAATGTAAGGCTGTTCCGGCATCACCGGCTTTAATATCTGTATTGAAAGAACATGTGATCCCGCCCATGGGAGGATAGTCAGTCATTCCGAAAGTTGGAGCCGAACTACTGATGGTCATGGGCATGGTATCCACAATATTCACCGGGGTTACGGTCTCTTTGAACGAGGTATCCGATGCATCGTAGACGTAAAGGGAAATCGTTTGATTTCCTCCGATCATTTTTGGATCCAGATAAAAACTAAAGGTTCCCAATGAAGAGGCTATTGGAGTCCAGTAGGACTTGTCATAGTGATCCATATTGCTGGATGTGAGCATAAAATAATCACCTTGTGTTTCGTTGTGGCCTCCGATGAGTACACTATCTACCAGTGTGGAAGTCCATTCGATGGTGATGGTATCACCCACATAAACGTTTTGATTTGCTACCGGTTTTGAGATGCTGATCGCGCGGTTATCCACAAGGGTAAGCGGTCCTACCTTGGAATAGAAGGAAGTATCATAAGCATCCATCAGGTAAAAATCGTAGTCTCCCAAAGTGGCATCCGGCGGAACTTTCAAATCATAGGTTCCCAGCGAAGCTGCAATGGGTTTTTCTGTTGCTGAAAATAATTCATCTGCCGCATGACTGTATACCATAACGATTAAACTGTCAATGTTGGCTGACGTCCAGGTTACCGGGATGGTTTCCGCAATGGAATAGGTTTGTCCGGTCTGTGGGCTGGTCATCGTCACGCTGCGGGCAGCCGTCGTCGTAACACTCACCTTAGCAGGTGCAGTCTGAATGTTCCCTGAACCGTCTTCAGCAACCACATAAATATCATAGGTAGTGCTGGCAGAGGCTCCTGTAATGGTGTCGTAATAAGTTGTGTTGGCGGTCAAGACATTCACATCACCTTTAACATAAACCGTAACTCCTCCGTAATCAGCACCTGCTTTTACTTCGGCTGAAGTGGGAGCAGTGCTTCCCGACGCAACTACCACGTAATAGGCGGTAGAGGCTTCGTCCAGATTCACAGCCAGAATGCCCCGGGTGTCTTCAACTTTTATGACTTGGGGATACCCGTCATCCCAGGCAGGTGCTGTGACATCAGAACCAGCATTGCAAGTATGGTTAGCAGGATCCAAGTCTGCAATATTTGCTGATTGAATGGTCCATTCAGATGCCGTCCAGGTGGTATTGCCTGCGCAGATATTACTATTTCTGATTGCTGCACTATTTTCATAATACCATGAATCCCCACTCTGGGGTCTAACATCAGGTTGTCCAAATGCGTCTACCATGGTTCCGCTAGTATTATCACCTCCGATATAAAGATAATAGCCATCATCTCCATTACCGCTGATTTGACTACTGGTCATATCGGGAGAAAACCCGTATAATGTTGAAAAGTCTGTATAACCGGCGATAACAAATACACCACCCGGTTGAATGGTGCCGGTTAGCTGTACACTGTAATAAGATCCTCCATTGGCCTGTTTTACCAGGTAATAGTTAGCGGCACCCAAGTCGACTGCTGCAGTTCCTGAGTTATAGAGCTGCACATAGCGGCCTTGGTATGTGTCGCCAGGATCGGTGACCTGAGATATGAAAATAGTTGATTGGGCAAAGGAATAAAGCCCGATCAACATCATCATAGCCGTTAAAATAATTTTTTGGGAAAGTAGATTTTTTTTCATAATCTTACATGTTTGTTGAACAATATGTTAACATCCTAAATCTTTTCGGATTTTTAGATTGGTTATAAAATTAAAAAAATATTTTGATTTCAATTGATAGCAAGATGTTATTTTTTAAACAATTTGATAGTAAGTTATTTAAAGTACATATTACTTTTCTAATGTTGCGAATACTGAATTATACCAATTATATGGATACAGTAAGGCATCCATCTTATCGGATCAGGAAAATTCAGTTATCTTAGTGTCTCGTTATTTTGAATAAATGATATATATCATCAATAAATTCATTAAAATTGTATCAGAAAGCAGTGCTCCGTTTAAAGTATTGTTTTTGGAATTAATCGTTATAAAATTTGAATAACAGCAAAGAATTAATCAGGGCAGGTATGGCCGTATTAGTACTGACATTGGTTGGTACGCTGGGGTATATGTTCATTGAACATTTTCAAGTGCTGGATGCCCTTTACATGACAGTGATCAGTATGTCTACCGTTGGCTATGGAGAAGTGCACAAGTTGTCTCCCTCCGGAAAATTATTTACCATTTTTCTGATTTTCGCCAGTTTGGGAGTCGTGGGGTATTTTCTCAGCCAGATGACACAGAATATATTCAGAACACAGGTGGGTTTCTTTTTCGGCAGGAACCAGAAAAATCTAAAAGCGCAAAAGATGAAAAACCATGTGATTGTATGCGGATACGGGCGTAACGGTAAGCAGGTAGCTGCCGAATTGCTGGCCCACAGTGAGGAAGTGATTGTCGTGGAACAGAAACACGATATTGTAACCGGAAACCTGGAACAAGGTCTTCAGTTTATTGAAGGCGATGCCACTGAAGATGAAGTCCTTCAGAATGCAGGTATCAGCAATGCCAAGGCACTGATTACTGCCTTGCCCATTGATGCCGATAATTTGTATGTTGTACTCAGTGCCCGTGCGCTGAATCCGGACCTGAACATTATCAGCAGGGCAGCCGATGAAAGTGCGGAAAAAAAGTTGCGTATGGCCGGAGTGAACAGTGTGGTGACTCCTGAACGTATCGGAGGCTCCCACATGGCAACACTGGTGGCTCAGCCCGATGTGGTAGAGTTTCTCGAAAAACTGAATGTTCACGGTGATTCACCTGTTCAACTCATGGAAATCCTGTGTGCCCGACTTCCCGAAGAACTTGTCAACAAGCCCATCCGAGAAATTGATTTTCGCAAATTGACCGGCATCAATATCCTGGGGTATAAAACAGCTTCGGGTGAAATCATTGTTAATCCCTCTCCGGATACCCGCCTGTATCCCGATGCTAAGCTCTTTGTCCTAGGAACGCGGGAACAGATCCATGCGTTGAGTCACCGGCTGGGAGGAGAAGTACATTAATGCCGGAAAGAGGCATCGTATTCCATACGATGTGCTACTTTTGCATCCCAAGGAATAAATCTCATGGTACTAACACTCATTCTTTTTGTTTCGGGCTTTGTGTTGCTGATTGCAGGGGCACACGCTCTGGTGAACGGCGCTTCCAGCATCGGTACCCGTTTGAAAATTTCACAGATGATTATGGGGCTTACCGTGGTAGCACTGGGTACCTCGCTGCCCGAACTGATCGTGAATATTTTTGCCAGTTTTGCAGGGAACAGTGATCTGGCCATAGGAAATGTGTTGGGCAGCAACATCACCAATACATTGCTAGTGGTCGGTACCGCAGCAGTGATTATGCCTGTGAGTATGAGCCGGCAAACACTGAAAAGGGACATCCCGTTCAGCCTGTTTGTACTGGTCATTTTATTCCTTTTGGCCAACGATTCAATCTTCGGACGTCCCGATAGTATCAACCGTATGGACGGTCTGATCCTGTTGCTTTTGATGGGGGTGTTTATGTACATTCTGTTTACCAATAAAAAGGAGGATGACCTGTTGAAGGATATCGAAGTGAAAATGCTGTCGGTTCCGATTTCAATTCTTTATATTGTTGGTGGTTCCATAAGCCTCTATTATGGAGGAAAATGGGTCGTGGACGGAGCCCTGGTAGTAGCCAAGGGAATGGGAATCAGCGAAACAGCCATGGGACTTACCCTGGTCAGTGGCGCTACCTCCTTACCCGAATGGGTGACCTCCATATTGGCAGCAAGGAAGAAAAATGCAGATATGGCCCTGGGAAACGCGATTGGTTCCAATATTTTAAACGTTCTGCTGGTATTGGGAGTAACAGCGTTGATCCGACCGGTAACTTATTCGGCTAACCTGAACATTGAAGTGGGGTTGGTTTTCCTGTCGGGATTGATGTTGCTGCTTTTTGCATATACAGGAAAAATTAAAAACCAGCTGAACCGTCTGGAAGGAGTTTTACTGATCCTCTTGTATATTGCTTTTATCTATTTCTCTGTCAGTTTCCAGTAATCAGTCGAAAAGAATAGTCACAGCGGGTGGTGCACCCTCGGGACAGGTTTTCCTGAGCCATTCGTGAAAGGCATCCTGATCTTCGGTTTTGATCAGGAACAGGCTACCCATAGAATCATTATGCAGTAGGGGACAGGAGCCCAGAATAATTCCTGAATTTCTGGCGTCCGAGAGTACCTGCTCGGCCTTATTGCAAGTCAATTCAAAATCCAGTAAAATGGATTCATGAACATCATCCAGTAGGTTTCCCAACGCTTCAATCTTGCCACTTTGGATCAGATTAGCGGCCACTTCAATGGCCGTATTTTGGTTTACAACGTGTCGCAGCCGGCTTTTTAGCCGGTGGTTATCTATGACTTTATCCAGCCAGTCCTGATCAGCTCCCGACAAATCGGCCAGGGATGGAAGTTCAAAAAACTGATTGATGGTTTCAAGTACCTCGTTTAGTTCCTGATTTCGTTGCTCAAGTAAGATCTTCAAGTCGGGTACTGAGCAATTCAGATCAACAAAAACCAGTGAATAACCTGAGTTGTCTGGTAGCGGAATAGTCGTTTCTTGCCCGTTTCCCTTCAGCAACAGTTTTTTGTCTGGAATTTCAGGGAGTTCTGTTGTATTCAGGAACTGTTGGTTCAACTGTCTCCAACAGGGTTGATCTGCGCTGTGCAAAGGATTGTCACTGAAATAATTTAATTCAAATCCCGGTTTTGTTCCGGTGAGTTCTTTGGCTTTTTTGGCTGCCCGGCGAAAACTGTCATCCAAGTCAGTATCCTCCAATGTGAACTGTTGATTCGTTTTCAAAAAACGTACTGTCACTCCCGTTTCTTTCTTGGCTCGAAAAGTTAATGAACTACCGGTATTCATTTGTAGGTTCAGACTCCTGTTATCTGAACCTGTCAGATGATTATCCAGCAGGGTAAATTGAACGGGTAAAAAGGCCAGTAATTTATGTTCTCCACTGTTTTGTGGATCGTGTTGGTTGAAAAACTCCTGTGTATCCAATGTTTTTTTATGCAAAACTAAGGCTTTTCCGCTTGTTTAACGGGTAAAACAGTATGTAAATCCCAATAATTTTTCACTGCAAATCATTGGTACTTATGGCTCTTGTTTATTTTTAACAAAAAAATCATAAAATATTGATCGAAAGTATTGAGTTTTTAGAGATTGATAGTATATTTGCCCTGTTAATAAAATAACAAATTATGGATCAGGAGTTAATAAAGAAGATACCACACAAAACCATCCAGCGGTTGAGTCAGTACAGGCGTGCCTTGTTGCTCTGTTTTGAACAAGGGAAGACGCATATATTTTCTCACGAGATTGCCAACATACAGCATATAACTGCTGTTCAGGTACGTCGCGACCTGATGCTGATCGGTTATTCCGGAAATTTGAGGAAAGGGTACAATATCAAGGATTTGATTGATTTGATCGGTGAGATCATTGACAGTCCGAACGGGCAAAAAGTAGCCATTTTCGGTATGGGTAATTTTGGTCGCGCCATTGCTAAGTATTTTACCGGACGACGCTCTAAACTGACCATTGTGGCAGGCTTCGATGTAAGTCCTGAGAAGGTGGGAAAACAGGTTGCAGGGGTACCGTGTTACTCTGTGGAAGAAGCACAACAGATCATTCTTGAAGAGGGCATCCGAATCGGGATTATCACGGTCCCGGGTGATCAGGCCGTGGAGACAGCCCGCATGATGGTAGAAGCCGGAGTAAAGGGAATCCTGAATTTTTCACCTACCCCGGTAGAGGTTCCCGAAAATGTATTTCTCGAAGAATACGACATGGTCACCTCACTGGAGAAAGTAGCCTTCTATGTAAAAGAACATTAGAAATTAAACATAAAAAAAAGGCTGTCGAGGGACAGCCTTTTTTTGTGCCTGTACTTTTACTATACAATGGTGATCCGGGTACCCCCGTTGTCAATGCCCAGTTTTCCGGGCTCTGTAATAATGGCATCTTTACCGGTTTGCTCCACAAAGTTGATCGCTGCTCTGATTTTAGGAGCCATACTTCCTTCGCCGAACTGTCCTTCGTCCATGTATTTTTTTGCCTGTCGTATGGTCAATCTGTCAAGTGATTTTTCCTGTGGTGTATTGAAATTAATACAAACTTTGGGAATATCGGTGAGAATGAAAAACTTGTCGGCCCGGATGCCTGCTGCCAGTCGGGATGATGCCAGGTCCTTGTCGATAACGGCATCAATACCCTGAATTTTGTTTTCTTCCACATAGAAGCAGGGAATACCACCGCCCCCCACAGCAATAACAATGTGACCGCTGCGGGCGATTTTTTCAATGGTTTTCTGGTTAAAAATCACCAGCGGTTCCGGCGAAGCCACCACTTTTCTCCATCCGCCACGTTTCAGGTCCTCTTTAAACACGACTTTAGCGTTTTTCATAAACTCCATGGCTTCTTCCTTGGTGTAATAAGGGCCAACCGGTTTGGTGGGTTTTTCAAAAGCCGGATCGTGTTTGTCCACCAAAACCTGTGTGATGATACTAATGATGTCACGATCCTTGTCTTCTTTCATTAACACGTTTCTGAGTTGTTGTTCCAGCATGTAACCGATGAACCCTTGTGAATAGGCTCCGCAAATATCCATCGGCATCTCAGGAATGCCGTACATTTTATTCCCGGCTGTATTAGCCAGCATGATGTTGCCTACCTGCGGCCCGTTGCCGTGGGTCAATACTATGTTGTATTTCCTGTTGATAAGCTTCATCAGGTTTTTACTTGCCAAAAAGGCATTTTCCTCCTGTTCGTCAATGGTTCCTTTTTGTCCTGCCCTTAACAAGGCATTTCCTCCAAAAGCTATAACTGCTAATTTTTTCATATACTGATTTTGTTTGAATTTTCAGATAAAAGGTAACAAAAGTAGTGATAATCAAAGGAACGACCCATAAGTAATTCCCTGAATTTAATTGATTGGTTTTTGGGTAGTTGAATTTTTCTTTTTATCTTCGGAAACCAATACCCAAAAATGGAAGCGAAGGATTCCGAAACATCCAATCAATTTAAGCCGGTGGCTTTTTTCTCCGGACTTTTTGTCTTTGCCTTTGTCTTACTCTTTATGGACCTGGAACCGGGGAAACCTGCTGTTACAGCCACGTTAGCAGTAGCCCTTCTGATGGCCATCTGGTGGATTACGGAAGTGGTTCCGCTGGCTGTAACTTCCTTATTGCCGGTTGTTTTATTTCCCTTGTTGGGAGTGATGAACGGAAAAGCGGTTTCCTCCACCTATTTTAATCATGTTATCTTTCTCTTCATCGGTGGCTTTATTGTGGCACTGGCTATACAGAAATGGAATCTGCACCGGCGCATTGCATTAAAGATCCTTATGTTCACCGGGACAAGTCCTCTGCGTATTTTGCTGGGATTTATGTTTGCCACAGCTTTTCTATCGATGTGGATCTCCAATACAGCTACGGCTATGATGATGGTCCCCATTCTGCTTTCCATTATCAGTAAACTGGAAGATTATGTGGAACCCAAAGAATTAAAGAAGTATTCCATCGGATTGTTGTTGGGTGTTGCATACAGTGCCTCCATTGGCGGGATCGCTACTTTGGTAGGAACCCCACCGAATCTGTCGTTGGTGCGTATCTTCCAGATTATGTTTCCCCAGGCACCGGAAATCAGTTTTTCATCGTGGTTTGTATTTGCCTTACCCTTGGCGGCAGTGATTTTTGTTGTTACCTGGCTTTACCTGTACTGGATTTATAAACCCGGTAAATCCTGGGTAACGGAGCGTAATCAGATCAGTTTTAAAAAACAATACGATGCACTGGGCCCCGCCGGAAGAGAAGAAAGGATTGTGCTCATTGATTTTATACTGATGGCTGTATTGTGGCTTACCCGATCCAATATCGACCTGGGTTCCATACACATTCCGGGTTGGAGCAGTTTGTTTTCGCATCCGGAATACCTGAATGATGGAACTGTCGCCATCGCTATGGCGACGCTGCTCTTTTTTGTTCCATCCAAAACAGGGCAGGGGCGTGTCATGGGCTGGTCCGATACCAAAACCTTACCCTGGAATATAGTGCTGCTGTTCGGAGGAGGCTTTGCTCTGGCCAGCGGTTTTAAGGAGTCGGGGCTTTCACTTTGGTTTGGGAGTCAGTTAAGCGGAATCGGAGCCCTGCATCCCATACTGATCCTTTTGATTATTACTCTGGGAGTCACGTTCCTTACGGAACTTACTTCCAACACGGCGACTACCGAAATGCTGCTTCCTGTTCTGGCCGGACTGGCTGTTACCCTTCAGGTGAATCCATTACTCTTTATGATTCCCGCCACCATCAGTGCATCCATGGCTTTTATGCTGCCGGTAGCCACACCTCCCAACGCCATTGTGTTTGGATCTAACCGCATTGCAATGAAACAAATGGCGAAGACAGGTTTGCTGCTCAATCTGATCGGAGCAGTCGTCATTACCCTGTTTACTTATTACCTGGCTCCGTTAATATTCCATCTTTCCGACAGCGGATTGCCTTCGTGGGCACAATAGTTTCTTTCGGTTGTTTTTCTTGTAAATCCTGTTAAATTTGCCTTGACAAGAATTTATTCAGGAAAAAAGGAGTTATGAAATTATCTACGTTTAATTTGTTCCTGCTTATTCTTTATGCCCTGGTTTGTGTTGGTATCGGATTGTGGAGTTCGCGGGGTAAAAGGGATGATGACTATCTGATCGCAGGACGGAAAATCCGGTTGTTTGGTTTTGTGTCTTCCGTTGTGGCCAGCTACATCGGTGGTGCTGCGTTGGTGGCTTATTCGGCCTATGTTTATAAATTCGGGATTTCAGCGATAGCTGTTTTTCTTGGCACTTCACTGGGTTTTTTGTTTTTTATACCCTACGCTTTGAAATTACGCAAAATCAGTACCGAGAAACAATTTCTAACGCTGTCCGACTGGTTCTATTTTAAATTTAATAAAAAAACAGGAGTTGTTTCGGCACTGATTCTGCTCGTGGTGTATTTCGGAATGCTGCTGAATCAATTCATCGCCGGAAGCAGTATTCTGGCTAGTATCAGCGGATGGAATTATGAAACGGCCCTGATTATTTCCAGTTCCATTATTGTGGTTTATTTGTTCTTCGGAGGTTTTAAAAGCGTGATCAAAACGGATGCATTTCAGTACATCATTATGTTCGTTTTGTTTGTGCTGCTGGCCTATGTTCTGATAAAAGACGATAAGGGAATAACCCCCAGTTTGATTGATTTCTCTGAAATGAACATTTCAATGACCATTGCTTTCATCGCTTTTGGCATTCTGATCATTTTTCAATCGGCAGAATACTGGCAGCGGGTGTATGCTGCCCGGGATGAAAAAGTAGTGAAACGCGGGTTCATCGGGTCTGCTGTTCTGGTCCTGATTACCGGACTGGCCATTACTGTGGTTGGTCTTTCCGCGCATTACCATGCCCCTGGAATCTTACCCAGGAACGCTTTTGCTGAAGGCCTCAAAGTGATGGTGTCCGGCAAATTTCTCGGCATTGCACTGGTGTTGCTTTTTGCCGCTATTATGAGCTCAGCTGATACCATCATTTTCGTGCTGGCTTCCAGTCTCGCCAAAGACTACATCGCTCATTTCTCAAAAAAAGAAGTAACTCCTCACAATCTGAAAATCCAGACCAAGATTTTTGTGGTGCTGTTTTCTTTGATCGGTTTTTTACTGGCCTTCTATTTCCGAAACATTATCCAGGTTATTTTGTTTATCACCGGTGTGGGATTCACCATTATTCCGGCTGCTATTATTTCGTTTCACATTAAAATCACCAATCAGGCGGCACTGGCAAGTTTTCTTTCCGGTGTGGGCTATGTGGCAATCCTCATGCTGAGCGATCAGCTGGTTCCTGAGTTGAGCATTGCATCCATTGTGGTGGCGACTGTATTCCTGATTATATTTCAACTCATTTACCGTAAAAAGACACCTGTTGAACCCCTTAACGAAATGAACACTGATTCATGAACGTAACCAACCAACGCAAAGCCTATGGACTGGCCCTGCTGGCCGTGCTGTTCTGGTCCACCATCAGTTCGGCACTCAAAATTACTTTACGGTACATGCCGTTTGATGTGATGCTGTTCTGGACCGTGTTGTTTGCCATTTTCTTTCTTTTTTTGATGAATCGGTTCAGCAAAGTTCCTTTGCGGTTCAGTTCACTTACGCAGAAAGATTATTTGTCCTCAGCCCTGATGGGCCTCATCAATCCCTTCTTGTATTATCTGATCCTCTTTAAGGCTTACGATCTGCTGGAAGCGCAGGTTGCCGGGGCGCTGAATTATACCTGGCCCATTGTACTGACGTTGTTGTCCATTCCCATGCTGAAACAAAAACTTTCCTGGAAAAGCATCGGAGCCATAGGAATAAGTTTTGTCGGTATTCTTTTTGTCAGCAGTCAGGGGGAATCGTTGCTGGGGAAAATGGTCCACCCGTTGGGTATTATCCTGGCCGTTGGCAGTGCCTTTTTCTGGGCACTTTACTGGATTTTGAACATGAAAGATTCCCGGGAAGATACGGGGAAAATCCTGCTCAACCTGATGTTCGGTTTTATATACATGGTACTTTATTTTATCGTATCCGGACGATTTCCTTTGTGGCCCGGACTGCAGGGAGGCATCGGAGTTGTATACATCGGGCTGTTTGAAATGAGCCTGACCTATGTGATCTGGCTCAAGGCGTTGAATAGTTCGGAAAATGTGGCAAAAGTCAGTAACCTGATTTACCTTTCTCCTTTTCTTGGATTATTCTGGATACGAAATACCGTGGGGGAGGCTATTCACCTAACGACCATTATCGGGTTGACTTTGATTGTTTTGGGAATCGTTTTGCAACAATTTGTAAAACAACAAAAATAAGCGGTTATTTTACATTGAATTCCAGCAGTTTTTCTCCTTCAATAAATGCTTCAAACCGATCGTTGATTTGGGTAGGCCCCACACCTGCAGGAGTTCCTGTGAAAATGAGGTCCCCGGTTTTCAGTGAAATAAACTGAGAAACATAAGCAATGATGCGGTTGAAACTGAAAATCATGTCCCGGGTATTTCCCTCCTGACGGACTTCTCCGTTGATCTGAAGCGAAAAATTGATGTCGTTTAAGTCCTTGAACTTTGACTTATTTACAAACTGTCCCACAGGGGCAGCTCCATCAAAAGCCTTGGCAATTTCCCAGGGGAGGCCTTTCTTTTTTTGTTCGGATTGCAGGTCGCGGGCGGTGAAGTCAATGCCAATGCCGATCTCTTCGAAATATTTATCGGCAAAGGGCTCTTCGATGTATTTTCCGTTTCGGTTGATCTTTAATACCAGTTCGGTTTCGTAATGAACATCACTGGAAAAAGCTGGGTAGAAGAAGGGGTTGTTCTTCTGCAGTAAGGCCGTATCGGGCTTCATGAAAAAAACAGGTTTGGCTGGAACCGGATTGTTCAGCTCTTTGGCGTGTTCAATGTAATTTCGTCCGATGCAGATAATTTTCATGGGTTTCATTTTAAAATTTAGAGATTAGAGGGGGCCATACGCAGTTTGATACGAGTCATCAGGCGCTTGGTATACAATGGGAAATCAGCACGTTGCATCCAGTCGTAATAGGCAGGTTCGGCACGAAACACTTCTTCCACCGTTTTTCCCTTGTGTTTGCCAAACTGAAACACTTCTTTCCCATCGGCATTATAAATTACCTGACCAGAAAGATCCGCATTGCGGTGGTGTTGAGAAAAACGGGCCAATGCATCCACATCATTTAGTACGGGCTTGGTTATCTTCCCTTTCTTATCTTCAAATTCAGTGTCCTGATATCGATCCAGTTGAGCTTTCAAGACTTCATAGGTAGCCATTACATCTGCTTCGGCCGAATGAGCATTTTCCAGTTCTTTCTGGACGTAGAATCGATAGGCTGCTTTCAGCGTCCGGGGTTCCATCTTCATAAAAATGTTCTGCACATCCACAAAACGGCGGTTCTCTACTTCGAAATCAATACCGGCACGCATGAGCTCCTCCACCAGCATGGGAATGTCAAAACGATTGGAATTGTATCCGGCCAGATCGCTGTTGGCCAGAAAACGTTCCACATCATGGGCCACCTGTTTAAATGTGGGCTTGTCCTGCACCATTTCGTCGGTGATGCCGTGGATATCACTGGCTTCTTTTGAAATGGGGATTTCCGGATTCAGCAACCAGGTTTTGGTTTCTGTTTTGCTGCCCGGATGTACTTTAACAATACACAATTCTACAATCCGGTCGCGGATTACGTTGAGACCGGTACTTTCAATATCAAAAAAGGCCAGGGGCCGTTTCAGCTGTAATTCCATGCTTTTGCTTTATGGGGCAAAAGTAACAAATCTTTTGCTGAAGTCCGGTACGTATGGGGTTGAATTTGACTTGTGCGTGCTGGTGGCGAATGTGGACTTTTAAGATTATCTTTGACCCGATCAAATGAGTTCACAGAGAATAACTATAACTTTGAGGTGAGATTATGGAACAACTGGTTACATCAGATTTTAAGTTAGGGATCATTGCAGGGGGACAGCTTGCTAAAATGCTCATTCAGGAAGCAAGCAAATGGGACATTATCACTTATGTTATGGACAACGATGAACATTGTCCTGCCAGCACCATTGCTTCAAAATTTATCAAAGGAAGCAACACAGATTTTGATTCGGTTTATAATTTTGGTAAAAATGTGGATCTGCTGACCTTTGAGCTGGAGAACATCAACATCGATGCGCTTAAAAAACTCAAGTCGGAAGGGCACAAAATCATTCCGGATCCGGAAATTTTGGAATTAATTCAGGATAAAGGGAAACAAAAGGAATTTTATCGGCAGAAAAATATTCCTACAGCTCCTTACGGACTTTACAGGAACCGGGAAGAAATTAGGAAAGGCATTGAAGACGGTCGGATAAAGTACCCCTTCGTGCAGAAACTCAGAGAGGGCGGTTACGACGGTCGCGGTGTGGTGGTAGTCAACGACGCAGGCGAGTTGAATAAATTACTGGATAGTCTCTCTGTTGTAGAAAATAAAGTGGAGATTGATAAGGAAATAGCCGTGATTGCTGCCCGGAATAAAAAGGGCGAAATAAAATGTTATCCGGTTGTGGAAATGGTTTTTGATCCGCATGCTAATCTGGTCGACAAATTGATTTGTCCCTCGACCATTACTGCCGAACAATCCGAAAATGCTATCCGTATCGCGGGTAAACTCATAGACCTGCTGGATATGCAGGGACTACTGGCCGTTGAGTTTTTCCTTGATACAAACGGTGAAATAATGGTCAATGAAGTGGCACCCCGTACGCACAACAGCGGGCATCATACGATTGAAAGTATTATCACTTCCCAGTTTGAGCAGCATTTGCGTACCATCTTCGATTTACCCCTGGGCAGTACCCGGCTGAAGCTGCCGGCTGTTATGATTAATATTCTGGGGGCGGAAGGTTATCAAGGTCCTGTAAAATATTTGGGATTAACCGAAAGTATGGCCATCGAAGGAGTGAAGATCCACTTGTACGGTAAGAAAATTACCAAACCCTTCCGAAAGATGGGTCATGTTACCATTTTGTCTGATACGCTGGAATCGGCACTTGAAAAAGCTGAAAAAGTAAAAAAACTAATCAAGGTACTATCATGAAAAAAACATTGGTGAGCATTGTGATGGGGTCCGACTCGGACCTGCCTGTGATGAAACAGGCTGCTGAAATGCTGGAACAGTTTGGTATTGACTATGAAACAGACATTGTTTCGGCCCACAGAACTCCTGAAAAACTATTTGAATTTGCATCCAATGCCCACAAGAGGGGCATAAAGGTTGTTGTTGCCGGAGCCGGCGGAGCAGCCCACTTACCGGGCATGATTGCTGCCATCTCACCCTTGCCGGTGATCGGCGTGCCCATTAAATCCAGCAATTCCATCGATGGCTGGGATTCGGTTCTTTCCATTTTACAGATGCCCGGCGGTGTTCCGGTAGCCACGGTGGCACTCAACGGGGCCAAGAATGCCGGCATCCTCGCTGCACAAATCATTGCAGCATCCGATACAGCATTGAGGGAAAAGATCATCGAATACAAAGCAAAGCTGAAAGAACAAGTGATCAACAAAGCGAAGAATTTACACTCGTGACAGGCCTGATGCACTAATTCTCAGATTTTAAATACGGTAGAGAGCAGGAGTTTCTATTCTCTCAGCACACGTTCGCGAGTCTGATACAAAGAAACCCATCCATACTTTTCTGTTTAGCAGCTCGTACGAATTGAATCTTACGGAAAACTTTCGGCGTCTTTCTGTGGATTCCTCAGACTTTAATGACTGATTTCCTGATGATGAGTTAAAGGGGTTTGAGTTAAATTAAAACAGGTTTTTAAAAAAAAATTTGTACATTTCCACGGAATTTTATGTGAGAATTCTTTTTTTCTGTTGATAATTATTATGTAACCCTGTTTTTCTATCTAAGCTTACTAATTTCAAAATTCTCTGTTTGGTTATGCTTTACCAAGTATTTTATCCGCCTGCATCCGTCAGATCTTATGTTCACTCGATACAGATCATGGAAGTAAATGGATCAAAGTATTTTGAAAAGTATAAAATAGTTCCCTATGGTTTTGCCGGAATCTTAATTCATTATAAGAACCTCTGTGTACAAACAGATGAAATAAATGGAAAGAGAGTGTTGCCACGGTCTTTTATAGCCGGGTTGACTGATTTGCCAATTTGCATCGAAGGAACTGGTGAGATCGGATCAATTGCTATAAACTTATATCCCATTGGGTTGTATCATCTTTTGAAGATTCCGGCAAACGAATTGGTAAACAATACCATTAATACAGATGAATTACTGGATCAGGGGATACGGAAATTGATTGAAGATATATCGCGGGTTCCTGATATTCATACTAAATTACAATTAGTTAACCAGTTTTTAGTACAAGTATTTTCAGAAAAAAAACTGATAAAAAACACAAAAATTGAATTGGCTCAGCATGAACTTATCAGGTCCGGCGGTAATTTAAATATTAAGAGCCTGGCAAAAAAATCCGGGGTAAGTGTTTCTGCACTGGAACGTAATTTTAGAACTCAAATTGGTTTTTCACCAAAATATTATGCCAAGATCATGAGGTTTAATAATGTTTTTCGGCTTATTAAATCCCGTGAAAAAGTTAACTGGCAGGATATAATTTTTGAATGCGGATATTATGATCAGGCTCATTTCATTAGAGAATTTTCAACTTTTTCAGGCGAAACGCCAAATAAGTTCTTTCTGAAAAAGAATCTATCCGTCAAATTGTACTCTGGTAAATAAAATTCTCCATTACGAAAGAGTCTCTGTTTCCCGGGTGCAGGCTCATTTTTCATCTCCGGTTTATTTCTAAACCAATCAATTAGCCGATTTTTTACAATTTTAAAAAGTTTCTTCATTTTATTTTTGGAACATTCTTAATTGTTAACCTAAAACAAATAATTATGACAATTTTAAAACGAATCTATCTTGTACTAATTGTACTTTTAGCATTGACCAGTTGTAAAAAACAATCGGATGTTAATAATGATGCTACTACACCTACCGCATGTTTTTCGGTCTCTCCTGATGTCTTATCTGTTGGAACAAGCGTAACATTTAATTCTTCCTGTTCGGATCAGGCAGATTCATATCTCTGGGATTTCGGAGATGGAAACAGCTCTACCCAGTCAAATCCGACCAATGTGTATACTGAACCAGGAAACTATGATGTAACATTAACGGTTACTGCGTCAAACGGAAATACGGCAAAGAAAACATTGCCGTTAACCATCATTCAAGCCAGTACTACGGAACATTCGGGAGTGATCGACACTGATGAGACCTGGGGAGAAGGCATTCACGTTATCACAGGAAGCGTATATGTGTCTGGCGCTACCCTCACAATTATGCCCGGTGCCATTGTGAAATTCAATGAAGGGACCTCGCTCTTTATAGGACAGGGGGATGCTTCTTCGGCATTAATTGCTGACGGAACTTCTGACAAAAGGATTAAGTTCACATCATCGTCCAGCGCTCCTTCAGCAGGAGACTGGGATAGGATAGAATTTGGCAAAAGCGCTACAAATACATCAAGTTTGAAGTATTGCGATATTAGTTATGGCGGTGGATTCAGTAATACCAGTGCAATGATTCTTGTGGCTTCCACCTCTGTGACAATTGAGAATTGCAGTATCTCTGATAGTTATTCTGAGGGGATAAATATAGAGCCGGAAGGTTTTTTTGAATCATTTATCAACAATGAAATCACCGATTGTGCCGGATTTGCAATAGATCTTTTCCCTAATGCTGTTTCTTCAATCGGAACTAATAACTACATTACTTCAGCCATGGGTATAGGTATTAAAAGCGGTTACTACACTCAGGATCATTCAACCTGGTTAAAACAAACTGTCCCTTATGTAGCTATAGGTGACATTCAGATACGCAGTGAGGCAGGTTGTCAGCTTACTTTGGCTCCAGGTGTGACAATTGAAATGGGAAAAGATGCCAGTTTGCTTGTGTGTTACGGCGGAGGTTACGGTACATTGATTGCTGAAGGAACCCCGGACGAACCGATTCTGATTACTTCAGCTGCAACGACGGACAAATCACCGGGTAGCTGGGACAGAATTGCATTTTTTGACGGCACAGGTTCCGGTACATCATTGAAAAATTGTGTTATTGAATATGGTGGAGGTTACGGTCCTACAGAGGGAATGGTTGTTATTGATAACTGTTCTGTCAGCATGGAAAATTGCGAACTCAGATATTCTGATAATTACGGAATCAGAGTCGGAAGTGAAGGATCTTTTACCTCTTTTACTAATAATTACATTCATGACAATGCTTATTACGCAATGAAAATATTTGCCAATTATGTACATACTATAGGCACCGGTAATACCATCAACAGTGATTACGGAATAGAAGTTAACAGTGATACGTACGATCAGCCTGACCAGACCTGGTTAAAACAAACCTGTCCTTATGTCATAAATGGGGTTGTCTATATTGAAAACCCGACATCAGCTAAACTCACTATTGAACCGGGTACAACGATTAAATTAATGGAAAGTGGTGCCTTCAGGGTCGGATATCATACCGATAAATATGGGGTGTTGGTAGCTGATGGAACAAGTGCTGAAAAAATTATTTTTACAACTTCTGCCGGCAACGGTAGCCAGGCACCAGGTCAATGGAAGGCTATCTTCTTTGATAACGGAACTGGTAATGGAAGTATCCTAAATAATTGTGCTTTTTCCTATGGCGGCGGATATTCAAGTCAATCCGGGATGGTAGTATGTACGTTAACCCCTGCAGGAGTGCCGGCAATAACCAACTGTGATTTTACATATTCTGAGTCCTGGGGAATTTATCTTGGCCCCAACACAAGTCCCGATATGAGCCAGAATACATTTTCGAACAACACATTAGGGGAAGTAAAAGTTAATTAATAACCCTTTGAACCGTGTCAGCAGGACATCTTCTGATTGTAGTTTATTTCACTAACATTTTTCTAAATAAAATCTGAAACTGTTGGGGATGTCCTGCTGACATTTTGTTATCACTTAAGCGTGAATATTCTGTAATTTGATCTCCGAGTTGACTTCAGACAGACGCTGAAGATCCGGGATTACGGTCTGGAAAAACCTGTTAGTGCCATACTTTCCGTGGTTTTACTGGCCTTTACCAACGGGAAAGGAGCAATGGTTTACCGTTGGAATTCCGTGACGCTCTTCTTTCTGTTTTTTCTGGCTATAAACCGGTTCCCATGCATGAAGGTGTTTATGGTCTGATTGTACATATCCTGCTCCTGGGTTACCAAAGCGGAAAAACCCCCCGCGTAAAAAAGTATCTGAAACTTGATCAATGCGATTGCAGAAGTAGGATAATTTCATAGTTTTGTATGGTGATAATGGATAGGTATGGCTATAGAATTCAGAAAGGACCCGAATTATCCGGATTCAATTTTAATCCGTAGATTTTCAGGTGAGGTGGGATTAAAGGAAATTATTGAATCCTGGGATTATTTACTGGGCAGCGGGATGCTCAATCCAAATGTGAAAGGGGTGATCAATGACCTTTCAGTTTGTGATTTGAACATGAATATGGATGATTTCCGCGAGTTGATGTATTATTTGAAAACCAAAGATATTTTCCTGGGTGTGAAGCTGGCTGTGGTGTGTAATGATCCCAAACAAATTGTCTTTCCGGTAATGGGGGAAATGAAGGAAAAAGGATTAAAAATAAGGCCTTTCTCCCTGGAAGAAGCTGCAGAGGAATGGATCATGCTAACCTGATTTTTTACTTTCGATTCATTATTAATCTTAACTTCGCTGTATTGACAAATTTCAGCGTAGTAGTTCCATGATATCTGTTTGCATTCCGATTTATAATTTCTCTGTGGCGCAACTGGTCCCTGTTCTTTTGAAACAGGCAAAAGAAGCAGATGTTCTCATCGAAATTATTCTGATTGATGATGATTCACGACCCGAATACAAAAAGCGGAACAGCCAATTTTCAGATCGTTTGCAGTATATAGAATTGAAAAAAAACATTGGCAGGGCTGCTATACGAAACCTGTTTGCCGACTACGCCCGGTACGATCATTTGCTTTTCCTGGATTGTGACTCACTGATAGAAGTGCCTTATTTTTTGAAAAACTACGCCGATTCCATCCGGGAAAATCCGGAAGCCGTTTTCTGTGGCGGACGTATTTATGGTGAAAAACCTTCAGAGCAAAGCAAAAGTCTTCGCTGGAAGTACGGAACCTACAGGGAAAGTAAATCGTTTCAATTAAGAAACCGCAACCCTTACCGTTCTTTTATGACCAATAACTTCCTGATTCCCAAAAAAGTGATGATATCCGTACACTTTGATGAGCGTCTGAAAGATTACGGTCATGAAGATACTTTGTTTGGCTATGAATTAATGAAAAACGGAATTCCAGTGCTACACATAGACAATCCCGTACTGAACGGACATCTGGAAGACAATGCAACTTTCCTTCTTCATACTGAAAAAGCAATAGCCAACCTGGTGACCATTTTAAATTTTCTGGAAAACGACCGGAATTTTCTTCAAGAAGTTGGGTTGTTGAGATTTTATTTCCGTTTCCGGTATCTGGGATGGCTGATCCGACTGAAATTTTTTCTCTTTCAACCTTTGTTGAAGAACCTGCTGGAAAGGGGTAGGGCAGGTGTTTTGATTTTTGATGTGTATAAGCTGGGAATACTGGCTCAGCAGATGAAATAATTGAAAATAAACTAGCTACAAAAGGGTTTCAGCTAATATAATAACTTCAATCCTCTTTGTCTGCCAAATGTAAAATGATTTTTCGGGCAGCTACCACCAAATCTGCCATTTGTCCATAATTCAGTTTATCTGCATCGTCGGTTGGTTGATGCACGTCTTTATGATGCCCGCTGTAGAAACCAAAATTGGGGATTTGGTACAGTTCGAAAACAAAATGATCGCTCAATCCTTTCGTAGTGAAAACAAAGCGGGGCTTGTTCAGAGAACAGTTTTGAAAAGTCTTTTGTTCTTCTGTCATCCATTCCGGGAACGACGACACATATAAAGCCCCGGATTCACTGTTTTCGGTTGCCGTCCTGCCGATCATATCAAAATTGATATACCATTTGATTTGTTCCCGTGCGATCGGGCTTTGTGGAAAAAACTGCTGCGACCCCATGGCTTCGCATTCTTCTGCAGTCCAAAGAATCAGGGCAATGCTCCTTTTGGGGCGGGTATTTTTTAATTGATGAACCAGTTCCAAAATTGCAGCACTTCCGCTGGCATTGTCATCGGCACCGTTCATGATCTTTCCGTCCACAACACCCAAATGATCCAGGTGCGCCCCAACTACAATGAATTCATCTTTAAGTACTGAATCACTACCCGGTATATAGCCCCCAAGGTTCCAGGAGTGATATTTGGTTTGCGTTGACGGTATGCTGTACTGAATTGAAGTTTTGGCAAATTGAAAAGGATTTCCCGGCGTAACCGATGCCGTATTGTGCCCCGATTCTTCAATTTCTTTACAAAAAAGACCGGCAACTTCGGCTTTCAACAGGATGAGATCAGTATTGAAGAATCGGAGCCGTTTCGGGACTTTAATTCCTGGTTCATATCCCGAACTGGAAATCATGCTGTGAATTCTGGGCCATATCGTATCAAAACGAGCATTCGTAAGTAAGATAATGCCGGCAGGTTTGTTGTCTGATTCTGTTATGCCTGAAATTTTGGACAGCGTCACATTGACCGGCTCAGCTTTATGGTCCTTGCCTTTTCCGGCACTGACTACCAGAATCTTATTTTTCCAGTTTACTGTCGACTGTGTTGCAAAGCTTTTCTTTGGATCGAGGTTCCCGAGGTTGAAATACAGTAGGGGATAATGATGCTGAAACAAACGATCGTTAATTAAATTAAAATATTTGATTTTTCCAGGTGGAATATCGGAAACCTTATCATTGAAAAGGATTTTCATTGCCATTGTTTGCCCGTATCGTTTTTCCAAAAAAGTTACGGGCTGACGGAAACTATTGCCGAAAAAGGGCATCAACCCCTGGTTGCTGAGTATATTTTCGGCATAAATGCAGGCCTGGTTAAATTCTTCCGAACCTGCTTTTCGCCCTTTCAGTCCATCTGATGCCAGAAAATAGACGTGTTTCTTTAACTGATGTATCAGTAGTGTATCGTGTTGAGCCTGATTTATTTTTTCTTGCTGGGCACGGACAAACGTTGTGTTGTAAAACAGGAGAATGAAGACCAAACTCGTTTTGAAGAAAAGAATTGCTCCAGTAATTTTGATGCGAAACATTGCAATGTATTTGTATCCGGTTAATCTCCTACAAGATACATACATTTTACAATATTTAAACCTGTTAAAAGAACGAGAATACAATAGTAATTGATCCGTTCCGAAACGAAATTCGATTTAACGGTGAATATTGGTGAAAGAAAAATGAGTAATAATAAAGGGGATCACAGGAATAATATTTAGCCCTCTTGTGGCAGATCCACATGTGCCGTACTAACTGGGAACTGCTTTTTAACGAAAGTAACTGATTGAAATTCAAGGGTCCAATAAGAGACGCGTTCGCTCAAGAAAAGAGCAATGGAAATGATCGCAAATTCAAAATAAAGTCTATTATCACAAACTTAAACAAAGAATCAGCCGGGCCATCATCTTGTTGTTTTCATCCAGTTCTCTTTCAATGGTTTTCAGATCGGTGACCTGTGGCATCAGCGTGAAGTTTATGTTGAATTTATCCTCCACACTGTAAGAAATGGCCGGCCCCAGTGTGAGGACTGAGCTTTCCCACTTCGATTTTGAAAAGAAATTCTGACTCATGGTTTCAAAGCCCAGGTAGAGTCCTTCCGCCACCTTATAGGCAAGACCATAATTCAGTTCGATTTCCACTGTTCCGATGTGACCAATATCAATAGCATCTGCATTGGGTGTAAATGTTTTGTAGTACTCATATTCAGCGGTCAGGTTAAAAGCCTGCACAATGCGGTTCGTTATTTTATCCAGAATAATTTTTCCCTGGAATTCTGTGTAGGTTGATCCTTGTGTGTATCCGAGATAGATGGCCGATCCTGACTTTTGCGTCATCATATCCGAAAGCTTGTACAATAGTCCGGTTGAGAAACTATACGAATTGACTGAGAAATAATGCTGACGACCGTTGTTCATTTCAATTCCGTTGGCATAGCCATAGTTTAAACCGAGAGTAGCTTGCATTCGGTTTGATAACCCTACATCAAAATTGAATCCGTGTTCCACACCGAAATAATAATTTTCTTTCCCCG
Organism: Bacteroidales bacterium; assembly: GCA_016936355.1. GTDB lineage: Bacteria > Bacteroidota > Bacteroidia > Bacteroidales > F082 > Sulfidibacterium. The sequence continues at coordinate 195,791 of JAFGYB010000001.1, read as the reverse complement.
AAAACAGGGTAGTCCACAGCTCCACATCTTTTTCCCCTTTTTTAAGTGTGCTGCTTTGATCGGCATAAGTAAATATTCTGCATTGTCCATAGGCTGTTCCCACAGAAATAAAAATCAGGGCAAGTATATATCTCTTCATCTACTTTGTTTTAATAAATTTTCGACAAAGTAAATGACTTACCTATCTTATATCAATACCTGATTTGAGTGATTTTTTTAGTCTGTGAAGATTTCTCCGGTCATATAAAGTATTGCCTCACCGCTGATCTCAACCCTGTCGTTTAAGTATTTGCACTGCAGATATCCTTTCCGGGAAGAGAGCTGGATGGCCGACAGTTCTGTTTTTTGCAGTTTTTTGGCCCAGAAAGGCGTGAGGGACGTATGTGCCGACCCGGTCACCGGATCTTCATCGACTCCCACCTGAGGAGCGAAAAACCGGGAGACGAAATCAGCCTGATCTCCGGGTGCCGTAACGATAATTCCGCGTGCGTCAACTTTGAAAATGGCATCAGTATCGGGAACCAGATCGCGGATTTCTTTTTCGTTGTTGTAAATCAGCAGATAGTCGGTTTTACCTTTTACGGCTGATTGGGGTTTTAGATTGAAACCGGCTGTCAGTTCTTCGGTCAGGCTCACTTCTTTTAACGCATCGGACGGGAAATTCATGGTCAGCAGGTTTCCCTTTTTGGTCACTGACAGTTCACCACTGCGGGGCGAATAAAAATGGATCACAGCATCCTTGTGGCCCTCGTGGTTGAAGAGAACGTAAGCCGAAGCCAGGGTAGCATGTCCGCAAAGGTCCACTTCTACAGCCGGCGTAAACCAGCGGATGATGTATTGATCACCTTCTTTGACAAAGAAAGCGGTCTCAGCCAGGTTATTTTCCTTGGCGATTTTTTGCATCACATCATCGCTTAACCATTCTTTTAAAGGACAAACAGCGGCAGGATTGCCCGAAAAAACACGGTTGGCAAAGGCATCAACCTGGTATATTTTCTGTTTCATTTTAGGTCTCGTTTTGGATGTTTTGAATCTCGTTATTGATTATTTTCTCCAGCCTTTCGAGCTTATCCAAAGGTACTGAATTTAAGGTTTGGGTAAGGTTGAAAATCTTGTCGTTCCTCATTAATTTGGTCATGGGATGGTCGTCGGCTACCTTGTCCTTTGCATCGGGTATCCATTCCATCACATCGTTGGGTGTACAGTGCAATGTAAGGCAGAGGTGTTCGAGGGTTTTCAGCTTCATCGTTGTGGCAGCGTTGTTATGAATTTTGGAAGCCAGTTGGCTGTAAACTCCTGATTGTCTCAGGAAACGATAGGGCTTTTCAATGCCCCGTGCACGGAAAGCACGTTCGAAATTGTATTTTAACATAACAGAAGGTTTTAGGGTTCACCTGTAAAGGTACAATGAAAAATGGTTTATCGGTTTGCCTGACTGATAAAAGTTGACGTGTTGCAATAGCATTGATTTATCGATATAAGACTCTTTACATGCGTTAATTTGTTCTTTAGATGCGTTATTAAGCTCTTTGTAAGCTTCAATCAGTATTTTATATTCGATATAAACCTTCTATTTATAGTTAAAAAGCTCTTTACATGCTTCATTCAGTTCTTTACCTGAGTTATTCACTTTCTTGTCCGTGTTATTTAGTTTCTTGTAGGCGTCGTTTAGCTCTCTGTTAGCGTCAAGGAGATTCTATTTTGCGATCTAACGCTCTTAGGAATTGACTATTTTCTGTACTCTTCCCTGACGGGATAAAAAGTGTCGATGATTTCGCAATCCGTAAGGGCCTTGCCGGAATGTCTGGCGTGTGACGGGATGATGGCTACCATGCCGGGTTCCATTGTTTTCTTTTCGCCCTCGATGGTGAGCTCAAAACGACCTTTTGTGACGACAGAAACCTGTTCGTGCGGATGCGCATGTTCGGGAATAACAGCACCTGACGTAAACTTCCAAAAAGCAAGCGTCATGTTTTCTGAATGCACAAACCGGGCCTGGGCGCCTTCGACAGGTTCTGCCGGATGAACAGATTGTAAATTGATGTAAGGCATATGAATTGATGTGTCAGTGTAAACTCTTACTGCAAATTTAGCTCGAAATCATCAGTCATTAGCTGTTTTACCACTCATTTTTCTGAGTTTGATAAGCATTGCTTTTGCATTTTGAGAATCAGGATTGAGTTGCACCGATTTTTCATAATTCTCAATGGCTTTAGCGGTTTCGCCGTTTTTTGCCAGGGCTTCCCCATAGCTATCGTAAACATTGGCCGATTCAGGGTAAAGCAGGCTGTTCAGTTTGAAAACACACAACGCCTGTTCCAGTCTGTTATTTGTCAGGTAATGATATCCTAACATATTCAACCGGTTTTCTGAAACGGCGGGGTCTTGTGGCCTGTCATTAAATATCTTTTGGTAAGCATTGAACGCTTCCTGTACACGCCCCTCATTTAACAGCTCGCTGGGGATTCTCTCACCAGCATCCATTTTAACGGCTATAGAAGGAGCAGCGATTCTCCCGATATTGTCGGCAAATGCATACTGAGCACTGGAATATTGGCCCTTATTGTCTTTAATAAATTTTATTTGTCCTTTCCGTCTTTTGATTTTAAAGGTATTGTTACCCACATGATAAAGTTGTTCGTTACCCAGGCTGGCCAAATACAGTGCTCCGTTTCGCATTTCAATGTTCATTGCCTCATCGGATCCTGATTTGTAGCGCCCACTGATTTTTTCTATTTCTTCCTGACTTATGGGGACTAATTTCTCGGTATCAGACTGCATGTCTTCCCAATGGTAAAATTGCGCTACCGACTTGATGATTTCGCGGATCAGTTCGGCGCCACTCCCCGAATTTGTAAAAACAATGACAGCATATCCATCGGTCCGATGGGCAAGATATCCTGCAAAGAAACCGGCATTGTCTCCCATATGACCAAAATAAGTGGTCCCCTTCATCTTTCTGATAAAGACTCCGTAGCCGTATTGTTTTGAAACATGCGACTGAAGCATTTCCTGTGTCATTGCCTGGGAAATGATCTGATTGGATTTTCCCAGATATGATTTTTGCAATTCGATGACGTATTGCGCGTAATCCGAAGTTGTGGTCCACAGGCCCCCTGCTGCGGCATTGGGATAAAAGTATCGTTTGACAGGTAGCTTTCTGTTGGGGACGTGGGCAGCGGCCGCTTTCTTTTCCAGTTCATGCGGCAAGGGCTGATGGAATGTGGTGTGGCTCATCTTTAGAACCTGAAAAATATTTTCGTCAGCGGTCACATAAAAAGGTTTCCCGTTGACATCTTCTATTAATTGCTGCAGCATTGCATAACCGGGGTTGGAATAGAGAAATTCCGTTCCCGGAATCCGGTCGATAAGGGCAGGGCGTTCCTGGGCAGGTGAGGTGCCATTCAGTAATTGTGTGATTGTTGGGAAGGTATCTCTCGTATAATTGAGCGAAAAATGATGCATGGCACCACCACTATGATTCATCAGCAATGCAGGTGTTACAGGGTGTCCTTTTGTGAATTGATTTTCGGGGACTTTCCAGGAAATCAGATACGTGTTAATATCATCATATATATTTAATTTCCCCTGCTCGCTTAAGGACAAAACAGTAAGAGCGGCCAGGCCTTTACTACACGAACCCACGTTGAACATCGTTTCATCTGTAACGCGTATTTTTTCGTCTTTATCGGCCCATCCGTAGTGCGTGGTCCACAAAACCCTGAAATCCTTAACGACAGTGATGCTTACTCCGGGAACGTCGTAAAACTTCATTCGTTCCTGGATTGTATAACCGGGTTCTCCTTCAAAAATATTCACAGGCAGAAGATTTGTTTCAACCTGACGGATTTGCTGTTCGATGGTTTGGGTATTGGCTGAAGAAACTGTCAGCAGTAGAATAAAGAGCGTAATTAGTTTTTTCATGACGGTGCTGTTTTGATACTATGAGTTCTGATTTTTTGACTTTAAAAGTCAAAAAAGTTACAGTCGCTTGATCATTTCAAACTGTTTTCCTTTCAGTAAGATGCCATTGGATTGCAGAAAGGCAGTCATGGGTTCGCAACTGATTTCCGTGTTGATTACCTTCACCGAGTCGTGGCGGTTGAATTTTAAGGTTTCGTGCAGGAGCAGGGTACCGATTCCCTTTCTTCGGTGGCTTTTGTCCACGGCGATTTGAGTGACATCTCCCGAATTGGGTTCCAGGATGGAATAGCCCACCAGTTTTTTCCCTTTGAAAGCGCCCAGTACTTTAAAATCTTCCGGCTTCCTTTGGATGGACTCGAAACTGTTTTGCCACGAAGGAGTAAAATCATGGAATTGAAGGGCATCTTCTGCAATCGAAAGATTGACTTCCTTAATTTGAAAAACCTGATGGCCTTCTTTGATTTTTGTTTTTATCTGATCATTTTGTTGTCGGAAATAATTAAACTCCCGGCTTACCTCAAATCCCTGTTTCCTGTAAACCGAAACGGCTTTCGGATTGTGCTGCAGTACTTCCAGCAGGTATTGTTCCACGCCGGCATCTTTCAAAAAAGGGATCGAATGCATAAAAATCCTGGAGGCCAGCCCCCGGCCTCTGAACTCTTTGATGGTGCCGGTTCCTGTATCGTATGCCGTTTTAAGTCCGTAATAAGTGCCGACACCGTTGAACGTAAACGAAACGATCTTTTTGTTGATACAAGCGCCGAAGGACAGCTCCGGCACGAAGCCCCTTCTGTGAAGCAGGGTTTGCAGTTGTACTTTGTTCCATTGCACTTCATAGTCTTCAAAAGCTTCCTGAAAAGCCTCGTACAGGTGATCGAAGCTGATTCCCCTGAGTGATTTTATTGTTTCCATGGCAGGCTACATTATGATTTTATACAAAAACAGAAGCTGTATAAAGTTAACAAATTTTCAGATTTGAAACGGCAGATTATCGGGTACAACTTTTTGAATTTGGTAACTTTGTCCCAAAAAAGAAAACTATGAAAGTTGCATTCATCGGACTGGGTATCATGGGAAGCCGGATGGCAGGTCATTTAATAGAAAATAACGTAGATCTTACTGTTTATAACCGGACGACGGAAGCTGCCGGGCCGTTGCGCGAAAAGGGGGCAAAGGTGGCTGATACGGCAACTGAAGCCGTACAGGATGCGGATATTGTTTTTAGCATGTTGTCCACGCCGGAAGTGGTAACCGATGTGTTTTTTGGCGAGGGAAAAGTGTTACAGTCGATGAAAAAGGAGGCTTTGTGGGTGGACAGTACTACAGTAAATCCATCGTTTAGTCTGCAAGCAAAAGAGAAAGCTGAAAAAGCCGGTATTCGTTTTTTGGATGCCCCGGTATCGGGTTCCAAGCCGCAGGCTGAAGCGGCGGTGTTGCTTTTTCTGGCCGGCACGGACGAAGCAGGCGGGAAAGAAGTGGAACCCTATTTCCAGATGATGGGGAAAAAGACATTTTATATGGGAAAACCCGGTCAGGGAGCTGCTTTTAAGATGATCATCAACATGATGCTGGCTCAGTCGGTGGTGGTGTTTTCTGAAGCTGTTTTGCTGGGTGAGAAACTCGGGATTTCACGAGATTTTCTATTACAGACCTTACCCGAACTGGTTGTTACACCTCCTTATATGAAAGGAAAAGTGGATGCTTTTAAAACGGGAGATTATGAATTACAGTTCCCGCTGGAATGGATGCTGAAAGATTTGCATTTGGCCGGTCTGTCGGCTTATGAATCCGGTCAGCCGTTGTATCTGGCCAATCTGACCAAAGAAATCTTTGCGGAAGCCAAAAAAGCCGGAATGGGACGAGAAGACCTGGCTGCTGTGTTTAAATATTTGAGTGAAAGAGGAGCATAAAGACGGAATTCCGGAGCTTGGAAGTTGAAATGAAGAATGAAAAAATAATAATTCATTCATCAATAATCATTCAACATTCCTTTCATCCTCCCGAAAGTTTTACTTTATAACCGTCGGCTTCAAGCAGTTGTTTTACCTTTTGTCGAAAGTCGCCCTGGATGATTATTTCCCCGTCTTTGGCCGATCCTCCAACCCCGCAACGGGTTTTCAGATTCTTTGCCAGTTCCTTCAAATCATCCTCATGGCCCACAAAACCGGTAACCAGCGTGACACTTTTCCCTTTGCGTTGTTTGCGGTCGAGTAGGATGTAGAGTTTCTGTTGCTGGGGTGGCAGTGTTTCCACATGTTGCTGTTCTTCTTCAAATTCGAAGTCAGGGTCGGTAGAATATACAATGCGGTTGTCTTTCTTATTTGATTTCATGATCAGGGATAATTACTTTTAATGATTGGGGGGCTACAACAACTTCAATTTTTTTACTGAGTTTACGGGCTTCTCCATCGATATTAATCCAACGGTTCCTTTTTTGTCTGATTTCAAATTTGGAAGCACGGATGGTCTTGACGTACTGTGATTTGTCAATGGCACGCAGCAACAGTAAATTCGCTATGATGGGGAGTTCAAAGAAATTGGGTTTTTCTACAATGCAAATATCCAGTTGTCCGTCTTTCAGTAGGGCATTGGGAGCGATGGCCGTATTGTAACCAAACTGGTTGGAGTTGGCAAAACTGATGAAGAGTGCCTGAGTGCGGATCACTTTACCGTCTTCAAATCGAAGTTCATATTTTTTGGGTTTGTACTTAATAAAATTGTTGGTAATGAGGTGTGCATAGGTGAAAAAACCCCGTTTCTGACTTTTGGAAAACAAACGGGCTACCTTGGCGTCAAAACCAACACCTGCTATACTGACAAAAGGGACCCCATTTAAGGTGGCAGTATCAATGGAAGTAACATTGTATTTGTTGATCTGACGGATGGCCCGGGGGATGATGCGGGGAATTCCCAAGTGTCGGGCCAGTCCGTTACCCGATCCCAGCGGAATGATTCCCAGTACTGAATCACTACCAATCATCTGCGAGGCGACTTCGTTGATGGTTCCGTCACCGCCTACAGCCACAATGATATCTGTTTTGTTTTGCACGGCTTCACGGCTGAGCTTTTCGGCATGCCCTGAATAGGCAGTATATTTGAATTTATACTCAAATTTATTTTTATCCAGATAGCGGTTTACAGTATGACGAACATTACTTCTTCGCCGGGTTCCCGAAATGGGATTGATAATGAAAAGGACAGTGGTTTTTGGACGTTCTGCCATAATTTCCATAAAATTAGCAATGCAAATGTAGTAAATTGGGAGGTTCAAAGCCCGGAGTTTTGACTTATCAGGAAAAATGAAGTGAATGTTTGGCAGGAATCAGTTTCGGTCCGTTATTTTTGAATTGAATGACTGAAATGATCATAAAAATTCAAAAAAATGAATTTTAATATTCGATTTTACCGGGGAAATCCGGCTGTTCTCACAATGTATTTGGTTAACTTTGTCCGGTATCAAACTTAGCTTATGGCAGAAGAAACATCTCGTTCACGACTGGATATGCTGGCCGTGATTAACCGGATTAACCAGGTAATTACCCAGAAAAAAGGCATCAATGCGACCTTGCAAAAGGTGGTGGAAACTATTAATACAGACTATATGCCAGCGTATTTTGAGCTTTTTCAGATCACTTTTGACGGAAAAGTTTATAAGGCTTCCACGGGTAAGGATAAAGGAGGTTTTTGCCTGGAACGTTCGTTTGATACGGTTGATGGCAAGGAAGGTACGGTTCAGTATTGTCTTCCGGAAGATCGGAGCACAGACAGCGACATCCGGGGCGATCAGGATTACTTCTTGTCGACGCTGCTGCGACTGCTGACGCGATTTCTGAATCCTCTGGTTTCAACCAATGGAAACAACAGGAACGGTAAGGCTCAGGATCCACAGGAACGGGAGTTTATCAGTGGAAAATTTTTGCATTGGTTTCTGAATAAGAACACCTATTCGCGTGATATATACCACGATTTGATGCCCTTTAAAGCTACGGAGATTTTGTTGATTTCCAGCTTATACGATGCCTATTCCATCGAGCGTGAAGGACGTTTTGCAGAACATATGCTGGGTCAGTATGGACAGTTGAACCTGACATCCATCCCCAGAATTACGGGGGTAGCATCGGTACAGCAGGCTCTCAACCTGTTGTCGAAAAAGAATTTCGATCTGATTATTTACATGGTGGGGGTGGATAAGGAAACCCCGCTGTTGGCCAGCAGGCAGATTAAGGAAACTTTTCCGCACATTCCCATTTTTCTCCTGCTGAACAACAACAGTGATGTATCCTATTTTAAAATTGAACAAACAAACTTACCTTACATTGACCGGGTTTTTGCCTGGAACGGAGATGCCAATATCTTCTTTTCCATGATCAAGCTGCTGGAGGACCAGGTGAATGTGGAAAATGATACCCGGGTGGGACAGGTACGCGTCATTTTACTGGCAGAAGATTCTCCCATTTATGCCTCACGTTATCTGTCGTTTCTGTACCGGGTATTGATGGAACAAACCAAACGCATCATTGATGATGTAAGTACCGATGAATTATACAAAGTGCTCAGGATGCGCGCCCGGCCTAAAATCCTGTTTGCTTCTACTTTTGAACAGGCCATTGAGGTAATTGACAAATACAAGGACAACTTGCTGTGTCTGATTACCGACGTAAAATACAGACGACACGGTATGGTGGACGATAATGCCGGTGTAGAACTGCTGGATTACGCGCGGATGGAGCTGAAAGAACTTCCGGTTATTATGCAGTCATCGGATCCCACTTATGCCCAAACTGCTGCTCAATACAATTCGTTGTTTATCGATAAAAACTCGGAAACATTGTATGAGGAACTCCAGAAGTTTATCAGTTACTACCTGGGTTTTGGAGATTTTATTTTTAAGAATAAAGACGGTGATGAAATTGCCCGCGCTACCAATTTAAGAGAATTCGAAACAACACTGGAAATTATCCCCGATGAATCGTTGCTGTTCCATGCCAGTCACAATCATTTTTCCATGTGGCTTATGGCCCGGCAGGAAATTAAAGCAGCGAATTTTATCAATCCGAAAAAGGTTACCGATTTTTCCGATTTGACCGAACTTCGTACTTCGCTGATTACCATGATCAGGGAACACCGCGATGAAAAAGTTTCGGGTAACATCATCCCTTACGAAGAAGGGATGGAGATTACCGAGGATAACTTTTATACCCTCAGCGACGGTTCACTGGGAGGGAAGGGAAGAGGCCTGGCTTTCATGAATGCCCTGATCAACGGGTATGATTTCAGTCGCGACCTTCCTGATATTCGCATCAAAACTCCTGTGACGTTCATCATCGGAAGCATGGAGTTTGAAGAACTGGTTGCCAAAAATCAGCTCTATCAACTGGCATTGTTTGAAGAAAATTATGAAAAGGTCAAAAAGGCTTTTCTCGAAACTACCCTTTCGGCGGGGCTGCGCAGCAAGCTAAGAGCCCTGTTGAAAGTATTAAAGAAACCTCTGGCTGTTCGGTCATCCGGTTTGTTTGAGGACTCACTTACGCGTCCATTTGCCGGGATTTTTGAAACCTACATTCTTCCCAACAATCATGAGGATGATGAGGTGCGTTTTAAGCAATTGTGTTCAGCCATCAAACTGGTCTTTGCATCTCTGTATTCGGATATATCCAAAAGTTATGTTAAGGCGATTGATTACAAACTCGAAGATGAACGGATGGCCGTCATTATTGAAGAAGTAGTGGGTAATCGCTATGGAAATCTGTTTTACCCGCATCTGAGTGGTGTGGCCCAGTCGTATAATTATTATCCTTTTGCCTATATGAAAGCCCATGAAGGGTATGCCCTGGCGGCTGTTGGTTTGGGAACCTATGTGGTGGAAGGCAACATGGCCTATCGGTTTTCGCCCAAGTATCCCGGGGTAGAAATCAATGCCCCAAAGGATCAGTTTAAAAATTCGCAGGTTCGGTTCCATGCCGTGGACCTGAAAAAGAAAGACCTGGATTTGATGGAAGGGGAAGATGCCGGTTTGATCGTTAAAGATATTGACGAAGCAGAACGCATGGGTACCTTGAAACATTGTGCTTCCGTGTATAACCCCGATGCGGACATTATTTATCCCGGGTTGAGCAAACAAGGCCCCCGCATTGTGAATTTTGCCAATATTCTGAAGTATAACTACGTCCCGCTGGCCCAGTCGCTGCGTTTGATGCTGGAACTGGGTAAGGAAGCCATGGGAACGGCTGTGGAGCTGGAATATGCCGTGGATCTCAATCGGGATGAGGATGGAAGAGCTACGTTGTATATCCTGCAGATTAAACCGCTTATTTCCAAAGACAACGAAGCTAACGTGGACATGAATAAAATCGACAAGGACTCGTTGTTGTTGTACACTTCCAAAGGAATGGGAAATGGTCTGGAAAGCAGGATAACCGATGTGGTTTATGTGGATCCTAAGAAATTCAACAAAAGCCAAACGGAAGAAATTGCCAGGGAAATTGAACAGATCAACAATTGGTTTATTGAACACAAAAAAAACTATATTTTGATTGGTCCCGGCCGATGGGGAACCCGCGACAAATGGATCGGGATACCCGTTCGCTGGCCGCAGATTTCCAAAGCCAGAATCATTGTGGAAACCGACTTGAACAACTTTCCGCTGGATGCATCTTCAGGATCCCACTTTTTCCACAATGTCGTAAGTATGAATGTGGGCTACTTCACCGTGCAGTCAAAAAATGGTGATTCATTCATCCAGTTTGATAAATTCAAAGGTCAGAAAGTGATGTTTGAAGGTGAATATTTCAAACACGTTCGTTTCAAATCTCCTCTCAAAGTGATGATGGATGGCAAAAAAGGCCATTATCTCATCCAGGTGGGCTGATTTTACTGTTTCTCATTAAACAGCTTACTGTTTTAAGCACAGTAATTTTCTATTAAAAGATTCTTTTATTTTTCACAAATCCTACTCTAATTTACTCATATTGAATTAGATTCAATATAAATTTGTAGTTTATAAGGTTGAATTACAACCGTTTAAGATTTGGCTGTCCGGGGGACTGTCCGAGTGCGGTATTTAGTTTTTTAATTTTGCATCGGTGATTCCGAAAAGGAGGAACCAATCGGTGTAAATCAGAGCAAAATCCTGCTTTTGATGAAGTTAAAATGATGCTTCAAAGGGATTTTGTTTTTTTATAAAATATCATGAATTTTTTGCTTTGAGTAATTCGGGCAAGTAAAAAAATAGAGCATATGAATAAAATAATTGAAAAGGAGTTCTTTTCAGAAAATGTGGCCAAATTCGTTCTGGAAGCACCCGAAATTGCCAAATCCAGGAAAGCCGGGCATTTTGTGATTGTTCGTCTGGACGAAAAAGGGGAACGTATTCCTCTGACCATATCCGATGGTGATTCTGAAAAAGGAACCATAACCCTGGTGGTACAACGAGTAGGAGTTACTTCGGCCCGTTTGCTGGATATGAATGCCGGTGATGAAATACTGGATGTGGTAGGACCTTTGGGACATGCTACGCACATTGAAAACTACGGTACGGTCTTGTGTGCCGGAGGTGGAGTGGGAGTAGCTCCGATGTTGCCCATTATCAAAGCCCTGAAAGCTGCCGGAAACAAAGTAATTTCAGTACTCGCCGGTCGTACCCGCGAACTGATTATTCTGGAGGACGAGGTAGCTGCTCATTCCGATGAAGTGATCATCATGACCGATGACGGTTCGTATGGGAAGAAAGGCTTGGTTACTGCCGGAATGGAAGAAGTGATTCAACGGGAAAAAGTAGATAAAGCGGTCGTGATTGGTCCCGCCATTATGATGAAGTTTGGCAGCCTGACCACCAAAAAATACAACATTCCCACCGAGGTCAGTTTGAACACTATTATGGTGGACGGAACCGGAATGTGTGGTGCATGTCGGGTATCCATTGGAGGTAAAACCAAGTTTGTGTGTGTTGATGGTCCTGAATTTGACGCTTTCCTGGTCGACTGGGATGAAATGATGATGCGTATGGGCGCTTACCGCACCGAAGAACACCAGGCTTTTGAAAATTATTTACAAACTGTAGAAATTGCAAAGTAATGGAAAATATTGCTGAATATATCTTAGAAGGAAGAAAAGAGGAATGGCGCGCTGACTTGCGAAAGTCCATGAAAGCCAAAGAACGCACCAGCCTGGAACGCGTAATGATGCCTGAACAGGAACCCGATGTACGGAACAAAAACTCCATCGAAGTAAACCTGGGGATTACCGAAGAAATGGCTGTAGCCGAAGCGCATCGCTGCCTGGACTGTGCCCAACCGACCTGTACCACCGGATGTCCCGTGGGGATTAATATCCCTGCCTTCATTAAGAAGATCGAAACCGGAGATTTTCTGGGTGCCGCTTCCGTCATCAAACAAACCAATGCTTTGCCTGCTGTTTGTGGTCGCGTGTGTCCTCAGGAAAAACAGTGCGAGCTGAATTGTTTCTATACTCAGAAACTAAATAAACCGGCCATTGCCATTGGTCACCTGGAACGATTTACCGCTGATTACGAACGCAACAGTGGTAAAATGTCGATTCCGAAAACAGCAGAGCCTAACAAACGCAAAGTGGCTGTAGTAGGTTCTGGACCTGCCGGACTGGCTGCTGCCGGTGATTTGGCCAAATTTGGGTACGATGTCTCCGTATTTGAAGCTCTTCATGAAATCGGAGGAGTGTTGAAATACGGTATTCCTGAATTCCGTCTTCCCAACGAAATTGTAGACGTGGAGATTGAAAACATGCGCAAAATGGGCGTGAAGTTCAGAACCGACTTCATCGTGGGTAAAACCGCTTCTTTTGAAGACCTGCGTGCCGATGGGTATGAAGCTTTCTTTGTAGGAAGCGGAGCCGGTTTGCCACGGTTTATGAATATCCCTGGTGAAAACTACAACGGTATTTTCTCCTCCAACGAATACCTGACCCGGGTCAACCTGATGAAGGCGGCTCATGACGATTACGATACGCCGGTACTGATGGGTAAAAACGTGGCTGTGATTGGCGGGGGTAATACTGCTATGGACTCGGTTCGTACAGCCAAACGTCTGGGTGCCGATCGGGCCATGATCATTTACCGTCGTTCCATGGAAGAAATGCCTGCCCGTGTGGAAGAAGTACATCATGCTCAGGATGAAGGAATTGAATTTATGAATCTCCACAATCCTGTAGAATATTTTGCCGATGAAAAAGGCCGGGTAAACAGAATGAGAGTACAGAAGATGGAACTCGGTGAACCCGATGCCTCGGGCCGTCGCAGACCGGTACCCATGGAAGGAGAAGGATCACAGTTTGACATTGATGTGGATCTGGTAATCGTTGCCGTTGGTGTTTCTCCCAACCCGATTGTTCCTTCGAGCCTGAAGGATTTGAAGATGACTGACTGGGGAACCATTGTGGTGAACAAAGAAACCATGCAGAGTTCCATCGAAGATGTCTTTGCCGGTGGTGATATCGTAAGGGGTGGAGCTACTGTGATCCTGGCGATGGGTGACGGAAGACAAGCTGCTGCCGGTATTCATAAATACATGACGGAAAAAGTAGCTGTCAGTTAAGCGCTGCACACCTGTAACTAAATAAATTGATTACATTTAAAACAAAAAAATATCATGGCAGACCTTAATACGAAATATCTGGGACTCAATCTTAGAAATCCTATTGTTGCAGCCAGCTCGGGACTTACCGATTCATTAAAGAACATTGTTGAACTGGATCGAAACGGAGTAGGAGCCGTTGTGCTGAAATCTATTTTTGAAGAGCAGATTTTACTGGAAGCCGATTACCGGATTAAACAGGCTCAGAAAGACGAAATGACCTATGCTGACTATAGTGAAACGCTCGATTATATTGATGTTCATGTTAAAGAAAAAGAACTCACCGGTTATTTGAACCTGATTCAATCTGCTAAGGAAAAGACCGATATCCCGATTATTGCCAGCATCAATGCAATCACCGGAATGGAATGGACATCTTTTGCCCGTGAAATTGAACAGGCCGGAGCCGATGCACTCGAATTGAATATTTTTGTAATGCCGTTCAACCAGGATAAAGAATGTGGTGACAATGAAAATGTCTACTACGACATCCTGAAAAAGGTCAAAGAACAGGTCAAACTTCCTGTATCCGTTAAAATAAGTCCTTACTTCTCCAACCTGGGTAAAGTGATCAAAAACCTGGAAGCCAACGGTGCGGAAGGTGTGGTATTGTTTAACCGTTTCGCCAATCCCGACATCGACATCCATACCATGAAAGTAACTCCTACCGATGTGTTGAGTCACGCTTCTGATATGGGGAATGTACTTCGCTGGATGGCTATTATGCACCAACGGGTGAACATGAGCTTGGCCGCTTCTACCGGTATTCACGATGGGGAAGCGGTTATTAAGCAATTGCTGGCCGGTGCCACTGTGGTGCAGGTAGCATCTGCTTTCTATCAGCACGGACTGACCTATGTGCTGGACCTGTTGAAATTTGTGGATGAATGGATGGAAGGCAAAGGATTTAACTATGTGGATCAGTTCCGTGGAAAATTGAGTCAGGCTTCCACAGAAAATCCTGATGTTTATGAAAGAATGCAGTTTATGAAGTATTTCAGCGACATTAAATAATCTGAAAAGAGCACTGAAGAAAAGGCTGTAGTATTCTTGCTGCGGCCTTTTTTATTTTCTCAATGCGAGGAATGTCAGGCTTCTTAATTTATTGTTTTCGATTGTATTTGGATAATAAAAAAGTTAATTTTGTATCACTCCGGCGGATCGTAGGGAAGGAAAACTCACTCTTTGGTAATTAAGTTTGTTGTTTGAAAAACCTTAAAACAATGAAAAAGTTAAGCATCCAATGCTCGTATCTGTGCAGTTCATTTCTGTTACTGTTTATTCTGACTCTTTCAAATGCATCCTGGGCTCAGGAAAATCAGAACAATCAAAAATTCCAGACTTTTAAAGGGGTAGTGAAAAATGCAGACGATAAGAGTCCGGTCATTTTTGCTACGGTATACATTGATGGAACCACCATTGGTACGGTCACTAATTCCGACGGTGATTTTTTATTGAAAGTTCCGATCGCTCATATGTTAGGAAAAATCGGGATCAGCAGTCTTGGATACAAGACCCTTTTTGTCCCCATCAGTAAGCTTACCGAAGAGAAAAACATTCTGGAACTGACACCGGCTGTTATTCCCTTGAATGAAGTAGTAATCCGGCATTTAAATGCGTTGGATCTGATCCGGAATGCGCTGTCGAGGATTCCGGATAATTATCCGCACAACCCCATGATGCTGACCACATTTTATCGGGAATCCATAAAAAAGAATCATTCCTTTGTTTCGGTAGGAGAGGCGGTGTTGAATGTGTACAAGTCGTCCTACACCAACATTCTCGACAACGACCGAACCACCATTTTTAAGGGTAGGAAAAGTCAGGCTGTGAAAAACATGGACACACTGCTGGTAAAACTACAGGGAGGCCCTTTAATGCTTTCTTATCTCGATCTGGTGAAATATCCGGGTCAGGTCCTTTCACCCGACATGTTCATGGATTATCATTACAGAGTGGGAGGAATTGTCTTTCTGGATGGACGCGAAACTTATGAGATTAACTTCACGCAAAGTGATACTTCACACTATGCTTTTTATAACGGCAGTATTTATCTCGATGCAAAGAGTCTGGCCTTCGTTAGCTTTCAGTTTGAAGTTGCCAAAAACAAACTGGATGATGTGTTGCCCTATTTCATCAAAAAGAAACCCGCCGGCCTGAAAGCCGAGTTACTGAGTGCAAATTATTACATCAAGTACCGTAAAATAGGTTCAATGTGGTATCTGAACTATGTGCGAGCTGAAAGTGAGTTTAAATTTAAATGGAAGAAAAAATGGTTTGCTTCCAACTACACAATTGTTTCCGAAGCTGCCGTTACTGATATTGACAGAAACAATGTGGTGAAACCCAAGTTCAGCGAACGGATCAAATCACGCGATTTCTTTACTGACAAGGTTTCTGCATTTGAAGATCCGGCTTTCTGGGGTGCAAATAACATCATTGAACCGGAAGCATCCATCGAAAGTGCCATCAAGAAGATCAGCCGGAAACTGAAACGCTGGAGGCGGTCAGAAAATAATTAGCGGGACGCCTGTAGAAAGGTTGTATCGTTATTCGGACTGGATACAATGGCCGCGTTGTAACCGGTTTTCGAAATTTCCACAATAACTTTGGGGCAGGTTCCTGTACAGGTATAAGGTTGTGTGTAAACGTAATATCCGCCGTCGGTGCCGCTGTAGGTCGTCATTACATAAGCGTCGGGGGAAGGAGTATCCAGATAGGCTCTGACCATAGCCCCATCAATCGGTTTGCGGGTGGATTTATCATACACATATCCGGTTCCGGAAAGCACTTTCTGGCAACTTCCCAAGAGAATCATCCCCAGTCCCAGAATAATAATACCGGCTGCAGTTTTGAGCTTCATCCCGCAAAAGTAGATATTTCTGCCTGTGTTCCCAACGGGCAGACTCAATATTTTGTTTCATTTTCACTATCTTGCAGCCACAAATTTCAGCTGTGGTATCTGCTGAAAAATAATTTGTAATTCATTGAAAATTAAAAGAGAAGCTTGTATGAAACCAACTTTGTTGATTTTGGCTGCCGGACTCGGAAGTCGCTATGGAGGGGTAAAACAGATGGACCCCATCGGTCCGTCCGGGGAAAATATCATCGATTATTCGGTTTTTGATGCGCTGAGTGCCGGATTCGGTCGTGTGGTATTTGTGATCAATGCAAAAATCGAACAGGAATTTAAAGAAGTTTACGAAGATCGACTGAAGGGGAAGATCGATACCGACTATGTGATCCAGGATTTGCGCGACATTCCCGAAGGACTGAGTTTTAATCCTGAACGAGTGAAACCCTGGGGTACAGGACATGCTGTTCTGGCTGCAAGGAATATTATTCACGAACCCTTTGCTGTAATAAATGCCGATGACTTCTATGGCAGGGAAGCTTTTCAGGTGATGTACAACCATTTGTCAACGTTGGCCCTTCAGGACACAGCCTATGCGATGGTTGGCTTTCAGTTGAAAAATACCCTCTCTGAAAACGGAAGTGTTTCCCGCGGTATTTGTGAGGTAGAACAGGGCTTGCTGACCGATGTTGTGGAACGGACAAAGATCATCAGAAAAGGAAACCAGGTATTGGATCAAGGAGAAAAAACACCCATTGAACTGGATGAAAATTCATGGGTTTCCATGAATTTCTGGGGCTTTACCCCTAAATATTTTGAACAATCGGGAACTTTTTTTGCTGATTTTGTCCGCGATAATGCACAAAACATAAAGGCAGAGTTCTATATTCCTTATGTAACGAATCTGTTGATCAACAACAAAGAAGCCAGTGTAAAAGTGCTGGAAAGCCGCGACCACTGGTTTGGAGTTACCTATCGTGAAGACAAAGAAGAAACCATGCAAAAAGTTCGTGAGATGATTGCCGAAGGCCGTTATCCTGAAAATCTCTGGAGCTAATGGACATTCAGAAAAATATTTCGACTGTGTTGGAAACACTCCCCGAAGGAGTGCAATTGGTTGCCGTTTCCAAGACCAAACCCGTGGAAGCAATACAACAGGCCTATGACACCGGGCAACGGTTGTTTGGTGAAAACAAAGCCCAGGAACTGGCTGCGAAACAGCCTCAATTGCCCAATGACATTCAATGGCATTTTATCGGTCATTTACAAACCAATAAAGTAAAATATATTGCTCCGTTCGTAACATTGATCCATGCTGTGGACAGCCTGAAACTTCTGAAAGAAATTGATAAACAGGCTGCGAAAAACAACCGGGTGATTGATTGTTTGCTGGAGTTTCATATTGCCCGCGAAGAATCCAAATATGGACTTTCAGTACAGGATGCAGAAGAAATACTAAAATCGGATGGCTTTGGAGAACTGAAACACATCAGAATTTGCGGTGTGATGGGCATGGCAACCTTCACAGAGGATACGGAACAAATCAAAAGTGAATTTCATTCCCTGAAAATGATTTTTGATCAGTTGAAACAACAATATTTTTCCGACAAGGAATATTTCAAAGAAGTAAGCATGGGTATGTCGGGTGACTATCCCATAGCTGTTGAGGAAGGAGCTACTCTTGTGCGTGTTGGGTCCGGCATTTTCGGGGCCCGCTATTGACATTTAAAATTTATGATCGGAACACTTGTTAATGTGGCCGCAGTACTGGTGGGAAGCTCACTGGGTATCCTGTTCAAAAGCCGCCTCCCGGAACGTTTTATCAAAATATTTTTCCAGGTAATCGGTTTGTTTACTTTATACCTGGGGATGAGTATGGCTCTAAAATCAACCCATGTATTGCATTTGGTTTTCAGTTTGATCCTTGGATCGCTCATCGGCGAACTACTGCACCTCGACCGGGGTATGGAACGCTTTGCCAATTGGATCAAAAAGAAATTTAAAAGCGCTCATGAACGTTTTACCGACGGATTGTTAACCGCGTTCCTGCTTTATTGTATGGGATCGTTGACCATTCTGGGAGGAATTGAAGAGGGGATGACCGGAAATGCCCATCTGTTGCTGATTAAATCCTTGATGGACGGTTTCTCTTCCATTGCACTGGCATCGGGTTTGGGGATCGGTGTGATGTTCTCCGCTATTCCCTTGCTGATCTATCAGGGAGGCATTACCCTGATGGCCATGTGGATGGGAAATTTCTTTCCTCAAATGATGATTGTGGAATTGTCGGCCACCGGTGGTGTTTTGCTGTTGGGCTTAGGAATCGATATTTTGGGACTCAAAAAAATCAACGTCATCAACATGCTTCCCGCGCTGGTAGTGATTGTCCTGCTGCTTTGGCTTTTCCCGAATGTGGGCGTTTAGTCACCTTTTGAAATTCGGATGAGCGAGATTTCAAGCGGGTTGTTTTCCGGATAAACGGACATCCAGTTGTTGTCTTCAGAAAACCATTTGTACTGAGTTCCAACCCGGATAATGAATTCATGGCTGGCTTTGCCGGCCGGAACCTGAAGAACAAACCCACCGTTGCTTTCCCCATCTTTTCCGTAAGTAAACAAAACATTAAAGGCTTTTCCATCCACATTTCTTGCTTTGATAAGCACATAGTTATTGTCCCTCACAGCAACATTTACAGGTTTAAATTTAAATGTTTTCCGTTGGTTAGCCTGCAATTGAACCGTTTGATTGCTGATATCCTCCACAGCATGATCTTCGATGTATTTCATGATTGTACGAATCATCTCAACAGGACGGGTTTCATCCGGCATTATTTCATGGGCTTTTCTGTACGAAGCAATAGCCTGATCGAAAATCTTTCCGTTATAATACTGATCGGCTTCACTCATAACCTGACGGTATTGTTTCAATAGCTGTTGGGCCAGGATGCTTAATTGTGTCTTGCATTGACTGATCTGTTGTGCCGGGTAGGTGGCATCTGGTTTGATGCTGAGCGCTGTTTGGTAAGACGTCAGCGCATTTTTATAGTCCTGACTCTTGAATGAACGATCCCCATCGGCAACAGCTTTGTTATACCGTTGTTCTTTTTCTTTGGCCAATTGAATTAATGTGGTGTTGATCTGACTGATTTTGTTTTGAGGATAGGGCTCACCGGGCTTTAATTTTAGAGCTTCCTGATACTTTTGAAGGGATAGTTCATAGTGCTTTTCTTTCAGTAGGGAATCACCGGCGGAGATCAGAACCTGATACTGTTCGTTTAGAGCTGCCGTGCGTTTAATCTCAGCCAGAATATTTTTAATCTCTGTTATCTTTTGTCCCGGAGCAGGTTCAGCAGGTTTTAATTTTTGTGCTTCTTCAAAAGACAGGAGAGCCTGTTGGTATTTTTTTAGATTCAATTGCTGCGAACCTTCAGCGAAAAATTTCCTGTACGTACTGTCAAGATTGTGCTGCATGACCAGCTGTTGCTGAATGCTGTCGATTCGCCGGATATAATCTGAGGGCGATTTTTCACCGGGTTTGATTGCCAGTGCTTTCTGAAAAGCAGTTAGAGCCTCATTCCATTTGCTTTGATCAAATAGAGCAGTTCCCTTTTGCATTTGCAGGGCATATTTTTCATCGTTGACCTTTTGGTTCTTTATTGCTACCAGTTCCTTTTTAATGAGGTCAATCTGACTCTGTGGATATTCTTCAGAGGGTTTTAACTCTAATGCCCGGTTGTACTGTCCCATGGCTTCGTTCAGGCGTTGTAAATGATATAAACTGTCGGCTGTGGCAATCACTTGCTTGTATTGTGTATTCAATCGTTCAGCAGCCCGGAACAGTTCCAGTTTGGCATCAATCTCTTTAAGTCTTTTTGGGGGATAAGGATCGGTGGGTTTTAGCTCCTGTGCCATTTGAAACAGCTTCCGGGAAGTCATGAATTGTTTCAGGTTAAAAAGGCTGTCTCCCCGCCGGATAATTCCAGCATACAAAGCCATTTGTTTGGCCTTTTGAGCCAGCAATGCTTTGTCAATGGCCTGAATCTGATTCTTTGGATAAACTTCGTCCGGTTTCAGATTCAAAGCCAGGTTGTATTCCGCACGGGCATTTTCCCAGTCTGATTGACGGAAGAGACTGTCTGCCTGATGGACAGCCTTCCGGTAATTCTCCTCCAAATGAGCCCGTTGCTGTTGCAGCCTTGCGTCGATGCGCGAGATCATATCTCCGGGATAGGTCTGCTCAGGCCATACTCTGACTGCCTGCTGGTATTTCATCCGGGCAGCCATGAAGTTTTTCGTCAGATACAATTGATCACCTTCCTGAATCCATTGGTTGTATTTACTTTGCTTTTGAGCCAGAGGTGCAATCTGACTGATCCGGGATTGCAGCGAAAGGTTATCGGGAATCAATGAATCGGCTTTGTATAATTCTTTTAAAGCCGACAGATAGTCTTTGATCAAAAGGTACTGTTTCGCTTTGTTGATGTGTAGTTCCGCCCGTTTGGTTTTTTGTTGGTATTCTTTTTGTCGTTGAAGGGTGGCCTGGATTTTAATTTTGGGAAGTTTTTTGTCCGGGTAGAGACTGTCCGCTTTTTTGAATGCAAACAGGGCAGGGGAGAACTGATGGTTTTGCAGAAGCAGATCCCCCTTGC
The DNA here is from genome assembly GCA_016936355.1 of Bacteroidales bacterium. Classification (GTDB taxonomy): domain Bacteria; phylum Bacteroidota; class Bacteroidia; order Bacteroidales; family F082; genus Sulfidibacterium. Next base: position 174,760 of record JAFGYB010000001.1, on the reverse strand, counting down.
TTATAAAATCGTTGTATGCCTGCAGTTTGTCCTTTTGAGCTTGTTTGAGCGCGTCTATCTGTTTGATCTTTCCTATGGCGTACGGGTCACCCGGCAGAACGTTCAATGCTTTTTCATAGGCTTGCCGGGCGGCATCCAGGGCTCCGTTGTTCAAAAAGGCATCCCCCTGATCCAACCATTGGTAATAAACTTCCTTGTGTTCCCCTTCCTTTTTTAATGTATTGACCACAGCCTTGATCTGAGCATTGGCCAGTGAGTCGCCAGGTTTCATCTGCAAGGCCATGAGAAAGTATGCTTTTGCATCAATCAGCTTTCCTTGTGCCAGTTCTGCTTTTCCCTTTTGCATCGCTTCGTGATAGGTGCGGGCTGTTTGCCCCATAATGAGTTGGGATGACAACAGCAGGGTAGTCATAAAGCAATACAGAAAAAGCTTGTAAAAGGCTCTGTGCATATCAGTTTATCTCATTTATCAAACGTATCAGGCCCTTAATTATTTTCCGAGACAATAAGTCCGTCCTGAATAATAAACTGATGATCAGTAAGAGCTGCCAGTTCGGGGCTGTGGGTCACTATGACAAATGTATGTCCCCATTCTTTTCTTAAGTCGAGAAACAACTGATGAAGCGCTTTGGAAGCATTGGAATCCAGGTTTCCCGAAGGCTCGTCGGCAAAGATGACCGAAGGCCTGTTGATCAGTGCCCGTGCAACAGCGATGCGTTGCTGTTCCCCTCCGGAAAGGGCGGCCGGTTTGTGATGGGCACGCTCTTTCAGCTGTATGAAATCCAACAGTTCCCAGGCTCTTTTCTCGGCTTCTTTCTTATTTTGACCAGCTATAAAAGCAGGAACACATATATTTTCAAGGGCCGTAAATTCGGGTAACAAATGATGAAACTGAAATACAAAACCGATGTGCTTGTTACGAAAAGCCGACAAACTTTTGTCCTTCAGTTTTCGGGTATTGATCCCATCAATGGTGAGGCTCCCCTGATCGGCATTCTCAATAGTGCCCAGTATTTGAAGGAGGGTGGACTTTCCGGCACCGGAGGCTCCGGTAATGGAAACAATTTCGCTTTTGTTGACACGAAGATTAATTCCCTTCAATACGGCTACACTACCGTAGGTTTTATGGATGTTTTCAGCAAGAATCATTCGTTTAAATTGAAAAACAAATGTACATTAATTTTTGGCAAAGCAACGGCAATTGAATGCCCCTCTGTACAGGAGCAGTGCGAATAAAAAAAGCTGCCTTCTACGAAAGCAGCTTTGTTGAACTTTTTGGATATTCTAGATTTCCAGGTTTGTATCCCAACCTTCCAGAATCTCTTTTACTTTCTTGATGTACATACCACCAAGAGCTCCGTCCACAATTCTGTGGTCATAGGCCAGCGAAAGGATCATGATGTGTCGGATGGCAATCACATCTCCCTGAGATGTTTCCATTACCACCGGTTGTTTTCTGATACCACCCACTCCCAGAATAGCTACCTGAGGCTGATTGATGATGGGGGTTCCGGTCAAACTGTCAAACGTACCAAAATTGGTCATGGTAAAGGTGCCTCCGGAAATTTCATCGGGCGACAATGCATTGGTGCGGGCACGATTGGCCAGGTTATTCACTGATTTCACAACACCCAGCAGGCTCTTTTCGTCCACATTCTTGATAACCGGAACAATCAGGTTGCCGTTGGGCAAAGCAGTAGCCATACCAATGTTAATATTTTTCCGGTAAATGATGTTGTATCCGTCCACGGATGCATTTACCTGAGGGTATTCTTTCAATGCCCGGGCCGCGGCGTGAATAAAGATAGGAGTAAAGGTCAGTTTTTCTCCTTCTCGTTTGAAGAAACTGTCTTTGGTTTTGTTTCTCCAGTTTACCACATTGGTTACATCCACATCGATAAATGAAGTAACGTGGGGTGAAACCTGTTTCGACATGACCATGTGATCTGCAATCATCTTGCGCATGCGGTCCATTTCCACGATCTGATCGCCCGATTCCGTACGAACTTCCGGAAGGTTCATCTTGGGCATTTCTTTGCTTTGGGCTTTGGGAGCAGCCTGAGCAGCAACTGGGGCTTGGCCAGGCTGTCTGCTTTCCACGTAAGAGAGAATGTCTTTTTTGGTTACTCTGCCATCTTTACCACTTCCGGCAATACTTTCCAGTTCAGCAACCGAAATATTCTCAGCTTTGGCAATACTTTTCACCAAGGGTGAATAAAAACGGGTGGCATCATCATAGGTTTGAGGTTCTGCTGCGGCTTTGGTAGTTTCCTGTTTTACTTCAGCGACAGGTTTTTCTTTTAACTCTTCGATACCGGGAATGGCAACATCGGCACTTTCTTCAGCAGGCGCATCGGATGCATCATCATCGCCCTCGGTTTCCACATAAGCAATCACTTCACCCACGGGTACCACATCGCCTTCTTTGAAAAGAGTTTTTACCAGCGTTCCTTCCACTGGACTCGGAATTTCGGAATCTACCTTGTCCGTTGCGATCTCAACAATAGCATCATCTTCTTCCAAAACATCGCCTTCAACTTTCAGCCATTTGGTGATGGTTGCTTCAATGATACTCTCACCCATTTTGGGCATTATAATTTCAAATTTTGCCATTTTTCCTTATAATTTGATTTCTTTTTTTATCCGCTTCATTTATTTCGGGTGCAAAAATACGAAAATTTCAACAATTTGAATTAATTCTAAATTAAAAAGCTGAAGATGAAATTATCAAATGATTTTTGGCTTGAAGGACTTATTGTTAATAATTATTCAGCTTTCCGGAAATAATTCTACCGGCTCATAATTTTGATAATTGCTGATAATTCTTATTTTTGTGTTTGTAATAAAAAATGTATAGGAATTTATGGAAGAACAAGAAAAACAGGAACGAAGACCGGATGTTTTTTCCACGCCGGTTCGTGCAGGAAAAAGAACTTATTTTTTTGATGTGAAGACAACAAGGAATGGGCAGTATTATCTGACCATTACGGAGAGCAAACGTCGGTTCCTGAACGACGAGGGAAAGTTTATTTATGAAAAGCATAAGATTTTCCTCTACAGGGAAGATTTTGAGAAATTTGTCAAAGGTCTGGACAGTGCTATTCGGTTCATTGAAACGGGAGATATACCTGAAGGACATGAAGAAACACCGGATGTGGATAACGAAAACGATAGTGTACATGTGGATGTGAGTTTCGAAGACCTTGGTGAAACAGATACCGAGAAAGAATCAGAATAAAACCCGCTGCTTATTGTCAATCTTTCCTCCGGCAATATGTTGAAAACTTAACATCTTTAGGGCTTTCCACAAACCCTAAAATGGGTAGTTTTGTACGATTACAAATGTGAAGATTTATTATGGGAAAAACCATTGCCATTACCAATCAGAAAGGTGGTGTAGGAAAGACCACAACCGCGATCAGCTTGGCCGCTGCCTTGTCGGTGTTGGAATATAAAACATTGTTGATCGATGCCGATCCGCAGGCGAATGCCACCTCAGGAATCGGCTTTGATCCCAAAAATATTCAGTCCAGTATTTATGAATGCCTGATCGACGAAGTGGACCCCAACAAAGTGATTTTAAAAACAGAAACCCCGCATCTGTCACTTTTGCCTGCACATATTGATCTGGTGGGAGCCGAGATTGAAATGATCAATTTGCCCAACCGCGAAAAAATGATGAAAAGGGTAGTGGATCAGGTTCGGGATGATTACGATTTTGTCATCATCGACTGTTCGCCATCGCTGGGGCTGATTACCATCAACGCCTTAACCGCTGCCGATTCGGCACTGATTCCTGTACAGTGTGAGTATTTTGCCCTTGAAGGATTAGGAAAACTGCTGAATACCATAAAAATTGTTCAAGGTGGTCTGAACCCACAACTGGACATTGAAGGCATACTGCTGACCATGTTTGATGTGCGGTTGCGGTTATCGAAACAAGTTGTGGAAGAAGTGAAAACCCATTTCCAACAACTGGTATTTGATACTATTATCAACAGAAATACAAGACTGAGCGAGGCCCCAAGCTTCGGCCAGTCCATCATTATGCATGATGCACAGAGCGTGGGAGCGGTTAATTACCTGAACCTGGCCCGCGAATTATTGCAGAAGAACAACATGACCGATATCAAAAACGAAGATCGAAAAATTAACATAACGGATGACGAACAATAAATCTACCAAAAGGGTATTGGGGAGAGGTTTGGATGCTATATTAAGTAGTCCCGATACGGATATTACCTCCAAAGACATATCCGGCAATTATGTTGCCGGTGCTATAGCTGAACTTGACATTGATAAAATAGAAGCCAATCCCTTTCAACCACGCTCCGATTTTGATGAAAAGATGTTGAATGAACTCGCCGAATCCATTAAGATTCAGGGGGTCATCCAGCCGATCACTGTACGTAAAATGGGCCGGGATCAATATCAGCTTATTGCCGGTGAACGAAGGCTTAAAGCTTCCAAACTGGCGGGCGTTGAAAAAATACCTGCCTTTATCCGTGTGGCCAACGATGAACAAATGCTGGAGCTCGCCCTGATCGAGAATATTCACCGTCAGGATTTGAACGCTATAGAAGTAGCCATCAGCTACAAACGACTGATGGAAGAATGCAAGCTGACGCAGGAAAAGCTGAGCGAAAGAGTAGGAAAAAACCGGAGTACCATTACTAATTTTTTGCGATTACTCAAACTCCCGCCTGAGATACAGATTGCCTTGCGCGACGCATCGATCTCTATGGGACATGCACGCGCTCTGATTAGCGTGGAAGAGGAAGGGAGTCAGCTACGAGTGCTGAAAAAGATCATCACCGAAGGACTAAGTGTTCGACAGGTGGAAGAAATGGTTCGCAAACTGAACGCCCCCCAATCCGAACCTCCCAAGAAAGAAGAACGGCAAATTCCGGAACAATATAAAGAACTGCCTGCCCGTTTGAGTGAGACACTGGGGACTAAAGTGAGCATGAAACGCAACAACAAAGGTGAAGGCACTATCGTCATTAGTTTTAAAAGTGACAACGAACTGGAAAAAATAGTCTCCTTCTTGAAAAAATAAAATGGGAAAAGCTTTCAGGAAAGTAAAATACGTTGCAGTAATTACGGTAGGAATTTTGCTGATGCTTGGCATTTCTGTGCCTGAAGTCTTACAGGGGCAGACAGTAAAGGAATCTAAAAAAGAAACCAAATCAAAAGTTGTCGTTCCCCGATCGCCCACCAAAGCTACTCTTTGGGCCCTTATTCCTGGTGGCGGACAGATTTACAATCATAAATACTGGAAAATTCCAATTGTCTATGCCGGGTTTGCTGTGATCGGATATACTGCGGTTTTCAATACCCGGGAATACACCAAATACAGAGACGCATACAATTGTGTCGTCAGTGATTCAGCCTGTACCAATCCCCTTGCCATTTACCAGCCGTATCAATTGAAGACCGTCAGGGACTATTACCGAAGGAATATGCAGCTCTCCTACATCGTTATGGGAGCCTGGTATATTCTTCAAATGATTGATGCCAATGTGGATGCACAGTTCACCCATTGGAATGTGTCCGACAACCTGAGTATGGATGTATATCCCATAATCAAACAACCAACAGTAAACCGACAAACTCCATCATACAACGGAGTAACCCTTCGTTTTAACTTCTAAAAAAATTAACCATGAAAAAAATTTTACTCTTACTGGCTTTCTCTGCCCTGGTTACACTGACCTGGGGACAAACGAAAGTACCGTTAAACCATTCTGTCTATGATCATTGGAAGAGATTAGGCAGTGTCTCAGCCTCCAACAATGGACATTTTGTAACCTATGAAATCAATCCTCAGGAAGGCGACGGATGGGTTTATTTTTACAATGTAGAAAATCAAAAGTTGGACTCTATAGCCCGGGGACACAGAGCCACTTTTACCCATAATTCAGCGTTTGCAGTATTCACCATTCGACCTCCGTTCGGTGATATAAGGAAACTGCAGCGTAAGAAAGCAAAGAAAAGTAAAATGCCTTCCGACACGTTGGCTGTTATTGATATGGCCACCGGTCAAAGCAAAAAATTGGGACAGATCAAAGATTATCGCATACCCGAAGAAGGAGGCACCTGGGTTGCCTTCCTGATGAAAAAAGAATCGCTGAAAAAGAAAGTGAAGAAGGACGATGCAAAAGAAAAGGTAAAGAGCAAAGAGGAAAAACAACCCGAAAAAACGGAAAAGAAAGAAAAGAAGGAGAAAAAACCCAAACTGAAACCCGAAAAGGGTGACTTGCTGGTTTTTTATGATATGAAAACCGGGGATACACTGGGTTTTAAAAACGTGACGGAATACACCGTTTCGAAGAACGGATCCGAGCTGGCCTTTGTTCAGGTGCCCCGTGATACAATAAACCGAATTCAAATCGTTGGATTTGATCCCGATACCAGAAAAACAACGATACTTTTTAGTGAATCGGGCTATTCGAAAGACATCAGCCTGTCCCGTGACGGAAAACAGCTGGCGTTTACCTATTCCAACGATACGGTCAAGAACAAGGCCTACCAGCTGTATTATGTGGACCTGAAGAAAAACAAGACAGTGAATGTATCCGGCAACGAGTTTCAGCAGCTGAAAAAAGGCTGGTCGGTGAGCACACACGGCAGTATTTATTTCAATGATGCCGGAACCGAGTTGTATTTCGGAACGGCACCCAAACCCCTGCCCCCGGTCAAAGATACACTGGCTCCTTCGGAAAAGGTAAGGGTGGATATCTGGAACTGGAAAGATAAATTACTCCAGCCGCAGCAAAAAGTTCAGCTGAGTAGAGAAAAAAATCGTTCCTATATGGCCGTTTACTATCCCAAAGATAACCGCCTGGTGCAACTGGCAGATTCAGCGGTTAAAACCGTACTTATCAACACCAAAGCCAAAGGCGAATACAGTCTGGGTTACGACGATACTCCATACCTGAAAATGACTTCCTGGATCGGTCAGTGGTTCAACAACGTTTATCTCATCAACCGGAAAACCGGTGAAAGAAAACTCATTCTGAAGAAAGTGGCCGAAGGTGCTTCCCTGTCGCCGGACCAAAAATCGGTGGCCTGGTACAATATTTTCGACAGTACCTGGAATGTGTACCGCATCAATACCGGAACCAACATCAATCTAACTGCCAACATCCCGGTTCCTTTTTATAACGTATTGAACGATGTGCCCAACGAAGCCGGAGCTTACGGCAGAGCAGGCTGGACCAAAGACGGCAAACTAGTGGTTTACGACCGTTATGACCTTTGGTTGCTGGATCCTTCAGGAAAAAATAAACCGGAAAACATCACCCATGGATTTGGACGAAAAAATGATGTGGTGTTCCGCAATGTGCGACTGGACAGAGAAGCCCAAACCCTGCCCGAAAAATATTTGCTTTCGGCCTTCAATCTGAAAACAAAACAAAGCGGTTATTTCAGCCTCAACAAAAAAGGAAAACTGGATCAGCTGATCATGGAAGATTATTCATTCCTCTATCCCGTAAAGGCTAAAAATGCCGATGTCCTGCTATGGAGAAAAATGTCGTTCCAGGTATATCCGGATCTGTACCTCAGCAACATGGATTTTCAGCATATCCTAAGAATTTCCAATGCCAACCCGCAGCAGAAAGACTATCTGTGGGGCAGTGTACAACTGGTCAGCTGGAAAACCTTCGACGGGGATACCCTGCAGGGATTGCTGTATAAACCGGCCAATTTCGATCCCACTAAGAAGTACCCCATGATCGTGTATTTCTACGAACGCTATTCCAACGACATTCATCAGTATTACACACCCAGTCCCAGCCGCTCGGTGATCAATTTCAGCTATTACACCAGCAACGGATATGTGATCTTTATACCCGATATCAAATACAAAGACGGTTATCCCGGTGCAAGTGCTTACAATTGTGTGGTGAGCGGTACCCAGGCCATGTGCGACCGTTATCCGTTTATCAACCGCGACCGCCTGGGTATGCAGGGACAAAGCTGGGGCGGATATCAGTCGGCATTTCTGGTGACCCGAACCAATATGTTCCGTTGTGCCGAAGCCGGAGCTCCGGTAAGCAACATGACTTCTGCTTATGGTGGCATCCGATGGGGGAGCGGTATGAGTCGTGAATTCCAGTACGAACACACGCAAAGTCGAATTGGCGGAACCCTTTGGGACAAACTGCCGCTGTACCTGGAGAATTCACCCCTGTTTGCCGTTCCGCGTATTGAGACACCCTTGCTGATCATGCACAACGACAAGGACAATGCCGTGCCGTGGTATCAGGGCATCGAACTGTTCAGTGCCATGCGCCGTCTGGGAAAACCGGTATGGATGATGGTATACAACGGTCAACCCCACAACCTGAACCACCGGGGTGATGAAAAAGACCTGTCGCATCGCATGCAACAGTTTTTCGATTATTACCTGAAAGATGCTCCAGAACCGGTTTGGATGAAATACGGAATACCGGCCGTGGATAAAGGAAGAGATTTTGGATTTGAATATGCAAAATAACGAAAACAACAAAATAGAATTGCCCGCCAATCATCGGCGGGCTTTTTCTTCTACGCTTTTTCTGATTGAGAAGATGCTCACTGAAATTGAAGAGCTTTTTGCCCCCAACCGTGACAATATGATCGAAATCCGGAAGGATGTAAATTCTGAAGACAGGGAAAAGATTCTGGATGCCATCCTGGCAATCAAGGCGGAACTGGCCCAGTTGAACGAACGATACGATCTAAACAAACAACAGCTGACCCAAAGCTATTTTGTGAATTCGCGACGCACCAAGATCTGGGAATTGCTCCACGATTCCAGTGTGAAACGGATGAACGCCTACGGGACCTTTCCCGAAGAACTGAAGGCGACTTACGAAAATGATATCCGGCAATTACTGGAACTGGTCAATAAACTATAATCAGGTGTAAGCAAACTTTCATGAATTTATGTGCTCTTTGCCCAAAACATTCCCGACTGCAGCGAGAGTACACCCACCGAATCATTAAAAAAATGATTTGAGGAAAGTATTGTAACAACCGTTCATCTGAAGAAAGGGGATCCCAAAGGGAAATAAAAGTGCCTTTACCTGCTACTTTACGATAGAAAGTTGTTATTGGTCAATAAGAACCTGTTATTAGTAAATAGATAGTTGTTGCCAGACTACAATAATCAATTATTAGACAATCGAAACTTCTTACTGTCGAACAATAAGCAGGTATTGATTTGTAGAAACCTGTTATCGGGTAACAGAAACATGTTGTCTTGCTACATTAAGTTGTGATTACTGATTGTTTTGCAGGTGTTATTCTCCATTCATCAGCCTTTTCTCGCCTTCCAGCTTCCTGATGTCTGTAATGTCCTGACTCACTTCCAGCGTGCCCCTGAAGCGCTTGTTTTCATCTCTCAGGGCAAAGTACTGAATGAGCAGAAACTTGCCGCCCATTTGTATCCAGAAGCTTTCTTTGTCCTTTTTCCCGGATCGGAACGCTTCGATAAGGTCTTTTACGGCCTGTACACTGGAAGGGGGATGGCATTTTTCCACTTGGCGGCCGATGATGGCTTTGGAACGCGTAAACACTCGTTCTGGCGGGTTGGAAAAATAACGGACCGTGTCGTTTTCATCTACATACGAAATGTCCACCGGCAGACTGTTCAACATCATAATGGCTTGTTCGATGGTTAGTGAGCCGGTGCCCAGATCGACGAAAAAGGGTTCACCGTTATCGTCCGGTCTGTTTTGCGTTCCGCTTTCCTTATCCATACAATGCTGTTTCATGAACAAATCCTGATTGGGAAGTTTTTCTGCGATCCAGGCAAAGCCGATTTCATAGGCCTGCACCATCATATCAGCCGTCTCCCTATCGGAAAAAAGCCCGGCTACAACCGGAAATAAAATATATTCTTCGCGAAAGCGAATAGCATAGAGGTTGAAAAACAAGTCACCGGTGAGCTGATTCAGCTTCTCCAGATCAGGGAACTGATCGGACGGCAAGGTCAGGATGTCTTTTATTAATTTCCGGATGTCGTCGTGGTACGACCACATGAGCGGGATACAACCGTGTTCTTTTAAATGATGTTCAATGGAAGGGAAGAGGATGTTTTCTTTACGTACATAATGTAGGTTGAAGCTTTCCAGGTCTTTGATCCCTGACAACAATTTTTCGAAACATTCCACTTTTTCCTGCAAAGGAAGATCTTTATTATTGATGGCTTGCAACAACGGTTTTATGTGTTGCAGTCTCAGGTCCAGTTGTTCGTTTTCCAATGCCATTTCCCTGAAAAAGGGCAGGTCGGCATACTCCGGAATCTTACGCTCATGCAAGACTTTGTATAACATGTTGATGCATCGGTTGACCCCGGTTTTTACGACCGGCAAATCCAGTCCGTGTTGCATCAGACGGTCTGTGGCTACAATCACATCGTAGGGATGCGCTGCGTCGATATAGTCCCGGTAACGTTTGACAATCTCAGCACCCGTTTCTTTTTGCTCCGTCATTTCCAGGAAAAACCGCGACAGGGCCTCGGCTCTAAGTTTGGCATTGTTGATGTATTCGGACATGGGATTTTTGTACAAACATAAGAAAAGATTGGTTGTCCTTTATTTACTATGAAAAGAGAGATGGCGAATATTTAGAAATCGTATAAAAAAGTTAAACCAAAGCATTTTCTTTACAGATAAAACAAACAATATACGGATAACACTAATTTTGTGACTCAGAAAAATCTCTTTTCATGAAAACGTACACTTTCCCAATGATGCGGAAGAAAAGGATGCTGTTCATTGCCTTTTCTACTTTACTGTTTTTTTTCGCTCTGGCTGGCTTTCTGGCAGCTTATACACATAATGTCAATTTGGCAACGGCTGTTTACATTATTCCTTTAGCCCTGGTTCTCTACTATCTAAGAAAGAGTCGACCACGGGAAGAATCCGTTACCATTACCGAAAAAGGCTTTTTTATTCAAAGCAGTAACCGAAATATATACTGGGATGAAATTGCCTGGTATAAAAATTATGCTACTTCAGGTTCGATAACCGATAATTTTAATTTAGGTATTAAAAACGGCAAAAATGTCCATTTCAATTTGCATAAGAACAGTCCGTATCCAGGAGACTGGACTGCGTTCAAAACTGATCTGATGGATGCGGTAAAAGAACATTGTCCGGGTATCAGAAGTTATTACGATTCCAAAGTATGGAGGACTGTAATGATTGTCATTGTTATTTTCTGGTTTGTCGGCCCTGCGATCATGATTCAACTGCATGAAACTTTATCGCAAATTGCAGCATCTTCCATAATATTTATCGGCGGCACCATGCCCCTGGTGAACACCATTCGAAAAAACAGCAGGAAAAAACCACTGTAAATTCATAACGTATTGCTTTTTCTTTGTGTCTCGTTTATGGCTTGGTGAAATCCTTGCTGGAATGCGAAAAAACAGCTGTTTTTTAGAATGGTACAGACGCATTAACATCCTACTGTACACCGTCTTGTATGTCTTATGTATAATCATTCTAAATTTATTTTATACCTTTATGCCGATCAAGGCAGTGAGAAAATCATTTTCTTGTTGTCATTTTCAGAAATTCATTAATGGAATATCCGGAAAATCCATAAAAGAGTACGGAGCAGCTGTCGAAAAGCTTTTAGAGTAGACATCTTTAAAATTAATGTATTATGAAAAATTTCGTAGCAGTATCCCTAATGGCATTTTTTGCATTGTTTGCCGTAAGCGGACAGGCACAGGTTAAATTTGGTATTCAGGGAGGTTTGGACCTGTCAAAAATGGAAATCAACACTCCCGGCCTTAATTTCGATACCAAAGACATTACAGGTTATAGTGTCGGACTTATTTCCGAGTTTAAATTCGGGGATAGATTCTTACTACAACCCGGGTTGCTCTATGCTGTCAAGGGAACAAAATACACTTTTGTAGGAGCAGAAACCACTGTGAAGCCCAGTTACCTGGAAGTTCCGGTTAATTTAGTATATCAGATCGATATGAAACCCACCAAGCTACTTCTGTTTGCCGGCCCCTATTTTGCTTATGGTATTGGAGGAAAATATAATTTTAATGGAGACAACACTTCAAAGATTAAATACGGAACGGGTTCCGGTAATGATCTGAAACCTTTTGATTACGGTTTGAATTTTGGTGCGGGCCTTGATCTGAGCAGATTTGAACTGAAGGCGCAATATGGGTTGGGCCTGGCGAACCTGTCACCTGTCAGTTCCAATACCATTAAAATGTCAAGAGTAATCCGCATTTCTCTGGCATTTTTTATTAATTAAGCTGGGTATTCTTCGCAGGAAGGCCTCTCTGTTGAATTTACAGTTTAGCTTGCCAAATATCAGTTTTTCATTGTAAATTTATCCATTAAATCATTTTACAATGAAAAAACAATCTAAACAGATAGAAGTCTTCGCTGGAGCCATGTGGGAAACGGCGCTGGTACAGTCCATGCTGGAAGATGCAGGCATTGCTGTCTATCAGAAAGACGGTATTATGGGCAATATGTTTCCCTGGTATACAGCCGGTGGCGGCGCCGGTTCCATTCGGTTGTTTGTGGAAGAATTTGATTACGAACAGGCAGCTGATATAGTATCTCAATACGAAATAAACCGTAAGTAGTTTTTCCGAAAAAATCTTAACGTTTCTAAAACACAAAAAGTCACGACTCCATATTTCCTACATTTGGAGCCTGTTTTAAACATATTTATCAAAAATTAAATCAGGAATTATGAGGTCCGGAATCCTACTTTTGTTCAGTATCATTTTCGTTTCATTCTCACCGCTGTATGCGCAAAGCAGCAAGCCGGTATTCACGCCCCACCACACCGGGTATATCACCACCAGTGACGGACTTAAGTTATGGGTAAAAGAGTCGGGGACAGGCCCTGTGTGTATTTTTATCCACGGAGGACCGGGTGCCTGGAGCAAGTCTTTTGAGGACATGGGCGGCAGCAACCTGGAAAAACACCTCACCATGGTTTATTTTGACCAGCGGGGCAGCGGCCGGTCCGAAGGTGCCTCTGACAATGATTATTCGCTGGAAAGGATGCTGAAAGACATCAACGAAGTAAGGGAAAAACTGCATGTCAATCAGGTTTATTTGCTGGCCCATTCCTTTGGCGGCATTCTGGCTACCAACTATGCCCTGAAATACCCGGAACATGTGAAAGGATTGATCCTGGCCAATTGCACGCTGAATCTGAAATCGTCCATCCGGTCACAGATTGGCTACATTAATCATTTGCTGGGAACTCATTTCGAAGCCCAAACAGATGCAGCGCTGATCCCCACCATGATGGAAGCGCTGAAGGCATTGAAAGCCAAAGGACTCGATTACAAAAGACTTTCCGATAACAAACAAAATGTGGAAAAGCTGCACCGGATTGATGCCTCTAATCCCAGTCAGTATATCTTTTCCCGTAAGGCATTGATGATGAAGCAATATCAGCAGAATTTTTCAAAGATTACTCCTGAGGTTAAGTGTCCCGTGTTGGTTATTACCGGCAAAAAGGATCATGCAGTGGGCATAAATCAGTACAAATCGTTCAAATTCCCGCATGAGAAGATTGTGAAGATAGACGGCGGCCATCTGTTGTATTATGAACACAACCCACAGTTTGTTCGTACGGTCTTTTCCTTTGTTGACAAAACCTCATTACATAACTAATTTAAAGATTCGCCGAAAGCGATCAAGAGCCATCCATTAACCGGTTGGAAAAATAGTTCTTACTGGTTCCGAATTTAACCTCGTATTTTGAAAGAATTAGTTGTCTCTGGCTACGTGTTTGGTGCTGGTATTCCAAATGTCGCGGCTCAGCTGCCACTGACCGTCAATCTTATTCCAGGTTACAAGATATTTTCCGTGATCGATCAGAACATTTTCAGGTCCGTATAATTTATAGATACCTTCTTCCAGTGCAAAATTGCCGTAGCTTTTGGCAACTGTGGTCTCCAGTTTGGCGACTTCGATCCCCATCTGCATACCCCCGTTCCAGAAATTCTCAATGGCTTTCCGCCCCTGAATAATATCGCTGTTGGGCGGAAAAAGTTTTGCATCCTTCGTGTAACAGGCTGCAACTCCGGCTGCATCGCCTGAATTAAATGATTTCATAAACCGGTCATTGGCTTTGGAGATTTCGCTGGTTACATCCCGGGGTTGCGGACTACAACCCAATAAGAAAAAGAATGCAGACACCAGAAAAGCAACGGACAGAATTCGTGAATTTTTCATGATACCTCCCTGTTTATGTGCGTGAGAAATAGGTTGATTATTAATATGAATATGCTTGTAATGCCTGTTGTTACCGTCCTGATTTGAATTGCATCTGCTTGTTATACAGGTGTTCAATATACGGAGATTAATTGGGATTGTCAAGTTAAATCTGTTCGCTATGAACCACGACCGACAAACGCTCTGCGATTGTTTTTATCATTGGATTCAAACTCATATGACCCGAAGATTTTATTTGTTCAGATTCACACAAATACCGATATTTGGGGAAAACAAAGGGACATGAAAACAGCATTGCTTATTATCGACCTTCAGAATGATTACTTCAAAGGGGGTTCGATGGAATTGATGAACCCTGAAAAGGCGGGAGAGAATGCACGACTCCTTCTGGATCGATTCAGGTCAGAAGGGAAGCCTGTAGTTCATATTCAGCATATAGCCACCAAACCAGATGCTACATTCTTTTTACCCGACACACGCGGTGCCGAAATTCACTCACTGGTGTCACCGGAGAACGGTGAAAAAATCGTGGTAAAACATTTCCCCAACAGCTTTCGTGAAACGGAACTGCTGGAGTTTTTGAAAAGCCAACAAATCACACAGCTTGTGGTTTCAGGGATGATGACCCATATGTGTGTGGATGCCACGGTGAGAGCCGCCCACGACCTGGGATTTGCTATTCGGTTAGTTGGAGATGCCTGTGCTACCAAAGAGTTGGAAATCAGTGGTACAAAAGTGAAAGCATCCGATGTACATCATGCCTTTCTGGCCGCTCTAAATCATACGTATTGTAGCGTATTCACTACCGAACTGTTACTGAACACAACCCTCTGAAGTAATGACTCTGGTTCAATACAACTGATTTACAGATCTTTCATTACAGGTGCTGAATCCGTTTTGGTACTTTGAATAATTTGAATACATTTACATTTAATATAGAAACCAACTTAGACATCAAACTATGGATTTCGAGGATACTCAAAAGCGAATATTGGGAATGAGTGGTCAAAACATGCGAATCTATCTTGTGATACTTATTGTGATAGCCTTGAGCAATGGATATGCTGTCTGGGATTCGGTTTTTCAACCGGACATTCCATATTTCAGTGAAGTACATCTGTTTTTCGCATTGATTGTTCTTTTCTTCGGAGCAATACTGGCCTATGTTTATTTTCATTTTAAAAAGAAACTGCATCACTTGGCCAGGGTTAATGAGCATTTAAAATTGGATCAGCAAAAGTTTCAGAATGGATTGAAAGTAGACGCCTCGCGCCTTCCCGATATGGAAATGCTGAGTCATGAAGTACGATCGGCCATGAGTGGAATTATAACTTTTTCTGAATTACTGAACGAACCGGGTCTGACCAGGGAACAGCAAAAAGTTTCGGCCAATATGATTCACACCAGTGGCGAAAGAATGCTTTATATTGTGAATGAATTACTGGATCTTTTGCGTATTGAATCGGGAACGGAAACGGTGCACGACTCCCTGGTGAACATCAACGACCTGATGGATTCGATTTATCAACGGCTTCGTTTCGATGCGGTTAGAAAAAATATTCAATTCAACTTATCTAAATTTCTCACGGATAACCAATCCGTTCTGAAAACCGACAGGGTCAAGGTTGAAGCCATTTTATCGCATTTGGTGCGCAATGCCATTAAATATACCGATAAGGGTTCTGTTGATTTGGGATATGAAATTGTGGCACTCAATGAGGGGGTATATTCGGATTTTGTATTGCGGTTTTTTGTCCGGGATACAGGAATCGGAATTTTACCTGAAGTAAAAAAAGATATTTTTAAACGCTATGTACCGTCCGATACGGAACGTATGGTTCCCCGGTCGGGGATTGGACTGGGGCTTTCCATTGCCAAAGCCTATGCCGAAATGCTGGGAGGAACTCTTCGGGTTGAAAGTGAAGAAAACAGGGGTTCCACCTTTTGGTTTCAGCTTCCCTATGACGGGAAATTCCAGCCTGATACTGAAGAAGTGAAGGAACTTCCTGCCCAAAAAGTGAAAAAGTCGTCGACGGTAAAAAACCTGAAAATTCTGATTGTAGAGGACGATGAAATATCCGAAAAATATCTGGTGGAGATTCTGAATAAAAAGGAAAACCAGTTGTATTTTGCACATTCAGGTACTGTTGCAGTTGAAATGTGCCGGAATATGCCCGATATAGATTTGATTTTAATGGATATTAAAATGCCCATGATGGATGGGAATGAAGCCACCCGACGCATCAGGGAATTCAATCAGGAGGTTGTCATCTTTGCCCAAACAGCTTATGTCCAGCCCCGCGACAAGTCCAAAGCACTGAAATCGGGATGCAACGAATTCATTACAAAACCCGTCAATAAGAAGAAATTGCATGAACTGATCAATATTCATGTGAAAAAGAAGAAGAATTCCTAAGTAGGATTTGTCACTTTATCCTGCGATGAACTGCATCTAACTTATAAGAAAATAAGTCATGAAGTTTAAAAAAGGGTAATTAGCACCCAAATCAGTCCGCCATGAAGAAGAAAATACTCATAACCGGAGCAAACAAAGGCATAGGCTTTGAAACAGCACGTCAATTAGGGAAATTAGGTCATACAATCTTTATTTCAGGAAGGAATAAGGCATCGCTGGAATCTGCAGTATCTACATTAAAGTCGCAGGGAATTACTGTAAATTCCCTGCTAATGGATGTGAACGATCCGCAAAGTATCCAAACAGCGGCGGACACTTTTTCTGCCTCCGAATCACATCTGGATGTACTCATCAACAATGCGGGTGTATTGTTTCGGGAAGATACCGATCTGTACTCGGAATCTTTTTCAATTATTGAAAAGACAATCCAAACTAATGCTTACGGACCTTTGCTTGTTATCCGTGCCTTTCTGCCCTGTATGAATCATCCCGGAAGGATCATAAACATTTCGAGTTCGGGAGGTTCCATGTCAGAAAAAGTAGGAGGGTGGTCGTCAGCCTACTGTGTATCCAAGACGCTTCTGAATGCTGAAACCCGACACTTAGCTTTTGAATTGGAAAAAAACGGAATCTCGGTGAACGCTGTTTGTCCCGGATGGGTTCGGACAGACATGGGAGGCAAGGGAGCCAGCCGAACGGTAGAAAAAGGGGCAGAAACACCTGTTTGGTTAGCTCTGGAGGCGCCTCAACAGCTCACCGGAAAATTCGTCAGAGATAAAAAAGTAATTCCCTGGTAATTACAAATCCCTGCTTGACCTCCAACCTCCGGGTCAGGAATTTCTTAAAATTTCATGATTTCGTCCCTTTGTGCTGGTATTTAATTTAATTCATATTTAATTATTATTAAATTTACATGGTATAGTTCACTTTTACATGTATCATGTTCAAGAGAGATAGTCATAACTCTTCACTGGTAAATGGAGTCAACGCTTTGAAGATCTCATTTTATGTCCTTATTGTGATACTTCTGGGCAACACCAATGCCATTGTAGATGCTTTTATTCACCCTGAAATTCCGTATTTTGATCACGAACATATTATCGTAGGATCTACTATCGGTATTTTCAGCATGATCATCGGGTTAATTATATTATACTACATCAGCCGGCTTCAGAAAACCAATAAGGAAAAAGAATCCCTCATCGAAAATTTATATAAGGCCAAATTAAAAGCTGAGGAGAGTGACCGTTTAAAGTCAGCTTTTCTGGCTAATATGAGTCATGAGATCCGGACTCCCATGAGTGGGATTATCAGCTTTTCCAATTTGCTGAAAGAGGCGAATCTAAACCAGGAACAACAAAAGGTATCACTGGATATGATACAGACCAGTGGCGAAAGAATGCTGAATCTGATTAATGACATCCTCGATATTTCAAGGATAGAATCCGGTATGGAGGAGATTCACAGATCCAAACTGGATTTGAATAATCAGTTGAATTATATATTAAACCTTTACCTCAAAGAGGCTCAAAAAAAGGGCATTGCATTAGAAGTTAGAACCTCATTACCCGATGAAGAGTCGGTTTTGAATACGGACAGCGCTAAATTTTTTTCCATCATGACCAATCTGGTAAAGAATGCGATAAAATATACTGAAGAAGGAAAAATTGTTTTTGGTTATGAAATCAATCGCACGACGGAGGTAGATAGCCCGCATTTGATGTTAAATTTTTTTGTTAAGGATACCGGAATTGGTATTCCAGAAGAAAGACAACATGCCATTTTCGATCGTTTTATCCAGGCCGACATCAAGGACGAACAGGCCCGGCAGGGTGTAGGGCTGGGCCTGGCCATTTCAAAGGCATATGTTGAAATGCTGGGCGGTAAAATTTGGGTAACCAGCAACAAAGACATAGGAAGTACTTTTTGGTTTCAGATTCCTTACGTACGTTACTATCCCACTGAAGTTAGCAAGAATGGAAGTTCATGGAAAAAGGAGTCGTTGAGTGAAGAACCCTCAGTGTCCGACCTACATGTAATGATTGTGGACGATGATGAGACTGCTGAAAAATATTTATCAACGGTAATGGCCGATGTAGCGAAGAAGTTTTATTTTGCAAATACAGGAGAAAAAGCCGTTGATATCTGCCGCAAAAATTCTCACATGGACTTGATTTTAATGGATATCAAAATGCCCGTAATGAATGGGTACGAAGCAACCCGGTTAATTCGAACGTTTAATAAAGATGTAGTTATTGTAGCTCAGACAGCCTATGCTTTTTCGGAAGACAAGAGTAAAGCGCTGGCGGCAGGGTGTAATTATTACCTGACAAAACCGGTCGCAAAAAGTGACCTCCTTAAAATAATAAAAGAAGTATTTGATAACTGAACCTGGTTGTTGAAAGAAACACAATAGTTTAAATGCAAAAACCCACACCTAAGGTGTGGGTTTTTTTTGTTTAGCGGAGAGTAAGGGATTCGAACCCTTGGTACCCGAGAAGGGTACAACGGTTTTCGAGACCGCCCCGTTCGACCACTCCGGCAACTCTCCGGGCGCAAAATTAGAAAAATCTGCCTTTAAAGAAAGAAAAATAATTAAATAAAAAATCTTCTGCCCGTCCGGGGAATTCACAGGAAAATTTTTGTTGCTAACTTATCATCAGTCTAAATATAAGTTGCTGTAATAGTAACTATGCGTGGAGTAAATTTTTCTATATTTGATCCGTGAATACATTAACAATTTTACAACCTAAAAAACAAAAAATGAAAAAATTAATGATAGCTGCTTTATCAGTGGTTTTGGTTATGAGTCTGGTATCCTGTAATAATACGAACAGCCAGCAAAAAAATGAAGAAAAAACGGAAACGACTGTAGAATCTCCGCATGCAAACATGGCCACAGCCCATACGCAATCCGGTGCACAGCAAAAAATCAACATTCAACCTGAAAACGGCAGCATCACCATTGCTGATGTATATGCAAACAAAGCAAAATATGAAGGAAAAGATATTAAGGTACGGGGTAAGGTAACCAAATACAATGAAGGCATCATGGGAAAGAACTGGGCTCACATTCAAGACGGTACCAGTGATGGGAAAAATATTGATTTGACGGTTACTACGCAGGATCAGGTGCATTTAGGCGATGTGGTTACCTTTGAAGGTAAAATTACATTGAACAAAGATTTCGGGGCCGGATATTTTTATCCGGTTATCATGCAGGATGCGAAAGTGGTGAAATAAATCTTTCCATTTCATAGATTAAAAGCTCCAAATTTTTTGGGGCTTTTTTGTTTTCTGACTCTTGTTATGAACAGGTGTTCTGTCTCTAATTGTTATAAAATCATTAAAGATGGAATAATTCTATATTTGGACTGATTATAAATAATAAAATTTTGTACTTTTGCACCCGAATTAAATCAGAAAAATTATGTCACAGAAACGCCGATTTACATTGGATTCGACGGACCGCGCAACGCTTGAAAAGTGGTATCGCCTGATGACTTTGGGAAGACAATTAGACGAAAAAGCACCAAATTATTTGAAACAGGCCCTCGGTTGGTCTTATCATGCCCCTTATGCCGGACACGATGGGATTCAACTGGCCATTGGTCAGGTTTTCGATAAAGAAACCGATTTTTTATTCCCGTATTATCGCGATATGTTGACCGCGATTTCTGCCGGTATGACGGCTGAAGAAATTATCCTCAACGGAATTTCAAAAGCTACTGATCCCTCCAGTGGCGGGCGGCATATGTCGAACCACTTTGCTAAACCCGAATGGAATATTCACAATGTTTCATCGGCAACAGGTAATCATACCCTGCATGCAGTAGGTTCGGGCAGGTCCATGAAAATTTATAATGGAAAAGGCGTTTCCATCAGTTCTCAGGGTGAATCATCCACCTCTGAAGGGTATGTGTTCGAAGCCATCAATGGTGCTGCCAAAGAGCAGCTGCCTGTTATTTTTGTTTTTCAGGATAACAAATACGGAATTTCCGTACCACAGGCTGATCAGTCAGCCAACGTGCGCGTAGCTGAGAACTACCGGGGTATCCGGAACCTGAAAATTATGTACTGTGACGGTAAAAATGTCTTCAATTCCATGAACACCATGGCTGAAGCCAAGGAATATGCCATCAAACACAGTCAGCCGGTAATTGTGCATGCCAACTGTGTACGGATTCATTCACACTCCAACTCTGACCGTCATGAGCTGTATCGCGACGATAATGAACGACACTGTGCTGAATTGTCCGATCCTTTGAACCGTTTTCGGATTCAGCTGGTGCATTCCGGTAAATTTACGGAAGAAGAACTGGATCAGATGGACAAGGATGCCAAGAAAATGATCTCTGATGCTCATAAGAAGGCGCTGAAGGCACCCAATCCGGACCCGGCATCCATTTATGATTTCGTGGTTCCCGAGCCGTATGTGAGCACCAAATACCCCGATGGAACCCATGACGGGACCAAAGGAGAGAAAATGAAACTGATTCAGGCATTGAATTCAACCTTAAAAGCTGAGTTTCGTGAAAACCCCGACACCTATCTCTGGGGACAAGATATGGCCAACAAGGACAAAGGTGGAATTTTCAACGTATCCAAGGGGATGCAGCAGGAATTTGGTGTAACCCGTGTATTCAATGCGCCTATTGCCGAAGATTATATAGTGGGAACATCCAACGGAATGAGCCGCTATAACGATAAAATCAGGGTTATTATGGAAGGGGCAGAGTTTGCGGATTATTTCTGGCCAGCAATGGAACAGCTGGTAGACAGTTCGCACGACTACTGGAGAAGCAACGGAAAATTTGTCCCTAACATGACCATCCGACTGGCTTCAGGTGGTTATATTGGTGGTGGTTTGTATCACTCACAGACCATTGAAGGGGCGCTGGCAACTCTGCCGGGATTGCGCGTGGTTTATCCCGCATTTGCCGACGACGCAGCCGGTCTGTTGCGTACTTCTATCCGATCCAGAGGTATTACTGTATTTCTGGAACCCAAAGCTCTTTACAACGATCCTTCGAGTGAGGCTGTTGTACCGGATGATTTTGAAGTTCCTTTCGGAAAGGCCAGAATCAGAAAAGAAGGAACTGACTTAACGATAGTGACTTATGGAAATACATTACCCATGAGTCTGCAAGTGGCTGAGGAACTTGAAAAAGAGGGAAAATCACTGGAAGTAATTGACCTCCGTTCTTTATTGCCGTTGGATACCGAAACCATTTTAGCATCCGTGAAAAAAACCAATAGAGTACTGGTGGTTCATGAAGAAAAGACTTTTGCAGCATTTGGCGGAGAGATTTCCAGTCTGATTGCATCTGAAGCCTTTGAGTACCTCGATGCTCCTGTGAAAAGAGTAGGGGCCACGTTTACTCCGGTAGGCTTTAACCGGATTCTGGAAAAAGCCATCCTTCCCAACGCCGAGAAAATCAAAAAGGCAGTAGTGGAAATGCTGGAATACTAAATAACAATACAGAATTTTTAAGAAATCCGTCTTTTGCTAAAGGGCGGATTTTTTTATGTCCTTTCGACTCATAAAATGGACTTACTAAGCTGTATAAAGGCAGTAAAATCCTTTTTTCTTATGAGCCATGCATTCCATTTTGTACCGGTTTGTTTTTTAAAAATAATGTATTGATATAATGCGCTTGCAATATAACTTCCGGAGGCAACTCCGGCGGCTCCCATAATACCAAAGGGTTTGATTAATAAAAAAGCCAGGATTACTGTAACAATAAATCCACTGATGTTCGCATGGACGTTGATCTTTGGCTGACCGGTTCCTGAAAAATAGTGACTGAAAACAGCATTGGCTGCCAAAGCCAGTATGGCCGGACTTAACACAAAAACAAGACTTTTTATTTCGACGAAAGCACGGCTGAAGATCCAACCGTAAACGGAAATTGGAATCAGGAGCAAAATGATCAATGCCATCAGTGTAACTACCAGGGCAAATTTCATGGATTTGATGGTGAGCTCACGGGCATACTCAGCATCCCGAGAATTAGATATGGCAGAAAATTGAACCAGAGCAATGCTTTGGGCAATAATCCGAAGCCCCTCAGTTAACTGGACTGCAGCCGTTAGTATTCCCAGAGGGGCTAATCCGTTCAGTACCCTGACAAAGTAATAACTGAGCCTTTTGTTGCCAATGTGCAGGGTATTCCCAGCTGACGTCGCAAATCCGTAACGCAGCACTCTCAAATACTCTGTCAGTGTGATTCTCCCGCTGGAAACTTTGATCTCGTTGTACAAACTACTTAAACCCAACAATCCGGTGATTCCCCACGATAGTACCAGTGCCTGTAAGTAGGAAAGCACTGTAAATTGTTTTCCGACAAAAAGGAACCACAAAAATCCGATCAGTAACAAACTGATCTGTACCAGAAACAAAAGATTGTAGGTTTTTATCTTTTTCAGACCAATGAGTAAATTAAAATGGACTTGCATCCACCCGTTGACTACTGCAAGAATCAGAATCCAGTATTCATATCCGCCAGGCAAAATCATTTCTCTGAAGGAAGGAGACAAATGAAACAGATAGCCGAAAAGAAGCCCCGTAAACGAAACAACAACGATTACCCATACATAAGCCGTGAACATGAGTTGTGCAACAGATAACCTGGAAGCAAAATAAACCAGGACGCTTCCCCCGAGTAAATCAACCAGCAGCTGAATAAGGGTAATATCCACCAGCAGCAAACCGATGGTTCCCAGCCCTTCTTTGCCGATGAAGCGGGTCATCAGCAAAAGAATGATGAGACTGAAAACCGCATTCAGGATACGGGTTCCTGTAGTACTTATGATGTTTTTGAAAATCATAGATGCAAACAAATTTAAAAATAATAGGATTCGAAAATTTAGGGAATCTGCCTTCAATTCATGATTTCTATATAATGTTGTCATTAATATATTATTTTTGATCATCAGAACCCAGAATCATGCAGTTATCGGTTGTTATTGTCAATTACAATGTTTCCCGTTTTCTGGAACAGTGCCTGCTTTCGGTGCGCAAAGCAGCACAGAAAGTGGAAACTGAAATATGGGTGGTGGACAATAATTCGGTGGATGATTCAGTGGACATAGTTCATCAACGGTTCCCTGAGGTAAAGCTAATCGCCAATAAATCGAACCTGGGTTTTGCCAAAGCCAACAATCAGGCCATACAGCAGGCTCTGGGGAAGTATATTTTGTTGTTGAATCCGGATACTGTGGTGGAAGAAGACACCTTTGAAAAAGTGATTGCCTTCATGGAAAATCATCCGGAAGCTGGCGGATTGGGAGTGAAAATGGTGGATGGTTCCGGAAAATTTCTTCCCGAATCCAAACGCGGACTCCCCAGACCTTCCACCGCTTTTTACAAGATATTTGGTCTGGCAGCACTTTTTCCCCATTCCAAAAGATTCTCCCGCTATCATATGGGGTTTCTGGATGAAAACCAAATCCATGCTGTGGATGTGCTGGCAGGCGCTTTCATGCTGTTGCGTAAATCGACATTGGACAAAACAGGCTTGCTGGATGAAACTTTTTTTATGTACGGGGAGGATGTGGATCTCTCTTACCGGATCACACAAGCGGGATATAAAAACTATTATTTTCCTGAAACCCGCATTATTCACTACAAAGGAGAAAGTACCCGTAAAAGCAGCGCGAACTATGTTCTGGTTTTCTATCAGGCCATGATCATCTTTGCCAAAAAACACTTCACAGGAAAAAATGCCCGCTTGTTGACCTTTTTCATCAATGTGGCAGTGTATTTCAGGGCTTTTCTGGCTTTGCTGTCGCGCTTTTTTGCCAAAACAGGTCTGGTTATGCTGGATAGCGCATTGCTCTTGGGGGGAGCCTGGGGGATAATGAATTTCTGGCAGGAAAATATAATTTCAAAACATGGAGGTATTTATCCGGCCCTCTTTATTTGGGTTTATATACCGGTTTATGTAATGGTTTGGGTCCTCTCTATATATTTCAGTGGAGGCTATGACAAACCCGTCAAAATCAGGAAATTAATTCAGGGTATTTTCCTGGGAACTGTTGTAATCCTGATTGTTTACAGTCTGCTTCGTGAAGACATGCGCTTTTCAAGAGGGCAAATTCTCGCCGACACCTTATGGACGCTGCTGGTGCTCCCGGCTGTTCGGTTGCTGATGAACTGGATGAATATCCCTGCTTTTCAGCTGGAGAATAGAAAAACCAAACGGTTCCTGATCATCGGGGATAAAGAAGAAAGCAGTCGGGTAGAAAATATTTTGCAAAAAACATACCTGATACCTTGTTTTATCGGGAAGGTGTATTATAAAGATGTTCCTTCCAAGCCTGAAGGATTTATTGGGACATTGCGACAGGTGAAAGACATCATAACCATCTTTCACATTGATGAAGTTATCTTTTGTGGCAAGAACCTTTCCCAGCAAACGATTATTGATAAAATGAACGAATGGAAAGCGGTTCGAATTAGCTTTAAAATTGCTCCTGAAGACAGTTTGTCCATTATCGGCAGTCATTCCATACATTCACAAGGTGAGTTGTATACGGTGGAAGTTAACCTGATTAACAAAGCCTCCAACAAGAGAAACAAGCGATTACTGGATGTTTTACTTTCTTTGGTCTTTTTCATTACGTACCCGTTAACCCTGTTCGTAGTGGAAATGCCCTGGCAATTTTTAGGTAATATCATCCGGGTATTCACGGGTAAAAAATCATGGGTCGGCTATCACATGGGGGATGCTGAATCGGATAGTTCCTCACAATCCAAAGCCGGCATCTTGACACCTACCGATGGAATGAAACAGGTTCCAACCGATGTGCAGACCATTCGACAACTCAACCTTTTGTACATTCGCGACTACTCGCTGTTAAAGGATCTGAATATTATTTTCTATGCGTTCAGGAAGCTGGGAAAGGTATAATTTTTAGGACGTTCCACACATCTGCTATTACTGAATATATTATCTTTGCACACGATTTATGGGTAGGATTTTAGCAATAGATTACGGACGAAAAAGGGCAGGTATTGCTGTAACAGATGAGTTGCAGATTATTGCTACGGGTTTAGCAACCGTTGCCAGTCATGAATTATTGTCTTATTTAAAAGAATACACCACCCGTGAGAAGATCGATTTGATTGTTGTGGGAGAGCCGAAAGACATGATGAATCGGCCCTCTGAAGCCAGCCGGTTCATCGAACCCTTTGTGAAAAAGCTTCAGGCCGCTTTTCCTCATTTGGAGATCAAAAGGTTTGACGAACGTTTCACTTCAAAAATGGCCCATCAGGCCATGCTTGACGGTGGGCTGAAGAAGAAGAAGCGACAGGATAAGGCACTGGTTGATACATTGAGTGCCACATTGATCTTACAATCATACATGGAATCAATAAAATTTTAACGCTGATGATGTTACCGATTACTGCATACGGTCACCCCACCTTACGGAAAAAAGGGGAAGAGATTACAAAGGATTACCCTGATTTGCAACAATTGATTGCCGATATGTTTGAAACCATGTACGAGTCACATGGTGTGGGACTGGCTGCGCAACAAATCAACAGAGCCATTCGATTATTTGTGATCGATGCCAACCCTTTTGCTGAGGAGTTTCCCGAAGCAAAGGATTTTAAAAAAGTATTCATCAACGCCCGGATTGTTGAAGAGGAAGGTGAAGAATGGGAATTCGAAGAAGGTTGTCTCAGTATCCCTAAAATCAATGAAATTGTGATACGCAAGCCCGTCGTATATCTGGATTATTATGATGAAGACTTTAATTTTCACCAGGGTGAAAAATTCGAAGGTGTAGTGGCTCGGGTCATCCAGCATGAATACGACCATACAGATGGAATTTTATTCACAGACCGTATTCCTGCATTCAAAAAAGTGCTGCTGAAAAGAAAACTCAACGACATTTCGACAGGAAAAGTGGATGCCGGATACAAGATGATCTTCCCTAAAAAGAAGCTGAAACGATAACTAATTTGAAGCCGGGTCTGCCGGAAACTTATTCCATAGCTTGTAGTTAACACCCAATTGAAGCGTCAGTTTTTTCCATAGTATTTCAGGTTTTGTCTGAAATATTTGTTGTGTTTTGATGTGTGTGACAGCCCATGAGTTCCGTTTCAGTTCGGACGATAGTTGTTCGGCTCCCCATCCCGAATACCCCAAAAAGAAGCGGAAATTTTTATCCGTCAAAACCTTATTGCGAGACAGTTCCTTGATATCTTGCAAGTTTCCACCCCAATACAAACCATCTATCAGTGAAACCGAATCTTCAATAACTTCACCCAGTGTATGAATGAAGAACAGTCGGTTGGTTTCCACCGGCCCCCCCAGATAAACAGGAAGTTCTGTATCACCTAATTCCTGGATAAAATCAGTGAGATGCGCCGGAATTTTTTTGTTGAGGATAACCCCGAAAGAACCTTCGGGATTGTGTTCGGCGAGTAATACCACCGACCGGCCAAAATAATAATCCCCCATGAATGGTTCAGACAGCAATACCCTCCCTTTCACTGGCTGCAGATTATTTGTTTTGATTTGTATGAACCGGTCTAAGCTCATGTTCGTTTAAAATTTTAATTTTACATTTTATTACAAAACAAAAAACATACCAAAAATATTGTGTCTAAAGTTAGCAATCACAACAGGTTTTTAAAGTTTCGCAGCGATTATCCTGAATTCACCTATCAGGGGTTTTCCATCGAACGGAACAGAGATTCATTGCACATTCGCTATGATTTCGATCTGTCAGGAAAATTTTCTTTTCACCCGGAACTGGAACTCATCCCCCGTGACATTTATAATTTAGACACAATAAATGACGAAACGTTACAAAATCTGGCCTTTCACATCGGCATGGTGGAGCTGATCAGTTACTGGAAAGCAGCCTGTCCCCCAAAAGTTATTATTAAATCGTACTACCTGGATGCAGAGCAGGTACGTTGGTGGAAGAAACTGTATTTTCATGGTCTCGGTGAGTTTTTTTATTTAAACGACATCGATACGGATATGGAATCTTTTATGAATATTGAATCCGGTTCCGAGACGGTCAGAATTTCAGATATTTCCCTATCGGATGAAAAAGTGCTGGTTCCGGTGGGTGGGGGCAAAGACTCTGTTGTTACATTAGAAATACTCAGGAATTCTGGGTTTCAGATTTTTCCTTTTGTAATAAATCCACGTGAGGCGACCGAAAGAACGGTTTCCATCGCCGGGTTTGATGAAAATGAGGTAATGATCATCCGCAGGACACTGGATCAGACCTTACTGGATTTGAATGCCAAAGGATATTTGAACGGACACACTCCGTTCTCATCATTGCTGGCTTTTGTTTCGGTGCTTTCAGCACTGGCTTCTGGAAGTAAATATATAGCATTGTCAAACGAAAGCAGTGCGAATGAAAGTACGGTTCCCGGCTCCAAGATCAACCATCAGTACTCCAAATCCTATGAGTTTGAAACAGATTTCAGATGGTACATCAGCCGATACATCCACCCAACCGTACATTATTTTAGTTTCCTGCGCCCGTTAAATGAATTGCAGATTGCAGCTCTTTTCTCCCGTTTTCCAAAGCATTTCCAAAGTTTTCGCAGTTGTAATGTGGGCAGTAAAACAGACAGCTGGTGCGGTGATTGCCCCAAATGCCTGTTTACCTGGATCATTCTGTCCCCTTTTGTTTCTCCTCAAGAACTCACTGCCATCTTTGGAAAAAATTTATTACTCGATACCAAACTGAGGCCCGTTTTTGATGAACTGTCCGGAACCGTGGACGTTAAGCCATTTGAATGTGTGGGTACACCTGAAGAAGTTAAGGCAGCCCTGGGGCAAAATATCCTGATTCATTCGGTAGGTTCTTCAAAACTGATACAGGATTTCCAGTTATCGGAACAGGTTCAGCTTGATTACGAAGATTTATTGCACCAATGGAATAATGATCACAGCTTACCGGAAGTATTCTTAACTATTTTAAAAGACTACTGGAATGAAATACAGTCTTGATCGCGACTTATGGCAAAATAAATCCATCCTGATTTTGGGTTTTGGCAGAGAGGGCCGGGCAGCCTACAATTTTCTGAAATCCCAATTACCTGAGTGTGAATTTGGTATTTCTGATATAAGTGAATCAATTGATATACAATCTAAAAGCAATTTAAATCTGCATCTTGGTTCAGATTACCTTTCGGTACTGTCCGACTATGACATTATCATCAAATCGCCAGGGGTTCAGTTGCCGGACCTTTCCGCAAAGGAAATGAGTAAGATTGTGACTCCAACTGAAATCTTCCTTTGCCTGTTCAGTGAACAAACCATCGGTATTACCGGAACCAAAGGAAAAAGTACCACTGCCACCCTCATCCATCATTTTTTGATATCTACCGGGAAAAAGGCAATACTGTTGGGAAATATGGGGCTTCCTGCTTTGAATTATGTCGATCAAATTGAAGAAGATACTCTGATCGTGTTCGAGTTATCAGCCCATCAGCTGGAATATGTTCATCACTCACCGCACATTTCTTTGCTACTGAATATTTTTCCCGAACACCTTGATTATTTCAAAACTTTTGCTGACTACAGAAATGCCAAATACAATATTTTTGCCTATCAAAAACCTGGAGATACAGCCATTTGTGCTCAAAAAGGGCTGAGTTGTCCCAAAGGGGAAGTGTTGGAAAATCCTGATACTGAACTCCAACAAATGACCGGTGGAAAATACACGTTAGAATCGATCGAACAGCTCACACAGCTGAAAGGACAACACAATTTCAGCAACATTGTTGCCGCTTTGAAAGTCGTGGAACGTATGAGGATACCGGTTGAAGAGGCCATTAAAACATTACCCGGTTTTGCTCCCTTACCGCACCGGCTAGAATTTGTCGGCGAATTTGGTGGAGTCCGGTTTTACAACGACAGTATTTCCACCGTTCCACAATCCACAATTGAAGCGATCAAAACCCTGAACGATGTTAATGCCCTTATTTTAGGTGGTTATGACAGAGGTCTGGATTATTCAGAATTAACTAATTTTTTAGTTGAAAGTCACATTGAATATTTCTATTTTTTGGGAAAAGCAGGGCAGAGGATGTTTGAAATACTGAATAAGAAAGAACATCAACAGTACTTCAAGGTCCGTGATCTGGAGGATGTTTTTGCAAGGATCCGAAACGAAAAAAATATTAAAGGTTGTTTGCTTTCCCCGGCTGCTTCGAGTTACGATCAGTTTAAAAATTTTGAACACCGGGGCGATCATTTTAAAGCACTGGCGCGCCGTTTCGAAAGGGCATGAAAAAAGCGGGATTTTCCCGCTTTTTCTTCTATTCTGACGTTTCAGTTTCTTTTTTTGTCGTTTTCTTTTTGGCCGTTGTCTTTTTTTCAGGTTCAGGCGATGGGGTTACTTCCGCTGCTTTCTTTGCCGCTACTTTAGTTTTTGACTCTGCGGCTTTTGTCGTTTTAGCTTTGGTTGTTGTTGTTTTCTTAGCAGCCGGCTTTTTAACGGGCTCTTTCTTTTCAACCTTTTTCACTTCCGGGCTGACTTTTTCATTCGCAACGAAAGAATTTTTTTTCTTCTTGGGTCTTCTTACTCCATATGAACCGGAAATGATTTTTCCACGTTTCGTCTTTTTATCGCCTTTTCCCATAACTTTAGTTTTTTAGTGAATAATTTTGATTGTTTCAAAATTATTAAAAAAAATGCGATATAAAAAACTTCAGGGCAGGTTTTTCCTCTGAAAGAATTCTTTTTCAAAAACATCTGCTCTTCTAATACTTCTTCTGGTCCATTCCAGCAAAATATGCAGCCGCTCATCTTCAGTAAGTTGCCAAGGGATATCTGATTTTCGTAATCGTTCAGTCAGGGTAAACATAAGCAAAGCTGCAGAAACGGAAATATTATAGCTCTCAGTGAAGCCATACATGGGAATTTTAACAAATTCATCAGCTTCGGCGATAGCCAGATCAGAAAGACCTTCCAGTTCGGTGCCAAATACCAATGCTACTTTGCTGCCTAAAGAAAGGCTGTAAGGCGTTTGATTTTCGGTATGGGGCGTGGTAGCAATTATACGGTATCCTTGTTTACGTAATGACTTATAAGCATTCAGCGTGTTGTTATCCCCTGTATTGTATTTAATTAGGTTCAGCCATTTTGAGGATCCCATAGCAACCTTCGGATTTACCTGATATTCGTTATGATTCTCAATGATGTGGACATCCTGAATCCCATTCAAATCCGCACTACGCAGTACGGCACTGGCATTTTGTGGCTGATAGATATCTTCCAGAACTACTGTGATGTGTCGTGTTCTGAACCGTAATACCTTTTCAAACAGTTCCTTTCTGTTTTCGGTGAGGTAGGGCGATAAAAACGAAAGTAATTCCAGTTTAGTTGTTCGGTCCAAATCATAAATATCTTTCATTGCAATAGATTTAGGGTTGACGGGGTTGTTTTTGGTTTACTTTGAAAGGAGGGGGAGGAGAAAGATTGATCCGTTGTTCTTTGCCTGGCAACACCGGATTTAAGATGTTTCGCCCCAAATCCAGTTGCATGACCTGCTCAATATTCATGGGTTGATAATTTGCAGGGATTTCGAAAATGGTTTCAATGATTTTGGCTTCTCGGATTTCAGTAACTGTCGAAACATTCGGGTTCTTCCCGGAGCCATAAGATATCCGTTTCAAAACCACACCGTTTTTCAACAAATTAATATAATCTTTTGAAATGGGAACCGGCCCATTTCCGGAAAACGGATTGATGGCATTGGTCAACCGGAGTGTTTCCTCCATCGGCAGTCCGGCATACGGCTTCAACTGTAAGGTAACCCATATTTTTTCCAACAACACACTGTCCATTTTGACATTATAAAGCTGTACCGGATGCCCTAGCATTGTTGCCTTTTGCCCGGTTTGTACCACATTTATTTCCGGCGATTTGATGCTGTCACTGTTCACAGGATGGGCGATCAGTCCGTTGTAAATTTTCTGTAATGTGTCTTTTTGTGTATCCGGTGCATGGGTCATCATCAGTTGTACTTGTTTTGCCATCATGTTTCGGAACTGTTGCTGAAGTTCTGTAGGATTTCCTTCCCAATACGCTTTATCCTGAGGAAACAACAAAACAATTTTCTTTTCTTTGAGATTGAATATGCTCACCAGGGTAGGAGCATCCAAACGGATGTAATTACCCTGAATAAATGTGGTTTGAAAGGTTTTTTGACCATATTTGTTGGTACTTTGTTCTGTTATGACCCATCCGGCTACAGCCTGAAATGAAATCGCAAGGAAGAAAAACAGACTTAAGAAATAATGTTTGAGCATAAAATAAAGACAATTAAATAATTACGAAAATAGGTTACGGCCTGTCGATATTAACCATACAAAGTTAAAAAAATAGAACCGGGCGTTTTATTATTGGGAATAAAAATATACTTTTGCACTCTTAAAAAACCGAAATATGTCGAATAAAGGAAAAAACAACGAAAAAGTACCGCACCAGTTGGAGAACATTGAAGAAACACTGAGCAAGACAGAAGAGTTTATTGTCAACAACCAAAAGGTATTGACCACCATTGTTGTTGTGTTGGTCGTTTTAATTCTCGGTTTTTTTGGTTTTAGAAAATATTACCTTGAACCCAAAAACACTGAAGCACAAGAGCAGATTTATCCTGCACAACGTTATTTTGAGGCGGATTCACTGGACAAAGCCCTGTACGGTGACGGAAACAGCCTCGGATTTGTTGACATTGCCAAGTCCTACAGCATTACCAAAGCCGGAAACCTGGCCAATTATTATGCCGGGATGGCTTTCCTGAAAAAAGGAAACTTTGATCAGGCTATTCACTATTTGAAAAAATTCAAAGCAGATGATGAACTGGTTGGCCCCATGGCGGAAGGTGCACTGGGAGATGCTTATTTGTCGAAAAATGACCGTAAAGAAGCTGCATCCTATTATATGAAAGCAGCCACCATGAAATCCAATGATTTTACAAGCCCTATGTTTTTACTCAAAGCCGGTCAGACCTATATGCTTATGGGCCAATATGATGACGCCATTTCGGCTTTTGAACAAATTAAAACTGATTATGCGAAAAGTCAAGAAGCCCGTACTATTGAAAAATACATTGCACAGGCTAAAGAGCTAAAAGGAAATAAGTAGTTCCGAACTGGACAGAGGAAAGCCTGACAGTAAAACTGTCGGGCTTTTTTTTTGATAATTTTGCAAAAAAGATACTATGAATAAGGAAGAGTTCCGGATTGTATTTATGGGAACACCAGAGTTTGCTGTTCCCTCGTTAAAAGCCCTGCTGGATGCCGGATATCCCATTGCGGGTGTCATAACCGCACCCGACAAACCTGCAGGCAGAGGCAAACAATTGCGTCCATCGGCTGTAAAGCAATTTGCCCTGGAACATAATCTTCCTGTTCTGCAACCACCCAAACTGAAAAATACAGAGTTTCTTGAGGAACTGAAAGCACTCAATGCTGCTCTTCAGGTGGTTGTAGCATTTCGAATGCTTCCCGAACAGGTTTGGGCCATGCCACCCTACGGTACCATAAATCTGCACGCTTCACTCTTACCGCACTACAGGGGGGCTGCCCCCATTAATCATGCAATCATCAACGGAGAAAAGGAAACCGGGCTGACGACTTTTTTGTTGCAAAAAGAAATAGATACAGGGAATATCTTATTCCAAACGAAGCTTTCTATTGATCCTGAAGAAAACGTTGGTTCACTCCACGACCGGATGATGACACAGGGAGCATCGCTGTTGCTTGAGACTGTGGAATCACTTAGAAAAGGCGAGACAAAAGCTGTTGATCAGTCAACCTTATATATATCAGAAGAAGAGCTAAAGCCTGCCCCGAAGATATTTAAAGAGGATTGTCGGATTGATTGGAACAAATCATCACAGGACATTTTCAACCTTATCAGAGGTCTGAGCCCATATCCTGCAGCTTATAGTCATCTTGTATCTCCGGAAGGTTTGGAGTATAATTTAAAGGTATTCGCCGTGGCATTTGGAAAGGAAAATAAAGGCAAAGAAAAACCAGGCCAAATCTCTACAGATGGAAAAACGGTTGTCGCGATAGCAACATCAGATGGGTGGATGAATCTGCTCGAAGTGCAACTGGCAGGAAAAAAACGAATGACAATTCAAGAATTTCTTCGGGGGTTCTCACTAAATAATGCCTGGATTTTTCACTAAACACCTCCTGAACAAGCCTAAAACAAAGGATTTCAGCGGTTTTTAACTGTTCTTATTAACAAAATTTGCATTTTATTAACATTTTTGGGGGTTTTTCTCAAAATAATTTGCATTTAACTGATATACTTGTATATTTGTTATACAATTGTTTAAATGATCATTAAAAATTTACAACTATGAACAAAGCTGAATTAATTGATGCTATGGCCTCAGGTGCCGGTTTGAGTAAAGCAGATGCAAAGAAAGCCCTCGATGCTTTTATTGACTCCACATCAGGTGCACTGAAAAAAGGCGAAAGAGTTGCTTTAGTTGGGTTTGGATCTTTCTCAGTTTCCACCCGCTCGGCCAGAAAAGGTCGCAACCCTCAAACAGGTAAAGAAATTAGCATTCCTGCAAAAAAGGTTGTTAAATTTAAAGCCGGAGCTGACTTAAAAGTTTAAGGCATTAAATGAGAAAAAAAGAGCTGCTGTGAAGCAGCTTTTTTTATGCACTGAACTCAACGGTGAGCAACTGGTTTATACCGGATATCCTTTAAAATAAAGCGATAAGGCAATGCTGCATCCTCAGCAGCATAACCTACCCCAACTCTTGGCCCCACCCTGATCATTTCATTTTTGACCGGGCGATCATTATTTTCAATCCAAACCTTATTTCCCGTCAGCGATATGCCGTTGTGTCTGAGATCAAGTCCTAATGCCTGACATAATTTAGCCGGACCGTTTGTCAGCATGTTCAGTGGGAGTGTGGTTTGTCTTCTTTCCTGTTGAATTTCAATTCCCCTAACCGGTATAATTCCCCTGATCAGCACAGCATGGGGGATATCTTTCACTGCCGTCACCACATTAAACAAATAGTGCATTCCGTAACTGAAATATACATAACTGATGCCACCTTCAGCATACATTACTTCCGTACGAGGCGTACGTCGGTTACCATAGGCATGAGACGCCTTGTCAACAACACCCGCATAGGCTTCGGTTTCGGCAACGATACCACCGGTCAAAGCCCCGTCAATAAATGTATACAATTCCTTTCCGATCAATGATTTAGCGATAAAGACAACATCATCATTCCGGTAAAAGGAATCAGGTATTTTCCTTGTATTATTTGAAATAGATGATGTAGC
Source organism: Bacteroidales bacterium (assembly GCA_016936355.1). Classification (GTDB taxonomy): domain Bacteria; phylum Bacteroidota; class Bacteroidia; order Bacteroidales; family F082; genus Sulfidibacterium. Next base: position 139,796 of record JAFGYB010000001.1, on the reverse strand, counting down.
CAATGTTTACACTTAAATATCCGAGTTTGCTTTTGATCGACTCAGAATAACTTTGATTATTGATATCGATACCGGTAGCTGTGTATTTAATAGGAATACTTAAAAAATCAGCAGAAACCATCAGGTTCGTATTGAACATCTTGAAATTCAATTGCGTGCCCAGTCCATAAGCAAAGGAAATGCCTTTACTTTTGTCACGATAATAATAATACACTGTAGTATCGGGCAAAGTTGCATGGGAAACGCGGGTGTATTTTGGAGTATAAAAAGCCGAAAAACCGGCAGAGGCATATACTTCCCAAGTTATGTTTTCCGTGATCGGTACGTAAAAATAGGGTTTAACCAGGAATCCGCCCACTGACCAGCCATCAGCATTGGCAATGGAACTACCACCTCCAAGTATGCCCGCAAAATAATTGCTGTACTTTTTCTCACTGTACTTGTTACCAAAATAAAATGAAGAGATTTTGTAACCTAAATTATTAGTAACCTGGTGAGAGTACCCCAGCTCCACATGGAATCCTGTGGCTGCCATCCCAGCTGAAGAATCATAAGGGTTGTTTTTGGACAGATCAAACAGGGGAAACGAAGGTCCGGCGTGAATATACATTCCTGATGTTGTATGTTCTGATTTGAATTGATTATCGTTAGCTGTTTGGCCGTAAGTGAAGACCGAGAAAAACAGGGCAACCGCTAATAGAAAAATATGTCTTTTCATAATCGAAAGATTAACGTGTTTGAAGGTGTAAAATTACTAAACTTTTCAAGCCGGGATTAAAAATCAAATCCCATTTGATTTTGCCAGACAAGCTTTTCATCCTGTAAACGCATAATACTCTGGTTGTCTATCAACCACCTGACGACTGCCACAATTTTATCTTCGGGATAGTCGGAAATAAGAGGGATTAACTCGTACAGGTTTCTCGATTTCTCGGAAAGAAGTTGTTGAATCTGCTGGCTGATCGCCTGATACTCCATCTCATTCAGGTCCATTTTGTTCATGTTCTGGCATACATCGCAAATCCCGCAACGTTTGGCTTTCTTTTCCCCGAAATAGGCGAGCAATTGAACACTCCGACAAGTTTTATCGTTGGTCAAAAAGTCGATCATTGCTTCCAATCGCCGGGAAGCTGCCTGTTTCAGGTGATCGTAGTTTTCGGCTGAAAACCCAATGTGTTCTTTGGGCAACCTGTCGGTATTATAAAACAATTGGGGGGATGATTTGAGCTGGATATAATTGATCACCTTTGCTTTGGAAAGAACCGTCAGTCCCTGCACCACACTTTCAGGTTTCATTTCGGTTCTTTTGGCAATCACTTTTTCGTCTATGGCGACATAATCAGTAAAGACTCCTCCATAGGAGCGCAGGATTTGTTTGATCAACACTTCAAATTTTGGATTTTCAACCATGAACCGGTACAGTTCTTCATTGTTGTAACGGACAAACATTTTTGAAAACCTTTCTTCCGACTCCCTGTAGGCCACAAAACCTTCCTTCTCAAGCAGCTTCAACGTACTGTAAGTAGTGATGAGCCCGAAGTTGTATTGTTTCGTGAAATCAACAATGTTGAAATTGTAGCCCATATCTTTTCCGGCCCCGATGGGAATCTGTAAATAATTTCCCAGGGCATTATAGATATCTCTTATTTTCTTCACTTCGGGATAGGACTCGGTGAGTTGTTGTTTGGCTCTTCCAATGTCGTGATTATTGAAAAACAAACTGGCAACAGCTTCTTTCCTGTCGCGGCCGGCACGGCCCGCTTCCTGAAAATAGGATTCCAAACAATCGGGTAAATTGTAATGGATCACCTGACGGACATTGGGTTTGTCAATGCCCATCCCAAATGCATTGGTGGCAACCATGACACGTACCTGCGAACGGGTCCATTGCTGCTGTCGTTGTATCCTGATTTTGGCATCCAGACCTGCGTGATAAAAAGTTGCCGAAATGTTGTTTTTAACCAAAATTTCTGTCAATTCTCTGGTTTTCTTCCGGTTTCGGACATATACAATCGCCGATCCATCCTTTTTCTTCAATAATTCAATCAGCCTTCCGGTTTTATCGCCTTCATTAAAAATTCTGTATGCCAGGTTTTTTCTTTCAAAACTACTCTGAAAAACATTCCTTATTTTGAAATTCAGTTTCTCCAGAATGTCCTCAACAACTTTTGGGGTCGCCGTGGCAGTGAGTGCCAAAAGCGACGTATCGGGAAAGAAATTTCTGATTTCAGCAATTTGCAGATAGGGGGGTCTGAAATTATAACCCCATTGAGAAATACAATGAGCCTCATCCACAGCGATCAGATTCACATTCATCTTGGCTAAAGCCCATTGAAAGTTTTTGTTGAGCAGTCTCTCAGGAGAGATATACAGAAACTTCAGATTGCCATGGATGGCTTCTGAAAAAACAGATTCAATTTCAGAGAAATGCATGCCCGTATACAGTGCTCTGGCAAAAATCCCCAGTCGCTTTAAATGATCCACCTGATCTTTCATCAAAGAAATAAGGGGGGTAATCACCAAGCAACAACCATCCTGTATTAAAGCCGGGATTTGGAAGGTTAGCGACTTGCCACCACCCGTAGGTAAAAGAGCAAAAGTATCCTTTCCGGCCAGGACCGAATCAATAATTTCTTCCTGTAGCGGTCTGAACTGGGAAAACCCCCAATATTTTGCCAAAATTTCTCTTGCCTCTTGCCCCATAATTTCTCATTTCAGTAAATATTTAGTCAGCACGCCATACAAATCACGAAAATAAAAGGGTTTGATAATAATATCGTTGAATCCGTGTTCTGTTACACTTTCCCGGTCATAAATATTATTGAATGCAGTTTGGGCTATTATGGGCACCGTTTGATTCATTTTCCGAATCAAACTAGTGGCTGTAATGCCATCCAGATCGGGCATCTGCAGATCCATCAGTACCAAATCAGCTTCCTGATTTTCAGAAAATACTTTTACCGCTTCCATTCCTCCGCGGGCCCATAGAAAAAGTGCTCCCGTTTTTTGTAAATTACCTCTGATAAAATGGAAATTTTCCTCCACGTTATCCACAACAAGTATGGTTTTGTTTTTCAGGGTTTCTTCAAAAACATTCCCCATTTTCAAACGCAAAGCTGAATTTTTAGCCACGGGAATTGTAAAATAAAAGGTGCTTCCCTTACCCGGCTCGGAGTCCAGCCATATATTGCCACCGAGTAAACGGACCAGGGAATGGGTAATGGCAAGGCCGAGTCCTTTCCCTTCTTTGTTCTCTACATAATCTTGTTTGGCCTGTCCAAAGCGTTCGAAAATCAAACGGGTTTCGGAATGCTTGATCCCCATTCCGGTATCTTTTACGAAAAACTGAATCATTTCTGAGGAAACCGAACGATATCCGAATTCAATAAACCCGGTATCGGTAAATTTGATGGCGTTGTTCAGTAAATTGATCAGTATCTGCCGGAAACGGTATTCGTCCGAGTGAATGTATACTTTTTCTTCCTCAATAACTTTAACCACCTCGATGTTCAGGTGCGATTTGCCGCGTGTCACTTTCTCCCGATTGTAACTGATCACCATTTCGTCCAGCATCTTATGTACATCGAAATCGGTTTTCCTGATTTTCAGATGACCGGCTTCAATCTTGGAAATGTCGATAATATCGGTTATCAACTGTAATAATGATTTTCCGGCTGTACTGATCATTTCGGAATACATCATTCTGTCTTCAGAAGAAGATTCTTCGTCAAGCAGCAGATCGGAAAAACCAATAATCGAATTCAAAGGAGTTCGGATCTCATGAGACATATTGGACAAAAAAACCGATTTCATGTGATTCGCATTTTCTGCTTTTTCCTTTGCTTCAATTAGCTCCTTTTCAAAGTTTTTCTGTTTCGATATGTCCTTCACAAAAACGAGGTAATCGGCTTCGCTCATTTCTTCAATAATACTCAGCGTCAATATGGTATATGTAAGGTTGCCATTGATACTCTTGATTGTCCAGTCCAGCTTTTGTTTTTTATTTTTGGCCGCATTCAGATAGCTGTCGAGTTTTTTTGCCGATGAAATTCCATCGGGTTGAAAGCGGGGTGAAAATTCGGTAAAAGGTTTCCCAAGCAACTGTGAGGGATCGTCAAGACTGACAATATGTGCAAAACTATGATTGGCTTCCACGATCTTGCCAGATTTGATCAGGACAACTCCTTCATCAATATTTTCGTAGATCGTTTTATACTTTGTTTCCAGATTCTTTCTTTTTTCTTCGTTGATTCTGCATTTGATCTTCACAGCCATAAAATCAGCAAAACCCTCCAAAAGTTTTTGTTCCGATCCGGAAAACTGATGGGGGACCTTATGAGCAATTGAGAGGGATCCAATAACCGTTTTATTACGTTTGACCGGGACTCCCAGAAAAGACCCAATTTTGCCCTCCAGCTCCCCCCAATGTCCTTTAAGTTTAGCTTCGATAATATTGGGAAAATGGATGGGTTTGGAGCTGCTTTTCACCATGGACTGCTGAAGTAAATCTAATGTAGCTTTGCTTCTTTTTTGGGTATGTTGAACTTCTTTTTCTCCAATGATTAAAGGCTTTTTGCTTTTACCTTCTTCCAAAAAAACGACATAGGGTACCCCCAAGACCTGTTTCAGTGTTTGTAAAAAACTGATAACACCCGATTCAGAGTCGAACACAGGTCGGTTTAAAATTTCAGAGGATAACTCCAGGATCAATGAGACATCCTCTTTTTTTTTGTTTTGCTTGTCGGTGTTTCTCATAAGTTGTTTTGACTATGATAAAAATAATACTTTTTTAAAAGCAAATTTCCTTCCCCGGCAAAACAGCTACGTTGAAGTCAATGATCGATCTGCGCAAACAAAATTATTCAGAGAACAATTTAAATGATATTCTTTGGATAACACAAAAAATATTTTACAGTAGGCTTTGACAACACATTGATATTTAACTGATCCGAAGCTTCGGTAATATCCTGAACCGATCCGTTTTTATACAACATCTTAATGCGGTCCATACCGGGTTTGTACGTATAGTTCGAAGTGCTTTCCTGAAACACAAAATAGTCAGCTTCCTCATCCGTTAAACCTAACTTTTGCTTCACTTTTTCTCTGATACTGTCTATTTTATCCTGTTCAAAGGGTTCTGTTTGTAACTTGATTTTGAAAAGATTCCGGTTTACCAGTGCTTTACTCAGCGAAGACAATACTTTGTCTTTGTGGTTCATCCACACTTTAAGTGAAGTGTACACATCGAAATCATCGAGTAAAGCAAACTGATTCAGCGTATCGGGATCTTCCTCAAAATGCTTTTGATTGATGTTGTTTTTGAGAAAATAACTGAAGGCTGGTGTTGCAAACAGATTTTCTCCCTGAAGCGACAAATACTTAGCCCTACGCAAAAGGTGGGTTGCCATGTATTCTGCTGCCAAAACAGTTTTATGCAGATAAACCTGCCAGTACATCAGCCTGCGGGCTGTAATAAATTTTTCTACTGAATAAACCCCTTTATACTCTATAACCGGTTCATCATGGGCTATTTCAAGCATGTTTAACAGTCGCTCATAGTTGATGATCCCCTCGGATACCCCGGTAAAAAAACTGTCACGTTTCAAATAATCGAGGCGGTCCATATCAAACTGACTGGACACCAGCAGATGAAAAAACTTTCGGGAATAGCGATTTTCAAAAATATCCAATGCCCTGTTCAGTTTGCCCGAAAACTCGGTATTCAACCGCTCCATAAACCACTTGGAAATATGCTCATGACTGACTCCCTCAACAATACTGTGTTCCAGCGCATGTGAATAGGGGCCGTGCCCAATGTCGTGCAACATCATGGCCAGCTGGGCCGAGCTGTATTCTTCCTCTGAAATATCATGCCCTTTTAGCCTTAATTCAGTCAGTGCACGGCCCATCAGATGCATGGCTCCCAGTGAATGGTGAAAACGCGTGTGCAGAGCCCCAGGATAGACCATATGCGCCAGTCCAAGTTGTTTAATTCTCCGGAGTCGCTGGAAGTAGGGATGCTCGATAATATCGAACAAAACGTCATCAGTAATGGCGATAAATCCGTACACCGGATCGTTGAATATCTTTCTCTTATTTCGCTTCTGGTCTCTCATAAATTTTCTTAATTTTGTTTTTGTTAACATTTCACTGTGAGAGAAATACCTGAATTTTGTGAGTCAATTAATAATACGACACTGAACAGGATTATTTACAAAGATAATATTATCCGTTCAGCTCAAAACAGGTGTTTAACTTTTGAAATTTTAGATTATGAGCAAGACCAGAATACTATGGGCCGATGATGAAATAACCATGTTGAAACCCCACATCATTTTTTTAGAAGAAAAAGGATTTGATGTGACGGCAGTAAACAGTGGTGATGAAGTACTGGAAAAAGTAGAAGAAGAAGATTTTGACATTGTTTTTCTGGACGAACAAATGCCTGGATTGAGCGGGATTGAAGTGTTGGAAAAACTAAAGTCTGTTAAGTCGGGATTGCCTGTTGTAATGATCACCAAAAGTGAAGAAGAATCGATAATGGAAGACGCCATTGGTTCCAATATAGCCGATTACCTGATAAAACCCGTAAAACCAACCCAGATTCTTTTGTCACTGAAGCGCAACCTCGAAAACAAAAAACTGGTGGGGGAGAAAACCACGTTGAATTATCAGCAGGAATTCCGCGAAATTAGTATGCAGCTGCAGGACCGGATGGAAACGGACGAATGGGCTGATATTTACAAAAAGTTGGTTCGCTGGGAGATTGATCTTGAAAAATCGGATGACCCGGGTATCAACGAAATTCTTTCCATGCAAAAAAATGAAGCCAATTACGGCTTTTCCAAGTTCTTTGCTAAAAACTATAAAGACTGGTTGTACGGTAATTCGGACGATAAACCAGTTTTATCACACACACTCATTAAGGAAAAGGTCCTCCCGCTGATCGATAAAAAACAAAAAATATTTTTCCTGCTCATCGACAATCTGCGCTACGATCAATGGAAGGTGATTGAGCCCATGGTTGCCGATCACTTTAAAGTGGAGACAGACGACCTGTATTACAGCATTCTTCCCACCGCTACACAGTATGCCCGGAACGCCATCTTTTCAGGTTTAATGCCTCTTGAAATCAGAAAACACTTTCCTCATTACTGGGTGGACGAAAACGAAGAAGGAACCAAAAATCAGTACGAGGAAGAACTGCTTAGGGAACAACTCAAACGATACGGGCGGCATGTTAAAATGAGCTACCACAAAGTGCTCAACCATGAAAGCGGAAAAAAACTGTTCGAGAATATTTCGAACATCATGGATAACGATCTGAATGTACTGGTCTATAATTTTGTAGACATGCTATCACACGCCCGCACAGAAATGGAGATTATCCGTGAACTGGCGGACGATGAATCGGCTTACCGATCGCTGATGTCCTCCTGGTTTGAACATTCTTCCTTGTTCGACATTATCAAATATCTGTCCGATAAAAATGTGACCCTGGTAATCACCACCGATCATGGTTCCATACGCGTGAACGATCCGGTAAAAATTCTTGGAGATAAAAATGTAAATACGAACCTGCGTTATAAGTTCGGAAAGAGCCTGGCATACAATGCAAAGGAGGTTTTTGAAATGATCAACCCCGAGGAATATTTTCTGCCCAAAATGAACGTAAGTACCCGTTGGGTATTTTCAAAAGGGAATCAGTTTTTTGCTTACCCCAACAACTACAATTACTATGTGAAATATTATACCGATACATTCCAGCACGGGGGTATTTCTTTGGAAGAATCATTAATTCCAATCATAACACTGACATCAAAACAATGAGTGAATTAAATCAGATCGTTTCCCGTACACCCGATGACCTGAAAGATATTGCACAAACCATCCTCAACCGGTCAGGTGATGTTCGCATATTTTCTCTGTTTGGAAAGATGGGTGCCGGGAAAACCACCTTAATCAAAGCTTTTGCAGAGGTTATGGGTTCTGAAGATACAGTAAGCAGTCCGACATTTTCACTCGTTAATGAATATTCAGACGCCGAAGGAGATTCATTTTTTCATTTTGATTTTTACCGCATTAATTCCCTGGAAGAAGTCTATGATATGGGTTTTGAGGAATATTTGTACAGTGGAAAGTACTGTTTCTTTGAATGGCCTGAAAAAATTTTGGAACTTTTACCGAAGACTTTCGTATACATTTTGATTGAAGTAAACGATAAGGGAGAGCGGGAGATTCAATATGGAATCCGAAACTCTATTGAACAAAGCACCAACTAATGTTCATCTTACAGCGAAACTATGACTGATGAAAAAAAATCATACCTGAAATTCACCGAACAAAAAGGTCTGATGCCACAGGAAGAAACCCTGGAAGTGGAACACGGAAAAAAGAAATGGCTCATCGGAATTCCCCGTGAAACGGATGGCAATGAAAGAAGAATACCCTTGTCACCCTCATCTGTTTATTTGCTGGTCAAAAACGGTCACAAAGTAGTCATCCAGGAAAATGCAGGTAAGGAAGCGCATTTTACCAATGCCGAATATGCCGAATCGGGAGCGGAGATTGTTCCGGATGCTGCGACGGTTTTTAAGTCGGATATTATCGCCAAGATTTCCGCCCCTTCGGAAGAAGAAATTGAAATGCTCGAGCGGAATAAAATGATCTTTTCCACTGTTTTTCTACAAGACAGAAACCGGGAATACTTCCAGAAGTTGCTTTCCAAAAAAATAAATGCTATTGCCTACGAATACATCAAAGACAAAACGGGGGCCTTTCCTTTGGTGCGTTCCATGAGCGAAATCATCGGTAATGCTGCCATTATGATTGCCGCCGAATATTTGAGTCATCCCGAGTTTGGAAAAGGAGTGATGTTGGGCGGATTTCCCGGCATTCCACCTTCCGTTGTCGTTATTCTCGGGGCAGGAACGGTAGCCGAATACGCTGCACGAACGGCACTGGGCATGGGTGCTGAAGTGAAGATTTTTGATGATTCCATTTACAAAATGAGGGATTTGCAGAACAGGTTACCCGCCCGGGTTTACACTTCAACTTTACAACCACCTTTGTTACTGAAAGCCTTCCGCGAAGCAGATGTGGTGATCGGGGCCAAACATTCAGCCACAGGACTCTCTCCCTGTATTATTCCCCTCGAAATGGTCAAGGAAATGAAGTCAGGTGCAGTTATTGTCGATGTCAGCATTGACCAGGGGGGATGCTTTGAAACATCACGCTCCACATCTCACACCCATCCGGCGTACAAAGAGGAAGGTATTACACACTACTGTGTCCCCAACATTGCCTCCCGTGTACCGCATACCGCCTCCTATTCAATCAGCAACTTTTTAGCCCCGCTGATTAACCGTTTGTCAGAAGCCGGCAGTCTGGAACAACTGATTTCACAGGACAAAGCTTTCGGAAAAGGAGTTTATATCTACAACGGCATCCTGACCAATGAAGGTATTGGCAAAAAATTTGGCTTAAGCTATCGTGACCTTGACTTACTGATGGCAGCTTTCCAGTAAAACAAAAAACCGGCCTTGAAGCCGGTTTTCTTTTTGATTCCGTTTTAAACTATTTCTTTTTAACATTCAGGTTGATAATCGATGTGATATGAGCGGGAATAGTCATGCCACTTTGCGAAACTTCCATTTTAATCTCCTGATTTAATGTTGCTTTAATCGTCATTCCGGTTTTGAGGTCAATTAAAATGGTACCGGTTTGAATTCCTGAAACATTTGTTATTTTCTCATTGGCCCCGTCACTTGAAATCGTACCGTCAACACTGAGTTCGGCAGTATTACCGGAAGCTTTCACCAACGTATATTTATTGTGAACTAAAAGTCCTTTTCCTGCATTTAAATCGGAAACCCAACTTTCACCGATCTCTATCTTGTTCTCTGGAAATATGGTAAAGTTGGTCTGGTCGTTTTTGTCGCCCAACGACGCCAATGATTTTGAGAGTTCGCCCAAATCCGTTGAAGTTATTTTTCCGTATTGGTTTAATGAAAGATCAAAAGGTTTGCCAATTACTTTATCCATGGTTTCTCCAACCATTTTTTCCCGTCCAGCTGCATAGGTACTTGGATCTGATGAATCGATGTGCATATTGATTCCCATAGAGGACACATCCATCACCATTTTTTCAATGGTATTAGTCATGGTAAACTGGTCTGCAGTTGCTGCACTTACTTTTGAGGCTTGTTCGATGGCAACAGCTGTATGGGTATTTACGGTGTTGCTCATCACTTTCATTTGCATGTTTTGATCCACTTTACTGTTGAAAATATAGACAGCACCTTTTTCCAGTTTGTAACGCAGGGTAATCTTCTTTTTGGCCCAGGATTGAGCCGGTGCAATGGCAAACAGTAGAGCCATCATCATCATCAAACTCCATTTTATTGATTTCATAATATGAATTTTTAGGTAAAATAATTAATATTTAAAAAGGCATACCTTCAGAAGAACTGCTTTCATCAAAGTCCATGTCGTTCATTCTGGAAGGATAAGTTTTAAAACCGTTTTGAATGTCGTCCATTGAGAAATTTTCGCCACCGGTATTGTGTGTGTAATCTTCAAAACGGGCAAACCGGTCAATAAATCTGAGCTGAACCTCACCGGTAGGACCGTTCCTGTGCTTTGCGATAATGATTTCAGCCATTCCCTGTGACGGAGTTTGGTCATCCAGCATATCAAAACCATAATATTCGGCACGGTAAATAAACATCACAATATCGGCATCCTGTTCGATGGCTCCTGATTCACGAAGGTCAGACAAGATTGGTTTTTTCGAGTTTCCCGGGCGATTTTCAACGGCACGGCTTAATTGGGAAAGTGCCAGCACGGGTATATTGAGTTCCTTGGCCAGTGATTTTAATGCCCTGGAAATTGTACTGATCTCCTGTTCTCTGTTTCCCCTTGATTCGCCTCCTGTGGTCATCAACTGCAAATAATCGACAAAGACCATCTGAATGTCGTGTTGTTGTTTTAAACGGCGGCATTTGGCCCTTAATTCGAATATGGAAAGGGCAGGAGTGTCGTCAATAAAGATTTTGGCATCTACCAGATTGGTGATTTTGGAATTAAGCTGAGCCCATTCATGGTCCAGCAAATCGCCTTTCTTCAATTTACCGGCGGGCAATTCACTTTCGCTCGATATCAGACGGGTCACCAGCTGAACGGCCGACATCTCAAGGGAGAAGAGAGCCACTGGTTTTTTGCTGTGTACAGCAATGTTTCGCGCCAGACTCAGTGCAAAGGCTGTTTTCCCCATCGCGGGACGGGCCGCCAGAATGATCAGATCAGACCTCTGCCATCCGTTGGTAATTCGGTCCAGTCCTGTAAAACCCGAAGGAACACCACTCATGTGGGTATCTGAATTCTTGGCATTTTCGATTTCGTCGATGGCTTGTCGCACCAACCCGGGCATGCCCTCAAAACCTCTCCTTAAATTGGATTCAGAAACATTAAACAGCCCTTGTTCGGCCCGATCCAGTAAGTCAAAAACATCGGTTGTGTCTTCAAATGCATCTTTGATGATTTCGGAAGATATCTTTATCAGCTCACGCTGAATGTGTTTCTGAAGAAGAATACGGGCATGGTATTCCACATTGGATGCAGAAGCAATACGGCTGGTAAGCATGGTAATGTAGTAGGGGCCACCCACGATCTCCAGTTCTCCCTCGCTCTTCAGCTGATTGGTTACAGACAGAATATCCACCGGTTCCGATTTGGAAAACAACTGGTGAATTGCATTAAAAATCCGCTGATGTGCTTCTTTATAAAAAACATCCGGCTTTAAAATATCAATCACAGCTGTTACCGCATCCTGCTCCAGCATCATGGCCCCCAATACAGCTTCTTCAAGGTCGATGGCCTGTGGCGGCACTTTGCCGTGTTCGAAGAAGTTGTTGGTCAGCGCTGTTGGTTTAGATGCAACGGATGATTTTTTTGACGTTGTTTTTGCTTTTTCCATTTCTCAAAAGTACAAATTGAAGCGCTTCATCTTAGGTGCTGAATGAATTATTTTGAAAAAAAACAGATTGTTTTACGGAGCGGTTGTTCCACGCTGTATTTTACAAAAATTCGACAAATTCATCCCGGATCAACGGGAGCCCCTGATACCTTCGGAACAACTGAATGGTAGTCAGTACATCTTTCTGACAATAAACGGCAATACGCTCCAGATCGCGTTCCTTCCAGTATACTTTACCTACCTGACTGCCGTCAATATCATCTTTGGGAGTGGGTATATCAAACAAAGCCGCCAGCAATTCCAAAGAGGTATAATGCTTGTAGTCACCAAATTTCCATAGCTCCATTGTGTCGAGGTGTTTGATCTCCCATGGTTTTTTACCAGCCAAATCGAGGATATCGGGCAGTCCGATGTTTTGGACCAGCATCCGTCGGGCCAAATAGGGAAAATCAAATTCTTTTCCGTTATGAGCACACAACAGCGAATCATTTCTGTTGTAGTGACGCTGTAACAATTCAGCAAATTCCTGCAAAAGAATCTTTTCGTCATCCCCGTAATAGGATTTCAGCCGAATAGTATTACCGCTCACAAAACCACAGGAAACACAGATAATTTTACCGAATTCAGCATAAATCCCGGCCTGATCATACAACTGGTCGGGTGTCAGGTCTTCATTTTTGTAATTAATTCGATTGGCTTTCTTTTCCCACAGGGGTTTGAATTTTTCGGGCAACGCTTCAAATTCAGGATAGGCAGAAACCGTTTCAATATCCAGAAACAAAATGTTGTCCAATGAAACCGAGTTTAACATATTGTCTTCTTTTGAGCCAAATTAATCATTTTTATTTGAATTGCGTGATAACTTCTGAAAGAATGCCGGGTTGAATTACTTTTGCATAATGGAGACAAACGAAATCAAACGAACAGCCGATGGTTCCCATACCCTGAGCAGCGGTCAATTTCACGAGACATATCATTCCAGTTTCGGAGCTATTCAGGAATCCCGGCACATATTCATAGGCGCGGGACTGCACCGGATCAAAGAAATGAAAGAGCCCATAGAAATTCTGGAAATAGGATTTGGAACCGGACTGAATGCTTTGCTGAGTTTCCTTTGGGCCGAAGAAAACAGCAAAGTTATCGACTATACGGGCATTGAGGCTTTTCCAGTCGCTGAAAACCTGGTAGACAAACTCAATTACCCGGAATTGCTGTCCTGTAACCAAAGGCTGTTTAAACTCATCCATCAAAGAGGAATCCAAAGCCTTTCAAAATATTTTCAATCGCAGGTAATCCCAGTATCTTTTCAGGATTTTGTTCCCGAAAAAAATACCTGTCATTTGATCTTTTTTGATGCATTTTCTCCCGAAACACAACCTGAAATGTGGACAAACGAAGGGTTTCTTAAGCTATATGCTGCACTAAAACCAACAGGGATACTGGTAACTTATTCCAGCAAGGGGATTGTGAAAAGAGCTCTGAAGGAAGCCGGATTCAGTATTGAGAAGATTCCCGGACCGCCGGGGAAAAGAGAGTTTCTGAGGGCAACAAAGTGATCACCGAATCTCGAATCGGGTGAAGTTCTGTAAGGGCACAAATTGCTGATTAACCCTGGAAACCCTTGCCCAATCAGGACCTTGTTGGCACCAAATCATGAAAAGTTCCAGGTCTTCCGATCTCCCTTCTGCTTCCACATAGACACTTCCGTCGGGACGATTTCGGACAAATCCGGTTAAATTCAGTTCCTTTGCTTTTTTCTCTGTATAATACCGAAAGCCAACACCCTGAACTCTCCCGTAAATCTGAAGTATGACACTTTTCTTGTTCATGGTTTTCAGGTTAGACGCTTCATCATTTGATCGCTGATGGCAGCATAAAGCTGATCGGGATGCAGGCTGCGCCAGCCAAAATCGTTGAATCGACCGCCAAATGATATATACTGATCAATATTCCCCTTGGAGAATTCGTGCAACACATGGTCTCTGAAATTGAGCCCGACAATCCAGCCTTCATCCAGATTATCAAACCACTCCGCATAATAATCGTCCGAATCCACATGAAAATCCAGTACATTTTCACCGATCAGAATATAATACTGAATCCCTTCATCCATCATATATTCAATGACATTCCGATATAAATACATCACATCATTGTACAGAATGTCGTTCCATTCGCCCATCAGTTCAATAATACAGTACTGTTTATCATAATCAGCAAACAGTAATTTCATATACAGTGTCAGCGAACCGAAATCATCCCATTGAGGATGGATGTAATGATTGTAAATGACGTGTTCGAAATACACTTCATTATTTTGCTTCCCGAAAAACGGGGATTTATTGTCCTGCGAAGCCGAATACAAGGAACTCCACCGGTAATAAGGTTCAATGTCGTGCATCGGAATAGATTTTTAATCAATTACAGTGTTCTGGATAATGTATATCCTGCAAAACTCAGCGCAATACCAAACAGGTTGGTAACCAAAACATAAACCGTCATTAGTGTGAACTCACCGTTACGGATCAAACTGAAATTGTCGAATGCAAAAGTTGAAAAGGTGGTAAAGCTACCCAAAATGCCAACAAAAATGAGCATTCGAAGACTGGGAGAAATGTATACCCGGGAAAAATACCCCCACAAAAAGCCAATTACGAGAGAGCCCAGCAGATTGACCGTTAATGTACCCCAGGGAAAATCACTTTTGTGTTTGGATTCGATGAGTTCGTAAATAACAAAACGCAAAACGGCACCGATGCTGCCACCGAAAGCAACCGCCAGTAATTTTTCAATCATTATAGTGCAAATTTCAATCCTTCAATCATTTTCAGGGCCTCATACATTTTTTCCATCTGAACTCTGTTGTCCAGATGTACCAGATAGGTGAAGCTGACATAATTTCCCTTTTTGCTAAACTTTTCGTTCTGAAGTTTATGCTCAATCAACAAACTATCAAAGGCTTTGGCCAGTTCGTCCATATAAAATTCTTTTTTCTCAGGAAGAATAAAAATGGCTTTCAAGTGGTAGGAAATGGGGAACTTCAATTCCTCCTGATTCATTGCAGCAGAGGCTTGATCTTTTTTCTGGTTCCCGTTTAATTTATGTTTCTTCACTCTTGAATGTTAAGGTGTTGCAAAAATAGAAGGTATTTCAACAAAATAAAATGAAACTATGTTAAAAAATACTCGGGTACTTTTTGGGATCGTATTCGCTCATCATCTCGTAAATGGTTTCGAATACATCTTCCGCATTGGGATTGGAGAAATAATCACCGTCGGTACTGTAGGCTGTACGGTGCGATTCGCCAGCAATAGAACGGGGTTCCATGTCGAGATAGAAAAATCCTTTCTGGACTTCCAGCACTCTGTTCATCATATAAGCCGTGGTCCCTCCATGCACATCTTCATCAAAAAAGACAATTTTATTGGTCTTCTTCAATGAATTGACAATAGTGCCATTTAAATCGAAGGGAATGAGCGTTTGTACATCGATCAGCTCCACATCTACCTCGAATTCGCTCAAACGCTCAATAGCCTCTTCAGCAATTCTGACGCAGGAACCGTATGTAACTAAGGTAACATCGTTACCTTCCTTCAGGATTTCAGGGATTCCTACAGGGGTGCGGTACGTTCCGATGTTGGAAGGTTTCTTTTCACGGATCCGGTATCCATTCAGAGGTTCGATGATAATGACCGGTTGATCTGATGCCAGATAGGTATTGTAAAATCCGGCTGCCTGAGTCATGTTTCGGGGGACAGCCACATGTACACCGCGGACAGAATGCAACAGCATGCCCATGGGGGAGCCGGCATGCCAGATCCCTTCCAGCCGGTGACCGCGGGTGCTGATGATGAGGGGGGCTTTCTGGCCTCCGCGTGTTCGATAATGCATGGTGGCCAGATCGTCACTGATCACCTGAAGTCCGTACAGTATGTAGTCCAGATATTGAATCTCGGCAATGGGTCTCAGTCCTCGTAAGGCCATACCCACTCCCTGACCAATGATAGTACTCTCCCTGATTCCGGTATCAAAAATACGATTCTCGCCGTATTTTTTCTGAAGCCCTTCATAGGTCTGGTTCACACCACCAATTTTGCCCACATCTTCTCCAAAAATAATCAGGGATGGATTGTGTTCAAAATTGTAATCGAAATTGTCTCTTAAAATCTCCCTACCCGGAACGGTTGCAGCCTGATCATCGTAAACAGGAGCAATTCCCTGAATTTTAAGCGGGGAAAGCTTCGACTGACTGTACAAGTGTGAACTGTAGCGATGATGGTCATCCTTTTCTTCGGCTAACAACCACTCACGAAGTACTTTTTTCAGGGGCGCATCTTCAAAACTGCATTGGTTACACAACAAATACAGCATTTTACGGGCAGCGCTGACCACATCTTTTCTGATGGGTTCGCCAATTTGTGCCAGTTCTTTCTGTATCTGACTGATCTTGTTGTGTCGTTCACAGTAACAAGTGACAGTATCCAGCATGTTGATCAGCTCGTCTCTTTTCTTTTTGATGGGATCGGTGAAATTCTTCCAGGCATTTCTTCTGGCCTGCTTCACTCTTTCACTGGCTCCTTTTTCCAGTGTGACCAGTTCCTCTTCAGTTGCAATACCTTCGGCTATGATCCATTGACGCATCTTCAGAATTCCATCTCTTTCCTGTTCGTCTTTCAGTTGTTCGGGGGTCTTATACCGCTCGTGGGAACCGGAAGTAGAATGGCCCTGAGGCTGGGTACAGCCGGTAATGTGAAACAAAACAGGGATGTGGTTTTTACGGCACTCGGCAATCCCTTCCCGATACGTCTGTATGAGTTCGGGATAATCAAAGCATTTTGCCCGGTAAATTTTGATTCCGTTCGTGTTTGTGTCTTTCTCAAAACCTTTCAGTGCTTCCGATATATTTCCCTTAACAGTTTGGTATTCATTGTGTACAGAAATACCCCACTGGTCGTCCCATACAGACACAGCCATGGGAACTCCCAGAACTGCTGCTGCATTCATTGTTTCAAAAAAATGTCCTTCTGAAGTAGAAGCATCTCCGATGGTACCGAAGGCAACTTCACTTCCTTTATTGGAGAAATTCTTGAAATTTTCGGGTTGTTTGTGATACCTAAAGTGTTTGGAGGCACTGGCAAGTCCCAGCAAACGGGGCATCTGGCTGGCAGTGGGAGAGGAGTCAGGTGCCGTATTTTTTTGTTGGGTCAGATCTTTCCAGTTTCCTTCCTCATCCAGACTGCGGGAAGCAAAGTGGTTATTCATTAGCCTGCCACCATGGGAGGGATTCATTTTCAGATCCGTATCCCCATAAAGTTGGGAAAAGAATTCTTCCAGTTCCATCATATTGGCAGCCAGCATAAACGTCTGATCGCGGTAATAACCTGAGCGCCAGTCGCCCGGTTCAAAAACACGGGCCATAGCCAGTTGCGGAATTTCTTTACCGTCCCCGAAAATACCAAACTTGGCTTTCCCGGTCAGCACTTCTCTTCTGCCGAGCAAACTGGCCTGCCTGCTTTCGTAAGCTGTTCGGTAATCTGTTAATATGTCCTCCCTGGTAAGATTTAAAAGTTTTGAGATGTTCTGTTTTGCCATTGGGTCGCATTTTGCGATCGCAAATATAACAATTATAACGATTCTAAATAAGTATGCCTTGCCCCCTTACTGATGCAAATTACTGAATAAGCCATTGTTATTAAATTTATTTAACGATTCTTGTAACTAATGAAATCTTATATTTGTAAAAAACAACAGGTTATGGAAGAGGTAAAAATTCTGAACAAACACGGCAAATTAAGAAATGAAGTTTTTGTTAAGGAATTAGACAAACTTCAGGTAGAACTGGTAAAGCTTCAGGAATGGGTGAAAGCCAAAGGACTGAAGGTTGTGGTTCTTTTTGAAGGACGTGATACCGCCGGAAAGAGCGGTGTCATCAAGCGAATGACTGCAACGCTCAACCCGCGTGTGGTAAGGGTTGTGGCGCTGGGTGTTCCCACTGAAAAAGAAAAAACCCAGTGGTATTTTCAACGCTATGTCCCTCATTTGCCGGCTGCAGGTGAAGTCGTCTTATTTGATCGTTCCTGGTACAACAGGGCAGGAATCGAACGGGTTATGGGATTTTGTACCGATGATGAGTACTGGGATTTCCTGCGTTCCTGTCCTTATTTCGAGCGTATGCTCATCCGTTCGGGCATTATCCTTCTTAAATACTGGTTTTCCGTCAGTGAGGAAGAACAGGAAAAACGCTTCCAGAAACGGTTGAATGACCCGACCAAACGATGGAAATTCAGTTTGATGGATTTGAAATCAAGGGACAAATGGGTAGAATATTCCAAAGCCAAAGACGAAATGTTTGCCTATACCGATACCAAAATTGCCCCCTGGTATGTAGTGGAAGCCGACGACAAGAAGAGAGCTCATCTCAATACAATCCATCATTTTCTGAGCATGATTCCTTATAAAGAACTTCCTGCCAAATCCATTGAATTAACACCTAGAAAGCCCGAAAAAGGCTATGTAAGGCCTCCCATGCAGGAACAAACTTTTGTTCCGGACATGTTTGAATCAAACTTATAACAATCGTTTTCAATCAAGCAATCTGCTTCATTCTGTACCGGCCAAGAATTCCGTTTTCGAAAAAAAATCGTAAAAATGATTCACGGTTATTAAGAAAGCAATACTTTTGTTGCCATCATGAAACAAACAAACACATCAATCCATTCTACTCTGCGATATTCGTTCGTATCGGAATTGCTGTGTTATTCCATTTCTGCCAACAGGCGACTTAGGCGCCTTAGGGCGTAATTTATTCTCGCGGAGTTACGTACTCTGCCTTTCCTATTATTTTATTTACATAAATTCATTTTAATAATTACTGATATGCAGGTAATTGTTGTCGTGGCTGATGAAAGTCACGAAAAATATGCACAGCAAGTGTGCACCATGATTGAAGATGCTGCCCGTTTGCGGGGGACCGGTATTGCCAAACGGGAACCGGAATACATCAGCAAAAAAATTCTGGAAGGTAAGTCTGTCATTGCTCTGGATGACGGAAGGGTTGTGGGGTTTTGTTACATTGAGAGTTGGCAGGGACATAAGTTTGTCGCCAACTCCGGACTGATCGTCCATCCTGAATACCGTCAGACCGGGCTCGCCAAGCAAATCAAGACCAAGACATTTGAGTTGTCGCGAAAGAAATTTCCGGAAGCCAAAATATTCGGAATTACTACCAGTCTGGCCGTTATGAAAATCAACTCGGAACTGGGATATAAGCCGGTTACATTTTCTGAACTAACTGAGGATGAAACGTTTTGGAAAGGATGCCAGAGCTGTTCCAACTATGATATTCTGCTGCGTACGGACCGCAAAATGTGTCTTTGTACGGGCATGGTTTGCGATCCGGCAAACCTGGCTACGTTACCCAAAGAAAAGGAAAAACGGGGTGCCATTCGCTGGAAACAGTTCAAGACCTTCCTGGCAAACCAAAAGCAGGTATCGCAATTGAGAAATTCTGTCTACCCGAAAATTAATAAACTACTGAACAAATGAGTAAGAAGAAAGTATTGTTGGCCTTCAGTGGCGGACTCGATACATCCTATTGTGTGTTGTACCTCATGCACGAACAAAACCTGGAAGTACATACAGCCATCGTAAATACCGGTGGTTTCAAGCCGGTAGAAGAGCAACAAATTGAAGCACATGCCTATAAGCTGGGGGCGAAGTCACACAAAACCATTGACGGAACCACTGATTTTTATGAGAACATTATCAAGTATCTAATATTTGGCAACGTGTTGAAAAACAGCACGTATCCTTTGTCCGTCAGTGCCGAACGGGTGTATCAGGCCAAAGCCCTGGCCGAATATGCACTGTCCATCGGAGCCGACTACATCGCCCATGGCAGCACAGGAGCAGGAAACGATCAGGTCCGTTTCGACCTGGTTTTCCAACTGCTTGCTCCCGAACTGGAGATACTGACTCCCATTCGCGATCAACAACTCTCGCGTCAGGCTGAAACGGACTATTTATTGCAACACGGCATTAAAATTGACAGTCAGGTATCCAAGTATTCACTAAACAAAGGGCTCTGGGGTACCAGTATAGGAGGCAAAGAAACCCTGACCTCTGATCAGCCGCTGCCGGAAGAAGCTTATGGAAATTTACTTTCAGAAAGTGAACCCAAAACCTTTGCCCTTTCTTTTGAAAAAGGCCAGCCAGCAGCATTGAATGGTAGCGAAATGAATCCCGTACAAATCATTCAGCAAATTGAAGCCTGGGCAACTCCTTATGCCATCGGACGCGATATGCACACCGGGGATACCATTATCGGTATCAAAGGACGAATCGGTTTTGAAGCAGCCGCTGCAAGCATTTTAATAAAAGCCCACCATGTGCTGGAAAAACATACGTTGACCAAGTGGCAACTTTACTGGAAAGATCAGCTGGCCAACTGGTACGGCATGTTCCTGCACGAAGCACAGTTTTTTGATCCGGTGATGAGAAATATTGAAACTTTTCTTTCGGATAGTCAGATTAATGTGACAGGCGATGTAAATATAACTTTACATCCTTATCGTTTTGAAATACTGGGAATCGAATCCAAACATGATCTGATGAATCCCGAATTCGGACATTACGGTGAGGTAAACAAAGCCTGGACCGGGGAGGACGTAAAAGGTTTTGTGAGAATCCTGGCCAATCCGGTGAAAATTTATCAAAACGTAAACTCATGATTAAAGTAGGTATCATAGGCGGTACGGGTTATGTGGCAGGTGAGCTCATTCGGTTGCTGTTGCAGCATCCTGAAACGGAACTGAGCTTTGTATACAGTCATTCTCAGGCCGGAAAAAAGATCAGTGAGGTGCATCAGGATCTGTTTGCTGCTACAGAAATGAAATTTACAGATCAGGTATTGAAAGATACAGATGTACTGTTTTTGAGCCTGGGGCACGGGTTATCAAAAAAATGGCTTCAGGAGAATCCTGTTTCCGGTGGCACCAAAATCATTGACATGAGCAACGATTTTCGGTTGAATGAAGACGCACAGTTTGCCGAACGGACATTTGTTTACGGACTTCCCGAAACAAATAAAAGTCTGATCAGTCAATCTGATTCCATTGCCAATCCGGGTTGTTTTGCCACGGCCATTCAGCTTGGATTGCTGCCGCTGGCTTCTGATCACAAACTGACCGGCAGTGTGCATATTTATGGTATCACCGGTTCCACCGGAGCGGGAAATCAGTTTGCCGAAACCACTCATTTTAGCTGGCGGAACAATAATATTTCGGTGTACAAACCTTTTGTGCATCAGCATCTGGGTGAAATCGGTGAAACGGTGAAAACACTCCAGCCGGAATTTGATCAGGAGCTGAATTTCATTCCCGTCCGCGGTGACTTTACCCGGGGCATCTTCATTTCGCTGTACACAGAAATAGAACTAAGTGATGAGGAACTGAACAAATTGTATCAAGGTTATTATCAGCATGCTCCTTTCACCTTTGTCAGTGCAAATCCCATCCACATGAAACAGGTGGTAAACTCCAATTACGGTTTGGTTCATGTGGAAAAGATCAATGGCAAAGCGCTGGTTACGGTGGCCATAGATAATTTACTGAAAGGAGCAGCCGGTCAGGCCGTAGAGAATATGAACCTGATGGTTGGATTTCCACAGGATAAAGGGCTCTCATTGAAAGCCAACTATTTTTAAAAACAATCACACCATGAAATTATTTGATGTTTATTCCCGTTTTGACATAGAGCTTGTGAAGGCAGGTGGGGTCTATGTTTACGGATCGGACGGCACGCAGTATCTGGATCTTTACGGGGGCCACGGTGTTATTTCAATCGGTCATACTCATCCGCATTATGTTCAGAAGCTGACCGAGCAGCTACAGAAGCTGGCTTTTTATTCCAACTCAGTGCAACTTCCCATACAAGAGGCATTTGCAATGCAATTGGGAAAGATTTCCGGTTATCCGGATTATAATCTGTTCCTCTGTAATTCGGGCGCTGAAGCCAACGAAAATGCATTGAAACTGGCTTCATTTCAAACCGGGAAGAAAAAAGTGGTCGCATTCAAAAAGAGCTTCCACGGCCGAACATCTGCAGCCGTTTCGGTAACCGATGCCCCCAAGTTGTCGGCTCCTTTGAACAAAGACGGCTTTGAAGTAGAATTTTTGGAATTGAACGATAAAAAGGCCATGCAGAATGCCCTTTCAGGGAAGGATGTTTGCGCTGTGATTGTAGAGGGCATTCAGGGAGTTGGAGGACTGGATATGCCATCCGAATCCTTTTTAAAGACCCTTTCGGAACTAACGAAGCAGCATGATGTCTTATTGATTCTGGATGAAATACAGAGCGGATATGGCCGTTCGGGAAAGTTTTTTGCCCATCAGTATGCCGGCATTCGTCCTGATTTGATTACCGTAGCCAAAGGGATGGGCAACGGCTTCCCTGTTGCAGGGGTATTGATCAGTCCTGAAATTAATAACGAGTACGGTATGCTGGGAACCACTTTTGGGGGCAATCCGTTGGCCTGTGCTGCAGGTCTTGCAGTATTGGATGTGATGGAACAGGAAGACATCATAGAAAATGTGAACAAAGTAAGCGCGTACCTGAAAAGTGCATTGCTGAACATTGCTCCCATCAAAAAGATCAAGGGCAAAGGGCTGATGTTGGGGATTGAATTGGGGTTCCCGGTTCAGGAATTACGTAAGAAACTGTTGTTGGAACATCATATCCTGACGGGATCATCAACAAATCCCAACCTGATGCGTATTCTTCCGCCACTCAACATCAGTGAAGAACAGATTACTATTTTCCATGAAGCACTGATGCGGGTATTGTCCGAAAAGTAAACATATGCTGCAAAATGAAAAAGCTCAAAATTGTAAAAATCGGTGGTACTATTCTCGATTCTGAATCAGATTTGGATCACGTCCTGGATAATTTTTCCGCTATGAATGGCCCCAAAATACTGGTGCATGGCGGAGGTAAACTGGCCAGTGAACTCAGCCGGAAGCTGGGAATAATACCACAAATGCACCAAGGAAGAAGGATTACATCGGAAGAAGATCTTCGGATTGTGACCATGGTATATGCCGGTTGGATCAACAAAAATCTGGTAGTCCAATTACAACATAGGGGCTGTCAGGCGGTGGGACTCTCGGGGGCCGATGCCAATACCATTGTCTCCGAAAAAAGACCGGTGAAGGAAACCGATTACGGTTGGGTAGGGGATGTAAAAAAGGTAAACAGCCAATGGATTTCAATGTTAATGGAACAGGGACTTGCGCCCGTTTTCAGTGCTATCACACACGATGGTTCCGGTCACTTATTGAATACCAATGCCGATACCATTGCATCAGAATTGGGGGCCGGATTAAGTTCCATTTATCAAACCGAACTGATTTATATTTTTGAGAAAAAAGGAGTTCTGAGTAACATCAATAACGATGAATCAGTTCTGGAAAAACTGAATTGGAAAGGTTTTGAAGAAGGAAAAAATAAGGGACAGTTTCTGAACGGTATGTTGCCTAAACTGCACAATGGTTTCGAAGCATTGAAACGAAATGTTCATTCTGTTAAGATTGGTAATCCAGCTGTTTTGACCAGCGATTCCAGTGTGTGTACCCGGTTAATTTTAGATTCAAAATAAATTATCATGCAAAATAAAAACAGCTACAACTTTGCGCTGGATCTGCTGAAAAAGTTGATAGAAACTCCGTCGCTTTCCGGAGAAGAGGAACCCACAGCACAACTGATACGGAATTGGCTGGAGAAACAGGGAATCAGTTCTTTCTTAACCCACAACAACGTATGGGCTTTGAACAAATATTTTGATCCGGCCCAACCGACAATCCTGCTCAATTCGCACCATGATACGGTTCTGCCCAATACCGGGTACAGCCGCAATCCCTACCAGGCACAAATTGAAAACGGTAAATTGTATGGCCTGGGCAGCAACGATGCCGGTGCCTCCCTGGTTTCATTGCTCAGCACCTTTGTTTATTTTTATGACAAACCCCATCTGAGGTACAATCTGGTTATGGCAGCAACAGGTGAGGAAGAAAGCTCGGGTCCCAACGGTTTGAACAGCCTGTTGCAGGAATTGCCTGAACTCAGTTTTGCCCTCGTGGGAGAACCCACACAAATGCAGATGGCTATTGCCGAAAAAGGGCTGCTGGTGCTGGACGGATATGCTCCAGGCATTGCCGGCCATGCAGCACATACGAATACAGATAACGCCATTTACAACGCGCTGGACGACATCAACTGGTTCAGAAAGTATACATTTCCCAAGGAGTCGCCCTTACTGGGGAAGGTAAAGATGACGGTAACCCAAATCAATGCGGGGTCAGCGCATAATGTGGTACCTGCTGAATGTCATTTTGTGGTGGACATCCGGGTAAACGAACACTATCGGAATGAGGAACTCTTTGAGTTTATCCAGCAGCATACTCAAAGCAACATGGTGGCCCGTTCGTTCCATTTGAATCCTTCATTTATTGATCCCGGACATCCGATCGTCAAAGCGGGGAAAAAGTGGGGGAGGGAAACCTACGGATCTCCCACTCTTTCTGATCAATCCGTACTTTCGTGTCCTTCACTTAAAATGGGCCCCGGTGATTCCAAGCGATCGCATCAGGCCGATGAATTCATTTTTCTGAATGAACTGGAGGAAGGAATCAGTTTGTATATCAATATTTTAAAAGAAATCCTGTAATTAGTAATCCTAAATTTTAAACAATGAAACTCTGGGACAAAGGCTATTCAGCCGCACAATGGGTGGAAAAATTCACCGTCGGGAACGACCGGATTCTGGACCTGAAACTAGCAAAATACGATGTACAGGCCAGCAAGGCCCATGCACAGATGCTGCAAAAGATCGATGTTCTTTCTCAGGAAGAACTGGACAAACTGATTACAACGCTGGACGAAATCCAACAGTCCATTGAAGCCGGTTCTTTTGTCATTGAAGAGGGATTTGAAGACATGCACAGTAAAATTGAATACCTGCTAACGGAAAATACGGGTGATGCCGGGAAAAAAATCCACACAGCCCGCTCGCGCAACGATCAGGTGCTGGTGGCGCTGCATTTGTATGTAAAAGAAGAAATCAAGCAAATCAAAACGGTCATGTACCGGTTATTTGATACTCTGCTGCAACTCGCTGAAAAACACAAAACAGTGCTACTGCCGGGTTATACCCATTTGCAAATGGCTATGCCGTCGTCGTTCGGAATGTGGTTCTCTTCGTATGCCGAAAGCATGATTGATGACTTGATTCTGTTGGAAACAGTTGCACAGGTAGCCGATCAGAACCCACTGGGCTCGGCAGCCGGTTATGGAACCAGTTTCCCGGTGGATCGAAGCTATACAACTGAACTAATGGGGTTTAAAATATTAAAATATAACGCTGTTGCTGCCCAAATGAGCCGTGGAAAACTGGAAAAAACGCTTGCTTTTGCGCTAGCATCTGTGTCGGGTACGCTGTCGAAGATGGCCTCGGATATTATTTTGTATATGAGCCCCAACTTTGGTTTTCTGAGTTTTCCCAGGGAATTCACCACCGGTTCGAGCATCATGCCGCACAAACAAAATCCTGATGTATTTGAACTTCTTCGCGGTCGGAGCAACAAAATTCAAAGCCTTCCGGCTGAGATTATTCTGATGACCAACAACCTAACCAGTGGTTATCATCGTGATTTCCAGCTATTAAAAGAAAGTTTAATGCGTTCTGTAGAAGAAGTAAAAGAAAATCTGACGGTCTTGTGTGACATATTACCAGAAGCTCAGCCTACACCTGATATACTGGAGCAAAAAATGTATGATCCTTTATTCAGTGTGGAAACGGCCAACCAGCTGGTATTAAACGGGATGCCCTTCCGTGATGCCTATAAAAAGGTAGGGAAGGAGTTGACGGACGGAAGTTTTAGTCCGCAAAAGAACATTCAATACACACACGAAGGCAGTATCGGGAATCTGTGTCTGGAGGAAATCCGGGAGAAATGGAAAATGTACGAAAAATGCTGATTTCACCCGGCTTTTAGGCTAATATTCAGAAAGTTACTTTCGTATCCATTTGTTTCTTAAGTTTGTAATACACGCAAAAAACTCATGGATATGAAAAAGATCTTATTCTTCGCTTTACTGCTGATATTCGTTTTTCCTGTCCAGACTGTACTGGCCCAGGGAAGCCGAAACAGTGAATTCTCCGCCAGTTACGGCGTTGTTTCCACCGACGACCTGGCCAATATCTTTGGCGAAATAATCACATCCATTGCCGGATACGAATCAAAAAATGCGACCTATACCGGCATTATCAATGCGGGGTACCGCAACCTGATTAATGACCGCTGGCTGATCGGGTTGACTGTTTCCTATGAAAAGAGCACGGCTGACGCTTATGTTCAGGGCAGTAAAATAGGAACACAGAAAAATACTTATTATACTGTGGCCGCCGAAGCCAATTACCAATATGTGAGCGGCGGCTTCTTTCAGATGTACAGTGGTTTTGGCATTGGTTTTACCCAGGCCAGTGCCAGTCTGATGCGCACCGACAACAATCCGGATACCAACGACAAACACAACCACATCAATTTTCAGTTTACACTGGCAGGATTTCGTGTGGGCAAAACCATTGGACTTTTTGGAGAACTGGGATTCGGCTATAAGGGTATTGTAAACGGCGGGGTTTCTGTGCGGTTTTAATCTATGTTGGGTTGAACTTTGATTTCTGTATTAAATCTTGTTTTCTTTCTATTGAATAGTTTCGTATCAAATGTCCTATAATTTATAATTTGCTTAAAATCAAATACTTACAGGCCATTATTATACATGAAAATAGGGTATAATAATCGCATTATTAAACCTTTTTTATGCTCCATATACATATTTTGCCAAACTTCCTGTTTCCCGAAAAAGAGTATTCCACTTGTTTTCAAAAGTCCAATATTTATCAGAAGGTTGAACGTAAACCAGATTTATCAAATCTGGCCAATCATTCATGTGAAATTTTCTGTTATTAGATATTTCTAATCTCAAAAAATACTCTTCAAATGTCAAAATCAATAATTCGAAATGGCGCCAAGAAGGATGGTCTAGTTCAATTTTATATTCTTTGTCCAGAAATTCCTTTGAATAAATAAGAGCTGTATCCGATAAGAATCTTTTCCAAGAAGTGATTGTAGTCCTTTTATGACGCTGTTTTTTTCCACCAGTCTCTTTAATATTTTGTCTAACTGGTATTAATGCATTGTTTATTGGTTCTGAAATTGATTTTTTTTCAGATATAACTTTGTTAATTTCTACTCTTGTTTCTTCAATTACATTAATAGGTATTGAATTAGGGGAGGTATCCATGTATGCATCAAACCCACTCAATATTTTATTGGCAACAGAGATATCAGGCTGAAAATCATTAAAAAAGGCCTGAATCAAATATTCCCAAGGATTGGCCTTAATAACAGATGAATAGTTTCTCTTTATTGCAAAAAGAACATTTCCAAATAAACGTGGATTCTTTATCATATTTGGGGCTTGCGCTAATTCTGTTATATTCACAAATGTAGCAACCAAATATTGATGACTCAATAAATTTGGGTTTATAGTTCCTTTAGCAAATTCGTACCAAACATTTAGATCACAAACTACTTTATTTCTAGTCATTTACTTCAATTTAGTTTTCTTTTTATTTAATTATTGGTAATGCCATAATACAAAGCTAAGAACATTGTTTAGACACATAATTAATTCTTTTACAAACCTGTACAAGAAAAGAGGAAATATTTCCGCACAAGTTTACTTTCTAACACATTTCAAGATTTTAATATACTGTATATCAATTATTTAACATTTTAATAATTGTCCTATAATTTATATTATGTTAAATTATAAATATTAAATAAAAAGGGAAAGTAATGAGCTACCTTCCCTTTTTACGATTTTATTTATTCATCAGCTCTTTCAGCTTATCGTTCATTTTCAAACGAGTGTACGCTTCTTTCAGAGCATTATACGTCTGTTTGTCATCAGGTTTGATTTTAATGGCTTTTTCCAACCACGGAATGGCAATTTTCAGATTGGCATTGGCTTCCTTGTTGATTGAATCGTATTCCTTTTGTGCGCTCAAGGGCAAGCTATTGGCCTTTTTCTGCAATTTGGCGGCTTTGTTAATATAAATAGCACCTATGTTGTAGTACGACAAAAAGAAATTCGGATTAATCGCCAGCGATTTCTTATAATTTTCTTCAGCCTGTGCTGTATCGTGCAAATCATCGTAACTTTTTCCGATGAGGAAATACAAATTCGCATTGCTCGGACTGTTCGGTTCTTTGGCAATAGCTTCTTTCAAACTGGTAATCAGCTCTTTTGACTGTCCTTTTTCAAGATACATCTGAGCTTGCTCCAGCAACAGACCTAGATCTTCGGGATGTACTTTTCTTCCTTCAGTAATTGCTGCTGCAGCTGCAGTGGTATCCCCCATTTCCTTCAGTGAACGGCTGTAATAAATATAAGCCTTTGCATCTTCATACCCATCGTCAATGCTTTTTTTCAGATATCCGGCAGCCATTTTGGGATCATGTCCCAACAATCCACTAATTCCGGCATTGAAAGCAGCTGTGGTATCTGTCTTGCCAATAATCTGTCCAACTTTATAAGCATAGCCGAAATTGTTCATGGCTCCAATGTAGTTCTTAGCCTTGAATGCTTTATTGGCATTCTTGTAAAAAACAGGAGATAATTTCTGGATGTAATCATTGGCATCCTTAATCATATGCCCTTTTTGATCCAGTGATTTTACCTTTTGTAAGGCGTCAAGTGCTTTCTGAGCAGCCAGGGTATCCAGTTTCTTGTAAGCTGGCAACGGACTGTCTGATATGCCGTAATAGATTTCGCCATAAAACAACCAGGTTTTCGGATCGTCTTTCGTTTTCTCATTTTTTACAGCTTCGTCAATGGCTTCCTTTGCTTTATCCAACTGTCCTTTTTCTAAATAAAGGTAAGCCTTAGTACGGTTACTTTTTTGCGCAAAACCACTTGCTGTTACCAGCAAGCCCATTACAACAAGTAAGATTAATTTTTTCATTTTTAGTGTTTTAAATTTTTGCAAATATACCAAATACAAAAGTGATGCCATATAAAAAATGTTAAGTTTTACAGCACCACATATCTTCATTTACTGTTCCACAGGGTCCGTATTTTCGTTGGTTTCAGGTGATTCACCCTCTGTTTGCACATCATTATTTTCTATGAATGCTTCCTCTTCTTCAGGTACTTCCACCTTGGCGACAGCAGCGATTTCATCTTCTTCGTTGAGTGTAATCAGGCGAACGCCCTGAGTAGCACGGCCCATAGTCCTGAGCTGGCTGACAGAAATACGGATGGTAATACCGGATTTATTAATAATCATCAGGTCATCCTGATCCGTTACATTCTTAATGGCAATTAAATCACCTGTTTTATCAGTGATATTCAGTGTTTTAACACCTTTTCCGCCGCGATTGGTGATTCTGTATTCATCCACGTTGGAACGTTTTCCGTATCCTTTTTCAGATACCACCAGTACGTCCTGAGTTTCTGTATCATCGATACAGATCATGCCAATAACTTCGTCTTTCGGACCGGCCAGTGTTATACCCCGCACTCCTGATGCGGTACGTCCCATGGGGCGAACTGTATCTTCCGGAAAACGAATGGCCCTACCCGACCGCAGAGCCAGCATTACTTCACTGCTTCCGCTGGTCAGCCTGGCTTCCAGCAATTCATCACCTTCCCGCACAGTAATGGCATTGATACCGCCTTGTCTCGGGCGGGAATATGCTTCCAGGGAAGTTTTCTTGATTACCCCTTTCTTGGTCGCAAGGATAATGAAATTATTGTTGATGTATTCCTCATCTTTCAGGTCAATCACATTGATAAAGGCTTTCACCGAATCATCCGGACTGATTTGAATCAGATTTTGAATAGCCCTTCCTTTAGAGGTTTTGGATCCTTCAGGAATTTCGAATACGCGCAACCAGAATACCTTCCCTTGTTCCGTGAACATCAGGAAGTAGTTGTGATTGGTCCCGATAAACAAATGTTCCAGGAAGTCCTCATCCCTTGTTGTGCTGCCCCGGGAGCCTTTGCCTCCCCTGCCCTGCACCCGGTATTCGGTAAGTGAGGTTCTTTTGATGTATCCCAAATGAGAAATGGTAATCACCACCGGTTCGTCCGGAATAACATCTTCCATACGAATGTCTTCGGCAGAATAAACAATGACAGAACGTCGTTCATCACCATATTTATCTTTGATACCCAGCAATTCATTCTTGATGATGTCCATTCTGAGGTTCACATCTTCCAGAATAGCCTTCAGCTCTGTAATTAACTTCTGAAGTTCGGCATAGTCATCTTTAATCTTGTCTCTTTCCAGACCCGTCAGCTTCTGCAGACGCATGTCGAGAATAGCTCTGGCCTGAATTTCAGAGAGTTCAAACTTGCTCATCAATCCTTCACGGGCTTCTTCCGGTGTTTTGGATGCTCTGATTAAGGCGATTACCTCATCAATATGATCCAGAGCAATCAGCAAACCTTCCAGAATGTGCGCCTTCTTTTCAGCTTCCTGCAGATCATACCTTGTTCTGCGGATCACCACTTCGTGGCGGTGATTCACATAATGTTTGATCAGATCCTTCAGATTCAGCATTTCCGGACGGCCGTTCACCAGTGCAATGTTGTTCACACTGAACGAACTCTGTAGGGCAGTATGCTTGTACAATTGATTGATGACAATACTGGGAATGGCATCTCTTTTCAACTCATAAACAATGCGCATCCCGTTTCGGTCCGACTCATCATTAATGTCGCTGATGCCTTCAATTTTCTTTTCGTTGACCAGGTCGGCCGTCTTTCGGATCATCTCGGCTTTGTTCACCATATAAGGTAACTCCGTTACAATCAGTCGGACTTTACCACTCTCTGTATCTTCCTCGCTGATCTGGCCCCGCATAACGATACGTCCTCTGCCGGTTTCGTAAGCCTCCTTGATGCCTTCATAACCATAAATGATTCCACCGGTCGGAAAATCGGGTGCTTTGACATAATTCATCAGCTCACTGATGGAAATATCATTGTCGTTAATGTAAGCAATAATACCATCCACCACTTCTGAAAGATTGTGAGGCGGCATATTGGTAGCCATCCCAACAGCAATCCCTGAAGCTCCGTTTACCAGCAAATTGGGAATCAGAGCCGGCAGAACCGTGGGTTCTCTTAAACTATCATCAAAATTGTTCTGATGATCTACCGTATCTTTTTCCAGGTCGACGAGCATTTCTTCAGCCACCTTCTTCAATCGGGCTTCCGTATAACGCATAGCGGCCGGACTATCACCGTCCACTGAACCAAAGTTTCCCTGACCGTCTACCAGGGGATAACGCAGCGACCAGTCCTGTGCCATACGTACCATCGTATCGTAAACTGAACTGTCGCCGTGGGGGTGAAATTTACCCAGCACCTCCCCTACAATCCTGGCGGATTTTTTGTAGGGACGATTGGAATATACGCCCAACTCGTGCATACCGAACAACACCCTTCGGTGAACCGGTTTCATTCCATCACGAACATCAGGCAAAGCACGGGAAACAATCACCGACATCGAATAATCGATGTAGGCCGATTTCATCTGGTTCTCGATGTTAACTCTTACTATCTTTTCTCCTTCATGAATACTTTCCATGCATTCAACTCCTAGTCGTTAATTATTAAAAAACACAAGGGAGCAAAAATACTATTTATTATAGAAAATAAAAAGCTTTCTAAGTTCTAAGTATGAAATTGTTTCAACAATAATGTGTTTGTAAAATCAATCGCTTTTTTGTCAAATGGATACGGGCCGGACTATCTTTGTATATATCATGGTTGATCTAGAAAAATTCTGCCAGAACTGCTTTGGCTTATTTTTTGATAGATGCATCATTGATATAAAGCTTATGCTTAATTTTGCAATGAAATATTGAGGAATTATCTATGGATACTAAATTTTCAAACCGAATGAAAGATGTAATGTCGTACAGCCGTGAAGAGGCTATACGACTGGGGAACAATTATATAGGTCTTGAACATTTATTGCTTGGAATTTTACGGGAAGGAGAAGGAATAGCTGTTCAGATTCTCCATTATTTTGGTGTAGACATGAAAAAACTGAAAAAAGAAATTGAAAACTCTGTCAGAAATTCAGACGACATCAAAATTCAGATGGAAAATATTCCCGTGGTGAAGCAAGCTGAAAAAGCCCTGAAAATCACTTATCTGGAAGCTAAGGTATTAAAAAGCGAACTGATTGATACCGAACATTTAATGTTAGCAATCCTGAAAGATGAGAACAATTTGGTCACCCACAAACTGGCTCTTTCGGGTATAGATTACGACAGTTTTAAAGACGAGCTCAGGATTATATTAAAAAACAACGAGGACAGCCTCCAGAAACCAGGACCCAGCGCCAGTTTCTCCAACGAAGAAGAAGGCGATGATTTTTCAGAAGAAAAACCGCCTATGGGATCGAAAAAAGGTGAGTCCAAGTCCAGCACACCGGTACTGGATAATTTTGGCAACGATCTGACCAAAGCTGCTCAGGAAGGACGCCTGGATCCCATTGTCGGGCGTAACAAGGAACTGGAACGTATTTCACAGGTGTTGAGCCGACGCAAAAAGAACAATCCTATTTTAATTGGAGAACCCGGTGTTGGTAAGTCTGCCATTGCTGAGGGACTGGCCTTGCGCATTGTGCACCGGAAAGTTTCCCGGGTATTGTTTAACAAACGAATTGTAACCCTGGATCTGGCTTCACTTGTGGCTGGAACCAAATACAGGGGGCAGTTTGAGGAGCGCATGAAAGCCGTTTTGAATGAACTGACAAAAAATCCGGATATCATTTTATTCATCGACGAGATTCACACCATTGTGGGAGCCGGAAATGCAACCGGTTCACTGGATGCATCCAACTTGTTTAAACCGGCACTGGCCCGTGGCGAACTCCAATGTATTGGTGCTACCACATTGGATGAATACCGCCAGTACATTGAGAAAGACGGAGCATTGGAACGCCGGTTCCAGAAGGTATTGGTAGATCCGACCACACCGGATGAAACCGAACACATCCTGGAAAACATTAAGGAAAAATATGAAGATCATCACTTGGTGCGCTATACTCCAGAAGCGGTCAAATCCTGTGTCAGCCTGACAGAACGGTACATCAGTGATCGTTACCTTCCCGATAAGGCCATTGACGCTTTGGATGAAGCCGGTGCCCGCGTGCACATCAGTAACATCCATGTTCCTGCAGAAATCATCAATCTGGAGAAATCCATTGAAGAAATCAAGCAGAAAAAAGTACAGGCCATCAGTGCTCAGAAATTTGAAGAGGCTGCCCAGTTCAGGGATATTGAACGTCGCTATCTGGAACAACTGGAAAAAAGCAAGAAAAAGTGGGAAGAAGAATCCAATCTTCACCGCGAAAATGTTACAGAAGAGAATGTAGCCGAAGTTGTGGCTATGATGACCGGAATACCGGTCACCAATATTGCTCAGAGCGAAAGTGAACGGCTGATGAATATGGAAAGTGAGCTGGAAACGGAAGTGATCGGTCAAAATGCAGCCATTGCCAAGGTAGTGAAAGCCATTCGGCGTAACCGTGCCGGACTGAAAGATCCCAACAAGCCTATCGGGTCATTCATTTTCTTAGGTCCTACAGGTGTTGGTAAAACCTATCTGGCTAAGATGCTGGCCAAATTCATGTTTGATACGGAAGATGCGTTGATTCGCATCGACATGAGTGAATACATGGAAAAATTTGCTGTATCGCGTCTGGTGGGAGCGCCTCCCGGATATGTAGGGTATGAAGAAGGCGGTCAGTTGACCGAAAAAGTCAGACGCCGTCCCTACTCTATTATTTTGCTGGACGAAATTGAAAAAGCGCATCCCGATGTATTCCATTTGCTGCTGCAGATGTTAGACGACGGAGTGCTGACCGATAGTCTGGGCAGAAAAGTCGATTTTAAGAATACCATCATCATTATGACATCCAACATCGGATCGCGACAACTTAAAGATTTTGGAGAAGGCATCGGTTTCAGTACCGAAGCCCGTAAGCAAAGCCGCGCCAATCATGCATTCGGAGTCATTGAAAATGCCCTGAAACGTGCCTTTGCCCCTGAGTTTCTGAACCGTATTGATGATGTTGTCATCTTTGATTCTCTGGAACGTGAAGACATTTACAAGATCATCGACATTGAACTTTCCCATCTGTATGGACGAATCCATGACATGGGCTTCAAAATCAGTGTAACTTCCAAAGCCAAGGATTTCATTATTGAGAAAGGCTGGGACGAACAATACGGTGCCCGTCCGCTGAAACGTGCCATTCAGAAATATGTGGAAGATGAACTGGCCGAACAGATTATCAAAAGCAGCATCAAGGATGGAGATACAATTTCAGTTGACTTTGATGCCAAAAAAGATGAGATTTCGGTCAAGATCAGAAAGGCTGCCACGAAGACAGCAAAGAAGAAGACACCGACGAAGCCAAAAACTAAGTAATAACTAATAAAAAAAACCGGTTAAAAAACCGGTTTTTTTTATGTCAGTCTTTGAGATACTTCATGGAAGAGACTCTGTTCAGCAGATAATGATCGGCTAAAACCATGGCTGTCATGGCTTCTACAATGGGAACAGCGCGGGGCAGAACTGTTACATCGTGGCGGCCTTTTCCCTTGAGTACAACATCTTTCCCATCTTTATCAACGGTTTTCTGATCTTTCATCACCGTGGCAATGGGTTTAAAAGCCACATTAAAATAAACATCGCTGCCGTTGGATATTCCCCCCTGAACTCCACCGGAATAGTTGGTCACTGTTTTCAGTTCTCCGTTTTCTTCTTTGAACTGATCGTTGTGCTCCGAACCTTTCATCAGGGGTGCAGAAAATCCGGAACCATATTCAAATCCTTTTACCGCATTAATACTCAACATGGCTTTGCCCAGGTCGGCATGCAGCTTGTCAAAGACAGGAGCTCCCAAGCCCGGGGGCATTCCAGTGGCGACGCAACCAATGATCCCTCCCAATGTATCACCTTCTTCTGCTGTTGATTCGATTAAGGCCATCATTTGTTGCGTGGTTTGTTCATCAGGGCAACGCAACGGTGAATTATCAACTTTTCGCAATGCTTCAAGCGATGGCTCTTTCGGAAGAACTATCAGGTTGAGTTGCCTAACGTATGCATGGATCTCTATTCCTATTTCTTTCAGAAATAATTTTGCAAAGGCACCCGCCACCACCCTTGCGATGGTTTCACGTGCCGAAGAACGTCCTCCGCCCCGGTGATCTCTCACTCCGTACTTCTGATCGTAAGTATAATCTGCATGCGACGGTCTGTAGGTATCTTTCAGATGGTCGTAATCATCCGAATGCTGATCCTTGTTCCAGATAATGAATCCAATGGGTGTTCCCAGGGTTACTTTGTCGAAAACACCCGATAATATTTCAAAACGATCCGCTTCCTGCCTGGGACTAACCCATTTTGACTGGCCCGGACGCCTTCTGTTCAGTTCATTTTGTATAAAATCCATATCCACAGGAAGTCCGGCGGGTAATCCGTCGATAATACCTCCTATGCCTCTTCCGTGCGATTCACCAAAACTGGTGAGTGTGAAAATTTTTCCAAAGCTATTCCCTGCCATTATTATGTAATGTATATTTTTGCATTAATTGAGTTCCCTGATTATTGAAATCATAATTTATGAACAAACATAGCACAAATTTAATCATCCTGGCCTTTTTAACAGCTGTAGCTGTTTTCGTTTCAGGATGCAACAGTATTTTTAAAAGCAATACTCCTTATTACAAGTTGTCGCCGACGATGAAGGAATACTGTTTTTTTGATACCGGAAGTTACTGGGTATATCAAAACGACAGCACAGGAATAAGTGATACGATTAAAGCAGGTGATATCGCTTCCTATGTTGCCTACCATGCCCAAAATGATATTTCACCTTCTTTTAGTTATGATGTGGTGGAAACCCTGTACGACACCAACAGTTTTAATTTTGCTTCCTCCGGAATCTTTGCCGGTCCCGACGGAGCTAGTGGTCAGGGAGGACTGTACCGTATTTTCTTCACCGACAGCACTTTTGTTCTGGCTTTTGCGCCGGGATATAAATTTGGTGAAGAACAACTTTTGGGTGGAATGGAAGGCATTTACACCAATGTGGATTCCATTCCCAACATGTCCTTTAACGGTATGAACTTTACCAGCATCTATCACACCAGAGAAAAAGCTGTGTTTGCTCAAGGCGATACTACCAACTTTGACTTTTACTTTGCACCCAAATATGGACTGATCCGCTGGATAAGATCCTACAAAGGGGATACGGCTTCGTTCAGTCTGAAAGCAGCAAACCTGATCCAATAAATAAAAAAAGAGGCCTTTCGGGCCTCTTTTTATCCATTATATTTTTGGGGTTAACCAAGTTCCTGATCAATCAGGCGTAACTTATCGTTCAGGCTTTTTAACTCTGTTTTCGCTTTGGCAATTTTCTTTTCAAACTCGGTCTTCAGTGCGTTGGACTGTTTCGAATCTGAGAAAAAACCTATGTTATTTTCCCATAGGATAATCTCTTCTTTCAGTTTCTTTATTTTGGCATACAAGTGTGAACGTTCTTTCAATATCTGTTGTTCCCCTTGCCCCGAATTCTTGAACGTTTCCAGTTTTTGCCTGAACTGACTGTTGGCCACTTCTCCGGAAGCAATGGAAAGTTTTTTCAACAATTCATTATAGGATTCCCTATACTTATTTTGAATCTTATCTTTTTCCTTATACACCACATGACCAATTTCGTCCCATCGCTTTCTGAGTTCGCGTACAGCAGCCATATTCTCTTCTTTGGTTGCCTTAGAAACAAAATGAATCATTTCATCAATAATGGCTTCTTTCTTTTTGAGGTTGTCTTCTTCGTCCTCCTTACGGGATTTATAAAAAGCTGCTTTATTGTTGAAGAAAATATCACAGGCTGCCCGGAATCTTTTCCATATCTTGTCTGAAAACTTTCGGGGTACCGGTCCAATAGATTTCCATTCTTTTTGGAGTCCAATAAGCTCGTCGGTAGTGATGCGCCAGGAAGTACTGTCCTGAATGGCTTCAGCACGTTCGCATAACCTTACCTTTGCATTGTAATTTTCCATTTGCTGTTTTTTCAGATCAGCAAAAAAATCACGTTTCTTCTGATAAAATGCATCCAAAGATGATTTGAACCGATCCCAGATTTCATCGTTTTGGGCTTTGGGAGCCCGGCCAATGGTTTTCCAGGTTTTAATCAGTTCAGCTATTTTATCAGAATATTT
Source organism: Bacteroidales bacterium (assembly GCA_016936355.1). Taxonomy (GTDB): domain Bacteria; phylum Bacteroidota; class Bacteroidia; order Bacteroidales; family F082; genus Sulfidibacterium. Next base: position 102,443 of record JAFGYB010000001.1, on the reverse strand, counting down.
CTCAACGCTTTTAATGGAGGAAAAGTCAATGTCCGAAACCAGGGTCTCAATTTGTTCACAAAGTCCCTTCTTTAGCTCGTAATTCTGCTTTTGATCTTCCTGAAGTCCTTTATAGTGGTCACGACGTTGTTGATTAATCTGGTCACTCGCTTTTTTAAACCGCTCCCAAATTTCTTCGTTGTTTTCCCTGGGTACCGGTCCAATTTCACGCCATTCGTCGTGGTATTTCTGCAATAATTTGAATGTCCTGTAGGTAGGTTCTGCCTGTAGTAACTCTTCCGCTTTTTCGCACAACTCGATTTTTTGCTCAAGATTTTTCTTCAGGTCCAGATCGCGTAATTCTTTGTTAATACGAACCTTATCAAAAAAACGCTCTACCAGAAAATGGTAATTCTGCCAAAGGTTGTTGTTTTCGGCAATAGGAACAATGCCGATGCTTTTCCATTTTTCCTGCAGTTCCTGAAACTGATCATACGTTTTTTTCAGCGTTTCCTCCGAATTAATCAGTTCTCTTAATTCATCCAGAATCTTATACTTCTCGGCCAGGTTCGATTGCTTTTGCTTTTCCAGTTCTTCGGTAAACTTCGCTTTGTTGTGCCGGTAAACTGAAAACGCGTTGTTAAACCTTATTTCCAACGGATCGGGGATCGATTGAAAATCATCAGCATTGCCGCCTTCAGCAATAAAATCCTGACGCTTACTTTCAATATCTTCCTTATTCCTCCTGTAAAAAGCTCCCTTGATGAAAGAAACCTGCTGTTTAATCTTGGAAACGTCTTTTTCTTCAACGATCTCTTCCAGCATTTCCACCAGTTCCTGTTTGTTCAGATGGTCGTAGTCGATGTCTTCATAAACTGTATTATCCATACTGAGCGCCGCTTGCGTATCCATGAACATCCGGATGATCACATTGCGTTCTTCTTCCGATATCTGTGGCAATACCGGGGTCGGTTTTTCCGGTTCGTCATTCTTGTCCTTTATACCATCACTGAAGCGTTCAACAATGGTATTCCTAAGTTCTTCATCTACCTGTTTTGGCACTTTCACAGCTTTCTTTTTGACTGTCTTTTTTGCTGTTGTAGACTTCTCCTCCTGAATCATCATTTCGGATTTTTCAGGATTCTGATCGTTGAGATTTTGTTTTTCCATTTTACTTATTTAAAGAGCCGGTAACAATTTTGTCACCGGTTAGTAGGATTCTATCAGTGCAAAAATATAAATTTCTTCAAAAAGGATGGTCTTCCTTGGCAATTATCCAATAGTAAATGCCCCAATACAAACCGGGATCGTTAAGTTTTATCCCGGTTTGTACTCGACGATCTGAATATTTATGCAATGGCCAGAGCTTGTTCCAGATCGGCAATAATGTCTTCAGCATCCTCAATACCTACCGAAAGGCGAATCAAACCATCGGTAATACCGGCTTCCAGTTTTCCTTCCCTTGATATTTTGGAATGGGTCATGGAAGCAGGATGCTGTATCAACGTTTCAATACCGCCCAGCGAAACGGCCAACAGCGCCATTTTTACGTTGTCCATTACTTTTTTCCCGGATTCCAGTCCCCCTTTTACTTCAAATGACATCATCGCTCCCGGGCCATTCATCTGCTGTTTGGCTAATTCATACTGAGGATGTGATTTCAATCCCGGATAAAGTACCCATTCCACTTTGGGATGGTTTTCCAGGAATTCTGCTACCTTCTGTGCGTTTTCCTGCGCCTTGTCGATCCGGATGGAAAGTGTTTTCAATCCCCGGCGTGTAAGCCATGCCTGATGCGGATCCATGTTGAACCCGATGTTTTTCATCACAAAAGCAATGGGATCGAAAAGTTCTTTGGTACTGGCAATAACCGCTCCTCCTACAATATCAGCATGACCGTTGATAAACTTGGTCATAGAATGCAAAACAATATCAGCACCGAGATCAAGTGGTTTTTGGAGATAAGGACTGCAAAAAGTATTGTCTACACAAACCAGGATGTTGTGTTCGTGAGCCAGTTTCGAAGCCGCTTTCAGGTCCGTGATCCCAATAGTCGGATTGGCAGGAGTTTCGAGATACAAAAGTTTGGTATTCGGCTTGATGGCCTTTTTAATGTTTTCAATATTTGTACAGTCAATAAACGAACTCTCCACACCATATTTGGGAAAAATCTTTTCCATTACGCCTCTTGAGGGACCGTACACTGCATTGTGCCCGATCATGTGATCGCCTGAGGCCAGAAATGCCATATATACCGTATTTACAGCAGCCATGCCGGATGAAGTCACCACAGCCTTATAACCGTTTTCAAGTTCTGCCAGAGTATTTTCCAGATCTTCGATGGTGGGATTCCCCAAACGTGTGTAAATATATCCGCTTTCTTCGCCGGCAAATCGACGGGCTCCCTGATCGGCATTTTTAAACTTAAAAGTGGAGGTCTGATAAATGGGGGTCACTGCACTGCCCATTTCATCGTGGATGCCTCCGGCGTGGATGAGTTTTGAATTAAATCCTGTATTTTTTGTGTCCATAGTTTATAAGTATTAATGATGACAATAATTTTTTCCAAAAGTTAAACTGTCATTGATGAAATTCAACGCCAGATTTTCAGCACTGTCTTTTTGTACACCCACATATACATTGATGCCTTTGTTGTACAAAATATTGATGGCCTTGGGACCAATTCCTCCTGTAAGCAAGTCTGTGACCCCGTTATCAATCAACCACCTGGGCAAAACCCCTTCTTCATGCGGTGGCGGAATCAGCTGCTCGTTATGGGTTATTTTTTTATCTTCTATTTCGAAGAACTCAAAAAGCCGGGTATGTCCGAAGTGTTCGGATAAGAGACCGTTGTCTACAGGAATGGCTAATTTTACTTTACTCATGATTCTTTATTTTGACGTTTTTTTAAAACAAATGCATGTCGGTTTGATCCTTTTCGCATCATCCGAATGTTGCACTTCGGGCAAAGATTGCTGTTGCAGGGTATTCCCATCTGATGCGGGATCTCGTGATCACATTTGGGACAGATACACATTTCTTCACCCTGATGGGATGATTTCCTGCCTCTTCCCTCTCCAAAATTCCGGTGCTCACCCGCTTGTTGTACAGGTATGATTTCTTCTGAATTACAAACCGGACAGGTATCCATTGTCATTTTTTCTTCCTGTGCTTTGAATACACAACTGCAGTTTTTGCACTCATACCAACGAGTATCAAATTCTACATCACCTCCCGTAACTACGATCGGGCGGTTTTCTGCCAGTGCCGTAGCCACTTTTTTCCGGGCTGCACTGTATATGCGGGTATAAGTCGGACGGGATACCTGCAATTGATTGGCTGCTTCTTCCTGATTTAATGACTGATAATCCGACAACCTGAGGGCTTCATATTCCTCAAAATGCAACACCACGACTGATTTAGTGTCGTATTCTCCTCCCATGGGAAAAAATCCTGAAAATGTAGGGGGTTCTTTCAATATGCGTGTTCGCTTCGGTCTGGGAGACATGCAGTGTAATTTGATTGCAAATATATTGAACTATTGTTCATATAAAGAATAAATCAATCTCTTTTTTCCCCTGAAACTTCAATTTAAATCCGGTCAATATAATTTGATTCTCCACTAAAATATCTTATATTGTAGCCCTAAAGCTATGAAAACACCTTTACTTTATTTGTTATTGTTACTCATAAGCCCAACAGTCATTGGGCAACAGGTTTTTTCCCCGATCCGTATTGTATTTTATAACGTTGAAAACCTTTTTGATGTGCAATCCGACTCATCTGTTGCATACAATCAGTTTGATTCGGATGGTGACCATCACTGGAATGAGTACCGATACCGGAAAAAACTTATGATGATTTATAAGACCCTCGTAGCTTTGGAGGGGAATCTACCGGTAGCAATAATAGGCTTGGCCGAAGTGGAGAACAAAAAAGTTCTGTCTGATTTGATTTCTCAAACACCGCTAAACCAAAAGAACTATAAAATCATTCATTTTGAATCCCCTGATCGCAGGGGAATCGACGTGGCATTACTGTATCAAGTTGCCCAGTTTAACCCACTTTATGCCAAAAGAATTCCGGTTGTTAGTCCTGAAGCACCCACATTCAGAACCCGTGATATTTTGTACGTGAAAGGATTGCTGTTAAACGATACAGTGCATGTATTTGTCAACCACTGGCCTTCGTCATATTCAGGGTTAATGAGAAACCGCCCGAAAAGGTTGCTGGCAGCCCACACGTTAAAGCAGACCCTTGATTCGATCCAATCCATCAATCCCCATGCAAATCTCCTGGTGATGGGTGACTTCAATGAAACTCCCGGTGGGCCCGCCATTAAATTCCTTACCCGGAACGCTGAATCTCTTTACAATCTGGATCCAAAACCAGATTTTGGAAACGCAAAGGGAAGCATCAAACGAGGATCTGTCTGGTCCGTTTACGATCAGATGATTGTGTCTAAGTCGTTGATAACTGATTCAACAGGCCTGTTTGTAAAAGACAAAAGCTTTCATATATTTGATGTGGGATTTCTTTTGGAAAGGGATTCAAAGTTTTCGGGGGTAAAAGCCTTCCGAAGCTACGAGGGCTTTAAATATCACGGTGGCATCAGTGATCATTTGCCCGTTTATATTGAAATCTCAGCCGTAAAATGACAAGGCCATAGATGAAGTGGAAAAAAATTATTAAATGGTTTTTGCTTGTGCTGATGGTAGCATCGCTGGTAACAATTTATGTAACCCGAAATCAGTGGATGCAATACTATTTAAAAAGGGAAATCTCCATCCGTACCAACGGACAAGCGAGTCTTGATTTTCAGAAAATCAGACTGGATGTTTTTAAGCGAAGGCTTGTAGTTTACAAGCCTTCAGTTCAGTTTGAAGGAATTTATCTGGACAAAAAAAACGGCTTGTTGCTGCAGCGTTCCACTTTTAATCAACTGCAAATACACAACCTTTCCCTATGGAAACTTTTCCTTTACGGCGAATATTATATCAACAGCCTCACGGTCAGTAACCCCTCTTTTTACTTAGGAACCCAGGATTCACTGGTTGAGCTGAACAACCAGGAGTCGTTTGATCCTCTGGAGATAATTCATTTATTACAAACCAAACGGCTACCGGAATTACCGTTTCGGTTCCATATCAACCATACTCAGATACTCAACGGGGTAGTTCAGTTGCTTCAAAAAGACGATTCTTCATCCTACGGTTCTGCCAAGTATACCTTGTCCATTGACAATTTGCAATCATTAGCTGCCCGTGAACAAAATGGTTTAACCCCGTTGCAATACGGAAGTTTAAAACTTACCATACACGATCTCAATCGTTTTTCAAAAAAGGACCGGTTCCGGTTTGTGGTCGACTCGCTGCACTATCTTTCGCAAGGTCACAGGTTGTTTATCGGAGGTTTTCATTATGAATCGCTTCCGGAAAAGAGTCAGGCCAAAAGCCCGCTCCGTTTGCGTTTCAACAACATTACCCTGACCGGGATGAAGACCGATACCATTGAAAAAAATATTTTCCTGCACTTTCACTCATTAAAGGCCGACGGGGGTGCCATTTCCTTCCAAAATAGTCCCCGAACTCATAAAAACCGGATGGATCCGGAAATCCTTTTAAATAAAATTTTTAAACATTATCAGGCTGTTGAACTGGACAGCTTAGCAGTACATCGTTTACACTGGACAGTGGTGAATCAGGCACAAGATACCTTAATGAGTGCTCATCAGGCAGCTATTGGAATTGAAGATGTCAGGATTTCTGAAAAAGATCCTAAAAAGATCTTGAATCATCTGGAATACAGCAGTATGCGGGTAAATATGCAGAAAGTAACATGGAAAGACGACGACGGAATTAATTCTATTAACACCCTACGGGCACAATATAGTTCCGCTGAGAAAGAACTGAAGCTGGAAAATGTGTACTGGAAGAAAAAATGCTCGGCTGGTGACGCTGATCAGTTCTGGGCTCATGTACCTGAATTTTCAGTTCAAAATCTCATTGTAAAAAATTTCCTAAAGAACAAACCACAAAGAGTTTGGCTCCGGGCTACAGATCCGAATATAACAATCCGTCTAAGCAAAAACTGTACTAAAAACCGGACATTCACCGAAAAGGAACCTGAGCTAATCATACCCGAAGGAATCAAGTTGATTCAAGCCAACCTCCTGTTTATCGGGCGACAGAACGACACACTTAGTATACAAGGGCTGAATGGTTATACCAATGATTTCCAATCTCTGATTTCTGCCCCTACAACCTTTCAACCCGATAGTTTATCGCTTACGGCATCCAATTCATACTATCAGAACCTGAACAACAAAATAAGTTTCTCATCAAGAGCTCTGACGTGGACTCCTCACATATTGAAGGCCGAGCAATGCCGGTTCCAACAGGAGGCAAACAATCAAAGCATGACGTTTATGCTTCCGGTCATTCAGTTAAAAAAATTGAACCTGCCGTACCTGCTTCAAAACCATGAGTTGGAAGCCCGTGATTTGTTGCTTCGCGATCCGGTCATTGAACTGCACCTTTCTGCGTCCACAAAGTCGCGATCGAAGCTGACTTTCCTGAAAGAAATCAATCTTGCCAAACTCCATATTCAGGATGGGAAAATTGATCTTTCAGGAGAAACCGGGAAAGACAGTTTGCACCTTCAAGCTGATTTCAAATTAGAATTTGATCATTTTCAGTGGACCCGGGATTCGGGCTTTCACATTGCCTTTCGTAAGAACTGGAATCTGGGACTTTCTCATACCCTTTTCTCCTATGGTGACTTCAAGGGACAGATTGGTCAACTGGATGCTCAGAGTGATTCCAGTAGTTTATCAGCAACAGGTTTTAACTTGACCCGAACTTCTCAAAACCTCCACCTGGAAATCCCTAAGGTTGATTTCTCCGGAATTGATTATCCCCTACTGTTGTCTGAAAATAAAGTGCATTTTAGTAAAATCCTCCTTTTCGGATCCAGCTTACAGGCAACTCTGAAAAAACAAAAATCGGGTATTGAGCACTTTTTGAAAAAATGGGATGTACGGTTCGACAGTCTCCAGCTAAGTCATGCAGATTTTAAATTATCCTTACCACCGGCGTCAAAACCTTATCTTTTGGAAGGGTCGGATTTAAATACTATGTACCTGCCACTTTCGAACACACAGCTTAAAAAAGACAGTACCCAAAACGTGCTGAGCGACTGGAATATTACACTGAAAAAACTGGCCGTTTCCGATTCGCTTACGCATTTTCAGGTAATTGCTGACCAGATAGCACTCCAGGCAGAAAAGGAACGTTTAAGTATAGGGTTACTCAGCGGCAGCAACAAATCATCACAAACCAGTACAGAGGCTAAAAAGGTAGTAGCATCCTTTAATCTGAAAGACATTCAATGGGACGGCCTTTTCATGCGCGCCGACAGCCTGGGCAGTTTGCACATTAAGAAATGGTCGGTTCCTTCCGTATGGGTGCACATCACGAACAACGGCACAGAAAAAAATAAGGCCGAAAAAAGATCGCTTTCTGTCAGTCTTCTAAACAAACAAAACAACCTGCTGAACAACATTCGGATTGATACGGCAATGTTCGACAATGTGGATATTCTGTATTCTTACGACAACGCCAAAAAACAAGTCAGTTTGCTGAACGAAAAGATCCAAATCGGGACCATTCACATCGATACTACGCTAAACTCAGGGGAAAATTTATTCCGTCAAATGATCATCGACACCCGAAATAAATCCATTGTTAGCGGCGACAGTCTTTATATCTTTCATACCAAGGATATTCGCATCAACCTGCCCCAAAAGCAGATTACACTGGATTCCATCACCCTGCTTCCCCGTTTCAACAGAAATGATTTCTTTGCGCGATCCAAAACACAGACCGATCGCATTTCCATTTACGGTAAAAGTGTGAACATCCACAATTTTGATTTCCCGGATTTATTCTACAAAAAAATCTTCAGAGCAGGAAATTTAAGCTTCGATAAATTTAATATCCTCATAGAAAGAGATAAGCATTACCCCATTGATACCACCACTAAACCGATGCCATTACAGTTGCTTAAGGAAATTCCTTACAACTTCAAACTCGACTCGGTTGAATTGAGCAGAAGTCTGGTATCCTACTATGAGTTTGAAAAGAAATCGTTGTTACCCGGTATTTTCTTTATAGATGACTTTAATGTTTACTTTCTGGATGTTTCCAATGACAGCTCATTGCTGAATTCCAATTCTGTACTCAAAATAAGCGGAAAAGGAAACCTGATGCGTGAAACACCGTTGAATTTTGTTTTGGTAACGCCTTATTTTGCTCCTCACAATCAGTTTTGGTTCTCTGCCCAGACTCAGTGGGCCGACTTAAGCCAGTTTAATTCACTCATGGAAAACATTGTGGGAATCTCCATCAAGAAAGGCATGGGACGAGCCGATGTTCAATATGTATCCGGAAATGATGAAACGGCCAAAGGCAATATGTTGTTTGAATACAAAAACTTAAAACTCCGTTTATATAACCGTAAAAAAGCCATTACAAACAAGAGTCTGGGTAGTCCTTTTGTCAATTTTATGCTGAACAACCTGATGATCCGATCCAGGAATCCTAAATTCCTTAAACCACCCAGAAAAGGAATTGTTTACTACGAAAGAGATCCTCACAAGTCGTTTATTAATTACCTGTGGAAATCCAGTTTAAGCGGTATACTGTCCACCCTTGGCTACAACAACAAACAACAGCGACAGGAGAAAAAATCAATGAAACAAACAGAAAGGAAAACCAAAAAATCTGCCGAAAAAAATGAACATTAAAGGCGTATTAAAGATCATGGGACCGGGACTGCTTTACGCCGGTGCAGCCATCGGAGTTTCTCACCTGGTGCAATCCACCCGGGCCGGAAGTTCTTTCAATTTTGATCTGCTATGGGTACTTATTTTTGCCAATTTGGTCAAATATCCGTTTTTCGATTATGGTACCCGCTATGCTACAGCCACTGGGAACAGCCTGATTGAAGGCTATGCCAAAATCGGGAGGTGGGCCGTTGACCTTTTTACTGTACTCACCGTAGTATCCATGTTTGTAATCGAAGTAGCTATCACTGTCGTCACGGCCGGACTTTTTTCGTTCATCTTTAATATTCACATCAACACAACAGTGCTGGCCGCATTTCTTTTGTTGTTGTCTATTATCATACTGGCAGTTGGAAAATATTCCATGCTGGACCGTTTAATGAAAACCATTATAATTCTTTTATCTGTGACCACCGTAGTAGCTGTTTTTGCTGCTTTGGACATCCCAAAGGAAATCAATCCCGAATTCATTACCCGCTTTAACTTTTCAAACAAAGCCAACATCTTCTTTTTAATTGCCTTTGTAGGCTGGATGCCAGCTCCCATAGATGTGTCAGTATGGACCTCATTGTGGAATGTTGAAAAAGCCAAAGAGCTGGGTTATCGACCGAAATTAAAAGAGGCGCTGGCTGAATTCCGCTTTGGCTATGTGGGGACAGCCATTCTGGCCATCGGTTTTCTTTCGCTGGGAGCATTGGTAATGTTCGGAACCGGTGAGAAATTATCTCCCAATGGAACCGTATTTGCCCAGCAACTGATCAACATGTATACGAAAAGCATCGGCAACTGGTCTTATTGGATCATCTCGATAGCTGCCTTTACCACTATGTACAGCACCACCATAACGGTATTGGATGCCTATGCACGCGTGTTGACACCCCTGTATTCATTTTATTTTCCAAAAAGTAAAGCACAGAATACCAACCGGATGAACAATGTATGGTTGTTTGTGATTTTTGGGGGGACGTTGGCTATTATCCTGTTTTTTGCCAAAAGCATGCGAAGTATGGTGGATTTGGCCACCACCCTATCCTTTGTCTTTTCACCGGCTTTGGCCTGGATCAATTATAAAACTGTTACCAGTAACCATTTTCCTGAAGAAGCCCGACCGGGTTCATTGTTGAAAATACTATCCTGGATCGGAATTGTCTTTTTTACTGTTTTTACCCTGATCTACCTGGTCTGGAGATTCTTTCTCTGAAGCATGATAATTCATTTTCAAAAGAAACGGCACCATTTCATCTATTGTTAGTACCTGATCAGGCAAAACCATACGCATGGCTTTTTCAGGCATCACAGCATTTTCTGCATCGTTGGGATCCTGAACCATCGTATAGCCCCCGTAGTTTTTAATTTTTAACAACCCTACTGCACCATCTGCATTGGCACCCGTCAGAATTATTCCGATGAGATTTTCGCCATAAGCTTCTGCAGCCGTTTCAAACAACACATCAATGGACGGGCGGGAATAATTGACTTTTTCATCCACTGTCAGGCTCATCGACCGGTCAGTTTCTACGAGTAAATGATAATCAGGGGGAGCAAAATAAATTGTACCGGATTCGATTTGTTCCGTATCCACTGCCTCTTTCACTTTCATTGGACACAATTCGTCCAACATTTTGATTAAATAACTGTCGGACTGGGGACTGATGTGCTGGACTACCAGGACCGGACACGGAAAATCTGCAGGGAAACCGGGCAACATCTTCTTCAAAGCTGACAGGCCGCCGGCAGAGGTTCCCATCACAATAGCCTCGTATGTTTTTTGATTAGACATGAATCTTTTTAAAAATTCGTTCTTTAGAATCTACTGCTTTGTACTTTGCTGCAATATCTGAAAACATTATGGTTTCTTTGGATCCCAAACCCAGAAAACCGCCCGTGACCAGACTCCTGTCCATCAGATTCAAAACCCTGTTCTGCAATTCCCTGTTGAAATAGATCAGCACATTCCTGGAAATCACCATATTCACTTCGGAAAAAACACCGTCGGAAACCAGGTTATGTTCGGCAAAGACAATATTTTTTGACAGGCTCTTATCAAAAAGAACCCGATTATCCGTTGCGTGATAATAATCGGAAAATGATTCTTTGCCTCCGGATTGCTGATAATTGGAAGTATAATCCCGGATGTTTCGAATGGAAAACGAGCCGGTCTTGGCTTTTTTTATGACATCACCGTTAAAATCAGTAGCATAAATCTGAGTACGATCGTACAGCCCTTCTTCCTTCAGCAAAATAGCAAAAGAATAAACTTCTTCACCGGTTGCACATCCGGCATGCCATATTTTCAGAAAAGGGTATGTTTTTAAGAGTCCCACAACTTTCTCCCGAATCGTTTTGTAAAACGAAGGATTCCGGAACATTTCCGTTACATTAATGGAAAGCTCTTTCAGTAATTTTCTGAAACATTGTTCGTCCGTCAGCAAACGGTGCTGCAATTCAGAAATATGTGGAATTCCATTGGCATTCAAATAATGAAGCACCCGTCTTTTTACATGGGCCCGGCTGTATTCTCTGAAATCATAATCGTACTGCTGCTGAATGGCCTGCAACAAAAGTTCCAGTTCCAGGTTCACTATCCGGTCTTGTGTTTCATTGTCGGAAACCATGCTGCATTATTTATAAAGCCATACTCTGAGCAGGGACATCAATTTGTCTTTCTCTACCGGTTTGGCGAGGTATTCATTGGCACCGGCAGCCAGGCATTTCTCGCGGTCCCCTTTCAGTGCTTTCGCCGTAAGGGCTATGATCGGAAGTTTTGCATATTTTTTCTCGCTTCTGATCTGACGCATGGCTTCATACCCGTCCATTTCAGGCATCATTATGTCCATCAGAACCAAATCCACCTCCTGATGTTCATGAAGCTTTTCCAGGCCCACTTTCCCGTTCTTTCCAACAAGTACTTTCATACCGTTGCTTTCCAGCAAACTGGACAGAGCAAAAACATTGCGCATATCGTCGTCGACCAGTAGAATGGTTTTCCCGTTTAAAATATCACTTTGTCCATGGATTTTATCCAGCATTTCCTTTTTCTCCGTGGGGAAATTGTCGTCCACCTGATGCAGGAATAATGTGGTTTCATCCAACAGTCTTTCAAACGAATGAGCTCCTTTCAGGACAATGCTTTTGGCATATTTTTTCAACTGATCATTTTCCTGCTCACTCAGATCATGCCCCGTGTAAATTACAACCGGTACATTCAGCAATTTTTCATTCTTCTGCATCTGTTCCAGCACCTCGAAGCCGCTCATTCCTTCCAGGCTAAGGTCAAGAATCATACAGTCAAATTTATCTTTCTTCAACTGTTTAATAGCTTCTTCGCCCTTTTCAACCGATATGATTTCCACCGCACCGTCTTCCATCAATTTTTCAATGCTCTTCCTCGTGATGGCTTCATCCTCGACCACCAGAAGTCTCTTCAACGGTTTGGAAATTAACTTTTCGATCTTATCAAAAACTTCGTCAACTTGTTCTTTGGTCACAGGCTTGGTCAGATATCCAATAGCCCCTTTCCGCATGATATCCATATCGAAATCGCGTGCAGAGATCACATGAATAGGAATGGCCCGGGTTTTGCGGTTTTCCTTCAGATAATCGATCACTTCTTTTCCATCCATCTGAGGAAGGCCCACATCCAGGATCAGGGCATCAGGCTGATAATAATCAGCATAATAAATACCGGTTTCACCGTCGGCAGCTATGATGGCTTTAAACCCATGGTCATGTGCCAAATTCCTCAAGACACCGGCAAAATTCAGATCATCTTCAATAATCAGAATCTTTTTGTCTTTTGGTGTCAGTGTAGAACGATCATCTGCCGGTTCCGGAGTTTCCTTGATCTCCTCAGCAACCACTTCCACTGAGGGTCTACGCTCTTTTTTCTCTTCAGGGACAGCAGTCTTTTCTTCGTTGTTTGTTTCAGGAACGAATTTCAGGGGCAGATAAAGAGTAAATGCAGCGCCCTTGTTTTCTTCACTTTCCAGTCCCATGGCACCTCCCAAAAGATCGGCAAAACTTCTGGAAATACTCAGCCCCAGGCCTGTCCCGCCGTATTTGCGACTGGTGGTTCCATCAGCCTGCTTGAAGGCTTCAAAGATGACGTCCTGCTTTTCTTTGGGAATGCCGATCCCTGTATCGCGAACAGTAAGAGCCAGTAGTTGTTTTTCTTTCATCCCCAGCTTTTTAATTCTGTGAGGATCCTGTTCCAGAGAAATCTCAAAGGTAATACTCCCTTCTTCTGTGAATTTGATGGCATTGGAAATCAGATTCTTGATTACTTGTTGCACCCTTTGAGCATCGGTTTCAATGAATTCAGGCAGAGGATCACCCTTTGCAATTTCCAGTTTGAGTTTTTTCTCTTCCAGAATGGGAGCAAAATTTCCTTCGACAAATTCAATCATATCATCCACATACAAGCGCTCTATATTCAGATCAATGCGACCCGATTCAACTTTCGATAAATCGAGGATGTCATTGATCAGGCTAAGCAGATCAAGGCCTGATGAATTGATGGTTTTCGCAAACTCCTGTTCTTTGGGAGTGAGGTTATGGTTTTTATTATCGTTCAGCAACTGGGACAATACAATGATACTGTTGAGCGGTGTTCTGAGTTCGTGTGACATATTGGCCAGAAACTCTGATTTATACCGGCTTGCTTGTTCCAGATCGTGTGCCTTTTTCTCAATTTCTTTCCGGGCATCTTCCAGTTCTCGATTTTTTCGTTTGATAGCATCCCGTTGGATTTCAAGCGCTTTGGTACGCTCTTCCAGTTCTTCGTTGGTGACTTTGAGTTCTTCCTGCTGGGTCTGCAGATTTTCCTCCGATTTCTTTAAGGCAGTGGTTTGTTCCTGGAGTTCTTCGTTGGCTTGTCTGAGCTCCTCCTGTTGCACTTCAAGAATCTTAGCCTGTTCCTGAGTTTGTACGAGCAATTCACGCACCTTCAGATTAGACTGAAGTGTGATCACTGCCAGGGCAAGATCCTGAGCCGACAGATCAATAAACTGTAACTGCAGGTCCGTGATCTTGGTTACAGATGCCAGTTCCATTACCCCAACGACGCTGTTCTCAAATGAAAACGGTACAACGATCAGACTTTGGGGATTCTTTTCACCCAGACCTAAATCAATGGTTGCTTCCTTCTGATCCTTTTGTGTAATAATTTGTTTCTTACCGTCTTTAAAGACCTGACCAATGATTCCTTCTCCGGGTGCAAATTCCTTTTTAATATTTTGTGATCTCTCTGAGACTGCAAATCCCGAAGTAAATTTAAGCTTCTCTTCTTCTGCATCGAACAGATACAACACCCCCATCTGACTTTCAAGATAAGTCGCAAAGAAGGTAACAATGGCATCGGCCATTTCTTTCAGGTTATTTTTCCCTTTGAGTACATTGTCCAGCTCATTCAACCCGGATTTCAACCAGTCTTCATTCTTGAATTTCTCATCATTGGTTCGCAGGGTCTCCGTCATTTTAAACAACGCTTTTCCCAACGCATCATGTTCGCTGCGCGGTTTGATAAATGTATCATAATCGCCTTCAGCAATCTGATTCGCCTGTTGAACCACCGAGCGAAAACTTTCAACCATCTGGTTCAGAGACTGGGCCAGTACATCTTCTTCACTGCGTTCCTGAACCCTCTTGGAAAGGTCTCCTTTGGCAACCAATTGGGCAATATCCGCATAACTGATCAGTGCTTTAACCAATCTGTTAAACGTGTCCTTCATTTCGCCAATTTCGTTGTGCGGAGCCTTGACATCTTTTTCAATCAAGTGGCCTGTTGAAATCTGTTTTCCCCAGGACGACAAATGCTTGATCGGATTCACAAACCAACGGGTTACCAATATGGAGATAAATACTACTACTAAAATGGTGATGAGAAAACTGAGTTTTACCATATCCGACAGCTTGCGCGCATAGGCAAATGCTTCCGAATGGGATATCTCCTCTACCAATGCCCAGTGCACACCATACTGATCGAGCCGGTTCAAATTTCTGTAAATACCCAATACCCAATTGCCTTTTCCATTGGCATTGAACGTAGTTACTCTTTCTTCGTCCAGTTCATTGGCCTTTAAATAAGCTTTATCGTCCCTGTGCTTCAGATAATCGAGCCATTCCCTGGTTTTTTTATTGTCAATTTTCTTTTTAAGGATTTCGTTTTCACTCCCGAAACGGGTGGCTGACCGAAGGAGCAGATCGCTGCCAATAAGAAAAGCCTCCCCTGTTTTACCGTATCCTGCCTCCTGCTGGATCATATCATTAATGCTTTGCATATTGATTTGAAGCACCAGAAAACCAATGGTTTTGTTATGATCACCGACCATCGGATCCACAAAAAAACCGGAAATCATTCCGAGGCTGGGTTCGTAATGTTCCAGATCAGAGAAAAGCATCTTATGTTCCTCCAGACTGTTTCTGAGTGTCCGGGCCAGTTTCGAATTTTCCAGACTTCCCCGAAAAACATTATCCCCCAGATCCGAATCAGGCTTGGTACGGAAAAGAATGTTCCCACGGGTATCGATAAACAGCATGTCATAAAATCCCTGGAGTTTCAGCGAAGGTTTAATTTCTACTTCCAGCGAATGTGTCAGCTTTTTCCAGGGATCCGAATTTACAAATTGATTGGCATTTTGTTTACTCTTTCGAAACGCCTCTTCGAGTTTCGAAAACTGCTCCTTTTTTAACTTTGAATCACTGTTGATCTTCAGATAATCACTGGCCTCGTCGAAAAACGTATAAATGTATTTCAACCGCAACTGGGACGAAGAGTTCAGCGATTTCTCCGCTACAATGGTTAACCCCTGATAGGCGTTCAGGTAATTGATGAAACTAACGGCTGCCAGAGGAACAAAGGATATGGCCAGAAACCAGATAAACAGCGATTTACCTACTCCAATATTACGCCAGGTACGCAGCGAAAACTTTAGCCGTTCCCAACGATTGGTTTCATTGTAATCAATGTATTCATTCTTTTCTTTGGACTTCATGTTTCGCAGTACTTTTATTTCTGGTATCTTTCAACTACCTCATACAATTCATCAGGATTGATAGGCTTGGTCAGGTAGTCATCCATGCCTGCAGCAATACATTTTTCTTTGTCGCCGACCATGGCAAGAGCCGTCATCGCAATGATCGGAATATGACCTCCGTTTTCAAGTTCAAATTCCCGTACCCTGACAGTTGATTCAAAACCATCCATCTCGGGCATCTGAACATCCATTAAAACCATGAAATACTTATCGTGGGATTCTTTGATAGTATCCAGCGCTTTCTGTCCGTTATCTACTACATCCACTTCCCACCCCTTCCGGGTAAGGAACTGCGAAATCACTTTCTGATTAATGATCTGATCTTCTGCCACCAGAATCTTTCCGGTCGCTCCAAACGGCAATTTCTTTTGACCGGGTTCTGTATGCTGTAATTCCTGATCGTGAATAACCTTCTTGATCTGTTCTTTCACCATGCTTTCGTTGGTCTTACCTTCCAGAAGATATTTCAGGTCATTCTGCTGCAGGGGTTTTAGCAAAAACTGATAAGAACCCAGTTTTTTGATTCGGTCAATGGCCAAACTGGATTTTGTCGAAGTCAGAAATACAATTTTTACTCCTTTTCTGGCCGATTTCATTTTGTCAAGAATTTCTTCGGGATCTTTATTTTCGAGGTTGAAATCAATGAAAACAAGATCAAAATCCTCTTTTCCCAACAATTTTGTTCCTTCTTCGAGAGATTTGCCCCAGACAACTTTAAAATCCCAAAATTCCATCAATCGCTTAAAAGCATTTATTGTTTCATGATGATCATCAACAATAAGCACTTTTTTATGGGCAAACGAATCGGCAACATTCAGTTCTTTGGGTTCATAATTTTGATCACCAGTGATCAGATTCAGTGAAAAATAAAACTTACTCCCCAGATCCACATCACTTTCCAGTTCAATATCTCCTCCCATCAAATTCACCAGTTTCCGTGCAATGCTGAGTCCGAGTCCGGTACCACCAAACTGACGGGCTACCGAAGAATCAGCCTGTGTATACTGTTCAAAAAGTATTTTTTGTTTTTCAGGAGCAATGCCTTCACCCGTGTCAATTACTTCAAAATGCAACCTGATTTGTTCCTCAATCAGGTCCACCATGTTGACTACCAGTTTGACATAACCATTATGGGTAAATTTCACCGCATTGCTCAGTAAATTGGTTAGAATCTGCCTCAAACGCAAAGGATCTCCGATGATTCCATCCGGAATCTGAGGGTCCATATCCACAACCAGCTCAAACGACCCGTCTTTCAGTTGAACCTGTATGATTTTAATCACTTTGTCGATAATATCCCGCAGACTAAAATCAATTTCCTCCAGATCCAGTTTACTGGCTTCAATTTTAGAAATATCCAGGATATCGTTGATGATTTCAAGCAGGTTCTGACCTGAAGTTTTTATGTCCAGATAGCGTTCAGCGTCCATCGGTGCCAAATCTTTATCCAGCAGCCCCAGTTCAGCCACTCCAATAATCCCGTTCAGCGGGGTTCTGATCTCATGACTCATTGATGCCAGGAACGAACTTTTGGCCCTGTTGGCAGTTTCTGCCTCTTCTTTGGCCGAATGCAGTTCTTCTATGGTGTTTTGCAAGGCATTGGTAGTTTCTTCCAATGCCTCTTTGTATTTGAAAAATTCGATAAAAGCCGAGATCTTACTCTTCAGAATTTCCATATCCAACGGCTTGTATAAATAGTCCACAGCCCCGGATTCATAGCCCTGAAAGATGTGTTTTCTTTGTTTGCTGATGGCTGTAATGAAGATAATGGGAATGTGTTTGGTTCGATCGTTGCTTCGCATGATTTCAGCTGTCTCAAAGCCATCCATTCCGGGCATCTGTACATCCATTAAAACCAATGCAAAATTATATTCGAGCAACAAGCCCAAGGCCTCATTCCCGGATGAAGCTTTGACCAGGTTAAATTCAGGGCTATCTAATATTCCTTCCAGCGTTAAGAGGTTCTCAGGCCTGTCATCCACCAAAAGAATATTGTATTTTTTCTTTCCCATAAAGTGTTACTTAAATTCCTGAAAATAGATTTAAAAAATGCTTCTGCAGTAAGCAAATATAAACAATTTTTTATTCAGGAAACGACAAGGATTGCCGTGTTTAAAACAGTAAATTGTGAATATTTCAGGAAGTTACCGGTTGCACAAATTTTTGAAGTCACAATAGGTGCAACGATTGATATCCCGGGTCCGGGAAAAAGGTTCTTCATCCAAAAAGATTTGCTTCAATAAGTGTACTAATCCTGTTTCGAATTGTGTCATCCACAACAGTAAATTCTCATCATTATAGGAAACATTTTGAATCTGACCGGATGCAGATCTCAGACTGATCAAACCAGCCTGTAACGATGCCGTACCTGGATTATTTTTGTGAAAAAGCCATCCATAACTGGCTACCTGAAGGGCCTTCGAAAACTGGGGATCATCATACAACAGATTCAGGTCTTTAGCTTTCACATCCTTATTGTCTACCCTGCCGGTTTTATAGTCCAGAATCTGAACCATACCACCCGCATATTCATCCACGCGATCAATCTTACCCTTAAAAAGAATTGACATTCCATCTATTTGCATCTGATGTGACAAAGGTAATTCAACGGCCATTAATTTTCTAGCCTGTTTTGCATCAGCTTCGGATTCAAGAAATCGTCGCAGATATTCTTTGGCTACCTGATAGATCAAGCGATTCTTGCCATAAACGAAATCGCTCTGACCATAGTGTTTTTGGAATTGTTCAGCAAGTAAGGGATCCAACTCTTGAATGGTGGTCTTCAACACAGTCCGATCGATGTTTTCACCTCTAAATTGACTGTAGATTTTTTGTAAAACTCCGTGAATCACATTCCCAAATGTATCTGATTCAATGGCCTTTTCGGAATTATCAGGCACTTTTGTTCTCAACACATATTTAAAATAAAATTGCAACGAACAATTAACGAATGAGTTGATGGCCGAAGGGGCTATTCCTGATTGAGCCAGTTCACTGAGTTTATTCTTAACAGTAGCAGTACGTTCTATCAAAATATCAGAGCCCAGCTCTGTATTTTTGACCGCTATGGGTAAAATTCTTTTGGTGAATTGGATGCGTGGGTTAGCCCGCATCAGTTCCTGTTCCATTTGAAGAATGAATCTGCTGGGTTCACCACCTCCCAATACATCGGGTTCTGTATTGTACACAAAGACAATATTTTCTGCCCGTTGCAGAAGCCGGAATACATGATAAGAAAATACGGATGTTTTGTTGTTGGGCAAAGGCATACCATAGGATCTTTTTAAATCAAACGGAATAAAAGAATCCTGGAAACCGGTTTTGGGCAAAATTCCTTCATTGGCACTTAAAATGATTAAATTCTTAAAATCCAGGTTCCGGGTTTCGAGCAATCCCATAATCTGAACTCCCGTTAACGGCTCTCCTTTAAGGCTTACCTGCTGCCTTTGAATTTCCCGAAGTAAAATTTTACGAAATGCCTGGAGACCAAGCCCTGAAACATTATCCAGCACAATCGACAAATTCTTCAGCACCCTGAAAAGCAACGACACCTGAGAATGTAATAGTCCGTGATGTTCTTCCAAAGGCTTCTGTACTTCCTGTAAGAAACGAATCAAATGATGCAACAATTTATCGAATCCAACACCCGGACTGAAAAACAGATTGAACAAGTTTCTGTTTTCAGTTTGATCGCAAAATAGCTTCAGTTTCTCCGGTTCTATAAATGAATTATTTTCCTGCTTAAGTTTTGTAATAAGATCACTTAACGTTGCAGGAGAAAACAGCTCAAAAACAGGGTTTTTCAGGAAGATCATCACTTCGTTCAGTGGAAATTTAGCACTTGAATTTTGCTGTACAATCAACAAATCCAGCCAGCCGGAAACTAAATGAAACAAAGGACTCTCAGACAAAGAATACCCCAAGGTCACATTATAAGGAATAGGTTTATTATCCATCGTTTCAATTGGAACATAACTGAGCAGAGGCATGAGCAAGCCCTCATCAGCCAATACTACAGCCGTATTTTGCAGGTTTTCGGGATTTTCAGTTATCCATTCAAACAACTTAGTTCCCGCAAAACGGACCTGTCCCATCTGTTGGGGCACACCCACTACTTCAATTTTCTTCTGATCATCCAGTAAATGCCGTTCAATCCACTGTACCGGGTCCAAATGAAGTTCCTTCACCGATTTTTTCAGAAAAACAGATGCTTCGTGAGTATTCTTCCCCTGATTATCGAAATAAAAACGATCTGCATCCACCAGAAAATCAACCAATGTCCGATCCTTTAACGCCTTTACTACAGCTATTTCCGATGGTGTCAGAGCATTGATTCCGGCAAAAATAAAATGATTCCAGTCCGTTCCCTTTTCCAAGACCACATCCGTATGTTCAGCTACATATCGATAAGCCATAGCCTTATACGACAGGTTCTTTTTCAGAAACTGTTGGTGTAATTTGGTATAATAAACCGTTAAAGAGCGAAAGAATTCCAGGTAATTTTTTTGCAGGTCTGTCAGAGGTTGCTCACCCAGATTCCACTTTTCCAGGACCTTGATTTCCGAAAGCTCGTCAAAAAGTTTTCCGGTGTCTGCGAGGTAATAGTCAATATCACTGAAATCGTTTAAAATAAGTGGTGCCCACCCTAAAAAGTCATCGAGACTCCTGGCTTCTGAACCGGCAATTTGTGAATGGATTTTAAACAGTTCAAATTCTGCAAGCAAAGGATCAACTACTGTTAGTCCTGACAGTTGAATCATCAGTTCATCAATGGTCACCATATCGGGTAACCACAAATCACCAGCAGTTTTCCGACTTAAGTACTTTTTCAGGAAAACTATGGACCGATGATTGGGAAACACAACAACGGTATCGGTAAAACCGTCCGAACACTTCTCCAACAGAAAATCCGCAACTTTTTCTAAAAATTTTTGCTGTTCTGCCATTAGGTTCCAATTATTCTACTGATAGAGGAAACGTTTGATACTTTGTTTGGGCGTTTTCTCAAAGGGTTCAGCATGAATAACCATGCGGGTTACAGCCATATAAGAGGGGAAATGACCGTTGAGCTCTTTTCTGTATAATTCAAGTTTTTCCTCCAGTTCTTTCTGAGTCATATTCATGGATTTAACCACTTCCTCATCGGGATAAATCAACGCTACAATCCGTTCATCCCTCTGTACAACCAACGATTCGGCTACACAGGCTCTGTTGTTAATCAGGGCTTCAATTTCTTCGGGATAAATATTTTGTCCGGAGGGTCCGAGAATCATACTTTTACTTCTTCCTTTAATGAAGATAAAACCTTCGTTATCAATGATACCCAGGTCCCCGGAATGGAGCCATCCGTCTTTATCTATGGCCAAATCAGTCGCTTCTTTGTTTTTGTAGTATCCGACCATTACATTTTCACCTTTCATCAGAATTTCTCCCACTTTATGTTGCGGATCTTCGGAGTCAATCCTGACTTCCAGAGAATCGACTGCCTTCCCGCAGGATCCTAATTTAGCTTCTTTGGGTGAAACATAGGAAATCAACGGACCGCATTCGGTCATACCATAGCCAACTGTTATGGGGAAACCAATTTTTTTGAAAAAACTTTCGATTTCCTCACTCAACGCAGCTCCTCCTACTACGACCTCTGTAAAATTGCCACCAAATCCTTCACTAACACTGGTCAACACCTTTTTGTACAATAATTTATTGACTCCAGGGGTTTTCAGCAGGTATTTCAAAGGAGCTTTCCTGATTACCGGTAAGATTCTTTTCTTATAAATCTTTTCAATCACCAGCGGAACCGACAAGATCAAACGGGGTCTGATTTCCTGGAATGCTTTCGTAATGATGGCCGGGGTTGGCGTTTTCGTTAAAAAAGTGATGTGGCATCCCAGCGAAAACGGGAATAAAAATTCAAAAGCCAAACCATAGGCATGAGCCAACGGTAAGAAGGAAACAATTTTGTCCCCCGGCAACAAAGGCATATGATTTTGAGCAAAACGAATATTAGCTGCGAGGCTGTTGTGCAACAACATAACACCCTTTGAAAAACCTGTGGTCCCGGATGTATAACTGATTTCTGCCAAATCCGAATTATTAATGAGCGGAAAATCGTAGTGTTCGGCCGTTAATCCTTTGGGGAACTTTTCCTTCAACCATCCGTTGAGCGAATGAATCACTTCATCCAGATGTTCGATGCGTGAGTACAACGGCATCAACTCTTCCACGCCAAAAACATATTTCAGATCCGGCATCTGCTCCACATCCAGCTTAGACCAGATGGAAGAAGCTGCAAACAGTACTTTCGACTCACTATGGTTAACAATGTAGTGTACATCTTTCACTAAAAAGTCGGGCAAAATAGGTACAATGACAGCGCCGTAGGTAACTACTGCCAGATAGGCAACGCCCCAGTTGGCTGAATTTTTTCCGATCAGAGCAATTTTGTCCCCCTTTTTAATTCCGGTTTTTTTAAACGTGATGTGGAATTTCTGAAGGGCCTCTCCCACTTCTTTATAGGACAATGTTTTACCACCGTAATCAGAAATGGCCGGCAAATCAAAGTTTTTCTTAATAGCTTCCAAAAAATAGGAAGACAAATTTTCTTTAATCATGGATGATGAGTTATGTGTTGTATTCACAAATGTAAGAAAAAACAATTTATGGAAGCAAAGGAAATAAACTTATTAAAAATACTCATTATCAAATACATATAAATAACTATCTTTGATATATTATGATCGGCTTTTGCCTGCTCTTAAAGGAAGTTGTTAAAATAAAGTTAAACCGTCGTTTCTCATCAACTAACTTTCCTTTTTGAGTACTTTTGAATAGAATTTATTTTCCAATAATCAACAAAGTCCTTACATGAAGAATGTGTTGATCACCGGAGCCAGTGGATTTATCGGCAGTTTCTTGGTTGAAGAAGGCCTGAAAAGAAATTATCAGGTATATGCCGGAATCAGAAAAAGCAGCAACAAAGCGTTTTTATCGGACCCAAAAATCAACTTTTGGATGATGGATTTGTCCGATAAGCAAAAGCTATCTGAGCAGTTGACTGAATACAAACAAAAGGGAATCCGTTTTCAATACATCATACACAACGCGGGTGCCACCAAGGTTTTGAAACATGACGATTTTTACACCATCAATACAAAATATACTCAAAACCTGGTCAATGCGCTCATTGAGAGCAACTCCATACCTGATAAATTCATCTTTATCAGTAGTCAGGAAGCTGTGGGACCCGGTGATGAAAAAAATTTTCAGCCCGTTGACGAAAACTCCATTCCCCACCCCATTTCCATGTACGGAAAAAGCAAATTACAGGCCGAACATTTTCTAACATCCCAGAGGGTTATTCCCTATCTAATTTTGCGACCAACCGGAGTTTATGGCCCGAGAGATCAGGATTATACTAAGATTATACGGGCAGCCCGAAATGGTTTTGAAATCTATATTAAAAGCACCCGGCAACATATTAGTCTGATCTTTGTAAAGGATTTGGCTCATGCAGTCTATACGGCAGTCGAATCGAATGTGACCGGAAAAATATTTTTTGTCTCCGACGGGCAATACTATACCAGCAGAGACCTGGTAAAAGTGATCAAAAAACTCATCCAAAAAAAAACCATACGTATCGTATTTCCGGGATGGATCATTCACTGGATAGCGCTCATTAACGAACCGGTTTCCAGGCTCTTGAACAGAAAGGTATTATTAAACACTGATAAATTCCGGGGGTTGAACAGTATGAACTGGTTGTGCGATTCCCATACATTCCACAAAGAATTTAAATTCACTCCGTCCTATGACCTATTGAAAGGAATGACAGAAACCATCCAATGGTATGAGAACAATAAATACTAACAGACTAACTATCTCCAATTTAAAATCCATCATCACAAGTTATTAGCATCTGATTGTTGAAAAAATATTTATTGTCTTTCTGAACTATCATATAATTTTTATGTATATTTGCCCATCATTTATTCCGAGTTCCCTACTGATTTACAAGTATAAAAAAGCCTAAATAATTAACATCAATATTGCTTTTTTTGCAAGAAATAATTCAAAAATATGTACGACATCATTGAGCTTAACAGCAAGCTGGTATCTGAATTGCGCCAAATTGCCAAGGAGTTAGACATTCCTAAAACTGAAAAGTTGCTAAAACAGGATTTGATCTATAAAATTCTTGATTTTCAAGCTGATAACCCCAGCAACAATCAACTTAAGAAGGCTGCAGATACAGTAAAAGAAACCCAAAATAACCCCTCTAACAGAACTGAAGATCAACCTAAAAAGAAGGAAAATCAGGGAGATCGTCCCAAGAGAAGAGGACGTCCCAGAAAATCGAATGCTCCCATAGCCTCTTCGAATCAGGAAGTCATCAAAGAAAATCAGGAAAACAAACCGAAAACAGAACCGGTTGCTGAAACCAAAAAGGAAATTCATCCGGTCAAACAAACTGAGGAAAATAAAAATCACCACAACCACCCGGTAAACAGGAACAAACAAAATCAGGAAAACCAGGACAGACGTAAGTCTCATCTGGCTGAATTTGAATCCAAAAACAAACGAACACGCATTCCTGGACAGGAAACAGACTCTACTACTCCCCCTCCGGTTAAACAGCCGGTAACGAACCCTCAAAATAAGGAAATTGCCAAGCCTGAGAACCTGAAGAGACCGGTGGAAAACAACAAACATACACACACACCGAATCAACAGGATAAAAAAGATACCCCCATTAAAAAGGCTTTGTACGCCTTTGAAGAAGAAGGGATCATCGAATCGGAAGGCGTATTGGAAATTATGCCTGACGGCTACGGTTTTCTGCGTTCATCGGATTATAATTACTTAAATTCTCCCGATGATATTTATGTATCACAGTCACAGGTGAAACTTTTTGGTCTGAAAACAGGAGATACTGTTAAAGGAACCATTCGCCCACCGCGTGAAAGTGAAAAATATTTCCCTCTGATCAAGGTTATTTCAATTAACAACCGTACTCCC
Source organism: Bacteroidales bacterium (assembly GCA_016936355.1). GTDB lineage: Bacteria > Bacteroidota > Bacteroidia > Bacteroidales > F082 > Sulfidibacterium. The sequence goes on along the minus strand of JAFGYB010000001.1, from coordinate 77,570 downwards.
GAGGAAATCCGCGACCGCGTGCCATTTGATTTTCTTACCCCTCTTTTCCCGGAAACTAAATTCAAACTAACGGGTCATCCCAAAGAATCTATTTCCACCAGGGTTATGGATATGTTTTGTCCTATTGGTAAGGGCCAGCGTGGTTTAATTGTTTCTCAGCCGAAGACCGGTAAAACGGTATTGCTGAAAGAGGTGGCCAATGCCATTGCATACAATCATCCTGAAGTATACCTGATCATCCTGCTCATCGACGAACGTCCTGAAGAAGTTACCGATATGGCCCGCAGCGTGAATGCTGAAGTGGTTGCCTCAACTTTTGATGAGCCGGCAGAAAAACATGTAAAAATTGCCAACCTGGTACTTGAAAAAGCCAAACGGATGACCGAAAGCGGCCATGATGTTGTGATATTGCTGGACTCCATTACTCGTCTGGCCAGGGCCTACAACACAGTCTCCCCTGCTTCCGGTAAGGTTTTATCGGGTGGTGTGGAAGCCAATGCCCTGCAAAAGCCTAAACGATTCTTCGGTGCTGCCCGTCAGATTGAAAACGGTGGTTCACTGACTATTCTGGCAACTGCATTGATTGATACAGGTTCAAAAATGGACGAAGTTATCTTTGAAGAATTTAAAGGAACCGGTAACATGGAACTGCAGCTTGACAGACGACTTTCCAACAAACGGATCTTCCCTGCCATCGACATCGTTTCATCGAGTACCCGTCGTGAAGATCTTTTGCTGGAACCTGACGTACTGAAACGAATCTGGATCCTGAGAAATCATTTGTCAGACATGAATCCTGTGGAAGCCATGGAATTCCTGAAAGACAAAATGAAGTTCACCAATTCCAACGAAGAATTTTTGATTTCCATGAATGGATAGTCAAATTATAATATCCCCAAAAAAGCTGTCTTTTATCAAGGCAGCTTTTTTTATTCACAGCAGTTGAGCTGCTAATTCATTCATTTGTATTCCGTCAAAATTTCCCGAACTCATCATCAGGTATACGGTGTTCACTCCTGAGAATTTCTTTAATTCGTCCACCATTTTATCTGCATCTCTGAAGACTTTTAAATCATTTCTGTTGAATGCATCGGTAATTTGTCTTTCGTCCAGCATGGGTAACCGCTTCATTTCCAATGCATGTGGATTAAAATACACCAATGCTTCATCTGCACTGTTCATGGTGTCTTCATACTGTTCCAGAAATGCGGCATTTAAACTGCTAAACGTATGCAGTTCGAAACAAGCCACCAGTTTCTGTTCTGGAAATTGTTCCCGCACGGCATCCAGTGTGGCACGCAGTTTCGAGGGAGCATGGGCAAAATCTTTGAATAACCTGGAATTTCCGTTTGCACTGATCAACTCCAGACGGTTAGCCGTACCTGAAAAGCTTTGAATGGCTTCAAAAAATGACAAATCATCAATTCCCATTTGATTGCATATCAATCGGGCCCCGTTTAAATTCTGCAAATTATGCCTTCCAAACACCTTTAGAGGAAACTTTTTGTTTTTATAGAATACATGGGTTATCCCATTTAGAATCTCATACTCAAGCTGATTATAGGGAATAAAATGGAGGTCTTTTTTGGTTTTCGAAACCAATTTTCTCAGGTGTTCATCCGTCTCATTATAAATCAATGTCCCCCCCTCTTCCATCAATTCAATGAACAGAGCAAACTGATCCAGGTAGCGTTCAAAATCAGGAAAAACATTCATATGATCCCAGGCTATGCCGCTGAGTAAGGCCACATGGGGTCGATACCAGTGAAACTTAGGCCGGGGATCCAGCGGAGAGCTAAGATATTCGTCTCCTTCAAATACCATCACCGGAGCCTCATTACTCAAGCGGGTCATCACTTCAAAGTCCTTCAGCTGAGAACCTACCAGGTAATCAAACGACTTGTCCTGTTTTTTTAAGACGTGCATCACCATGGCTGTAATTGTGGTTTTCCCATGACTTCCACCAATGACCACCCTTTTTTTATTTTGAGCGTGCTGGAACAGAAATTCAGGATAGGAATATATTTTTAACCCCAGTTTCTGAGCCTTTAGCAATTCCGGATTGTCTTTGCGGGCATGCATTCCCAAAATAATCACATCAATTGAAGTGTTGACTGATTCGGGGTGCCAACCTTCTTCCAACGGTAACAAGCCATATCGTTGCAGGCGGCTTTTTGAGGGTTCAAAAATCTCATCATCTGAACCGGTTACCTTCATCCCCTTCTTCTTCAATGCGATGGCCAGGTTATGCATGGCACTCCCTCCGATGGCAATAAAATGGATTTTTAAGTTTTTCATCTCTCAAAAATAATCAGAAATACACCCGGCTTCAGACAAAACAATAATTTTTGTCATTGAACCGAAAATCAGCTTCTTAAAATATTTTCTATATTTATACCAAACTCAAAAAATGCATTACACAGAAAGCAAAATCACTAAAATTTTCGGCAATACCTTTGATTATGCCGAAAAGAAATGGCATAGCCATTCGTTTGCCAGATGGCTGGCTTCTGCATTGATTCTCACTTTTTTGTTGACATTGGTTCTCATCGAACTGAAAAATGCAGGGATGATTCACTGGGAAATTATCCCGGCCAATCATTTTAAGGCTATTGAACTGGCTTTTACTCTTTTGCTGTTTTTTGAAGTTATCAGTATGGTTTTTTCACTGGTGCATTCCGTTTCAAAATCCGTTGAAATTCAGTTACAGATCCTTTCCCTGATTTTGCTGCGAAATGCCTTTAAACTTTTTGGATCGTTCCCCAACGATTATCAGATTTCACTGATGCAGGAAAAAATCATGTATATGTTTGCCGATGCTTTTGGTGCATTGATCCTATTCGGAATTATAATACTGATCCGCCGTCTGGACAAGCATCGGGGGATCTGTGCCAGTGTCGACATGCAGAAATCATTCATCTCAGTCAAGAAAATCATTGGACTGATACTTCTGGTTGTTTTTGGCGTTATGATCGTCATGGACGTATATTATTTCTTCATGGAAATTGAACCTTTAAATTTCTTCCGTATTTTCTTCACGTTCATGATTTTTACCGATATCCTACTCGTATTTATTTCCCTTCGATACAGCAATGCCTATCAGATTCTTTTCAGAAATTCAGGCTTTGCCCTGGCCACCATCATCATGCGACTGGCTTTTGAAGCACCCGCACCCTTCAATGACATCCTGGGTGTGGGCGCCGCCGTTTTCGTCCTCTGCCTGATCGTCGTTTATAACCAAATCTCCACCAAAGCTGAATTGGCAAAATAAGAGGGAAAGCCTTACTTTTGCACTGCAAAATATACATATTTATGATGGACGACACGAAGATTCGGGAATGGAACGAACAATTTCGGAACAGGGATTCCAAAGAAATTATTGCTTACTTTCTCAACCATTTCAAAGATAAAATTGCCTTTTCAACCAGCCTTGGCCCTGAAGATCAGGTAATCACCCATATGATCAGTCAAATTGATCCGAAGGCCAATATTTTTACACTGGATACCGGGAGAGTCTTCCCTGAGACCTACGATCTGATGGATCGTACCAACAAAAAATTAAAAGTCAACATCCGCGTCTATTTTCCGGATGCTGCTGAAGTGGAAGAAATGGTGGAAAAAAAAGGAATTAACCTTTTTTACGACAGCATCGAAAACCGAAAAGAATGTTGCAACATCCGTAAGATCAAACCGTTGATGCGCGCTACCAAAGGGTTGGATGCCTGGATCACCGGTTTGAGAAGAGAGCAATCCATTACCCGTAAAGATCTTCAATGGGTTGAACAGGATGACAACAATAACCTTCTTAAGATCAACCCACTGGCACACTGGACTGAACAAGACGTATGGGATTACATTGCCGAGCATAAAGTTCCTGTAAACGCATTACACAAAAAAGGATTTGCCAGTATTGGCTGTCAACCCTGTACCCGTGCCATAGCAGCCGGTGAAGATGTCAGAGCCGGCCGATGGTGGTGGGAAAATCCTGAAACCAAAGAGTGCGGCCTGCACAAACGATAAAGCCTATGAAGCTCTTTCAGGATGCTACCAACCGGGATATCATCCGGTTGACTATACCCAACATTGTTACGAATATTACGGTTCCGTTACTGGGAATGGCCGATTTCGCATTGATGGGACATCTGAAAGACAACAGCGCAGTTTATGTCGGAGCTATTGCTTTAGGTACCACTATTTTTAATGTCATATACATGAGCCTGGCCTTTTTACGAATGGGAACCAGTGGATTTACTGCCCAGGCGTATGGAGCCAGCAATGTGAAAGAAATGAATCTGGCGTTGAAGCGTTCTCTGCTGGTAGCCGCCATCTTAGCTCTAGCTCTTATTTTATTGCAATATCCCATTCAATGGGTCGCTTTCCAGTTACTGGACGGATCCGGGGAGGTTAAAGAATTAGCAAGACAGTATTTTTATATCCGGATCTTTGCGGCCCCGGCTACCCTGGGACTTTACAGTTTTTATGGATGGTATTTAGGGATGCAGAATGCCAAGATCCCCATGATCATTGCCATTTTGGTGAATGTGGTGAACATCGGACTCAATTTCTTTTTTGTTTATGCGCTGAAGATGACTTCCAACGGGGTGGCTCTGGCCAGTGTGCTGGCTCAGTACAGTGGATTGATTGTGGCAGTAGGTTTTCTTTTTTATAAGTACAAATCCTATATCAAACCTTATGGGAAAAAGGATTTTTTGCACAAAGAAGCCTTTATTCGTTTTTTTAAGGTCAACAGTGATATCTTTATCCGCACCCTGCTGTTAATCCTCACCCTGGCTTTCTTTACGAGCCAATCGGCCAAAATAAACAACCAGATCCTGGCCGTGAATTCTCTGTTGTTCCAGTTTTTCTTTTTCTTCTCCTACTTCGCTGATGGCTTTGCTTATGCCGGAGAAGCATTGACAGGAAAAGCCAAAGGTGCCGGAAAGCCCGAATTTTTAAAAAAGACGGTCGCCTATCTGTTCAAGTGGGGTTGGTTTATTGGTGCTGTCATCAGTTTGGTGTATTGGGTTGCCTTACCCCTTTTCATGAAGGTTATGACCAGCGATACGCAGTTGCTTTCCCTGGCTCATCGCTATAGTGTATGGATTATCATCCTTCCGCTGACCAGTTTTGCGGCTTTTATCTGGGATGGAGTATACATTGGTGTTACGGCTTCAAAAGCCATGAGAAACACGATGATTATTTCTTCTGTTTTAATTTTTCTTCCAGCCTATTATCTCGGCTTTCCTTATTGGGGAAACGATGCTTTGTGGCTGGCCATTAATCTTTTCATGATAGCCCGGGGCATTAGCATGTGGATTGTTTCCAGGAAAGCTGTTTACTCCTTCCAATAAAAAATCCCGGAACCAAAGGAACCGGGATTTCATTTTTATCAGATACTGACTTTATTTTTTAGTTTTTTTGGCTGGTGCTTTGTGAAAATCAACCAGTTCAACTTCAAATACCAGCGTGGAATAAGGAGGAATGGGGCCTACCGTTCTGGGTCCATACCCCAACGTTGAAGGAATAATCAAAGTTGCCTTACCTCCTTTTCTGAGCATGGCAATTCCTTCGTCCCATCCGGCAATCACCTGATGTTTTCCCAGTGTAAATTCAAAAGGTTTCTTGCGGTCGTATGAGCTGTCGAATTTTGTACCGTTCAACAAATAACCGGTGTAATTCACTTTTACGACATCACCGACTGTAGGATGCGGGCCTCTTCCGTATTTTTTATGAATTACATACAAACCGCTTTTGGTAGGTTTGGTAGTAATCTTATTCTTTTTCAGATAAGCATCTCTATCTGCAGTTTCGGCTTCTTCCATTTTTTTCATTTTGGCCATTTGTTCTGCCTGTAACTGCTGTTGAGTTTTAACTGCCAGCAATTTAACTGAGAAATACATATCACCGGTTGAGTCAATAAATGCAGGCATTTTACGAACACGGAACAATTTTTTGAACACTGAATCTGCACTGGTCATAAATTTAGCGCTGTCACCGACGTGCATCAGAGAAAGGCCTTCATAAATATCACCTTTGTATAATGACTTGATCATCGGAATAATCATGGGTTTTCTTGACTCGGGAAGGTTTTTGCTGTTGAACAGAACTGAATCGGGTGTACCATACACAAGTTCCACTTCACAAAACTCACCCATCTTGGGTTGAGTGGTATCCCCACTTTGATTGTAAAATTTATAAAACAAGCCATCGGCAGTTTTGGTAAAGCCAGGATAGCTTTTACCGGATTGATTACATGACGCCAGGAACAGACCTGCGGTAACCATAGTAATTGCAATAAAAAGATACTTTTTCATATAAGATGATTAATTTAAATTTACTAATTCAACAGTATAAATTATGGGAGTATGAGGCGGAATCTTATGGCTATCGCCCGTTAACCCGTATGCAAGATGCGAAGGTAAGATGAATTTTGCTTTGTCCCCTACTTTTAATAAAATTATTCCTTCTTCCAGACCGGCTACCACCCCACCATGACCAATCTCAAAAGACTTTAATCCGCTTTGTTCCGAAGAATAAACCACAGGGCCGTTCATGAGCCTTATTGTATAGGCTATGGTGGCCACCTGCCCTGTTTTGGCTAGAGGTCCCGTTCCGTGTTTGACAAACATATAGCGTAAGCCGGTGGATGTTGTTTTCATCTGCCAGCCTTTGGATTTTACAAAATCATCAATGTTTTTTTTCTCATTTTCCAATAGTTTCCGATTAATAGCTATCAACTGTTGTTCAGATAACTGGGAATTGGTTTTGGTATTGCTTTGCCGGCTGTTGGAAGAACAGGAAAACAAAAAAACACATAAAAAGAGTACTAACAATGAGTGACGCATCATTCAAATCCGATTTTATAGCCCAGTTCATTTTTGTATTGAGAAAGGGTTTCTTCCAAATGCTGCAGTGCCTGATCCATCGGTAAAGCCGTATTTCCACCGGCCGCATTTTTATGTCCGCCTCCGTTGTAATGCTTTCTTGCAAATAGATTGCAGTCGAATCCGCCTTTGGACCGGAACGACATTCGAATGAGTGAATTTTTTTCAGTCAGTAAAATGGAAAGATTGATTTGTTCCATAGATAAAGGATAATTTACTACTCCTTCTGTATCCCCTACCTGATAACTAAAATCACTTAAATCTTTTTTATCCAGATAAATAGCGGCTGCATGCAATTCGTTCCAAACCCGCATCTTGTTTGAAATGGAATGACCCAACAGCCTTAAACGGCTTTCAGTAAAAGTATCGTAAACCAGTCGATGTACCAATGTGGGATCCACCCCCAGATCGATCAGGCGAGCCACAATCTCGTAAGTTCTTCCCTGGTTGCAGGCAAAACTAAATGAACCCGTATCCGTCATAATGGCGGTATACAACGCCAAGGCAATCTCCTTATTGAGATACTGCAAATGATCCATTGCCTCGATGAAGGAATAAACCAGCTCTCCCGTTGAAGAGGTTTCCACAACAGAAAAATAATGCTGAAACTCGTCAGAAGGCTGCAGATGGTGATCAATCACAATTTTTATACCGGGTGCTTCCTGGAGAAAAGAAGCCATATTTCCCGTTCGGTCCATACTGTTGAAATCAACACAAAATACAAGGGATGCATTGTTGAGTTTTTCCTTAACTTCTTTAGCCTTTTGATCAAAAATCAATAGTTGATCACTTCCCGGAAGCCACCGGTAAAAAGAAGGAAACTCATTGGGAACCAAAGCCTCCACACGATGCCCCAGTTGTCTTAAGTAATGCATCAGGCCCAACGCTGCTCCGATGGTATCTCCATCAGGGTTTTTATGGGAAACCAGAACAATATCCCGGGGTTGCAGAAGCAATTGCTTCACTTCACGTATAGTAGTTGTATCAAACATGTATCAGATTTAGGTGACAAAAGTAAAGATTTCTCTCAGACTGTCAGACAAGAAATTGACGAAGGACTCCCCTTCAATCTCAGGCTGAATTTCAAATGGAAAACATTGCAAAAGAAAAATCTGTTACTTTTGCGCAAAATTTAAAAACAAATTATAAAATGGCAGGAAACATCACATTTACCATGATCAAACCCACCGCAATGAGAAAAGGCTATATGGCTGATATTCTGGGGCAAATTGCCAAAGGCGGATTTACAATCAAAGCAATGAAATTAACCCGTTTGACGAAGGAAGAAGCCATGCGGTTTTATGCTGTACACAGCGAACGTCCTTTCTTTGATGGTTTAACAGACTTCATGTCATCGGGTCCTATTATTGCAGCCGTTCTGGAAAAAGAAAATGCTGTACAGGCCTACCGCGATTATATCGGTGCTACTAATCCCTCAGATGCCGCAGAAGGCACGATCAGGGCTTTATTCGGTACCAATATCGAAGCCAATGCCGTTCATGGCTCTGACAGCGATGAAAATGCCATTATTGAAAGTAATTTCTATTTTTCATCAAGAGAATGGGTTTAGCATACTCAAAATAAACGACGAAAGCCTGCTGAAAAGCGGGCTTTTTTTAAAGATTTACTTCTGTACAAACCGCTCAAAAGTACCATCCGTATAGAAAAGGACAATTTCTTTCAGCTCTTTTGCATCTGCCGAATGTAGCTTCTCTTGTGTATTTTTATGAATAACCCTATCCTCACCTGGCTTTAAGTGCTCCTCCACCTGTGGTGAAAATATTGCCCGATCCTCCTGATCTTCTGAGGAATATTGAGTCCCACTTGTAATTTCATCACCAATCATTGGACCATTACCCATGGTAACCCAATCCAAATTTATTTCCGGGAATTCTGATTTAATTTTGATCACAAAATCCAAACTGGGCCGGTTCCTCCCTGAAAGAACATGAGATAATGCAGAACGCTGAACCCCAATTTGATCAGCAAATTGAGCAGCAGATAACTCATAATGATTCATTAAAGATTTGATGCGTTCTATCATGACATTCAATTTAGTTTACAAATGTAACATTTATTCACAAACGTATTAGTTTATAAATGTTAATTACAAAGTATACAATTGTAAACTGTAATCAATAGTAATCTAAAGTTAATTACTATTTTGTACCATTTAAATCAATCATACTAAATAGTTATATTATAATTTAATTTTCAAACTCCACACCTATTTTATTGCTAATATATCTGATTTAAATTTTAGTTTATATACTTTAAATAACTGAATAATAGAAATATATATTTGTTTTATATCTAATTCTTTGGTGATGTACAATTGTAAACTATCTTCAATTTATTTTTTGTTTACAAATCTAAATTTACACCGATTTACTGATTATCTATGTAAATTGTCATTTGTAAACTTAGTCTACTGTCCCCGGATGTTCTTCTGGTAAATTTCGTATCTACTTGGCAACGCTTAAATAAGTTGGATTGTATTAAATAATGGATGTTCGACACTGGTCCCCTACCCGGCAGACGAAAGCAGTCAGTGAAATCCAAAACCTGAAGTTAACGAGAATTGAATATTCAGATACAAACGTACCTCTGTACGTAAATATTGAAAGGAATAAATTTAAGGAAACAACAAGAAAACGATCAATTATTCATACCGTAGAGATTCAATGGGATCAAGTCGGGCTGCTTTAACGGCAGGAATAATGCCCGAAAGTAAGGCCACAACTGCTGATATTACAACTCCCAGCAAAATCCACAACCACGGAATAATAAAAGCACTGTGGGTAAAGAAGGAAACAAGGTTCCCCATGATAATGCCCATGACAATTCCCAACAGTCCCCCAATCTGAGTAATGACAAGGGCTTCAAACAGGAATTGATTTCTGATGGTATGTCGTCTGGCACCCAGCGCCTTTCTTATACCAATCTCTCGCGTACGCTCCGTTACTGAAACCAGCATGATATTCATCAGACCAATAGCCGCTCCCAGAAGGGTAATCAAACCGATTACAGCAGCTCCATAACGTATTTTAGATGTGAGGCTGATAAACATATTGGCCAGGTTATCACTTTTTTCAATGGAAAACGAATCCGGTTGTCCCAGTTTGTCTTTTCTGACCAGCCTGAACGTACCTGTTGCCTGTCCAATAGCTGGATCCATCTGAGCCGAATTAGTGACCATAACACTGATGTTATAGTTCATGTTGGGCCGAGAAAAGTATTGTCGTACGTTATTCAATGCCAGCAAACAAGTCCTGTCGCCGCTAAAGCCCGAACTACTCCCTTTGGACTTCAGCACTCCGATAACTCTGTATCGGCCCGGTCCAACCGAAACTATTTTTCCAATGGGATTTTCTTTATTGGGAAATAATTTTGAGACTATTTCACTCCCCAGAATCACAACATGATTTCCCCTTTGTACCTCGTTGAGTGTAAAATTTCTACCCTCAGCTAAATCCATTCCTGAAGTGGTCAGGTAATTTTCATCAACCCCCATCACACTTACATTGGGATTTGTTTTTAAGGATTGGTACTTAATGGTGGCGATTCCTGTTCCGCGCACTGTCACCGAAGTAACAGCCGGGAAATGATACATCTGCTTAAAATCCTGTGCCTGCTGATAAGAGATTATTGAATAGGCCTTTGCGTTGCGGGGGCGATGTCCAAAACTTACCCTAAGACTTCTGTTGCTGATACTGAATGTATTAGCCCCCATCCTGGTAAAGTTTTCCTTTAGAGAATATTTCAATGCATCGATGGCTGTAAAGATGCCAACCAAAGCCATAATACCAAAGGCAATTATTAGTACAGTCAGTGATGAACGTACTCTATGACTTTTGATTGACTCCAGAGAAATTCTAATGTTTTCTCTGATGAGTTTGAAATTACTATCACTCATAATGTATCATCTTTCTCTCCATAGGCCAGGTCACCTGCATCGCCCAAACCCGGTACAATATAGGCTTTCGCTGTCAATTCATCATCGACGGCACAGGTCCATATTTTTAGTTTTCTTTTGGAGAAATTTCTTTTCAGGTTTTCAATTCCTTCGTTACTGGACAAAACAGAGACGATGTGAATTTCTGCCGGTTCCCCTTTTTCAAGCAACCCTTTGAGCGAGGCAATTAAAGAACCACCCGTAGCCAACATGGGATCACTCAGAATCAGGACTCCATCCTGCAGGTTAGGAGACGACAAATAGTCCAGCTTAATCACAAAGTCCTCGTCATGGTCATACTTTCTATAAGCCGACACAAAAGCATTACCGGCTCGGTCAAAGTAATTCAACATTCCCTGATGCAAAGGTAATCCTGCTCTCAGAATTGTGGCGAGAAAAGGTTGTCTTTTCAAGACGTGCATTTTGGCAGTTCCCAAAGGAGTAACCACATCTTTCTCCACATATTCCAGTCCTTTACTGATCTCGTAAGCAAAGATCTCCCCAATTCGTTCCATATTTTTGCGAAAACGCAAGCGATCTATTTGAATATTGACATCTCTCAGTTCGGAAAGAAACTGATTTAAAAGGGAGTTTTGCTTACCTAATTCCTGTACCATAACTTTGTTCTTATTGCAAAAATAACTGAAATAACTTGAAAATATGTCGAATCCAAATGTTTTTTCACCGATCAGTTTTTTTTCATGAATTTCTTTAAACCAAGCATTTGCTTTAACGGGAAAGGGAGCTTGTTGTAAACTAATCTCTTGTACTGAACTTCCTTGGCCCCAAAGCCTTTGTAAAACCTTGCCAGCCCTGGATCGTTGGATCCTTCGAAGTCCATAATCATTTGATTTTCTGCATACTCCCTGATTACCGAGTCAAATAAGAAGGTCATAGCTCCTGATTGTTTGGCAAATTTATTGCTTCCCGAAAACAAGAAGGTCAGGTGCTGATTGGAATAGAGAAAAAAGGCTGCGGCACACAATTCGTTTTTGCCGGTAAAAACTCCGTAAGTTATTCCTTTTCCTTTGTACTGAGCCATATACATCAGCCCTTGCAAACGCAGGTATTCTGTTTGCTTCCAATCGGTTACCTCTTTTCCCTTGTTTTCGACAAACAACTCTACTATGCGTTCCGGTTTGATGTTTTTGGAAAGGGAAAATTGGTGTTTCTGGCTTTTTTTTAAATTTCGTTTGGTATTTGAATTGTAGTGGCGATATAGTTTCTCATAATCATCAATTAAATCCAGTAAAAAATTTCTTTGAGGGATTAATTGATACGGGGAGCCTAAGTCGGGATGATTATAAATGTTCAGGTTATATTCAGCAAACCTGAATTTCTCCGGAATATTGTCAATAAAATCGATGATATGCTCTTTCGAGAGGATTTTTATAGAATAAACCCCCAGTTGTTGGGTAAAAAAAGGTTGAAACAAATAATGCACACCCCATTTTTTGTTGCCCGTCAAAGGCATGACCCGTTCGTAATCTCCTTCAATCAGTGCTTCCCAGTATGGATGAACCCGGTCGAGGTACCAGGAATACGCATAAACATTTCCATTAAAAGCCTGATCAATGGTGTGATCCCATTTCTTTTTATCAATTTCGGCATGTGTCAGGTATTGAATCATGGGATTAACTGGGGTTAGGATTGGAGGCCATTTCCAGCATGTTTTCGTACACTCTGCGCCATCCTCTCCATCTTTTTTTGTTACTCAGTGATTCATTATGCCATAAGGATATAAATGTTCCGTTTACCTGCTTTACTTCGTTCATAAGCTGTCTGATACGTTCAATGGCTTCGGTTGGCCCCAGATGCATATAATCTTTCAAGGTACCGTCCATGACCGTAAACGGATGGATCCGAAGCTTGGTTTCCACTTCCAGGTCCAAATCATAAAACCGGTATGTATCGCAAATTCCTGCCCGGAACCCTGGTAAAGCAGCATATCCCATGGTGTAATCTTCCAGAATGTCGTTTTCAATGAAATTTTGGTACGTATCAGGCAATGTCAGTTTCAGAAAATGCTGCCGGCTGTGTTTAATATCGGTTTTCAATAAATCCTCCAACGCCGTTTTTTCCTTTTTAAGCAACTCCGGAAAGTCTGTTGAATAATACGAAGGATGAACACCTACCGTTGCATAATCAGCAATCCATTTCACAAGCCTCCTGAATCGTCTGTTGTGGATGCTGATGTTTTTATCAAAGCGTGTGTACTGTCCAAATAAAATGAAGTACAAGGGGCGTAAGTTATATTTTCTCTGGTATTCCATTTGAAGATCAAACGTATCAAATGGATCCTTTTCTTTGTTGAACAACACCTTTGCCCGAAACAACATGTCGCGGAGACGCCAGTTTTTCAACGCCAGGTAAAAGCCTCCAAGAGTTCTGAAAAAACCTTTCTGGGAAAACGCCCAGGCCGAATCCACATCATAAGTGGCGATGAACCGGAACTTTTTATCCGGGAATTGAAATTCAGGATAACGTTCCAGAATGACTTTTTTCACTTCCAAAGCCCAAAGATTCACCATGGGGCGTTGCAGAATGTTCAGCTTAGTGCTGATGCTCAGATGAGCAGCAAACCTTCCGTGTTGATCACGTACAAAGGGCAGATACTCTTCATAACGTGATACCAGATAAAATATGGCAGAAAAGACATCAAAGGGTAAAACAGAATCCTCATCATACACCGGGAATAACGCCGGATCACCGTTAAAAACCATCACGTTGGTATCAACAGTCTTCACTCCTCTTTCAAAGAGCAACCCCGACGATTTAAAAAACAAATCATCGGTATGCGCCTTGTTCCCATACATCATTTTTGGTTGATCAGCAGACTGAAAAGAATCCAGATCGGTTGTGAGACTGTAGGAAACCTTCAATAAATCAAAAAAAACAAGCCTGAGAACATACCGGACACGGTTTGTTTCCTTAGGAATGTATATAAGAAGTTCCTTCATACACACCAAAAATAGGAAATATCAGGAAACCGTTTCACTAATCTTTAATATTGATAAAACGATTTTCGTTGTCGGTATATAGTTTCTTGTTGTAAGGATCGTAATGCCAGTAGTCTTTCTCTTTGTTATAATCTGTTACATGATTTTGAATGTACTGATTTAAAATATAATCAAATGTGTAACCGGCATAAATTCTTCCCAGATTCTCCACATAATTGTAGATTTTCTTTATGGTAAGCCTGTCCATCTTATAGTAATACACAATAGAACCGTTATTTTGCATAAAAAAACTGCCGTCATTCACCATATCCGATAACAAATATTCTGCAAACAGAACTGTGGTATCCTTTTTTGCCTGAGGAAGAGAGTGAATCTTAAACCACATACTGAAATCCAGTGCATTCAGGTCTTTTCTGAAAACCAAAGCTTTATCATTGTAATAAGCGGTATCCACGAAAGGATAGTACTGTTCCTCCAACTCAACCTGCGCCAGATCCACTTTATAAGTTGGATCTGTAATCCCCATCGGAACCTTATTTATATATGGAACCAGGTTAAAAGTTATCAACTCTTTGGTAAACCCCTTCATGAAATGCACAAAAAAAGTGCTGTCACTGATTTGTTTGATAAAATCGGAATGGGCCCAAAGCAAGGAATCCTGCTCCTCTTTGGTGGCTCCGGGAAATTTCTTCAGGATATCTTTTTTCAGATTATACATGTAAATATAATCCGGTTCGGTAATCAATACGACCTTTTTAGTTTGCTCAAGTGATTTCACAAAGTCACGGGCAATGCGTCGTTGTGTTTGTCCAACTACCTGAGAAAAAGGAAACAATACCAGCACCAGGCTGATAAAACTAATACTCCTAAACGCCTTATTCTTCATCATATTTGTTCGGTTTCAAATTAATAAATCGTACACAAGGGTTATCGGTCGTATAAAAGTACTACTTTTTACCTGCAAACCTCAGTGCACGCTGGCCATTAATTCTCTTCCAAAATTAATGCCATACTGGAATGCCTGCTTCTTCTCGTCCTCTGTGGGGTTGAATTTCACAAAAACCCCTTCGTCAAGCACCTTAAATTTCAGTGATTTTAAATTAGCGGTAAGCATCTCTTTATTTTCACCACTCCATCCGTATGAACCAAAAGATCCGGCCAGTTTTCCATGATCTCGGTATGGATTTACCACCGAAAACAACCGGTAAACCGGCAGTAAAATATTTTGATTTATAGTCGGACTTCCCACAATCAGTGCATTGCACTGGGTCAGTTTCATTTCCAGTTCACCGAGATGGGTCTGCTCAATATCCATCAACTCCACCTCAACTTCCCCTGTACTCTTGAGCCCCCGGGCAATTTCTTCCGCAAGATCAGCCGTTTTATGATATGCAGAAACATAAGGTATAAAAACCCGGTTTTTTTGGGGTTGCATCAGGTATTTCTGTGACCAGTATTTTGTCAGGTCCACGAGTTGCTTCCAGTTGGAACGCAGAATGGGCCCGTGACCGGGACAAACTGCTTTAATTTCCAAAGGTTCAATTTTTTCGATGGCCTTCAACATAAACTTACTGAACGGTTTAATGATCACATCAAAATAATATCGGAATGCCACACCGAAGTCGTCTACCAGATCATCAAACATTTTATCATCTGCAAAGTGGCATCCAAATGAGTCGCAGGTAAACAACAGCTGATCTTCCTCCAGGTATGTATACATGGTATCGGGCCAGTGCAGGTTGGGTGCTGAGAGAAAACGCAGTGTTTTGTTCCCCAGGTCCAGTGTGTGGCCGTCTTTAACGGCGATGGATTCAAACTCCATTCCCATCATATCTTTCAAATAGCGGATGGCTGTGGTGGATGCCACGACTTTGGCTTTGGGTGCAATATTCAGCAGATTCTTTAAATTCCCCGAATGATCCGGTTCCGTATGATTTAAAACAATGTATTCAATTTCTTCAGGGTTCACAACCTTCCTGATCTTTTTCTCGTATTCTTCCCAGAAAGTTTCCTTGGAAGTTTCAATGATTGCCTTTTTTTCAGCATCGATAAAATAGGAATTATACGTGGTACCGTATTCCGTAGTCATGATCACATCAAAAGTTACGAGATCATAGTCAACAACACCGATCCATTGTACGGAAGGTGATACTTCTAATACATTTTCTTGTTTCATATCTTCGTTATTTTTTGGGTAATGCAAAATTAGGAAAACCCGTTCATTCACAACATGAAGTTTCTTTAAATAAACATAAAAATTCAGGTCATGAATCATATGAAAAACAAGAAAATGGCAACTCTCAGAAGAGTTCCATTTGGGAATCACCTTGCTTATCGGAATCTTTTTTGTCAGAGTGAGGGGTATCCTCTTTCTGTTCTTCATTTTGGGGAGACTCTTGTTGCTCTTCAGTGTTCATCATCTCCTCCGATTCTGAAACCTCAGGCTCCTCGTCTTCATTCTCTTTCTCATCCGGTTGATACGGCAACGGTTCGATCAGTTTCATCTTCTTAAGTTCTTTTTCCACCAACCGTTTTCCACGGGCTTTGTAACTTTTTACAGCAATAAAATCAGCCAGCGGAATGACTTCCAGTGAAACATCTCCAGATTTGGACATTACTTCCACTTCCAGGCGAGGCAGATAATCCAGGGTAAAAAGATTCATTTTTGTCCCCTTCGAATCGGAAACAAAGGAATAGGTTCTGTTCATCACGGTATCCTCTTCAATCTGGAATCGTTTGACGTAATAGCGTTGCTGTTCACCGTCAAAATAAACTGCCGAAATAATTTCATCCGGATCATACTTACCAATGTAGACCATATTGTCCTCAAAATGGGTCGACAGATCATATGAGGTGAGCTTGAACTCGCCGGTAGACAACAGGGTAAGAATCTTATCGTCACTTTTAAAGGCCCCGATGTAACGTCCTCTTTCTTCCGTATTCAAACGCATCACCGTATCGTCATACCAAATATCCAGCGCACCAAGGGTTGACACGCCTTCCTCGCGTTGAACGATGTTGCGGATAGCGGTTCTGCTGAGAATATTTCCTCTTGCACTCCTGCCTTTGATGGCCAGGGTACTGAAATCAAAATCCAGTGATGTTTTTTTCATCTTGGGTCGAGGTCTCAGGTTCACCCGAATCACTTCAGCTTCTCCGTTGGGATTGGCAGTAAAATAGATAATCTTGGAACCGCTGGTCCCTTGTGTCAGGTCATACTCCTTATCACGAGTAACGCCTTTCACAGCAAACCGTTTCACAAAATAATTCCCCTGTTTCCCGTCACGGTAGATCAAATTGTAGATGGTTCGGTCATCATTTTTACGGAACACGTCCAAATAGAGTACGTTCTTCCCCACAAAGAATTTGTCGGCCACTTTGGTCACCACAAAGGAACCATCCTCCCTGAAGACAATAATATCATCCAGGTCGGAGCAGTCACAGACAAACTCATCTTTCCTAAGCGAAGTGCCTGCAAAGCCATCTTCCCGGTTTACGTAAAGTTTTTGATTGGACACCGCCACCATAGAGGCCTGGATGGTATCGAAATTTCGGATTTCGGTTTTTCGTTCCCTTCCTTTACCATATTTCTTTTTGATCTGACGGAAATAATTAATGGCATAATCCACCAGATGTTCCAAATGGTTATTTACTTCCTTGATTTCCTCTTCTATCCTTTTGATCTGCTCATCGGCTTTAAAGGCGTTGAATTTAGAAATTCGCTTGATCTTGATCTCTGTCAAACGCACCAGATCATCTTCCGTCACTTCCCGTTTCAGTTTCTTCTTAAAAGGATCCAGACCTTTGTCGATGGTTTGCAGCACACACTCCCAGGTTTCGCATTCCTCAATGAGCAAATACAAACGGTTTTCAATAAAGATTTTTTCCAGTGAAGAAAAATGCCACTGTTCTTCCAGTTCATTCAAACGAATTTTCAGTTCCGTTTGCAGAAGATGAACCGTATGATCTGTATTCTGTCTGAGAATCTTCTTTACCGACAAGAAATGAGGCTTCCCTTCAACAATGACACAAGAATTGGGGGATATGGAAACCTCGCAATTTGTAAATGCGTACAGAGCGTCAATTGTCTGATCCGGAGAAACGTTGTTGGCCAGGTAAACAACAACTTCTACGTCTTCAGCCGTGTTGTCGTCGATCTTCTTAATCTTGATCTTTCCTTTTTCATTGGCCTGAACAATGGAATCGATCAGCGACGAAGTATTGGTAGTAAACGGAATTTCTGTAATGACCAGGGTCTTTTTATCGCGTTGGGAGATCTTGGCTCTTACCCTTACTTTTCCCCCTCTGACCCCTTCGTTATATTTGGAAAAATCGCCCATTCCCCCGGTTGGGAAATCCGGAACCAATTCAAAATCCTTATCCTGAAGATAACTAATGGAGGCATCGATCAGTTCGTTGAAATTATGAGGTAATATCTTGGAGGCCAGTCCTACAGCGATTCCCTCCACCCCCTGGGCTAACAGCAAGGGGAATTTTACCGGAAGACAGACGGGTTCTTTGTTCCTGCCGTCATAGGTTGCTTTCCATTCAGTGGTTTTAGGATTGAACACTACCTCCTTTGCAAAGGCTGACAACCGGGCTTCGATGTATCGGGGTGCAGCCGCGCTGTCACCCGTCAGCACATTACCCCAGTTTCCCTGGGTTTCGATCAGCAAATCCTTTTGCCCCAGTTGAACCAGTGCATCACCGATTGAAGCATCACCGTGCGGATGAAACTGCATGGTATGACCTATCAGATTGGCGACTTTGTTGAAGCGTCCGTCATCCAACCGGTACATGGAATGCAAGATCCTTCGCTGAACAGGTTTTAACCCATCGTCAACCTCAGGAACTGCTCTTTCCAGAATAACGTATGAGGCATAGTCGAGGAACCAGGATTCATACATACCGTGCAAATACAATTGCTTTGTACCCTCTTCTTTACCCTGTTCGTCGTCTTTCAGCTCTTCGTTTTCTTCCGGAAGTTGCTTTTCATCCATTTCATCCATTTCAGAACCCTTTATTCTTAATTCTCAACCCCTTTCGGGGAAATTCATTTTGATCAAAATTTACAAGAGTGCGAAGATAAGAAATCGTTTCAAATTCCGAAAGAGCCAGACACATTTCCCTGCGATGATTTTCGATAAAATTTATTGAAAATAAAGAACCCGTTTGTACAAACAAACGGGTTCTCAATTATCAATATGAAAATTCTTCTATATTACTCCCTGATCCATCATTGCATTCGCTACTTTAAGGAATCCTGCAATATTGGCACCTTTTACGTAGTTGATGTACCCGTCTTCTTCGGTACCGTGCTGAATACAGGCTTCATGAATCAGATTCATGATGACTTTTAGTTTTTCATCCACTTCTTCTTTTGACCAGGAAAATTTCATGGCATTCTGTGACATTTCCAGTCCTGAAACAGCTACACCACCTGCATTTACTGCTTTACCCGGTCCGAAAGGAATTTTGTTTTTGTGGAACAAAATAACCGCTTCGGGTGTACAACCCATGTTCGAGACTTCGGAAACAACCTGAACTCCGTTATCAATCAGTTTCTGAGCATCTTCCCCGTTTAATTCATTTTGGGTAGCACAAGGCATCGCAATGTCGCATTTAACTTCCCAGGGTCTTTTGCCGGGCACGAAAACAGCGCCGGGGAACTCCTGAGCATAAGGCTCAACAATATCCTGATTGGTAGCGCGCAGTTCCAACAAGTAGTCAATTTTCTCACCTGTCACACCGGCTTCATCGTAAATATATCCGTCAGGACCTGAAATGGTTACCACTTTACCGCCCAGTTCGCTCACTTTCAATGCAACACCCCAGGCTACGTTACCAAACCCTGAAATTGCTACTGTTTTGCCTTCAAAGGAATCCTCTTTCATCTGAAGCATTTCATCGGTGAAATAAGTCCCGCCGAAACCAGTAGCCTCGGGACGAATCAAACTTCCACCCCACTCGATCCCTTTTCCGGTCAAAACACCGGTATTCTCACGGGCCAGTTTTTTATACATGCCGTACAAATAGCCAATTTCTTTACCACCTACACCAATATCACCGGCAGGTACGTCCGTTTCGGGACCAATCAGCTTCCACAGTTCCAGCATGAATGCCTGGCAAAAACGCATAATTTCATTGTCTGATTTTCCTTTGGGATTGAAATCAGAACCACCTTTTCCGCCCCCCATAGGCAATGTAGTCAATGAATTTTTAAAAATCTGTTCAAAACCAAGGAACTTGAGAATACTCAGATTCACACTGGGGTGAAAACGAAGACCTCCTTTGTACGGACCCAATGCGTTGTTGAATTGCACCCTGTACCCCAGGTTTACCTGTACTTTACCCTGATCATCAATCCACGGCACTTTAAAGGTCAAGATGCGGTCGGGTTCTACAATCCGTTCAATGATACCGGCAGTTTCAAACTGGGGATTTTCATTTACCACTTCTTCTATGGTTTCCAGCACTTCGCGCACTGCCTGCAGGTACTCTGCTTCGCCCGGATGTTTTTGTTCCAGGCTGTTCATGATATTTTCTAATTTCATTTCTTATGCTTTGGTTAATGTTGATTAACTTTTCAATTTTGGGTGCAAAATTACATCTTGAATCAATGCAACACCCTATTTCCTATAAAAAAGAGCCTGTAAAATGAAGGGACAATCCTCAAACAAGCCAACCGTGTTATATACTATTTAACAGCGTGTTACAAATATAAAAATTTAATATTTTGTCCATATCGTGAAAGATTCACATACTAAAATATAAAAACAGTAAAAAACTTACAAACGTTTACGTAATTCACTTATCAACTGGTCTGACTAATTTCAGGTATAATTTAACACTTGTATGAGTTGACTACTCTTACCGAAAATGAATATCTTAGCTCATTAATGATCGTTCAATGACCACTGCCGAAAAAATCATTCATTTTTATGCGGGACTGGAAATCAACCGGAAACTTCCTGAAGGAATAGAGGTAATGAATCCTTATGCTGTAAAAGATACTCTTGATGTCTGTAAGAAATTTTACACCCGATATTATAATGATCAGGCAATACGGAGAATTATTTTCGGAATCAATCCGGGCAGATTTGGTGCCGGAATTACGGGAATCCCGTTTACCGATCCTGTTCGGCTGGAAAAGGACTGCGGTATTTCCAATAACTTTGCAAAAAAACCGGAGTTATCCTCTGAATTTATTTACCTGCTCATCAACCGAATGGGGGGACCGGATCATTTTTACAAACATTATTTTATCGGAGCCATTAGCCCTCTGGGCTTTGTCAAGGAGGGTAAAAATTACAATTACTATGACGACCTCACACTTCAAAAACAACTGAAACCTTTCATAGTGAAGACGCTGGTCCAACAGATTGCACTGGGAATGGATACCCAAAAATGCTTCTGCCTGGGGCAGGGAAAAAATTATGACTATCTGATGATGCTCAACAGCAGCCTGAAAATATTTAACGAGATCGTACCCCTGCCTCACCCACGCTGGATCATGCAGTACCGGCGCAAAATGCTGAACACGTTCCTGAATGACATCAGTCACGAACTCAGTATTTAAGACTGACAAAACTGACACAAAAAGTCTAAGCGGTAAAAATTCTTCTTTTTCAGTTTCCTTTTTTCTATTCAATTAGCTGTTAAGCCTTTTACATCATTGTCTTATGGCATAATTTCTGATAAGGGTCTGTCATGTTTTACTAATAAAATTAATCATCATGGTATTACCCACCAATTTAAAACACATAGCTACTGCCGCTGATCTGGAACAGTTGATCAGCGAAAAAGAAAATGTAATGGTATGCTGCGGCCGTATGGGCCCTATGTGCGTACCCGTTTATGCTTCCATGGAAGAACTTCAGGATGAATACACTCATGTTGAATTCCGGGATATGTTGTTTGACAGCCCCGAAGCCAGAGTCATTCGCGAACTGCCCGAATGCAGTGGATTCATGGGCCTTCCCTTCACTGTATACTATAAAAACGGAAAAGTAGCTGCAGCTACCAGCAGCATCCAGAGCAAGGAACAGATTACCGAGATTCTGGATCGCGAGCTTAATTAAGAACTGAAAAATTATACCAGGTGAACCACTTTCGCACGAAAGTGGTTCACCTGATTAAATGCAAATCATCATGAATCAAAATCAATTTGATGTCATTATAATGGGTGGTGGAGCAGCTGGACTGACAGCCGGTATTTACCTTTCACGTGCCAAGTCCAAAGCCGTGGTTTTGGATACGGGCATGCCGGGTGGTCAAATGATTCTGACCTATGAAATTGCCAATTATCCCGGCATTGAAAAAACAACCGGATACCAGCTTTCGGCTACTATGGCTAAACAAGCTAAAAGTTTTGGTTGTGAAGTTAAAAGCAACGTTAAGGTGAAATCCATGCAACTGGAAGGAAAAACCAAAACCGTCACACTTGAAAATGGGGATGTGTTTGAAGCTCCGGCTGTAATTCTGGCCACAGGAGGTCGTTCCAGAATGCTGCGTGTTCCCGGTGAAGAGAAATTCAAAGGCAAAGGTATTTCGTACTGTGCCACCTGCGACGGCGATTTTTTTCAGGACAAGGAAATCATTGTTGTAGGCGGGGGGAATTCAGCACTCGAAGAAGCGGTTTCCTTAACCAAATATGCCAGTAAAGTGACCATTTTGCACGAGTTTGATCATTTCCAGGCATTTGAACATGCTGTTGATAAAGCCAAAGAGAATCCAAAGATTGATTTCATTATGGAATCTCATATTACCGAATTTTCTGGGGAAAACCAATTGAATAAAGTGGTCTATAAAAACCTGAGAACGGGTGCCCTGAATGAGAAAAAAATTGACGGGGTATTTATTTTCATCGGTTATGAAGCCAATACGGAAGTATTTAAAAACGGCCCGCTACAATTAAACCAATGGGGTGAAATATTAGCCGACGAATCGATGAAAACCAATATTCAGGGCGTCTTCGCTGCCGGAGATTGCCGTGCCAAACGTTTTCGTCAGATTACCACAGCCGTATCAGACGGAACCATAGCTGCATTAAATGCACTCAACTATATCCACCAAAAAGAAACACAGCCGGCTCAATAACCGGCTGTTTGTTTCTGCGTCAATTGGCTGAAAAAACAATTCTGAAGAATTCCCTACATTTGCTTCCCAAAAAACCAAATGGAAGTACATTCACTCATTCGACCTGACCAGCATTGGATTCTTTGGGCTGTTTTAGTTTTTGGGGCCACTTTTGGCATCTGGGCAGAACAGCATACCCGCTGGGGGAAAAAAGTGTCAGGTGTTGTCATCAGTATATTATTCACTTTCCTTCTGTCCAATTTCACCATCATTCCGAGTAAATCTGACACCTATGATCTCGTGTGGGCTTACCTGGTTCCTTTGGCTGTGCCGTTGCTCTTGTTCAGGGCCAACCTCCGCAGAATAATAAAAGAGGCCGGCCCTACCCTCATTGCTTTCGGGATTGGTGCTGTGGGAACGGTAGTGGGTACAATCATTGCTTTCAAGACCATTCCGCTGGGTGAAGAAGGTTGGAAACTGGCCGGGATCTTTTGCTCCACATATATTGGCGGATCCATGAACTATGTTGCCAGTTCACAGGCTCTGCAACTGCATTCGGGAGATTTACTTACTGCCGGTGTTGCTGCTGACAACCTGGTGATGACTTTGTATTTTCTTGTACTGTTTGCGCTGCCTTCCATGGGATTTTTGAAAAAACACTTCAAAAACAACCACCAGGAAGAAGCCGAAAAACTGGAAGCATCAGAACTTTCCATGGATGAGATCAATGAGAACCCGGGATTGCTGGATATGGGCATGTCACTCAGTATAGGTCTGATCATTGCCGCTGTTGGATTTTTCCTCCAGGATGTGGTTGCCATAAAAGGGAGTGCCATCCTTATCATCACCGTATTGATTATTCTTATTGCCAGTATCTTTCCAAAACAAATGAATCGTATTAAAGGAGCCGATATGATCGGGTCCTTTTTCATGCAAATCTTTTTTGCAGCCATTGGTGCCAGCGCCAATATCTTGGTTGTGCTAAAAGTAGGCCCGATGCTCTTTTTCTTTGCGGGACTCATCCTACTGGTCCATCTCATCTTCATTCTGGGTGTCGGAAAATTGTTCAAACTGGATATTGCTGAGATTGTGATTGCATCCAATGCCAATATGGGCGGGCCCACAACAGCTGCTGCCATGGCTGTTGGCAGAAGATGGAAGTCACTGGTAATACCTGCTATTTTATGTGGAACACTGGGCTATGCCGTAGCTACCTTTATCGGGGTTGGTCTGGCCTATTTCCTGCATTAGTCATTTAATCTGAATAAGTATTTCACTGAATTCATAAAAAAGATTGCCTGATTCTGTTGGGGATTTGGCAGATTAGAATATTTTTGCACCGACATTCTTCAGGGCAGGGTGCCTTGTCATCGACAAGAATTCCCGACCGGCGGTTAAAGCCCGCGACTCCCGAGAGATCGGGACTGATTCCGTGAAATCCGGAAGCCGACAGTAACAGTCTGGATGGGAGAAGAATTAATTCATTGGCTTGATCTATAGCGGGCATTCCTGCCGTGGGGTTATGTGGTCAATGAGTATGTATACTCCTTTTGCCCTGATTGTCTTTAGGGTTTTATCAAAAAATACAAGTTTATGAAAAGGAGTTTTCTCACACTGTTGGTTGTTATTTTTCACTTCACTGTTTTTTCACAAAATCTAATTATGGGCCGACTGGTAGATCAAAGCAGTCATCAGCCTGTAGCGCTTGCCCAGATTATGATTGACAATCTCAGAACAGGGACCGTCAGTGACAGCAGTGGATATTTCCAGTTCAGTACCCCTGAGAATAAAGCATATATAACCATTAAAACCATTGGATACCAAAACAAGATTGTCTCGTTCACTGCCAAAGGAAAAAAAACCGATCTGGGCACCATTGACCTCATTCCCCGATCCTACCGGTTGAATGAAGTCAACATTACTTCCGGTTTGGCACAAAGCCCAAGAGATCCTGTAAACGTAACCACATTAAATTCAAGAACCGTACGAAATCAACTGGGAGATCGGCCCTTACCCCTGGCTTT
Organism: Bacteroidales bacterium; assembly: GCA_016936355.1. GTDB lineage: Bacteria > Bacteroidota > Bacteroidia > Bacteroidales > F082 > Sulfidibacterium. Next base: position 52,669 of record JAFGYB010000001.1, on the reverse strand, counting down.
ACAATCTGTTCCCAGTGTTTTCAGTATCCGGGAAGGTGGAGGCAGCGGAGATGCAGCAGTCAGTATCCGGGGGTTTAAACAAAACAATGTGGGGTTGTTGCTCAACGGAATTCCCATCAATGGCATGGAAAACGGATTAGTCTACTGGAGCAACTGGCTGGGGCTGAATGATGCGGCTGCAGAAATACAGGTACAACAGGGGCCAGGGCTGGCCAATATGGCCACCGATGCTGTGGGAGGAAGCATCAACATCATTACCCGAAACAACCACCGTCCGAAAGGCGGAACATTCAGCTATCAGTTCACCGATTACGGGAACAGTAAACTTACACTAACCCTGAACAGCGGAAAGACAAAAAACGGCTGGAAACTCAGTTTTCTGGGTTCCTATTTCCAGGGGCCGGGCTATGTGGATGCCACCTATGTCAGAGGCTTTTCCTATTTCTTTTCAGCCAACAAACAAATCAATAAAAATAACCACATCAATATTACGCTGTTGGGCTCTCCTCAACACCACGGGCAAAGAACCATCAGGCTTTCCAATGAAGAAGTTCAACTCCACGGCATTAAATACAACAAAGACTGGGGGGGCCTGGACGGACACTTGATGAATGCCTCTGAAAATTTTTACCATAAGCCCTTCCTAAGTATCAACCACGACCTCACCATCAGTCAAAACAAACATCTCTCCAATTCAGTTTTTATTAGCTACGGCAACGGAGGCGGAAAGTGGTCCGACAGTTTCAACTATGCCCCATCCATTTTTGAATTCAGAACCGCGTCGGGACAGATCGACTGGAATAGAATTTATTCAATGAATGCGACCAACCAAACACCCTATATTTTAGCTAATGGAGATACCGTTACCGGCTATTCACTCCGGGTAGGGACCAACTACCTGTCAACATTCATTACCGGTGGTTTCATGAGTACTTACAAACAAAAACTCGACAAGCATTTCACGTTTACGGGTGGAGTATACTATCGCTATTTAAATTCCTACCTGCGGCAGCAAATTTCAAACCTGTTGGGGGGTAAATTCTATATTGAAGATTACGGTTGGTCGCTAAGTGGTGTGGCAGACAGAAATCAGATCAAAACAGTTGGTGACATTATTAAAGTGGACAACAATTCCATCATTCAGCAATTGAACGCTTATTCCCGACTCGTGTTTGACAACGAACAAATTAAAGCTTATGCTGCATTGGGAGCCAACAATCACTGGTACCAAAGAATTGATCGGTATAACTACATCACCCATCAAAAAAGTATGGTAGTTAAAAAGCCGGGGTTTGATTTCCGAATCGGACTGAATGTTCAATTATCACCGGTGAGTCAGATCTATTTCAATGCAGCCTACATCTCAAAGGCACCCTTCTTTACTTTTGTTTTCGGAAACTACACAAACGTACCGGTTCAAAATCTTCAGAATGAAATTGTTAAAACCATGGAAATCGGTTATCGGTTTACAGGCAATCGTCTGGAAGGAGCCATTACAGCCTACTATACGCGCTGGGATAATGTTTCCCTCCTAAGCGATCAATACGTTCAACTGACTAACAATCAACAATCCAGATCAATGATCAATGGATTGAATTCGTTACACAAAGGCATTGAAGGCAAAATCAACTACGCTTTTTCCGACAAAATTAAAGTAGGGGCTTTGTTTTCATTCGGAGACTACCGTTGGTTAAACAATGTACAGGCTACATTAATCAATAACAATAATGTGGTTACCGACACCATCAATGTATATGCAAAAGGATTGTATGTGGGCGGAACCGCCCAGCGACAAGTCGGAATCTTTGCCGATACCCGATGGTTCAACCGGTTTAGCTTAAAGGTTGAATACCTCTTTTACAATAAACTCTATGCTGATTTTGACCCCTTGTCCAGAAATAACCCTATGAACCTAAGCCAACCCTACCGTTTCCCATCGTATGGCACACTGAACGCCTATGCATCAATCCCCTTCAGTATTTCAAAAATTCCTGCCTTGTTACAAGTAAACGGATACAATCTCCTGAATACCATTCATATAGTCTCAGGATTGGATGGAAGTACAAGTGATTTGAACAGTTTCCGTGGATTCTGGTCCTTCGGAACCAATTTCAATATCCTGTTGAAACTTTATTTCTGAAAGTACAGAAAAGCAAGCTCAATGAACGACGAATATTATAATCCAAAAACCCGTTTTTATAGACGTTTTTTCTTTAAAATTGGCTTTTTTTCTCCCTGAAGTGTGTCTTTTTTCTAAATTTTATTAACAATAATTAGTAAATCTTAACATCTTAAGATTCTGTTTTTCAATTTTTTATTCAATTTTCCACTACAAACTGTTGAAAGGTTCGCTTCAATTAATATTTACTTAATACAATGAGGTAGGTGAATGAATATATTTGCCGCAGAAAAACAAGAAACCAAATTGTTAAATTAATTATTGTTTTATGAGACGAACAAAATTACTTATGACCCTGATGCTCAGCATTCTTTTTGCAGGTGCTGTATTTGCTCAGGGTACTGTGAAAGGTGTTGTAAAAGACGCCAAAAGCCACGAAACACTTGTGGGTGCTACCGTGGTTGTTGATGGAACTACTACTGGTGTAACCACCAGCCTGGATGGTAGTTTCTCTTTTCAGGTGCCTGCTGGCGTTCAAAAATTGAAATTCAGCTATGTAGGTTACGTATCTATAACAAAAGAAGTCACAGTTAAAAACGGTCAGACTGTTGATTTGGGAACGGTGAACTTATCTTCTGACGCTATTGGTTTGCACGAAGTAAACGTGTTGGCCAACATTGCTGTAAACAGAGAAACTCCGGTTGCTGTGTCGACCATCAGTTCACAAGACATCTCAGCTAATTTGGGAACACAGGAATTTCCTCAGATTATGAACACTACACCTAATGTGTATGCTACCCGTTCAGGTGGTGGTTTTGGTGACTCTCAGATGAATATCCGCGGTTTCCAACAGCAAAACATTGCCTTCCTTATCAACGGTATTCCGGTGAATGACATGGAAAACGGTTGGCAATACTGGTCCGACTGGGCTGGTCTGGCTGACGTAACCCGTACCATTCAGATTCAGCGTGGTTTGGGTGCTTCAAAACTGGCTATTAACTCAGTTGGGGGTACTGTAAACATCGTTACCAAAACTACTGACATGCAAAAGGGAGGTTCCTTCTCCGTTGGAATGTCTGATTTTGGTCTGTACAAACAAATGCTGACACTGTCAACCGGTAAACTGAAAACAGGAACTGCTATCACATTCTCCGGTTCACACACTTCAGGTACTGAATGGGTTGATGCAACCTGGGTAAAAGCCTGGTCCTTCTTCTTCTCCGTTTCACAGGAAATCAATAAAAACAACCAATTGGTATTTACAGCTTTTGGTGCTCCTCAGCAACACGGACAAAGAGTATACATGGAAACACAGTCTGAATTTGACAAATACGGCCCGAGATATAACTCTAACTGGGGATGGCTCGGTGGCGAACAGCTTAATGTTCGTGTAAACTACTACAACAAACCTCAGATGGCTTTGAACTGGTATTCCAAACTGAGTGACAAAGCTCACTTGGCTACCTCGCTGTACTACTCATTTGGTAAAGGCGGTGGTTCTGGCCCTTTGGGAGCTTATACCTCCAACACATCCTACGGTCAGATTAACTGGATTAAAACAGTAGACGCAAATGCTGCCAATATTGATTCAGCCTATTCAACGACACAGGCTCGTTCAACATCAATCATCCGTAACTCAGTAAACAACCACCAATGGTGGGGACTGCTGTCCACTTTAACCTACAAATTAGGTGATTCCTTTAATTTGATGGCCGGTATTGACTACCGTCATTATGTAGGCGAACACTACCGTGAAGTTCGGAACCTGCTGGGTGGTGACTATTATGTAGACCGCGTTTACGGTATCCGCCGTGTAGGTGATAAAGTTGCCTATTGGGATGATGGACACGTAACTTATGGTGGACTGTTTGCACAGTTGAAATACACCCACGGTGCCTTCAATGCTTTCCTCACCGGTACAGCATCCAACACCTGGGCTTACAGAGTTGATCACTACTCCTACTACCCTGCTCAATCTGCTGCTAAAAGTAAAGTGCTTTCACTGGCCGGTTACAACGTAAAACTGGGTGCCAACTACAACCTTTCAGACAGAAGTAACATCTTCATCAATACAGGTTACTACTCACGTGTACCTTTCTTTGAATACATGTTCCTTAACTATGTTAATGACGTAAACAACAATCTGAAAAACGAAACGGTTACAGCCGGCGAAATCGGTTATAACTACATTTCACCCCGTTTCACTTTCAGAGCCGATGCTTACTATACCGTTTGGGGTCACATCAACATGATTGCCAGCTACTTTGATGCCAACAACGCTCAGCACAATGCCTACATTGCTGACCTGCAACAGGTCAACTCAGGTATTGAATTGGAAGCCCATTATCAGGTAACTGACTGGTTGAACCTGGGAGGTATGGCCAACTTCGGTAAATGGATCTATTCCAACGATGTTGCCGCTACCATTTACAATGACCAAACCCATGCTGAAGAAGGTACTGCTTACCTCTACACTAAAAACTTAAGAGTAGGTCAGCAACCTCAGACTTCCTACGGTTTGTTCGGAAAAGTAAAAATTGCAAAAAGCTTGGATCTTGGCTTCAACTACCTGTACTACACCAACCTGTATTCAGATTTAACACCTGCTAACCGTAACAACAAGCTCAATACGCAACAAGCATGGCGCTTACCCGATTACGGAATGTTGAATATGCGTTTAGGATGGCATTTCAAACTGGCTGGTATGCCCGCTTTGTTTAACTGGAATGTTGAAAACGTAACCAATAAAATCACTTTGGTTCAGGCACAGGATAAATTCGACGGTACTGCTAACGTATTTAAATACGGATACTGGAGTTGGGGAAGAACAATGAACTTCTCTTTGAAGGTTAACTTCTAAACCAATTTCATAGATTTCAAAAGGGAGTTGTGTTCTATCAACTCCCTTTTTTATTTTTATAACTCAATATTGCTTCTATGAAAAAGTTACTTCTTGCACTCATTACTGTTTCTTTGTTTGCATCTGGATGCACGTTTATAAATAAGAAACAAGCCGATACCAAACCTTATCTGGTTGTATTGTCTCTCGATGGATTCCGTTGGGATTACCCACAGACTTATAACACTCCGGTACTGGACTCATTGCAAAAGGCAGGTGTTTTCGCTGAGATGATTCCCTCCTTCCCGTCCAAGACATTCCCCAATCATTACACGCTGGCAACCGGGCTCTACCCCGACCATCACGGCATTGTCATGAATAGTTTTTATGATCCGACGACAAAGAGATCATACAGTGTCAGTGATCGCAAAGCAGTACGGGACGGATCCTTTTACGGGGGTGAACCCATTTGGAACACAGCCACTAAACAGGGCGTTCGAAATGCCATTCTGTTTTGGGTAGGCTCCGAAGCCAACATCCAAAACATGCATCCTGAAAAGTGGTACCGGTACAACCAGAAACTTCCTTTTACATCAAGAATCGATAGTGTATATGACTGGTTGTCGCTTCCCGCAAAAGTCCGCCCTCATCTGATCATGTGGTATTATCCCGAACCGGACGGTACGGGTCATCATTTCGGCCCTCATTCTCCGGAAACAAAACAAATGGTGGAACAATTGGATAGCTGGCTGGGCCAGTTCTTTACCGCCATGAGACGACTACCCAATTTTAAGAATATCAATTTCATCATCACCTCCGACCATGGAATGCAGACGTTGTCGCCGGAAAGGAACATCATTATCGATAAATATATTGATACTGCAGATCTGAGTCATATTACAGGGAACAACCCCATTTACAACCTGGGAGTAAAACCAGGCAAGCTTGAAAAAGTGTATGCAGCTCTTAAGAAAGTTCACCACCTGCAGGTATGGAAGCATGACAGTCTGCCCGAACGATTGCACTACGGACAGAATCCCCGAACGCTGGATCTGACTCTGGTTGCTGATCCGGGGTGGAGTTTATACTGGTCGTGGGCTGTTGGAACCGAAAAGGGAACCCATGGGTACGACAACGCCGACCGGGACATGCATGCTATATTTTATGCTGCCGGCCCGGCCTTCAAAAAGGACTACCATGCTCCTACTTTCAGAAACGTAGACGTATATCCTTTGATGGCAAAAATACTGAATCTGAAGCCTGCCCCGAACGACGGCAGCCTGAAAGAAGTTCAGAACATGCTGAAAAAATAATATTGTTTGTTTCAAGATTTCATTCCTGTGGTTATCCTTATCTTTGTTTCGATAAAAAATCACAGGAATGAAATTATTAATGATCTATTGTGACCAGTTTGGTTATCGCCCGGTAAGCAAAACCCTGGAAGACTTTCCGGAAGTTAGCGAAAATGGAACGTATGAAAATGCCCTGGTAGCTTTTATCCAGACGGAAGAGGCGGATCAGGAAAATGAAAAGAATACGGAAACCAAAATGGTGAAAAACCTGAAATGGGCCGCCAAAAAAAACAACACCCAACAAGTTGTACTTCATTCCTTTGCCCATTTATCAGAAAGCAAAGCAGATCCCCATTTCACTAAAAATCTTTTTGATCTTGTTGAAGCCCGCATGAACAATGCTGACTACGAATGCAGTCAAACTCCATTCGGATATTTCCTGGATATTGATGTGAAAGCACCCGGCATTTCCCAGGCCAGAATCTTTAAAAGCTTTTAAGGCTAAATTTTATCTTTAAACAGCTTTTTTTCCTTAATGATTTTGGCAATCTTCATGGGAACATACTTTTCCCAGTCGGCATTGCCGTCCCGGATCATTTGCCACACTTCCCGTGATTTTATGTGCAGCTGATCCGACATGGAACTTTTGATATCAAGAATAAAATGGTTTTCAAGCAAATACTCATACAACAGTTTGTGTTTGCTATCCATATTTAGGTTTTTTGAAGTGGTTAGTTCACTTTTATCACCTGATTTTCGAAGCGTAGGATAAATGTAGAGCTTCATATTTTTGGGAAACATAATCCCAATGGATTCCAGTAAACCTCCCCGCAAGTTTGTGTAGTATTTTTCATCAAACACTTTTTCAAGGGTAGGAACCCCCATAACAATGCGCAGCTTCTTCAGCTTGAATAACTTAAAGAAATCAACCAGTCTGAAATACTCCTGAATATCAGAAACCATCACATTTTGCCCAATGCTGTTCAGCATGTTTACTCTTTCCAGAAAATCCTGTTCATCAACCTCTTCGTCTTTTGTGGACAAATTATTTAATGTCAGCTCACAAAACGACAGAGTATTGCCTTCTTCATAATCTTCATCCTTCTTAAAAAGTTCCATGCTCTTGTTCAGGATGTCTTTGGCAATGTAGGTAATCGGACGAAAAGTTCCTCTGAAAGCCAGTACGTTCTTTTTGTACAACATTTCAGAAGGTTGCTGTACATCACCGTTTTTATCAAACATTACAGCATGAGACATTCCCGATTTGACCAGCTGAACAGCCAATAGCCTGTTATCCACATACTCGAGATCAGGCCCGTCCATACGGATGGCATTGACTCGAAAACGATCCAGCGTAAGGTTGTCAGCCAGTGATTCCAGAAATTGTCTCGGATGTTGATGATAGCGAATACAGGCATACAACAGATTCACCCCCAGAATTCCCAGCGTAGTTTGCTGAAGCAGACCATCCGGTTCCTGCAATTTAACATGAAGCACAACTGTGTTAGCAGGGCCATCGGGTGTCAACTGAAACCGTACTCCCATCCAGCCATGGCTGTAATTATCTTTGTTGTAATTCAGTACTTCCACCGTGTCGGCAAAAGCAAACAAACAGGTATCCTTTTTTCTTTCGGGCAATAATTCGTCCAACTGATTGTACTCATAATTAAGCATCTTGGTCAGTCGGTCCTCGGAAACATAACGTCCTTTTTGATGTTTGTTGTAATGGGCATCACTGAAACTTTTGTCGTATGCCGATATTGACTTGGCAATGGTTCCGGAGGCTCCTCCGGCTAAAAAAAAGTGGCGTGCCACTTCCTGACCACCACCAATCTCGGCAAAAGTTCCGTAAAAATTTGTATCAATATTAATTTGTAAGGCTTTGCGACCTGTGGGTAAAATATCTCTTGAACTCATCGTACAGATTTACAACGAAAAACAACGCTGCAAAAATACACTTTTCAGTCAAATCAGGTCTTCTTTTCCAATAATTCCTCCAGGACTTTTATTTCATCCCTCAAGCGGGCCGCTTCGATGAAATCCAGTTGTTTGGCTGCATCCTGCATTTCTTTTTTGGTTTTCTCAATGGCTTTTTTTACTGCTTCGGCGCTCATATACTGTACCACCGGATCTGCAGCTACATTCGGGTGTTCATCTTCTATATAGGCCTTTTCTTCCTTTTTACCACTGTCAGCAACTGCCGTTTGTCCCAGAATAGCATTCATCGATTTCACTATTTGTGTAGGTGTGATGCCGTGTTCCTGATTGTAGGCCATCTGTTTTTCTCTTTTGCGCTGGGTTTCGTCCATGGTACGCCGCATGGAATCGGTGATCTTATCCGCGTAAAAGATCACTTTGCTGTCCACATTTCGGGCAGCGCGGCCTGCTGTCTGAGTCAATGAACGTTCCGAGCGCAGAAATCCTTCTTTATCGGCATCCAGGATAGCTACCAGTGAAACCTCGGGCAAATCCAGCCCTTCACGCAACAAATTCACTCCAATCAGCACATCAATAGTTCCCAGCCGAAGATCCCGCATAATTTCTATGCGTTCCAGTGTTTCCACATCGGAATGAATGTACCTGGATTTAATGTTCAGATTCAGCAAATATTTGGTTAATTCCTCCGCCATACGCTTGGTCAGGGTTGTTACCAGCACCCGGGTACCCTTTTTAACCGTCTGATCTATTTCATCCAGGAGATCGTCAATCTGATTCAGACTGGGACGGATTTCAATCAACGGTTCCAGCAAACCGGTTGGCCGGATTAATTGTTCTACGACAACCCCTTCCGAACGCTGCAATTCATAGTCGGCTGGTGTGGCACTCACAAAGATTATCTGTCTGGAAAGTTGCTCAAATTCATCAAATTTCAACGGCCGGTTGTCCAGTGCAGCCGGCAACCGAAAACCATATTCCACCAGATTTTGCTTCCGTGAACGATCGCCACCGTACATGGCGCGGATCTGCGGCATGGTTACATGGCTTTCATCAATCACCGTGATGTAGTCATCAGGGAAATAATCCAGCAAACAAAAGGGTCTGGAACCCGGTTTTCGTCCGTCAAAATAGCGTGAATAATTTTCAATACCGGAACAATATCCCAGTTCCCTCATCATTTCCACATCGTAAGTCACTCGTTCTTCCAGCCTTTTGGCTTCCAGATGCTTGCCTATTTCATGAAAATAATCCACCTGTTTTTTCATGTCCATCTGAACATCCATCAGGGCCCCTTTCATTTTATCCTGCGAAGTCACGAAAATATTGGCAGGATAGATCACTATATCCTGAAGGGTTTCGATCCGTTTTCCCGACAAGGGGTCAATCGATTCCAGCGATTCAATTTCGTTGCCCCAGAAAATTATCCGGAAGGCTCTTTCCGCATATACTGGAAACACATCCACTGTATCTCCTTTCACCCGAAAGTTGCCCCTACCCAGTTCCACTTCATTACGCGAATAAAGTGCATTCACCAATCGTTGCAACAGTTTATTCCGGGTTATTACCTGACCTGTGCGCAAATCCACCACATTGCTGGTAAAGTCCTCAGGATTTCCAATACCGTAAATACAGGATACCGATGAAACCACTATCACATCCCTCCTGCCTGAGAGTAAGGCTGATGTGGCAGACAACCGCAATTTTTCAATCTCCTCGTTGATGGAAAGATCTTTTTCAATGTAGGTGTTTGTAACTGGAATATATGCCTCGGGCTGGTAATAATCGTAATAAGATACGAAATACTCCACCGCATTATCTGGAAAAAATTGCTTGAATTCACCGTACAACTGAGCCGCCAGCGTTTTGTTGTGGCTCAGTACCAGCGTGGGGCGGTCCACCTGTGCCAGCACATTGGCTATGGTAAAAGTCTTTCCTGAACCGGTTACCCCCAGCAAAACCTGGGCATCATCACCTCTTTTCAAGCCTTCTGTCAATTGCTGAATCGCCTGGGGCTGATCCCCTGTGGGTTTGTATTCCGAAACTAAATTAAAGGACATGTGGACTATTTTGCAGCGTTATTTAACTTTCTGCATATCTGGAAATAAAAAAACGGAAGCTTACAATTCAGTTACATTGCCATCACTGTCCACAATCACATCCCAGTTGACAAAAGCAACGGAACCGTCTTTAATATAAAAATCGATCATCAGTTCTTCAAAAGACAGGCGGGTTTCTCCGTCTTCTTCTTCCCTGTCAAATTCTTCCCAGCCGTTTTCATGCATCAATGCAATGGTATCTTTTTCAGACATCCCCATAATCTTCTTCCCAAACAGAATGGCTTCGGGGTGATCCGTTTCCATACCAGCCACTACCTGGCGGGTATGACCTTCAAAAAATATGGATACGCCTTTATCCCAGTAATGAAGCAATACCGCATTCATTTCTTCTTCGCTTTCAAAATTATCCACTTCTTCGGGTTCACCCAATGCAGAAACTACTTTTTCCATATCCATCCCAAAGGTCAGCTCGCCCAACCCTTTTTGGGGTATTATTACATATGAATCTAACATTTCCTTTTTTTCCTTTATTGTATAATTATTTTTAAGTTAATGTCCTTATTTAAACGGAGATCCTGGCTCTTTGGCCATTTTCCGATAGACTAATTTTTCCAGATAAGAGGGGAAAAACTTACTTACTAAATTAGTTAATTTTCCTTCGGTCGTCAAAACCAATTTATTTTTCTTTTGTTGAACGGCCCTGTAAATGTTTTTAGCCACTTCTTCGGCCGACATAATTTTGCCTTCATTCAGCGGCGATTCTCCCTGTTGTGAACCATCGGCAACCAAAGCTGTATTTCTAATATTGGAAGCCGTGAATCCCGGATAGGCCATCAACACATGCAACCCGGTTCTCAGGTTTTCCGTACGAAGACTTTCCATGAAACCCTGCAAGGCGAACTTGGATGCAGAATAACCGGTTCTACCCGGAAGACCTTTAATGCCCGCAATGGAAGAAACCGTTACCACCGTACCTTTGCTTTCCAGCAAAGCCGGCAATGCCGATTTGGTACAATACACCGTCCCCCAGAAGTTCACATCCATCAACTTCTTGATGACGTCAACCGATGCATCACGAAACAATGCCCGCATGGAAATTCCTGCGTTGTTGATCAACACATCAAGGCGATTGTATTTCTGCAGAGTAAAATCAATCAATTGCTGACAATCTTTTTCGCTGGTAACATCAGTTACATGATACAGAGCTTCTCCGCCTTTATTTTCAATTTCTTTAATTAATGTCTTCAATTCTTCTTCTCTGCGGGCACCCAAAACCACCACATCGCCACGGCTCGCAAATTCCAACGCCAAAGCTCTTCCTATCCCTGAACTGGCTCCCGTAATAACCACTACCTTTTTATCCATGAATCTTTAACAACATTTTTACAATGATACAAAAAAATATATGTAGCAAATTTTATTTTAAGTTTTTTTTAAATACCGAATTATGTGATCATTAACACGGCAGAAGATAACTGCTTCTATAATTCGAAAAAACCGGACAACACCTCTGTATTGCCCGGTTTATATAGTCAATGCTATTGATTAAATTTTTTCAAATAAGGTTTCAGCAGATCCTTATGAACCATTATATCCATGATTTTTAGTTTCACATAAGGTTCACTGAAGAAATAATATCCAAATTCAGGACTTTTGGGATCAATACTTCTGGAGCCGGAGCTGGAATCTTTAATTAGATACCAGAAGTTTCCCTTTTTATCTTTCAGATAACCAACCATGTGCATGCCGTGGTCATCAGTAGTCGTTCCGTTAGAGAAGCGGAACTGACGGGCATCATCGTTGATGTATTGTGCCGGAATGTCGAAGGAAGGAATCAGAGCGGTATTGTTTTTATGGGAAAGACCTGCTTCTGACACATCGCCTCCGATACAAACCGTATAACCCTTTTCCATACCACTATTGATAATGTTCATGAATACATTCAACGGAACATTGTAATAGGCTTTGCTGTGCCACCAGTTGTCGGGAACCTGGTATTCCACCTGTTTCCAGAAAGGTTTCTGCATATACGACAACACATCTACGTAATCATCCATATTCAGTTTCAGATAGTCTTTCAGGAACGATTTAGGGGTGTAGGTTTTACCTTTGTAGGTAAATTCGGTGGGAGGTACACCCATGTAATGGTTTAAAATAGATTTTGTAGTAGCAATAACGGCTGCTTTGTTCCAGTCCGCCGATTTTTTCACACTGGCCAGATAGGTATGCAATTCTGCAATCAGTTTGGAATGATCATAAAATTCCTGACCTGGCAACAAACCGGTATATACTTCACGGGGGACAATACCGTATTTCTTGTAAATGCGGGTCAACGCATTGGCTTCCGAACCTTCTTCCACTCTCGAGTTTCCACGGGTAGCCACAAAACGGCTCACTTTTTCAATGTATTCCCAGTAAACAGTATACATTTCAGACAGGCGAACATCCTTATTATATATACGATGCTCTTCCGATTCCATAAACGAAGTAGTGGAAAAACTCCAGCAGGTACCTGTATTCCCTTGTGAAATCGGAGGGAAATGCCAGTAGTCGTGATCCTTATAATCGGCAACCTTGTTGGGTAAGTTCATTCCCGACTGATCCAATACAAACTGTTTGGTTTCCTGTTGCGGATTCATTTTTGCATCGTATGCATGAACCGCCTTCATGATCACATCGGGATAATAGGTATTTTCAGGTTTTACAAAAACGCCCTTTTCGTTGTTCTGGGCCTGGACCGTCATGGTCGAGAAAAGCACCATGAAGATCATTGAAAGTGTAACTTTTTTCATTTTAAATGATTTAATGATTTGTTAAACACAAGGTCACGGATGCGGCCTTCAATTCTTGTCAAATGTACACTATTTTTCCAATTTCGTATCAGAAACCGATGGAAACCTGAACTTGTTTAAACCCAGAATGTATTATCCGATATTTTTGGAAATTCTTTTTTTGGAAAAAGAAAAAAAGTGTATTTTTGCGCCTCTCTGGAGAGATGGCAGAGCGGTCGAATGCGGCGGTCTTGAAAACCGTTGACCTTCACGGGTCCGGGGGTTCGAATCCCTCTCTCTCCGCTAAACAAAACCCACGCCAAATGGAGTGGGTTTTGTTTTTTCTGCACAGATAGTATCTTCATTTTAAAGCTCAAAAAATTCAGAGGAGCTAATCACAGTTGAATTATTGAACCATCCGAAAGAAATCCAGCACTCGCAATGATGGATTTTATCGTATGAAAATCAGAAATTTAAGTCACGAATTTTGTCCTCAGCCACCTTCAGTGCCTTATTGAAGTGATCTAATATTAATTCATCACTGATCCATTCCGACATATTATTCTTCAGAAGATCCCTCCTCAGGTCCTGGTTTACTCCTGAAAAAATAACCGTAATATGTGCCCTGTTCAGCTGATCAAGCGCATGCTTTAAATTGTGTATTCCGGTCTGGTCAATAAACGAAACATGGCGCATGCGTATGATCAGTACCTTGCTTTTCAATCCGATTTCTTTCAATACTTCTGAATACCTTCTGGCCGAAGCAAAAAATAAAGGGCCACTGATTTCAAATACACTCAAGCCTTCGGGTAAAGCCGAATAATCTTCAATGACATCGGTATCCACAACATTATTGATTCTTTTTTCTCCTATGTCAGCCATACGTTTCATAAACAACAGTGCTGACAAAACCACGCCGACTTCAATGGCAACTGTAAGATCGACCAAAACAGTCAGGAAAAATGTATTCAACAACACCAAAATATCGAAATAGGTACCCTTAAGGATTGAAACAAACGAACGCCATTCACTCATGTTATAGGAAACCACAATCAGGACTCCGGCCAAAACCGACATGGGAATTAATTTGGCCCAGCGCCCCAGAAACAACATAATCAGGAATAGTGTAACCGCATGAATCATCCCAGAAACCGGCGTCCGGCCCCCGTTTTTCACATTGGTTGCCGTACGCGCAATGGCGCCGGTTGCCGGAATTCCTCCGAAAAGCGGACTGGCGATATTGGCAATGCCCTGGGCAATCAATTCGGTATTGGATCGGTGCCTTCCACCGATCATCCCATCTGAAACCACGGCAGACAACAACGATTCGATGGAACCGAGCAAAGCGATGGTCAAAGCTGGAACAAAATAATTATGAATTTCACTAAGATGAATTGCAGGAATATGAAAACTCAAGCTGCTCTGTATGTTCCCAAAAAAGGTTTCAATGGACGCTACCGGAATCTTGAAGATCTGTACTGCAGCGGTAATCAACAATATGGCAATAAAGGAACCCGGAATTTTGGTTGTGATTTTCTTAAAAAATACAGTAATCATGACCGTAACAATAGTAATGCCCAATGCCCAGAAGTTTACTCGATTCAGATTTTTAAAATACACCACCCATTTCTCCAGAAAATCGGCCGGTACCTTATCAATGGAAAGCCCTAAAGCATCTTTGATCTGCGTGGAAAAGATAACCAGAGCGATACCGCTGGTGAAACCGACAATCAACGGGTGAGGAAAATATTTCAACAGAGAGCCCAACCGGAGCAGGCCGAAAATGACCAGCAGAAAACCAGCCATAACCGTAGATATCATCAAGCCGTTCAAACCATATTGCTGGAGAATTCCGTATACAATCACGATAAAGGCTCCCGTCGGACCGCCGATCTGGACCCGGCTCCCGCCAAGAAACGAAATAATAAAACCCGCCACAACGGCCGTAATGAGTCCTTTATCTGGAGATACACCCGAAGCCACCGCAAAGGCAATAGCCAGCGGCAACGCTACAATTCCCACAACAATTCCGGAAAGTATATCCGAAGTAAGTTGTTTTTTACTGATCCCTGATTTTAAAACCGTAAAGAACTTAGGTTTAAAGATATAGTCCATATTCAGCCTGATAAAAAATGGCTGCAAATATATCACAAGTTTGGTGCTGCTGATACAAGATGAAACAATTTATTTCTAGATTATAAAATATTATTTTACAATACCTTACAAGTAGTCACTTTTTGTATGTCCTTTTATTTGATCAAAATCAACCACTGTAACTTTTCTGCCAGCGTTACGCTTAATATAGGAAATGATAATCTGCCTGACTTCTTTGTTGTCGTGGTAAGACTCGATCGCTTCGTGTGGAGATTGGACTTCATCCCCCGAGACAAATCCAAACCCCACATACCGGCCGTTTTCAACTTTGACTACCGATTTTTCTTCAGCAGTCCGGCCCTCATCAAAAATTAAAAAGTTATTTCTGTTAAAATGATAATTCTCAATGGACTGTAGTACTCTATTATTATATTCTTCTGGCAACTCCTCCCCTAAACAGGCCCCGTTACACCGGTGGATTTGGTAATAAAAACAGGCACCTGAACTTTCGTACAACCCGGTTAATTTCTGGCAGAGATTATATTCCTCACACAACCGATACACATGATCCTGTCCCTCCTGTAATGAGCCGTAGGTGAAAATCGGGTCCACGCGATCGAGTGTCTTCATGAGTTTCAAATTCAGATAACCCTTCTCATCTGTAAACGAATAAAGTCCCCACCGGAAAAAAGTCCTGCGTTGGGCATGATTGAATAAAGGCTGGTGCTTTTTTATCTCATGGGATTCAAGCAGCAACGCCACCAGCTCGCTGCCCGTAACCTTGAATTTCACCTCGGCCAGCTGATTTTTAATTTCCAGTTCCTTCGGATCGGAATGGTTGTTCAAATGCGATTGAACCCGTTCGCGGATGTTCACCGATTTTCCCACGTAGATGAGGGAACCCGATTTATTATAAAAATAGTAAACACCGGCTTTTTCAGGAAGTCCGTCGAGCAGCGAGCGGTTCCGTTCACGGTTTTCCCTAATCCCGTTATGCTGATGAAGATCGGGTTCAATGGACTGCAACAGTTGAAAAAGTTTCAGTGTAGCCATCGCATCTCCTGCAGCCCTGTGCCGGGCCGCATTTTCAATCCCCAGCGTATGGCATAATTTCCCCAGGCTGTAAGAGGGTTTCCCGGGAATCAACTTCCGGCTGAGGGAAACCGTATCCATTGTTTTCCGCTCGTACTGAAAACCAAGCCGCAAAAACTCATGGCGGATAAATCCATAGTCGAACCGCACATTATGTCCTACCAAAACAGCATCTTCGGTGATTTCCACAATCTTTTTGGCCACTTCATAAAACTTTGGAGCATCGGCCACCATCTGATTGTTGATGCCCGTGAGCTGGGTAATGCGATAGGATATTTTCTTTTCGGGATGAATCAAAGTGCTGTATTCATCCACGATTTTTTCTCCGTCATAAATGAATATGGCGATCTCCGTGATTTTCTCCTGAGAAGGACTCAGACCGGTGGTTTCTATGTCCAGAACAGCGAATTTCACTAATGATGAATTACAAATTCAACTTCATCTGAATGGCTTTCACCTGTTGCTTTAGTTGTTGCACCTCTTCGGCGAGACGGTCTTTTTCTTTATTGGATTCCGGTACTTCAGAACTGATGTAGTTCACAAACTTCCATACTTCCTTGATTTCATCCACTTCCAGTTCATAAGGCAGATAATGGGAATTGAGTGAGTGCAATACCAGCTTCCCCGACTCCTTGATCTTATTTTCCAGCACCTTGAACACTACCCCTTCTTCTTTGGTCAGCACCACGTAGGCATGGTGACTGCGGATAAAATTCCAGTCCTGGACATATTCGCAGGTGACATAGGAACCATCCGGAATAGGCAACATAGAATCCCCGCTGATCTGAAACGTTCTGTATTTCTTCTGCTTGGAAAGGAACGGCAACTTGAAAGTAGGCAGTACCTTAATATAATCCGGGTCAGCATAACCGGCGGCATAACCGGCTTTCGCTTTTTCGTTTACCAACTCAATGTTCTCCTCATTATCTTCTCCCACTGTGGTAGCCAAAACACGCAACTGACTACCCGATAGAAATGTTTCAACACCGCTTTCCAACTGCTTCAGCTGAAATTCCGATAAGGTTGATAAATCCAATTTCACAAGAACATCGATGGTAATACCATAGTATTCTGAAAATTGCATCAGCGTATTCAGATTGGGCTGTGCCACTCCATTTTCGTAACCACTGAGTGTGGATCGTTTCATTTCCAGAGCAAAAGCTACTTCATCCTGCGTACGTCCTTTGCGCTTTCTGAGCAATTTGATGTTGTTTTGAAAGTACATAATGATAAATTTTTGAGTTGTTTTTGATGCTGAAAAAGATAAAAATGATTATATTGTCGTCGTAAATTTGATTATATTTTAATCAAAAGTACGAATATATTTTAAAATGTCAAGTTTTTTAACAGAAAAATAATGAGTATCAGATCGATCGTCCATTTGGATTTGGATTCTTTCTTTGTCTCTGTTGAACGACTACTCAATCCTGAGTTAATCGGAAAGCCTGTGGTGGTTGGCAGTTTAACAAAACGAGGAGTTGTAGCCAGTTGCAGCTACGAAGCCAGAAAGTACGGGGTCCATTCAGCCATGCCTTCGATGCAGGCGTACCGGCTTTGTCCTCAGGCTGTTTTCGTAGGCGGAAATATGAAGCAGTACAGCCAATATTCCTCCCTGGTGACTCAAATCATTGCCGAAGCCAGTCCCTTATTTGAGAAAGCATCGATCGATGAACACTACATCGACCTTACCGGTATGGATCGGTTTTACGGAAGTCTTAAGTGGACCACAGAATTAAGAAACCGGATCATCCGGGAAACAGGACTCCCGATCTCCTGTGGACTTTCTATAAACAAAACCTTAGCCAAAATGGCTACCAATGAGGCCAAACCCAATGGAATACTGTATGTAACCGCAGAGGAAGTGGAACGATTTCTGGCACCGCTTTCCATCAAAAAAATTCCCATGATCGGGCCTAAGAGTTATGAACGATTGCATTCCATGGGCATTCAAACCATAGCTGATCTGAGAACGATCCCTATGGAAAAGATGGAGCAAATGCTCGGCAAATACGGGACGATGATCGGGATGAAAGCCCGGGGAATTGACAACCGGCCGGTCGTAAACTCCTGGGATCCCAAATCAGTCAGTAAGGAACAAACTTTTGGTAACGATATTTCCGACAGTAAACAATTGCACTGTATTCTGGCCAACCTCACAGAAAAAACGGCTTTTGAATTAAGAAGAAAATCAAAATTGGCGGGAAATGTCACGGTGAAAATACGGTATCCCAATTTTGAAACAAGGGTGCTACAAAAAACCATTCCCTTCACCAACTATGACCATGTATTATTCCGGATTGCAGAAGAATTGTTTGAACAATTGTACAGAAAAAATACGCCTGTCAGACTCATCGGAATTCGGTTTGGGAATCTGGCGGATCACTGGGGCCAGCTGGATCTTTTTGAAGAAGCAAAACCGTATGGTTCGCTTTATCAAACGATGGATCAGATCAAAAGTAAATACGGAAAGACGGTCATCAGCAGAGCCATCAACCTGAATCAGGGCAAACACCGCTAATCTTGTCTGCCACAGTTATCTTTATTAGTAAAATAAGCCAGCTTCTCCAGCTTATTGATCATATCATACTGTTCTACATAAACGGTATCAGGCACTTTCAGGTGGGCCGAAGTAAAGTTCAGGATCCCTCTGATGCCGGCAGAAACCAGTGATATTGATACTTCCTGAGCCATTTCGGAAGGAACAGCCAGCACACAGAGTTCAATTTTTTCTTTTCGCATGATCTCTTTCATGCGCCCTACGTTGTAGCACTTTACATCGTGAAACTGAGTAGCAGGCTCGTCACCAAGCCGAAAAGTTGCCGCCACCTTCAGTCGTGTCTGTGTGTTGTTAAAATAATCGGCAACCACTCTCCCCAAATCTCCGATCCCAACAAATGCTACTTTTTGATCGTACAAACAATCGATGGCTTGGCCAATGCTTTCAACCAGTTTTGAAATATCATACCCCTTATGAATATCACCCGAAAAGCCGATTAACATTAAATCGCGACGGACATGAGCGGGATTGATTTTCAATAAATGGGCCAGTTGGTGAGAATGGATGTATTCTCTTTCTTCAGTGGGCAAATTCAACAAAGCCCTTCTGTACAAACTAAGACGTTCTACACTATTGGCAGGCAAATTATTGATCATATCAATTGTATTTCAACTGTACATAAAAAGCCTTGCAAGATACGAAACATCTCATTATCCAGTCGTTGGTTTGTCTCTGAAAATTCGGCCAACTTAGGCTCTCTTAATCAGGCGTACCAAATCCAGAAAAGTCCCACAAAGACCGCTACGGCACCGGCAAAACCATTGATAAATCTGTATAAAAAAGCTTTACGTTGCTCTGACGAATACTTTCCGACCATCCCCATTACCCCCGAAAAAGCAGCCATAGCCAACAAAGTTCCTGCAGCAAAACCAATCAGGTATAATGCAGACTGCCAGGCTGATGCAAAAGCTAAGGTGGGTAACAATCCCAGTAAATGAGAAACTCCGGCCAGCCCATGTAAAGTTCCGATTCCTAATGCAGCCCACAAACTATGTTTCTGAAAATTGCTGTGCTCGTGTTGTTCAAAAATATGATGATGTTCGTGCTTATGCAAATAAACACTTCCGTCCTCATTCTCATGCTGATGCAAATGTGTTGCCTGATTCTTCATTTGACGATACAGTCGGTAAAAAGCCCACATACCAATCACAATCAGCATAACCCCCACTATTTTTTCACTATGCGCAGAGATCATTTCAACCGGAATTAGTTCCCTGAAAAAGAAAAATAAGACTCCGATAATCATCATTCCCAATACATGGCCCATACCCCAAAAAATACCAATCAGCCAGGGCCTTACTTTCGCATTCAGTGCCAAAGGTCCTATCGCTGCCAGGTGATCCGGACCTGTAAAAACATGAATGGCGGCGGCAACCAGGCCAAACAAAAGCGGAAGGTTCGTAAGCAGTTCTTTCATAAAAATCGAATAGTTAAATCTTAAAAAAAAGTATTACCTATAAAATTTTCGTATCCATAATTTTTAGCAAAGCTATTTATATTTGTGAATATTTTAACAATATTCTGTCTAAATAACCTTCGATTTACAGAAAAAATCTGATTTAAGATACAATCCATTTTGTACATTTATCGCATCTATTGATTTCACCCATGCGAATTATTCTATCGGTTTTATTACTCTTCCTGACAACACTGATTTCAGCCCAGCAATGGAAACCTAATGCAGGTCTTGTTATGCCTTATGCAGCTACTATTCATGTCAGTTCCGGGAATCATTCGAAATTTATCACAGACAACAACCCGAATACATATTGGGAATCGGGAAACCCCTTGCCGGATGCTTATCTGTCCCAGTCCTGGAATAACTTTTTCCTGAATCCGAATAACTTTACCATCAATAAGGATATTTCCGAAACAGCTTTTGACGGAAACACCAATACTAAAGCTGAATTTCCGGAAGGAAATACTACCATTACTTTCACAAAATCAGAAGAGCTGAAATTACTTTCTATCAAAGCCGAAGTTCAGGATAGCCTGGACATAATCATCCGTACTACACAAAATAAGATCCTTGTATTTCATTACACTCCCGCTGTAAACTATCAGGTCAGGAGCTTCACACTACCGTTGGGGATCCGTGCCCGGCAGGTAAGTATGAGGAGTAAACGACCTTTTGGTGTTTTTGCATTGGGAGCTCTGACTCATTTACCCGTTGAATTTGTTGTCTTTAATTTCGGCCAAAAAAGAAACATTGGCTGGTTCACTACCCGACAGCTCAATGAACCGGCAACCAAAATTCAGATTTTTTCCAGTAACGATGGGAAGCAATGGCAATCCGTCATGCCCCTCAATCCTAAAGCAATTCCACTGCTACAGATTCCGCTCTCCCATCCGGTTCAGGCACAGTTTTTAAAAATCGCTTACACACTTCCTGTAAAGGATTATGTTAAAGCCCGACTCTGGGAATTTAATGTGTATGGGGCTCATGGCCCCTATGGCAATCCTCCTCCCGCTAAACCATCGAAACGATCCTATGAACAATCCTTTGGGATCAACACGATTTGGGGCTGGGGCTACAATGTATATTCCGATCAATTAAAGCCAGGAACCGGTCCTGCATTATTTGATAACGTTGCGCATCAGCTTCGAACTTATCACCGCCTCGATTGGGACATGAAGACACCCGCAAATCCGCCCGACTTTAAAGCCATGGCAAATGGAAAAGGAACGCCTGCCGAATATTGGCTTAACTGGGACAGAGAGTACAGTAACTGGCTCAAATACGGCTTTAATATTGATGTGACGCTTACCTTTAAACAGGATAATTTCCCTGACTCGTTGTGGGGAAAACCCATCTCGGAAGCCGAAGAATACGGCAAACGATTTGGGGAACATTTTTTCACTAGAAATCATCTGGTTCAATCCGTAGAAATCGGCAACGAACCATGGAATTACAAGCCTTCTGTGTACCGGGAGGTTTTGCTCGGAATGAGCCGGGGCATCCAATCGGTTGCCAAAGCAACCGTTCTCCCCTGTGCCATACAGGCCTGGAATCCAACAGACGACAACAATAATTACATTGACAAGTATTTGAATCAAGATAATGCGCTTTATTTAAACGCGCTGAATACACATATCTATTCATACGTATTTAAAGAAAACGGAACCCGGGTGGCTGTGAATCCTGAAGATCCCAGATCGGAAGTATGGTCCATGGCCAATCTGGATCGTTTCCGGGATATCAACATGCCCGGCAAGTCGATTTATGTAACCGAATTTGGCTATGACAGCAAAGGAGGAAATGAGGACTGTACTCATTCTGAATGTGTTTCAGAACTCAACCAGGCTGCCTACGGTGTGCGTATGGCACTCATCCTATGGCGACTTGGGGCCGAAAAAATGTATTGGTACTATTTTGCCAACGTACAATACACTTCCTTCCTGCACAACCGTTCAGGACTTTGCGGTTCCTATGCTTCCGGTTTTGCACCAAAGCAATCCTTCTATGCTTTTGAGAAACTGCTGAAAGTTCTGGGGCCGTATCACTTTGAGGGAGTGATCGTTGAAAATCATCAGGTCTACGCTTATTTGTATGAAAATCCAGCTACAAAAGAAAAAATTATCCTGGCCTGGAGACCCACTGCACAGAACACCGAAAAAGAAGAATGGATCCAAATACCCATCACTGGAAAAATTGTGGAAACAGGAACTATTGTGGGGAATCAAAAAGTACTCTTCGATCACACTGCAAACCTGTTCAAAATCAGATTAAGCGGGTTGCCTGTTTATTTAAAAATTAAGCAGTGAAAAGCCGCAATATTTCAGATGGATTCAGTATTTTTGTTCGTTCAAAAACCTTCTCTCTTGAAACCCCTTAAATTACAGCATGTTATTGTTAAAAATTTGTTAACCATTGGTTATCCTAAAACAAAAAAGATGAAAAAAATTCTACTCTCCGCATTCTTGCTGGTGGCCCTGTTTGGTTTGTGGCAATGCAGCCCGCAAAACAAACCTGAAGCCCCCAAGCAAAAGCCGATTGAAAAACCCAATTTGAAGCTAAGCAGCGACCTGTTGACTCCTGAGGTACTGTGGTCACTGGGACGGCTCAGCGACATTCAATTGTCACCCGATCACAAAACGTTACTCTTTGGGGTAACGTACTTCAGTAAAGAACAAAACAAAGGAAACAGAGAGTTGTACACGATTGGTGTAGACGGAAAAAATTTAAAACAACTTACGTTTACTCCGAAAAGTGAATACAATGCTGTTTGGCGTCCCGACGGCAAAAAGATCGGTTACCTTTCTTCAGCCAGTGGCTCCATGCAAATCTGGGAAATGAATCCGGATGGCAGCAATCCCGTTCAGATCACTCATGTGGACGGAGATATTACGGGTTTCAAATATGCTCCTGATCAGAAAAAGATTTTATACACCATGGAAGTGAAAGTGGACAAAAACGTTCACGACATGTATCCCGATCTTCCCAAAACATCAGGTAAAATATTTACCGACATGATGTACCGTCACTGGGACGAATGGGTGACCACTTACAGCCATATTTTTGTTGCCGATTACAACGGTACCGGCATCAGCAATTCTGTGGACATCATGAAAGGAGAACCTTATGAAAGTCCCATGAAACCATTTGGTGGCATGGAACAGATCAACTGGACTCCCGATTCCAAAACCATAGCCTATACCTGCCGAAAGAAAAAAGGACTGGCCTATTCTTTATCCACCAACTCCGACATTTATTTCTACAATGTCACCGACAAAACGACCAAAAACATGACCGAAGGGATGATGGGATATGACGTAAGTCCTGTTTTCTCACCCGACGGTAAGTACATGGCTTGGGAAAGCATGGAACACGATGGATATGAATCGGATAAGAACCGGTTGTTTGTCATGGATCTACAGACAGGAAAGAAAGTAAACTACTCAAAAGGCTTTGATCAGAATGCCAACAGTTTAGCCTGGAGCGAAGACGGACATTCTGTATATTTCCTCAGCGACTGGCATGCTTCTGATGACATTTACAAGCTGAACCTGAAAGACGGTAAGATATTCAAAATCACTTCCGGCATTCACGATTACACTTCCGTGATTCCTGCCGGAAAAATGCTGTATGCCACCCGCATGAGTATGTCAATGCCAATGGAAGTTTACGGAGTGAATGCCGAAACCGGTCAGGACACTCAAATTACTCATACCAACAAAGGCATTCTGGATCAGTTAAAGATGGGGAAAGTGGAAAAACGCTGGATCAAGACCACTGACAACAAAGAAATGCTTACCTGGGTAATTTATCCTCCCCACTTCGACCCCCATAAAAAATATCCTGCCCTGCTTTACTGCGAAGGCGGTCCGCAAAGTACTGTCAGCCAGTTCTGGTCCTACCGCTGGAACTTCCAGATCATGGCCGCTAATGATTATATTATTGTGGCTCCTAACCGTCGGGGGTTACCCGGTTTTGGAACCAAATGGAACGAAGAAATCAGCGGTGATTACGGCGGACAAAACATGAAAGATTACATCAGTGCTATTGCCGCTGTTGAAAAAGAACCGTATGTGGACGATAACCGCATTGGAGCTGTAGGAGCTTCTTATGGCGGATTCTCCATTTACTGGCTGGCCGGACACAATCTGGATCACCGGTTCAAGGCTTTCATAGCCCACGATGGAATGTTTAACCTGGAAGCTATGTATCTGGAAACGGATGAAATGTGGTTTGTGAATTGGGATCTGGGTGGTCCCTATTGGGATAAAAAGAATAAAATTGCCCAACGCAGTTATGCCAACTCGCCGCACAAATTCATTCAGAACTGGAATGCACCCATCCTGATTATTCACGGACAAAAAGACTTCAGAATTCCTGTAACACAAGGAATGCAGGCTTTTGACGGTGCTGTTTTAAGAAAAGTACCTGCAGAATTTCTTTATTTCCCGGACGAAAACCACTGGGTACTGAAACCCCAGAACGGAATTCTCTGGCAACGCACCTTCTTCAGCTGGCTGGATCGCTGGTTGAAAGACGACAAAAAATAATTTTTTTAATTAAAAAGAAAAATTAAATCATGAAAAAAGTACTCACCTTTATATTCATCCTATTCTTTGGAATGTCATTGTCTGGTTATGCCAGCTCAAAACCTGCCGACAGTACAAATAATAAACACTGGAAATATAAAGGTGAGTACAACGTCATGATGAACCAAATCAGTTTTTCCAACTGGGCTACTGGTGGGGAAAGTGCGGTTACCGGACAGGCTACTATCGACTATTTACTGAAGTACAAAAAGAAAAGATTTAGTTTCACACACTCGGCTCATATGGCCTATGGAATTTCAGGCTACTTCAATAAAGGTGTTGAGAAAACCGACGACAAACTGGATCTGAATTTTACAGTAAGTCATAAAATGTCTAAAAAATGGGAGTTCTCGGGTATGGCGATTTTCAAATCCCAATTTACCAACGGATATAACTATCCAAACGACAGTGTACTGGCCTCAACTTTTATGGCTCCCGGCTACCTGACCGTATCCTTGGGTTTAACCTTTAGTCCCTCAAAAAAACTGCAAATGTTTATCAGTCCCCTGGCAGGAAAGATGACTTTTGTTCTCAACCAGGATCTGGCTAACAAAGGGGCTTATGGTGTTACCAAAGCTGTTTATGATAGTCTGGGCGACATATTGGTACCCGGCAGAAGATACTTTGGGCAGTTAGGGCTTAACTTTCTCTGCACCTACAAGGCTAAGGTAATGAATAACATTCATTACCTCACCAATCTTAATCTTTACAATAATTATATTGAACCTCAGCCGGATATGCGTTGGCAAGTGGACATGGACTGGGACAACCGGTTTACGTTTAAAATCAATGATCATTTTGTCACGTTGCTTTATCTGCATCTGAAATACAACCCAAAGATTCTTTTTCCGGAATATGGAGTTGTTGATGGGGTAAATACGGTCGTAGCCGAAAGAACCCGACTCCAGTTTAAAGAAACTTTTGGTTTGGGAATTACTTATAAAATAAATTGACTATACTCATTATTTATTATTTGATTGTTTATTTTTGAACAAAATACAACCCAATTAGAACATCATGAAAATTACAATGGTAGGCACAGGTTATGTAGGTTTAGTTACAGGAGCCTGTTTTTCTGAAGTTGGTATTGACGTAACCTGCGTGGATATCGATGAAAAAAAGATTGATAACCTGAAAAAAGGCATTATCCCCATTTATGAACCAGGTCTGGAGGAACTTGTTAAAAGAAATACAGAAAAAAGCCGCCTGCATTTTTGCACCCGACTTTCTGAGTCGATGGATGGAACAGATGTTATTTTTGGTGCTGTAGGAACACCTCCCGATGAAGACGGAAGTGCCGATTTAAAATATGTGTTGGAAGTGGCCCGTGAAGTAGGTAGAAACATGCAGAATTACCTGATCATGGTAACCAAAAGCACCGTTCCCGTAGGAACCGCAGAAAAAGTCAGGAAAGCCATTCAGGATGAACTGGATAAAAGGGGAGTTGACATTCCCTTTGATGTGGCCTCCAATCCTGAATTCTTGAAGGAAGGGGCTGCTGTAGATGATTTCTTAAAACCGGACCGTATCGTGGTTGGAGTCGATTCTGAGAAAGCGCGTAAAATCATGGATAAATTGTATAAACCTTTTACCATGAACGGACATCCTGTAATTTTCATGGACATCGTCTCAGCTGAAATGACCAAATACGCAGCCAATTCCATGCTGGCAACCAAAATAAGTTTCATGAATGACATTGCCAACCTCTGTGAGATTGTTGGCGCCGACGTTAATGCTGTGAGAAAAGGTATTGGCAGTGACAGAAGAATTGGCCCTTATTTCATCTACCCAGGTACCGGGTACGGCGGATCCTGCTTCCCGAAAGATGTCAAAGCGCTGATCAAAACAGCAGATTCAATGGGTTATGATATGGAAGTTTTAAAATCTGTCGAAAATGTAAACGAAAGACAGAAATCAGTGCTGTTTGCCAAAGCCATGAAATACTTTAACGGGGATCTCAAAGGCAAGACCTTTGCCCTGTGGGGACTTTCTTTCAAGCCTCAAACAGACGATATGCGCGAGGCTCCTTCTTTGGTTGTTATCAAAAAACTACTGGAAGCCGGTGCTAAAGTGAAAGCCTATGATCCGGTGGCCATGCATGAAGCGAAACGCATTTTGGACGATAGCGTTACCATGGTTGAAGATCAATACGAAGCGCTTATTGATACCGATGGGTTGTTCCTGATCACTGAATGGCCTGAATTCAAATTCCCCAATTTCAAGGTGATTGAAAAACTATTGAACAAAAAAGTAATCTTCGATGGACGAAATGTTTACGATCCTGAAGAACTAAAACAATTGGGATTTGATTACTTAGGTATTGGAAGATAAAACAAATAATTATTACTTTTAAAAGCAGGTCGCAAAGGCCTGCTTTTTTAAACACTACTCTATGAAACGTATTCTCGTAACAGGTGGTGCCGGGTTTATCGGTTCCCATTTATGTAAACGACTGCTGGACGAAGGAAATGAAGTCATTTCGCTGGATAATTATTTCACGGGCCAAAAAAAGAATATCGTGTCCCTTATGGACAATCCCTATTTCGAAGTGGTCCGGCATGATGTAACCAGTCCCTACTTTGTTGAAGTAGACGAAATTTATAACCTGGCTTGTCCAGCCTCCCCCATACATTATCAATACAATCCCATCAAAACGGTAAAAACTTCCGTGATGGGAGCCATTAATATGCTGGGATTGGCCAAACGCGTAAGAGCTAAAGTATTGCAGGCATCGACCAGCGAAGTCTACGGCGATCCGCAGGTTCATCCACAAAAAGAAGATTATTGGGGGCACGTTAACCCCATAGGGCAGCGCTCCTGCTACGATGAAGGGAAAAGAGTTTCGGAAACCCTGTTCATGAACTACCATACCCAGAACAACGTGCGCATTAAGATCATTCGTATATTTAATACATACGGCCCCAACATGCATCCGCACGACGGTCGGGTGGTTTCCAATTTCATTGTCCAGGCACTGAAGGGTCAGGATATTACCGTTTATGGAGACGGTCAGCAAACCCGAAGCTTTCAGTATGTCGACGATCTGGTAAACGGTATGATGAAGATGATGGCTACAGGAGATGATTTTTTGGGTCCGGTAAATATTGGTAACCCGGGAGAATTTACCATTCTTGAACTCGCCGAGAAAGTGATCGACATGACTGGTTCCAAATCAAAGATCATTTACCAACCGCTACCCAGCGACGATCCCATGCAACGCAAACCTGATATTAGTCTGGCAAAGGAAAAATTAAACTGGGAACCGAAAATCCAACTGGAAGACGGGCTCAAAAAAACCATCGCCTATTTTGACGGATTGCTCAAAGAAAACCCGAATATTTAGTTTTCATGAAAAAGATATTAGTTACAGGAAGTAAAGGCCAATTGGGATCTGAGATCAAGGCTCTGGAAAACGAGTATGAAAATTTCCAGATTGTTTATACAGATATCGAAGAACTGGATTTGACAGATCAAAAGGCGATTAATAGTTTCTTTTCGGAGCACTCTTTTGATTATTGTCTGAACTGTGCAGCCTATACGGCCGTTGATAAAGCCGAAGAGGAACCGGATTTGGCACTGCTTATTAATGCTAAGGCCGTAGAATATCTTGCCAAAGCCTGTTCCAGAAACCACACCAAACTCATCCATATTTCCACCGACTATGTTTTTGATGGGAAAAACTTTCGTCCATATATCGAATCTGATCCTACTACTCCTGAATCTCAATACGGCCGTACCAAAATTGAAGGCGAGAAAGCAGTCCGTCAATTTGCAACCGAAGCAGTGATCATAAGAACCTCCTGGCTTTATTCTGCCTTCGGAAACAATTTTGTGAAAACCATGTTGCATCTGGGAAGAGAAAGAAGCCAACTGGGGGTTGTTTTCGATCAGGTGGGAACACCTACTTATGCTGGTGATCTGGCAAAAGCCATGTTGGATATGGTTGCAAAAGACAACATGAAACAAGGTACTGAAATCTATCACTACAGCAATGAAGGCGTCATCAGCTGGTACGATTTTGCCCGGGCAATTTTTCATGAAAGCAACATTTCCTGTACGGTACAGCCTATTGAATCAAAGGATTTTCCTGCGAAAGCTCCCAGACCTTTCTACAGCGTTTTGAATAAATCCAAAATAAAAAATGATTTTGGCGTTTCAGTTCCTTACTGGCTCGACAGTCTGAAAAGGGTTCTGAAGCAATTAAACACCAATAATTAAGACAAAAATTATCATTATGAATACGAATATCGATCCTGTTGCACTGGAAAAAGCCAACCAATGGCTCCAGGGAAATTACGACGAAGACACCAAGAAAACCATTCGTCAAATGATGGATCATGATCTCAAAGAACTTACGGAATCCTTTTACCGCGACCTGGAATTCGGAACCGGCGGATTACGGGGAATTATGGGAGTTGGATCCAACCGGATGAACAAATATACGGTGGGAGCTGCCACACAGGGATTTTCCAATTATCTTAAGAAGAACTTCCCCGGTCAAAATATTAAGGTGGTTATCTCCCACGACTCGAGAAACAACAGTCGCAAATTTGCCCAGATCACTGCCGATGTATTTGCAGGAAACGGGATAAAAGTTTTTCTTTTCGAGGACCTCCGTCCTACTCCGGAGCTTTCCTTTGCCATCCGCTATTTGGGTTGCCAGGGAGGAATCATGTTAACGGCCTCTCACAACCCTAAAGAATACAACGGATACAAAGCCTATTTTGATGACGGCGGTCAATTGATCAGTCCTCACGATAAAAATGTGATTGCGGAAGTTGAAAAGATTACCGATGCAGACGATGTTCAGTTTCAGGGGAATCCCAGTTTAGTAGAAATCATTGGCGAGGAAGTTGACCAGGCTTATCTTACACATGTTCAAGCATTAAGCCTTTCACCGGAGATTATTCGCCAACAAAAGGATTTGAAAATTGTGTACACAGCTCTGCATGGAACCGGTATCACACTGGTTCCAAAAGCGTTGAAAAATGCAGGGTTTGAACAGGTGTCTCTGGTTGAACAACAGGCCATCCCCGACGGTAATTTCCCAACAGTATTATCACCCAATCCGGAAGAACAGGCCGCAATGAAAATGGCCATTGAACAAGCCAAAAGCGAAAACGCGGACTTGGTTCTGGCTACTGATCCGGATGCTGATCGCGTGGGTATAGCCGTAAAAGAAGGCAACGATTATGTGCTACTCAACGGAAATCAAACCGCATCGCTTCTTATCTACTATTTGCTCAATAAATGGAAGGAAGAAGGGAAACTAACCGGTAAAGAATATATTGTAAAAACCATTGTTACGTCCGAATTGTTGGCAGAGATCGCCAAAAAGTTCCATGTTGAATATTTTGATGTGCTCACCGGATTCAAATACATTGCCAACATCATCAAACTATTGGAAGGTGAAAAAACCTTTATCGGCGGTGGAGAAGAAAGTTACGGATATCTTGTCGGTGATTTTGTACGTGATAAGGATGCGGTTATTTCCTGTGCCATGATTGCCGAAACAGCTGCCTGGATTTCCTCCCAGGGACTTTCCATGATGGATATGCTGAAAAAACTCTATGTGGAATTTGGGTTTTATAAGGAAAAACTGGTATCCGTGGTCAGGAAAGGGAAAAGCGGAGCCGAAGAAATCGCTCAGATGATGACCGATTTCAGAGCCAATCCTCCCCGGTCGATCGGAGGGTCACCCGTCGTCATGATCAAAGATTACCAGAGTTCAACATCCAAAGATCTGAAAACGGGGAAAGAAACCAACATAAATCTTCCCAAATCCAATGTCTTGCAATTTTTTACCGAGGATGGCTCGAAGATCAGTGTTCGGCCTTCAGGTACTGAACCCAAGATCAAATTCTATTTTGGGATGAAAACTGAATTGAACCGTATCGAAGATTTTGCTGCAGTTGATGCTTTCAGTGAACAACATATTGATAACATCATCAAGGAATTGAAACTTTAAATCCTGATGAAGTCATTTCTGCCCGGTTAATGAATATTGACCGGGCTATTTATTTTACAGACAACCAAAACATGTATTTTTGCACAAAATTTATATTCCATGAGCAAGTACAGTGATGATCCCACAGTGAGCAAACCCATTATTGAAATGCTGACCATTGCCAACGAGTTTTGTTTTTTTCTGGAACAGATTGAAAAAAAAGAAGCCAATGAAATCCTGAATTTCTTTTACAGAATCGGTCCGCTGATGTATTTAAAGGGCAGCCTGCTTCCTGATATTGAAGTGGAAAACCCGGAAGCCAACGAACGTTTTGTAACTTCCGAACAATGGGAAAATCTGTTTAATGCACTGCGGGAGAAACTGGGAAAGAAAGACGAATACTGGATCATCGATCCGCAATACATCAACGAAAACGAGCCGTTAAAAGCGAGCCTGTCGGAAAACATCACCGATATTTATCAGGATATGAAAGATTTTCTGATGTTGTATCAAAAAAATACGTTTGCTGCCCGCCAGAATGCGGTCAAAGAATGTACCAACTTATTTTCGAACCACTGGGGATACCGCATTGTCAACAGCATGTCGAAAATCCATTACCTGATCCACGATAAAGAAGAAGAAAACCTGATTTTTTAGAGAAAAATACCCCAATCTGGGTATTTAACAGCCTCTTAATAATCTTTTATTTTGCAGGCAAAATAAGCACATATGACCCTGGCAGAACTGAAACGTGGGGACAAGGCATATATTACCAAGGTTAGAGGACGCGGCGCTTTTCGAAAGCGGATTATAGAAATGGGCTTTGTTACGGGCAAACAGGTAATCGTTACCAAGGAAGCCCCGATGAAAGATCCCATCCAATATAACATCATGGGCTACGAGGTTTCCCTTCGCAGAAGTGAGGCCAGCCTTATTGAAGTAACTCAGAACCTGGAATTTAAACTTGATTCCGATAATTACAACGGCACACTGGAGTTGGAGAGTGCTCTGAATATTGTGCAGCACCAACACGGAAAGACCATCAACGTGGCCTTGGTAGGCAACCCGAACTGTGGCAAAACCACCATCTTTAATTACGCCTCTCATTCCCGTGAAAAGGTAGGAAACTACGGTGGCATCACCGTAGATGCCAAGTTGGCTACGTTTAAGCACAGAGGCTATACCTTTAAACTGGTCGATCTTCCGGGAACCTATTCCATAACCAGTTACAGTCCCGAAGAGCTCTATGTACGCGACCACATCATCAATGAACTGCCCGATGTAATTTTAAACGTAGTAGATACCACCAACCTGGAAAGAAACTTGTACCTCACAACACAGCTCATTGACATGGACATGAAAGTGGTGGTGGCTTTGAATATGTGGGATGAATTTCAAGCCAGCGGCGACAATTTTGACTACGAAGCACTCTCCAGGATGCTGGGCATCCCCATGATCCACACAGTGGGTTCCAAAGGAAACGGCATTGGCAGGCTCTTCAATAAGATTATTGATGTGTACGAGGATGAAGAACCGGTTCTAAGACATTTCCACATCAACTACGGAAATTCCATAGAAAGAGCCATCCGTATCTTACAGGAAGTCATCAACAAACCCGACAATATTGCCCTCACTTCCCGTATTTCGCCTCGCTATCTGTCTCTTAAATTGCTGGAGCAGGATTCGCAGGAACTGGATCGGGTAAAAAAATACTGCACCAATGCTGATGAAATTATTTCATTGGCGATGAAAGAAGCAGCTGTCATAGAGGGTGACCGGAAAGAAAACATGGAAACCATCATTACCGATGATAAATATGGTTTCATAGCTGGTGGATTAAAGGAAACGTTTAAACCCTCCCAAAAGATCAATAAATTTCAACGCAGTAAATTCATCGACTCCGTAGTTACCGGAAAATTTCTGAGTTACCCCATTTTTTTGCTGGCCATGTGGCTTACTTTTGAAGCCACTTTTGCCATCGGCAATTATCCTATGGAATGGATCACAGAATTGATGAACTGGCTGGGAAGTCAATTAGATCAAATACTGCCAGCCGGGATATTCAGAGACTTGCTGGTCGACGGAATCATAGGCGGTGTGGGTGGAGTTATCGTTTTTCTCCCCAATATTCTGATCCTGTTCTTCTTCATCACGTTGATGGAAGCTTCAGGATACATGGCCCGCATTGCCTTCATTGTGGATAAACTCATGCATAAAATTGGTTTACACGGCAAGTCATTTGTCCCCATGCTCATGGGCTTTGGTTGCAATGTACCGGCAATCATGGCCACCCGGACCATCGAGAACAAAAACGACCGATTGGTCACCATGCTGATCATCCCCTTTATGTCGTGCAGCGCCCGCTATCCTGTTTATGTTCTGATCATCAGCGCATTCTTCCCTTTTTACCAGGGGACCATCTTATTCGGAATTTATTTATTCGGAATTATGCTTGCCGGTATCATTGCCTGGATCTTTAAAAAGACACTGTTTAAAGTGAATACCTTGCCTTTTGTCATGGAACTTCCTCCCTACCGGATGCCCCGTCCCAAAGCGGTTTTGAAACAAACCTGGTTTAAAGGGGAACAGTATCTGAAAAAGATGGGATCCGTCATCTTACTGGCATCCATTATTATATGGGCCATGGGTTATTTTCCCACCGGAAAAAAATATGAACAGGAGTTTCAGAAAAAGAAAGCTTTTGTCGAAAATTCTTATCAAAAAACATTAAATTCCAACACTTTAGACTCCGATCAAATTCAACAACTAACATCAGAAAGAGACCGTAAGATCCAGATACTTAAAAATCAACTGGCCTCTGAGAAACAGGAGAATTCAATGATTGGCCGTATCGGACATTTCATCGAACCGGTGATCCGTCCGCTGGGATTCGATTGGAAAATGGGGGTTAGTTTGTTGGCAGGTAGTGCTGCCAAAGAGGTTGTTGTATCAACCATGGGTGTTTTGTACACACCAACAAGCTCAGGCAATGCCCGGGAAAGCCTTCCGGAAAGATTAAAAGAGCAGGTATACAAATCCGGTCCTAAAAAAGGTGAAAAAGTCTATTCTCCCCTCGTAGCGATGGGTTTTTTACTTTTCGTATTGATTTATTTTCCCTGTATCGCAGTGATTGCAGCCATTAAAAATGAGACGGGCAGATGGAAATGGTCTCTTTTCCTGGCAGTTTACACCACGGTTCTGGCATGGATTGTAGCCTTTTTAGTTTATCAGGGGGGCTCCCTGCTGGGATTTTGATACTCTTTATCCGATATTTTTCATATGACCGAATTTTAATACTTCATTTTTTAATACATTTGAAGTAAATATTAAACGAGAAACCTCATGGCTTTCATTTCAAAAGATCAGTTTATCGAAAACTTTCAATATTTTGATAAAGAAGTTGTTCTGGAAATTATCAACATCTTCATCGATGAATATCCTGAAAGGCTCCAAACCCTCCGAAAAAATATTGATGACGGTGATTTTGACCAATTGAGGTTCAATGCCCACAGCATTAAGGGGGTCATCGCAAATTTTGTGGCACCGGAGGTACAAAACTTAGCAAAGGAGCTGGAAATGAAAGGCACCAACAAAGAGACTGAGGGCGTGAACGATTTGTATGATCTTTTTAAAGAAAAAGCCGATCAAATGATGGATGAGCTGAAAGAAATTAAAAAACATTACGAGTAAAATTTACAGGGCATAAAAAAAGAGGCATCAATGATGCCTCTTTTTTTATGTATTCTTATGACTAATCGATAGAATCGTCTTCTGTCACAGGAATCGTATCTTTCAACGATTCTTTCACTTTCTGTTCCAGTTCTTCCATCAGATCCGGATTGTCCTGAAGGATCTTTTTCACTGCATCACGTCCCTGTCCCAGTTTCGTTTCTCCATAACTGAACCACGACCCGCTTTTTTTAATGATATTTCCTTCCACACCCAGATCGATGATTTCTCCTATTTTGGAGATGCCTTCGCCGTACATAATATCAAATTCGGCTTTCCGGAACGGCGGCGCCACTTTGTTTTTAACCACCTTCACACGAACACGGTTGCCGCTGACAGAATCCGTATCCTTAATCTGACTGATTCTACGGATATCAATTCGTATCGAAGAATAGAATTTCAAGGCATTACCACCGGTTGTGGTTTCCGGGTTCCCAAACATCACTCCGATTTTTTCACGCAACTGATTGATGAAGATACAAACCGTATTGGTCTTGCTGATGTTGGCCGTTAATTTACGCAAAGCCTGTGACATCAAACGGGCCTGCAATCCCATTTTAGAATCCCCCATCTCCCCTTCAATCTCACTTTTCGGAGTAAGAGCAGCAACCGAGTCAATGACTACCACATCAATAGCTCCCGAACGGATCAGGTTATCAGTAATTTCCAGCGCTTGCTCTCCGTTATCGGGTTGCGAAACCAACAGGTTTTCAATATCAACACCCAATTTGGCTGCATAAAAACGATCAAAGGCATGTTCGGCATCAATGAATGCAGCCAGGCCACCTTTTTTCTGAGCCTCAGCAATCACATGCAATGCCAGTGTGGTTTTACCCGAAGATTCTGGACCGTAGATCTCAACCACCCGACCTTTGGGCAAACCGTCAATTCCCAGGGCATAGTCCAGTCCGATGGATCCGGTTGAAATGGAGGGTATCTTCTCCACTGTGGTTTCCCCCAGTTTCATAATAGCACCTTTACCGTAAGCTTTTTCCAGCTTACCCAGTGTAGCCTCCAGGGCTTTCAGTTTATTTTGGCGTTCCTTTTCCAGATTTTGATCTGCTTTGTCAGTTGTCATCTTAATTGATTATTAGTTTCTTAATTATTTGTTCTGTATGTTCCTTGGTTTTCACTTTCATGAATGTTTCGGTAATTTTACCATCTTCATCAATCAAAAAAGTGGAACGTATCAGCCCTTCATACTCCCGTCCGTATAGTTTTTTCAAACCCCAGGCACCATAAGCCTTTATAGTTTCTTTATCAACATCCGAAAGCAAAGGGAAAGGTAAATTGTATTTATCCTGGAATTTCTTGTGCGAGGCCACGTTGTCGGGACTAATTCCCAGCACTTCATACCCCTGTTTCTGCCAATATTCATAGTTATCCCTGAAATTACAAGCTTCACTGGTACACCCGGGAGTATCATCCTTGGGGTAAAAATATACAATTACTTTTTTTCCTTTATATTGACTCAGACTTACTGATTCACCATCCTGGTTAAGCAGCTTAAAATCAGGGGCCTGATCACCGATATTCAAATTTGCCATAATCCTGTTTTTAGTAACAAAGATACAATTTATTGGGATAGAAAAAAGATCGAAGGAAGCTTTTAAACGTCCACTGTAAATGAGACGCTTATTTCTTTTTTACCTTTTCCTGATAATATTTACACCATTCAGTAAGCCCACATTCTGTACACTTGGGTGAGCGGGCCAAACACACATATCTTCCGTGTAAAATCAGCCAGTGGTGTGCCAGGGGAATCAATTCTTCGGGGATATGCTGGACCAGTTGTTTTTCCGTTTCAAGCGGTGTTTTGGATTGATAAGTCAACCCCAGCCGGGCACTTACACGAAATACATGCGTATCCACAGCCATGGCAGGCTGGTTGAATACCACCGAAGCAATAACATTGGCCGTTTTCCGTCCCACACCGGGAAGCTGCTGCAATTCATCAATATCCGAAGGAACCTGACCATTGAAACGTTCCAACAGCATATTGGCCATTCCGGAAAGATGCTTTGCTTTATTATTGGGATAGGAACAGCTTCTGATGAGTTCAAAGATTTCGGGAACTTCAGCCCGGGCCAGCTGCTGCACATCTGGAAAAACACGGAAAAACTCCTGGGTAATCACATTCACCCGCTTATCGGTACACTGAGCCGATAAGATAACTGCCACTAGTAATTCATAGGGATTGGTGTATTCCAGTTCCGTTTGGGCAAAAGGTTTGTTCTCTAAAAAGTAGGCAATGATTTTCTCGAAGCGCTCTTTTCTCGTCATCTTTGTGTTTTTCATGCAAAGATAACAAGGGCATTCAAAAAAGAAAGCGAGACCCTTCTTCCTCTAATAATCACACACAATCACCTATCATTCAGTTCGATCCAACTTCAAACTGTCCGCTTCTTCCACAATTAAGGATTTCAAACGAAGAGGAATAAGCCATCAAATAACGCAAAACATGGGGTGACGGCTTTAATTCTTTTACAGTTTTTTTTGGTGATACCTGAAGGCGATTCTGTATGGATTTCGGTGTAGATGATTTAGGCATAGGCACATCTTTATTTGTACAATACCCTAACGTATTCATGTACCATTTTATTTTAAGAAATTGAAGAAAAAATGATCATTTTTCGACTGATCTTTTTAACCAAAACAAATTGAGCAACTTACCAAATAAAGTAATTTGGCATTGCATCATCGAAAACCAAAAGTAACGAATGAATCAATTGGTCAAAACAATGTTGTTGGTTTTGATCAACTTTCTTAGATTGATTAATGCATACCGCATCCTACCCAAGGCAGTGTTGATACTCACTTCTGTTTGCTCGGCAATCTCTTTAAAACTCAGTCCGGCGTAACAACGCAAGTAAAGCACTTCTTTTTGCTCTTCGGGCAAGTAATTGATCAGTCCCTTAACGTCTTCATGAATTTGCTGAGTAACGAGTGCTTCTTCAATACTCGGGTCGGCAATTTTTAAGTTGTTCATCAGATCATGCTGATCGTTCTTGGGCTCAGCATAATTCAATTTCTTCTGTTTCCTGAAATGATCGATGGCCAGGTTGTGGGCAATTCGCATCACCCATTGAATGAATTTTCCTTCGTCTGAATACGACCCGGACTTTAAAGTATGAATCACTTTGACAAAGGTATCCTGAAAGATATCGTCTGCCAGTGCCCGGTCTTTCACCATCACAAAAATGTAGGAATAAAGCCTGTTTTGATGAATTTCAATAAGCTTTTGTAATCCCGCGGGATTTCCATCTAAATATTCCCTTATGAGCTTTTGCTCGTGGGATGCTACTTTTTTCATATGTGTTCGTCTTTACTGAAAAAAAGTAAGCGTATATTCGATAGATACCTCCTGTTTTATAGGTTAATTACTCTTGGATTACATTGCAAATATATACTTTTAAACTAAAAAGGCAAATTTATTTATAATTTTGTGCCTTATTTTTTTGCAATGGAAATTTCTGAAGCTAATCCCAAAGATCATATAGTTGTTGTCAAATCCCGGGTCAATAATTTAAAGAACCTGTCAGTGGCTATTCCCCGGAAGAACCTGGTTGTAATTACCGGATTATCAGGTTCCGGCAAATCATCACTGGCTTTTGACACGCTTTATGCCGATGGTCAAAGGCGTTATGTAGAGAGCCTCAGTTCCTACGCCCGACAGTTTTTAGGAAGAATGGATAAACCCGATGTGGATGCGATTCTGGGTATTGCACCGGCTATTGCCATCGAACAGAAAGTCAAAACCCGAAATCCCCGATCAACGGTTGGTACCTCCACCGAGGTCTATGAATATCTGAAATTGCTCTATGCACGAATCGGGAAGACCCTATCCCCCATTTCAGGACAGGAAGTCAAAAGGCATTCCGTATCCGATGTTTCAGAATTTATTTTTTCTTTACCCGAGGGAACCGAAGTCCTTATCTATACTCAGTTGAATAAAATCCAGGGACGAAGTCTGGCACAACAATTACAGATACTGATGCAACAAGGATTCAGCAGAGTAATGCGCAACGGTGAAATCATGCGGATTGATACTTTACTGGAACATCCACCGGTTCCTACCAAAAAGGACCATTGTTACCTGATCATCGACCGGATTCTGGTGGACACAGAAGATTCAGAGCTCAATTCACGGGTTGCCGATTCGGTTCAAACTGCATTCTACGAAGGGAAAGGAGAACTAAAAATCAGCTACAAACCCAACGGAGGACAGATTGTCAAAGATTTTTCCAACAAGTTTGAACTGGATGGAATTTCTTTCGAAGAGCCTTCGGTTAACCTGTTCACATTTAATAATC
Organism: Bacteroidales bacterium; assembly: GCA_016936355.1. Lineage (GTDB taxonomy): Bacteria > Bacteroidota > Bacteroidia > Bacteroidales > F082 > Sulfidibacterium. The sequence continues at coordinate 13,876 of JAFGYB010000001.1, read as the reverse complement.
CATACGGAGCATGCAAGCGTTGTGAAGGGTTTGGCACCATCATTGGTATCGATGAACGACTAGTTATTCCCAATCCAAAACTCTCCGTATTTGAAGGAGCTGTTGCCTGCTGGAAAGGCGAAAAAATGAGTGAATGGAAAGATCAGCTGGTCAATACAGCCTATAAATTCGATTTCCCAGTACACAAGCCTTATTTTGAGCTTTCCAAAGCGCAGAAAGATCTGCTCTGGAACGGAAATAAATATTTCGGGGGAATCCACGACTTTTTCCATTCACTGGAAGAACAATCCTACAAAATCCAGTACCGGGTCATGTTGTCGCGTTACAGAGGAAAAACAATCTGTCCCGAATGCCATGGCAACCGACTCCGCTCCGATGCTCAGTATGTCCGGATCAGTGGGAAAAGCATCGGCGAAATCGTAGAAATGCAACTGGATGAAGCTTTGGAATTCTTCAAAAACCTTGCCCCCTCAGAACACGATGAAAAAGTCGCCAAACGTCTGCTGACCGAAATTATCAACCGGCTGCAATTCCTGAATGACGTGGGTTTGGGTTACCTGACTTTAAACCGTACCTCAGCTACCCTCTCGGGAGGTGAATCACAGCGCATCAATCTGGCCACTTCACTGGGCAGTTCACTGGTTGGTTCTATGTATATTCTGGACGAACCCAGCATTGGACTCCATCCACGAGATACGGAACGGCTCATCAAAGTACTAAAGCAACTGCGCGATCTGGGAAACACGGTTATCGTGGTAGAACACGACGAAGAAATCATCAAGGTAGCCGATCAGATTATTGACATAGGACCTGATTCTGGTGAACACGGAGGGGAATTGGTATTTCAGGGAACTTATGGTGATCTGAGTCAAAACGACATAAGCTATACAGCCCTTTACATGACCGGCCGAAAAACCATTGAAATTCCGAAACGCAGACGTACCTGGAATAATTACATCGAAGTTCAGGATGCATTTCTGCACAATCTTAAAAATGTGAACGTTCGTTTCCCGCTCAATGTACTGACCGTTGTAACCGGAATCAGCGGATCCGGTAAGTCAACACTCGTGCGGGATGTGCTGTATGCATCACTCAAAAGAGCCCTCGGGGGCGAACTACAACCCGACAGTTACATCGCCTCCTTATCCGGGGAAACCCGCCGAATTGAAGCCGTTGAATACATCGACCAAAATCCCATCGGCCGGTCCTCACGATCCAATCCGGCAACCTACCTGAAAGCATACGATGAGATACGGCAATTATTTGCCAGTCAGTCACTGGCCAAAAACAGGGGATACAAACCCGGTTACTTTTCTTTTAACGTTCCCGGCGGTCGATGCGAGCAATGTGAAGGGGAAGGCGTGATCAAGGTGGAAATGCAGTTTATGGCCGATATTTATTTGAAATGCGATGCCTGTCACGGACAACGTTTCAAAGAAGAAGTGCTGGAAGTAAAATACAAAGGAAAGACCATTTCCGATATTCTGGAACTTACGGTGGACGAAGCCATTGAGTTTTTCGGAAACGAAAAAGGGAGCTCCGAACAAAAGATCGTTGAAAAAATAAAACCGTTACAGGAAACCGGTCTGGGTTATCTGAGACTGGGTCAGAGTTCCAATACCCTTAGTGGTGGAGAAGCACAGCGCATCAAACTGGCGTTCTTCCTTTCCAAAGGCGCCGGTAACTCCCCGACCCTCTTTATCTTTGACGAACCCACCACCGGTTTGCACATCCACGACATCAGCAAACTGCTGCATGCCTTCAATGCACTCATCGAAAACGGGCATACCGTCGTAGTGATAGAACACAATGTGGAGGTAATCAAATCGGCCGACTGGGTCATTGATCTGGGCCCTGAAGGGGGTGACAATGGTGGCAAAATACTGTTTGAAGGCACCCCCGAAAACCTGGTGAATTGCAAACCTTCATTCACCGGAAGGTTTTTAAAAGACAAGATTTGATACCACCGAATTGCTCCCCAAAATTTCCTATTTTTGCCTGTTATTCGGCGTATGAATGATTTTATCCATGTTCCTAAAACAAAAGTCAACCTCAGATGAACAGGGAAGAAAACAGAAAAAAAGTACTGGAATTTCTTCATTCTATGGACATTCCATATGAAGTCTATGAACATCCGCCATTGGATACCATAGAAATTGCACTGAACTTCTGGAAAGACATCGACTCCATGCATTTCAAGAACCTGTTCTTCAGAAACCACAAAGGGAACAAACATTTTCTGGTCATTATTAAAGACACTACTCCTTTTGACATTCATGCTTTGGAGAAAAAACTCAAACAGGGAAAACTCAGTTTTGCATCGGAAAAAAGGATGGTGAAACACCTGGGACTGCTGCCCGGTTCGGTTTCTCCTTTCGGTCTTATAAACGATAAGGATCACCACGTGCATCTTTTTATTGATGAACAAATGAAAGAAGCCCACCGGGTGAGTTTTCATCCCAATGAAAATACGGCCAGTGTGGTGATCAGCTATGATGATTTTCAACGATATTTGAAAAAATTGGGGAACACAGTAGAATACATTACCCCGTAAAAAATAAATAATGGACAAACTGGCGATAAAAGTTAATTCGGAAATCGGCAAACTCAAAGGGGTCATCGTACACACTCCGGGAGCCGAAGTGGAGAATATGACTCCCGAAAATGCAGAACGTGCGTTGTATTCTGACATTTTGAACCTGAGCGTAGCCCTGCCTGAATACAATCAGTTCCTCGGCGTTTTAAAGAAACATACCCAGGTGTTTGAGGTGAAAGACCTCTTGAAAGATATTTTACAGAACAATGAAAACAGATTGTTTTTGCTGGATAAACTCTGTCCACAAAACCGACAGCGCTCACTCTCTGATGAAGCCTGCGACAAATTGCTGGAACTTTCCCCAATGAAAGCGGCTTCTCTGCTGATTGAGGGTATCCCCATGGTAAAAAACAACCTGACCCGTTTTCTGGATAACGAACGGTACTGCATGCATCCGCTGCCTAATTTCTTCTTCACCAGAGATGCCAGCTTTTCTATGAACGACAAGGTGATGATCAGTAAGATGGCCAATGCCGTCCGCGACCGTGAAGCCCTGATCATGGAAGCCATATTCCAGAAACACCCGTCATTCAAAGCTGCAACAGTTGACCCGGTGGCTCAGTTTGACCATACCGGCAAAGGAACCATCGAAGGAGGTGATGTCCTCATTGCCCGCGAAGATATTATCGTTATGGGTACCGGTTTACGTACTTCCACACAAGGAGTGGACAGCATTATTGAATTTCTGAAAACCAAACCGGGAGTTAAACATCTACTCATTCAGGAATTACCCGTGACACCCGAGTCTTTTATCCACCTGGACATGACTTTTACATTTCTGGATAAAAACCAGTGTATGATCTACGAACCCTTAATTCTGGATTCCAACAAACACCTGACCATTCACATCACCATAGACGGAAACAAAGTCAGTCGGATTCGCGAGGAGAAAAACCTGTTGCTTTCCCTGAAATCACTGGGTATGGATCTGGAACCGGTAGTTTGCGGCGGAAACAACGATCATTATGTCATGGAACGTGAACAATGGCAAAGCGGTGCCAACTTCTTTGCATTGGAACCCGGCAAGGTTATCGGGTATGAACGCAATGTGCGAACGGTAGAAGCTATGTATCAGCATGGATACGAAATCGTTACTGCTGCCGATATCGTCAGCGGAAAAGCATCTTTCACCGATCATAAAAAAATGGTGATCACCATTAAAGGGAATGAACTGTCGCGTGGCGGCGGAGGTGCCCGGTGTATGACCATGCCGCTCTCGCGTGAGGATGTATTTTAATAAAGAATAGCATGAACCGGGAAGAAGCCAAACAAAGAATCAGTGTATTAAGCAAGGAAATTGAAGAACATAATTATTCCTATTACGTACTTGCTCAGCCTATTATTTCCGACTTTGAGTTTGACCATAAACTGAAAGAACTGGAAAAACTGGAAGCTGAATTCCCGGATTTTAAGCTGCCCGACTCCCCCACTCAGCGTGTGGGAGGACAACCCACCAAAGATTTTCCTACCGTAAAACATAAATATCCGATGCTTTCACTGGGAAACAGTTATTCGCTGGATGAAATCAAAGAGTTTGACAATCGGGTGCAAAAAGCAGTTGGCCATCCGGTGGAATACGTCTGCGAGCTGAAATACGACGGATTATCCATCAGCCTGACCTACGAAAACGGATTGTTGGTAAGAGCCGTTACCCGGGGTGATGGCACCCAGGGTGACGATGTCACCAACAACGTAAAAACCATCAAAAGTATACCACTTTCCTTACGGGAGAATTATTCAGAACCGCTGGAAATCCGTGGAGAAGTTTATTTTCCGCACGAAGCGTTTCAGCAGTTGAATGACGAAAGAGAAGAAATCGGGGAAAATCCGTTCGCCAATCCGCGCAATGCAGCAGCGGGCTCGCTGAAAATGCAGGACCCCAAAGAAGTAGCCAAACGCCGACTGGATGCTTTTCTGTATTACATCCCACACGAACTTTCGGGGGTGAATACCCATTACGAAGCGCTGAAATTCGTCAAAACTCTGGGGTTCAAAATTTCCAGCAACATTGCCGTTTGCAGTAATCTGGATGAAGTCTTTGAATTCATCAACGACTGGGATAAAGGCCGAAAGGCCCTGCCCTTCGATATTGACGGCATTGTGATCAAGGTAAACGATCTGGCACTTCAAAGAGAACTGGGATTCACTGCCAAAACACCGCGCTGGGCGATTGCTTATAAGTTTAAAGCCGAACAGGCAGAGACACTGCTGGAATCCATCGACTATCAGGTGGGGCGCACCGGAGCAGTCACTCCCGTTGCCAATCTGAAGCCTGTACCATTGGCAGGAACAACCGTCAAACGGGCCAGTTTACACAATGCCGATATAATGGAACAGCTTGATGTTCGCATCGGCGATACGGTTTATGTGGAAAAAGGAGGCGAAATCATACCCAAGATCACCGGAGTAAACCTGAACCTGCGTCCTGAAAATGCTGCCCACACCGAATTCATCAAAGCCTGTCCCGAATGCGGTACCCCCTTGATTCGATCAGAAGGGGAAGCGGCCCATTACTGCCCTAACGAGGATCATTGTCCGCCGCAGATTAAGGGCAAACTGGAACATTTCATTTCCCGTAAGGCGATGAATATTGACAGTTTGGGAGAGGGAAAAATCAAAATGTTGTACGACAACAACAGAGTCCGCAACATTGCTGACCTGTACGATCTGAAGGAAGAAATGATTTTGGGGTTGGAACGCATCATCCCTTCCGATGACGGGAAAAAGGAAAAGAAGATCAGCTTCCGCGAAAAGACCGTACAAAAAATTCTTACCGGAATTGAACAATCGAAACAAGTTCCCTTTGCCCGCGTGCTGTATGCGCTCGGTATTCGCTTTGTGGGAGAAACGGTGGCCAAGAAATTGGCAGAACATTTTAAAACCATTGATCAGCTCATGGAGGCCTCTTTTGAAACATTAGTGGAGGTTGAAGAAATCGGTGAAAAAATCGCAGCTTCCATACTGGACTATTTTGAACGGGAAGAACACCGCCAAATCATTGAACGTCTGAGGATAAAAGGTTTGCAACTGGAAGTCACTGAGTCTCCCCACAAAATATCAGATGTATTGGAAGGAAAATCATTTGTGGTCAGTGGTGTTTTCTCGCGTTCCAGAGACGATCTAAAAGCCTTGATTGAACAATACGGGGGAAGAAATGTGAGTGCCTTATCAGCGCAAACTGATTATCTTATTGCTGGTGACAAAATGGGACCAGCCAAAAAAGTCAAGGCCGAAAAGCTGGGTATTCCGATTATTACAGAACAAGATTTTGAAGCTATGATTCAATAGCTCAAACCGGTCAGCGACAAACTGATTTCCCATAACCGGTTCTGAATTTTCTGATCATACGAAATGGCAGAGGATCTCATCTCACGGTTTCTGTTCAACAAATACAATCCGGTTTTCCCTTCCAGTTCTTCTGCCAGCGCTGCATAGAGAGAAGTAGCTGCGCCGTCATGCAGATTGGCTCCTCCCATCCCCCATCCGGCATGCAACAGTTTGGTTTTAATCACCCCGGGATGCAAACAATTGACTGTAATTTCCTCTTCATCGAGCAAACGGGCCAGTTTGTATGTAAACAGGACATTTTCGAGTTTCGACACTGCATAAGCATTGTAGCCATCAAAATACTTCTCCCCGTTCAAATTATCAAAATCAATACTTCCCGATTGGGCCATCGAACTCACATTGACAATGCGTGCATTGGGCGTTGCTCGCAACAAACCGAGCAATTGAAGAGTCAACGCAAAGGGGGCCAGGTGGTTGATCATAAATGTTTTCTCGAATCCGTTCGGTAAAATGATCCGGTCGTTTTCAAAAACGCCTGCATTGTTGATCAGAACATCGAGTTGCGAAACGGTGTTCCGGACCTCTGAACTCATCCGCTCAATGGCATGCAAATCTGTAAGGTCAGCTGAAACTGTTTCAATTTTATCCGATCCGGTCTGAGCTCTGATCTCCCGGGCTGCCGTTTCACTTTTGTCCTTATTTCGTCCGTGCACAATCACTTTGTGTCCCTTTTGGGCGAGTTCAAAAGCCGTTTGTTTACCGATGCCATCCGTTGCACCGGTCACTAAGATAGTTTTCGATTTCATGAGCCTACATTTAAAAGATACTTCCTGCTTCCTTTCATATCGATCCTGAATCCTGTTTCAAAAGTAGCAAAATTTCAGCTTTTTACTTACCTGATCCGACCAAACAATGAAACGAAAAATTGTACCTTTGTGCCATCATAAATACAACATTCACCAAACCTGTTCATTCTATGGATTTATATACTTCGATGGACCAGAAAGCAACGGCGACAATCCGGGGTCTCATCATGGACGGAACCCGTCAGGCGAACTCAGGTCATCCCGGGGGAGCTATGTCATCAACCGATATGGCTTATATTTTGTTCAAATACCATTTAAGATATGATCCAGACCATGCACAGTGGATCAACAGAGATCGTTTTGTCCTTTCTGCCGGACATGAAAGCATGTTGCTCTATTCTTTGCTGCATTTGCAGGGACGGTTGTCCATGGAAGAATTAAAAAAGTTCAGACAATTACACAGCCTCACCCCTGGGCATCCCGAGCACGGACTGACCCCCGGCGTTGATGCTACAACAGGTCCGCTGGGTCAGGGTTTCGGAATGGCTGTTGGTATGGCCATTGCGGAAGCGGCTTTGTCTGCTCAACTGGGAAACGATATTATCAATCACTACACTTACGCTCTGGCAGGTGATGGTGATCTCCAGGAACCTGTTGCCCTGGGAGCCGCTGCCACTGCAGGACATCAGGGTCTGGGAAAACTCATTGTATTTTACGATAAAAACAACGCCCAGATATCAGGAAATACCGATCGTGCCGACAGCACCAATATGGCTCTGGTATTTAAAGGTTTTGGATGGCAGGTTCTGGAAATTGACGGACATAATCACGTACAAATTAATGAAGCTATTGAACAGGCCAAAACCGATAACAACAAGCCCACTCTGATCATCGGACACACTGTAATGGCAAAAGGTGCTGCCCATGTGGAAGGAGACCACAATACACACGGAAGCCCGCTCAAAGAAGAAGAGATCGAAGCAACCAAAGAAAAACTGGGGCTTTCCGTCAACAAAAAATTCTCCGTAAGTGATGATGTCTACCTTCATTTTCAATCAGGACAGTCTGAACGTCGCAAGGAAGTCACAACATGGAACCAAAAGGTTGAAACAAAATCGAAGGAGGATGAAGTGTTTGCCCGCAACATGGACAATATTCTTCAGAACCATCAGTTTTCGGCACTGACTACTGTTGATTTTCCGGCTGGAGAAAAAATGGCAACCCGCAATGCTTTTGGGAAAGTTCTGGCTCATATGGCCCAACAAAGTAACTTCCTGATTGGCGGATCCGCTGACCTGGAACCTTCCAATCAAACGAAGGAATTTGCAGATCTTGTGGGTGAATTTACCAAAGACGACCGATCAGGTAGGAACATCGCTTTTGCTGTTCGCGAATTTCCCATGGCAACCATGATCAACGGGATCACCTTACACGGTGGGCTGAAAGCTTTTGGAGCCACTTTCCTTGTGTTTTCTGATTATGCCAAAGCTGCCATGCGGTTGTCGGCCTTGCAGGAATTACCGGTTTTATATGTTTACACCCACGATTCATTTTATGTGGGTGAAGACGGCCCTACCCATGAGCCCATCGAACAACTGGCCGGACTGAGGGCCATTCCCAACCACATTGTTTTCCGTCCCTGTGATGCACGCGAAACTGCTGTTGCCATGCAGCTCTCCATGGAAATCAAAGACAAACCCGTATCGCTGGCACTGACACGACAGTCACTTCCCACTTTGGATACCGAAGATTTGTATGAAAAAGTGAAAAAGGGTGCTTATGTTTTGACGGGAGAAGAATTTGACCGACCCGATGTTCTTTTGATTGCAACCGGTTCTGAAGTGCACGTGGCATTGGAAACGGCCCAACAACTTAGCGACCTGAAAGTACGGGTCGTCAGTATGCCCTCCATGGAATTGTTCGAACAACAACCACAGGAATATAAAGATCGTGTTTTACCTCCCAAAGCCACTTACCGGGTTAGCATTGAAGCCGGAACTACCTTTGGTTGGGGGAAATATGTAGCCAACGGCTGGAGCTTCGGTATCGATCATTTTGGATTGTCAGCCCCTGCGGGTGATCTGGAAAAGGAATTTGGATTTACTGCCGATCATATTTCCCCGTTGGTAAGAGAACGCATGCCCAGATAATTTAGAATTTGCTATTTTAGCCCTATCGAAGTAGAACCTGATCTCATGAAAAAAGTACTCATTGCCCCTTCTGTTTTATCAGCAGACTTGCTACAACTGGAAAAACAAGTGAAAACCGTGGCTGAAAACGGTGCTGATTTTATTCATGTAGATGTGATGGATGGTCATTTTGTTCCAAACCTGACTTTTGGCCCCAACATGGTAGCTGCCTTGAAAAGGGTCACTGATCTTCCGCTGGATGTACATTTAATGATTGAACATCCCGAACAGGTGATCGATAACTATGCTGCTGCCGGGGCTACTTACCTCACCGTTCATCAGGAAGCCTGTACTCATTTGCAACGAACCTTGCAGGCCATAAAGCAAGCAGGGATGAAAGCAGGTGTTTCCCTGAATCCCGCCACTTCGCTTACCACCATCGAAAATGTTATGGATGATATCGATTTGCTGCTGATTATGACCGTTAACCCGGGATATGGAGGACAGAGGTTCATTCCGCAAAGCATAAACAAAATTGCTAAAGCACACAAAATGATTGAGAAATCAGAACGAAACATCTTACTGGAAGTAGATGGCGGGATCAACCACCAAACTGCTGAAGAAGTGGTTCGGCAAGGAGCCCGGGTACTGGTCGCTGGCAATGCTATTTTTGGGACTGAAGATCCGGTTAAAGCTATCAGAACCTTAAAAGATAAAGCGCATATCGGATTAAAATAAAAAGTTTTTATTTTAACTTTTTTCCTCCTCTAATTGAAATCACATAATTTCTAAGATCATTCAGCGTGGACTTTGAAAATTGATAGGCTATCTGAGGATATTGGGGCAGCCATATTTCGTATAAAATATATTCTGTAACCAACTTATTACTTATAGCCAGTTGCAACGCCCTCAATTCAGGATTTTTTCTGTAATCTTTTTTCTTCAAGGCCCCGATCAATGCTGCAAGAGCTTCTTTTGACTGAGTTGTTGAAAGTTGCCCCTTCTCAACCCCCATGGATTTGCTGTATTTCAATTCAAATTTCCAAAAAGCCGTAACCAGGGCATAAGGTAGCCACAGCTTATCCGATGCTATTTCAACTTTATTCACACCGATACTGTCAATTTTCATCTGTGGATTAAATGTCCAGCTCGTAGTATCCATCTTTGCAGCCTGATAAATTCGTTTGAGTGAATTATGAATGCGAACATTGTTCCGGTTTAAAATCTGAGCCATCGTAATTTCGTCCACAGCTTTTTTAACTTCCCCTTTTTTCATATAGGCGTCGGCTAAAAACCAGTGAGCCATATAATCAATGTAATTTTTATCGATAGCTTGCCGATACCACTTCATTGCCTCTTCGTAATTTCCGGACATTTCATAAGTCTGACCAATATAGGTAATCACCTGATAAAGAGACGAATCCAGAGATAAAACTTTTTGATATAATTCACGAGCTTTCAGTATCTTATTGTTTGAAAAGTCTTTTTCGGCTTCATCATAAATGGGCTTAACATTCCCAGGAATCGAATATTTATAAGATCGGATAGAGGTCCCATTTACTTCACGGTAAACATCATTATAATTAACCTTGTTATTCCTGTCTGGAACAGGTGCAGGATTTTTCAACAGCTCAACCTGATAATTGACCGGAGAATTGGTCATCATTTTCATAATCTCTGAAAAAGAATGGATTTTTTGAGCTGAAATACTATAACTGGTAAAAAGTGATAACGAAAGAATCAGTAAAATTTTCTTCATAATTGTTGATTTAAAGTACCTGATAAAATTAAAAAACAATTGCAAATCTGCAACTGAATAAGGACTATTCCTCAAACTCAATTAATTCCACAGGGGCTCCGTTGTGTTCAATCATCACCACTTTGGTCCCTTTGGACGGAGAATTAAGCGGTGTCAAAATCTTAAATTTCCTTAGGGACAGTTCGTATTCAATATCATCCACCTCAAACGCCAGGTGCGGAACAGACTGTATCAGCGGGTGTATCGAACTGTTCTTTTCAAAACGCATCCATTCAATACCAAAAGGGCTGGTACTGAATCCTGAAACATACAGACCAAATTCCTCAAGGTACCGTTCCCCATTCCTTTCCTTTTTTGTGGGTACACCAAGGTGATGGAACCTCCACCCCCATTCAATTGCCTGGGGGAGTTCATGATCCAACCGCATCTTTTCCATAGAATGACTCTTAAATAAAAGCCCGGTAATCATTGGATCACCGGGCTTCTCTGTTTAATAATCCAGAGTGATAATCCGTCCCTTGGTAAAATTAAAGAACTTGTCTTTTTGGGCCACCTGGATCCCGTCCATCAGATCCGAAGGCTTATAACCGGCAATCTTTAAGCAGGTGGGACAAGCATACACACCAACCCCTTTTTCCGCCAACATCTTGATATAGGTTTGAAAAGAATCAAAATCGGCATACTTAAGATCCTTGGCACCTTTCACTGCCAGTTCCACTGCATGGATATCCATATAAACCAGCACATCTTTATCATTTGACATCAGCACTGCCATCTTCAGGGGCATCAATACCCGGTGCGGATCATTGTAGGCTTCAGTAATATGAATAAAAACACCATCTTTCGCCGACTGTGTTTTAGCCATAGCCTGAACCTTCATTCCGGTTTCCTTGTTTTTGGGTGCGTTCTGATTACAGGAAATCAGAAACAAAACTGCTACCAACAGGAGTAATACTTTTTTCATGATTAATTTTTTAGGTTAACAAACAGATTCACAACTCCCACAAATATATTCATTTATCGTGAATATGAATCTTAAAATTTTCCAAAGAAATGTATTAAGGTGTACGACAATAAATCTCATTCAAAGGATTTTCGGGATCCGATTGAGATTCGTCTTTGCGAAATCCGTTTTTGAGCAACAAACGGGAGGAAGCCTCATTATTTTTATGGGTATAGGCTTCCAGTATTTGCAAATTCAACACTCCAAAAGCGTATTCAATGACTGGTTTCAGGCTTTCGTCCATCAGTCCCTTGCGGTGAAATTCCGGAAACAACTCATAACCGATCTCAGCCCTACGTCCGTCCTCAGAAAAATTCCAAATGCAAATGGTTCCGATCAAATCGGGGTGATCGATGAACCGGATGGCCCAGTAATAAACCATTTCTCCGCGGTCGATGCCGTCATTAATCTTCTGAATAAACGCGGCGGCTTCTTTCCTGCTGCATTTTTTGGGTCGGTCGATATACCGGTTTACCACATCATTTGAACGAAGCAATTCAACTTTCGATTCATCGGTAGGCTGCAACCGATTCATTACCAGTCGATTCGTTTTAAAACAAGGATAAGATCGGAAATTACTCTCCGTAGCATATTGTAATTGAAGCAGATGGTTGATTCTGTTTTGGGTATCGATCTGACCGAGCGACAAGGTGCGGGTAAATTCAGCAGAAAGTTCAAGTAACTGACGGGCTTTTAGAAGATACATTCCTGCCTCATTACGATTATCTTCCTGAAGAGACTCCCCGATTTCCAAAAAATAAAGGGCCAGTTTATCCAAATGATGCTGTATGAGCTTCCGCTCCTTAAGATATCTTTTAAGTTCCTTTTCAGACAAATTCAGGATCAATTCGATATCAATGTCCACCTCTTCTCTCATTTGCCTGCGGGACACTTCAAGGGCCAGTGCCGCCTTTCCCTGTGCCTTCAACCCAAGGAATCCAGACAACAAAGCAGCAATCACTTTTCCCATCTGTTCGATCTGATCCAGAAGATAGTCACGTTTTTCCATGATTATTTTTTGTCTAATGCCATTTCAACAGCCTGTTCAGCATGAATGCGTGTAGTGTCAAAAACAGGAATTTCCACATCCGAATCACTGATCAGTAAGGGGATTTCTGTACATCCCAGAATGACTCCTTCAGCACCGGCATGTTCCAGTTTGCTGATTATTGCCGTGTATTTTTCCCTTGATGCATCTCTGACAACACCCTGAACCAATTCCCCGTAGATGATGTCGTGTACCGACTGGCGATCCTTTTCATCAGGAACCACGACCTCAATCCCAAACTGATCCATTAACACTCTTTTATAAAAATCCCTCTCCATCGTAAATTTCGTCCCCAGCAAAGCAGCTTTCCGAATATCCTGTTTGATCATTTCCTTACCGGTTGCTTCAGCAATGTGAAGAAATGGAATTGAAATGCTGCTGCATATAGCCTCCGAGCACAAATGCATGGTATTGGTGGCCAAAACTATGAGATCGGCCCCGGCTTTTTCCAGATTCACAGCAGCTTGCGCCATCCTATGATCCAGCTCCTTCCAGTTGTTTTCGTGCTGTAATTTCTCTATTTCGGCAAAATCAACGGAATACAGAATGCTGGGACACGAATGACCCCCCCCCAGTAATTCTTTGGTTTTCTGGTTGATAATATCGTAATACACTTTGGAGGATTCCCAGCTCATCCCACCGATAATTCCAATTGTTTTCATCGAGAATTTCATTCTAAATTCAGGTAAAAATACGAAATATAGAACGGAAAAAAAATCAATGGATTCGTTGCAGATTTAAAACAAAATCCTATTTTTGCAATCCCTTTTGAGGGAAGAATATCGTTCCTTTAGTTCCACTGTCGGACGAATTGACTGTTCTTAATTTTTGTTCGGGGTATAGCGCAGTCCGGTTAGCGTACCTGCTTTGGGAGCAGGTGGTCGCAGGTTCGAATCCTGCTACCCCGACAACATAAAAATTCAGCTGGAGAGGTGGGTGAGTGGCTGAAACCAACGGTTTGCTAAACCGTCGTACCTGTCAAAGGGTACCGGGGGTTCGAATCCCCCTCTCTCCGCAAAACAAAAACCTCATGCGTAAGCATGGGGTTTTTCTGTTTTCGGACCAAAGGGAGTTTACTTCCTGAAGGATAAGAAAACAGAAAATCCGGTGAGTGCAACGAGCCAGGTTTTTGTTTTGAACCTCCCCCTTCGGGATCAACGCAGTTAATCCCCCTTCTGAATGCTGATCGATTAATGGCGAATGATTAGCAGCATGAATTCTGGTAAAACCTTATTCTATTTCACAAG
>JAFGYB010000018.1 GCA_016936355.1 Bacteroidales bacterium | reverse complement strand
TGCCCGAGTGGTGGAATTGGTAGACACGTTGGACTTAAAATCCAATGACCATTGCGGTCGTGCGGGTTCAAGTCCCGCCTCGGGTACTTCAAAACCGTTGAAACGACAGCCGTTTCAACGGTTTTTTTCTTTCCCCAAATTCCGTTGTTACGTTTTCTTTAAAAACTCTTAACTTTCACTGCTCAAATTCACATTATATTATCTTTGTTGCCTACTTGTTATATTAATTGAATACATGATCGCCAGACAACTCATAATGGATGGAATTATTCCGCTCAAAACATCTGACACCGGTAAAACGGCGCTCAGCTGGATGGAAGATTATAAAATTGCCCACCTGCCCATTGTGAACGACCAGAAATTCCTGGGTCTGATCTCAGATCTTGATATTTACAACCTGAATGATTTTGATGAACCCCTGGGAAATCACAACCTGTCCTTGAGCCAACCTTATGTCAAAGAATATCAGCACATTTATGATGTTTTGAAACTGGTCAGTGAGCTGGGACTTACACTAATACCTGTACTGGACGAGAAAGAGAACTACCTGGGGAGCATCACCTTACCCTCTCTGATCAAATTTTTGTCCAAAGGTTTTTCCATTGATAATCCCGGAGGCATCATTGTGCTGGAACTGGCATACAACAATTACAGTCTTACTGAAATAGCCAACATTGTTGAGTCGAACGACGCCAAAATTCTCAGCACGTTCATCCTGTCGAATGAAGATTCAAACAAGATTGAGCTGGTGATCAAGATCAACAAAATTGAGCTGGCCCCCATCTTAAAGACCTTCGAACGTTACAATTATTTCATTAAAGCTTCGTTTAGTGAAGATACCGATCAGGATGATTTGAGGGATCGATACAATTTACTTATGAACTACCTGAATGTATAGATTCTTTTTACTTTTTACCGCCCTTATCTTATCGTTGCCTTCTTTTCTCATTGCCGGGAATAAGGATCAGGAAAAACCGTTTTGGGTTACTGTAGGGAAAATAAACATTACCGGTAATCAGATAACTAAAAACGGGATTATTCTGCGGGAAATGGAGGTTAAAAGCGGCGATTCACTTACCTGGTCGGCTTTGCAAAAAAAAATTGTTGCCAGCAGGCAGAACCTTTTGAACCGGGGGCTGTTTAATTTCGTGGACATCAAACCCGACCTTGCGGGTCCCCGTAAGGTCAACCTCAACATCTCCGTGGTGGAAAGATGGTACATCTGGCCTATCCCTATTTTGGCGGTTACCGACCGAAATCTTAATGTTTGGTGGGAACAAAAAAAATTAAGCCGTATCGACTACGGTGTTAACCTGAAGGTCAATAACTTCAGAGGCCGGATGGAGGTTCTGAACCTCCTTTTACAAAACGGATACAACAAAAGTTTTCAGATTAAGTGGAACACTCCGTATGTTAACAAACGAAAAACCTGGGGGCTTGGTTTCTGGGCAGGCATCGTTTTTAACCATGAAACCGATTACACAACCCGTGATAATAAACTTCTCTATTTTGGAGAGGCCCATGATTTTGTTAAAAAACATGGGTTTGCTGACCTGAGTTTCAGTTACAGGCCGCTGTACAGGAAACTCAATTCTTTCTGGTTGAAGTGGAATCATTACACTCTGTCCGATTCACTGCTTACCTTGAATCCGGCTTATGCTTACGGGCAAAAAAACTTCTCCTATTTATCGTTCCGATATAACTTCAGGCTCGATTACAGGGATTATGCCCCTTATCCGTTGAATGGGTATTATCTGGAATTTGATTTTGAAAAAACCGGACTGGGTATTCTCAACAAAAAAGTAGATGAGATTTCGACCTATATTTCTTACGACCGCTACCTGCATTTGAAAAACCGTTGGTATTATGCCTTTAACGTTTCGTCCAAGCTGGTTCCGAACCGGTACCGGCCTTATTTTCTCGAACGCGGACTGGGGTATCCCCCTTTTACGTTGCGCGGATACGAATTGTATGTGATCAACGGCATGTGGACCAATATTTTTCGATCCAACTTTAAATACGAACTGATTTCCAAACACGTCTTTCAACTGCCCTATATTAAATCAGACACGTTTGGTAAAATATTTTATGCACTCTATGCCAACATTATTCTGGATATGGGTTATGTAATGGACCGCAGGAATCCAAATACCAATCCGTTGACGAACAAATTAATTTACGGAACCGGCCTGGGTCTTGATTATGTAACCTATTATGATACCGTTATTCGTTTTGAATACACCCTGAACGGGCAAGGACAAACTCATTTTTTTATTAGTTTAGTGGCCCCCATTTAGTTTGAAGCATATGAGTCGAAGCTTAAGGAAATTTTTCATTCTTTTTTCATTCATCAGTCTGGTTTTCCCCGCCGTCGTTCACGGTCAGATTAATTATCAGCACTTTATTGTCTCCGGTCAAATTGCACTTTCTGAAAAAAATTACACCCAAGCCATCCGCGATTTCAATACAGCACTGGAAGCGAAGCCCAGAGGTTTTGAAGCCTATTTTTTAAGAGGCATCGCTAAGTTCAGTTTGGGGGATTATCAGGGCGCAGCCGACGATTTCACGCAAACCATCAACATTCACCCTTTGTACACCCGGGCCTATCAATACAGGGGCATTTGTCTGGACCGGCTCAACGATTATTCTCATGCAATTTCTGATTTTGATTACGCGCTGAATCTCGACCCTTTTGATCCACAGGCATTTGTAGCCCGGGGTGACACCAAAATGCACCTCCACGATTATAACGATGCATTGAAAGATTTCACTCGTGCCCTGCAACTGGATCCCAAATCGGGAGCAGCTTACCTGAGCAGGGGTGTTGCGTACCACATGCTCAAAGAAGATAGTTTGGCCATGAAAGACATCAACCAGTCAATTCATTACGATTATTTCAATGTGGATGCCTGGGTAAAAAAAGGAATGATCCATACAGAAATGGACAGTTTGAATCAGGCCATTCAGGATTACAATCAGGCAGCCAAAATAAAACCCGATTATCCTTTCATCTATTTTCAACGTGCTCTGGCCTACTTGAAATTAAACGACACGGTTCAGACCATCAGAGATTACAAAAAAGTGGTCCGTCTGGATTCAACCAATGCGTTGACCTTCTATAATCTGGCTCTCCTGGAGTCGATGCGAAACAATTACTGGTCTGCGCTGAGGTATTACGGGAAAGTGATTGCCATCAACCCGAAAAATGTTTATGCTTATTACAACCGGGGAATTGTAGAATTAAAACTGAATGAACCCTGGCGGGCTGCCATGGACTACACAAAAGCCCTGGATATTTTTCCTGATTTTGCCGGAGCCTATGTCAACCGTTCCTATGCCCGCATGCAATACGGAGATACATTGGGATCCAAAGAAGACCAGAACAAAGCAATGGCGATTATAGCCAAAGTGAACGACAACACAAACAAAACCCCCAGAGAACTCTTCAAAAAATATGGTGATTCCACCTACTTCAACAAAATCATACAGTTTGAGGCTGATTTCATGAGTGGTGAGATGCGCAAAGGCAGGGTACAGTTTACCAACATCAACATCCGGCCCATGCCCAATTTCTACGTAGTCTATTCCCTACCGCTCCCTGATTCAATTTATGACAAACGGAGAGAGGCCATATTTTTCGATAAAAAAATTAGTCTGTTCAATGCAAAAAATCAAGTGGACAGAAAACTGTTTTACACGTTTAGAAACCTTCCTTTCAGCCCCAGAAATGCACGAAAAATCATGGCATCCAGTTTTGCTCAATTGCTGAGGAAACATGATTCCACCGATGCTTATCTTGTTTCCGGGATTATCAACGGCATGTTGCGAAATTACCATTCTGCCCTTTCTGCCTATGATTCGTGCCTGCTCCTCAGCCCCGATAACATCTTTGCATTGTTAAACCGTGGAGCAACGCGGTACGATTTAGAAGAATCAATCTATTCCGAACGACTCTTCAACAGTTCCATTACCATCAGTCGCAGTGGATTTCAGGGGAAAAAGATTTCATCTGACATTCCACCACCAACGCATGCATTATCGCTGGCCGATTACAATAAAGTAATCAAACTGGATCCCAAGATGGCCTTTGCATACTACAACCGGGGAAACCTTTTCCTTCAGCAAAAGAAATTCAAGGAAGCCATTAAAGATTACACCATGGCGCTTCAGCTGGAACCCAAAATGGGAGCAGCATATTACAACAGAGCATTAATTCTGCTGTATTTGAAAGAGAACAAGAAAGCTTGTGAAGACTTAAGCAAGGCAGGCGAACTGGGCATCAGTGATGCGTACAATGTAATCAAGCGCTATTGCGCAAAATAAGCCAAGCCTTTGAACAATCAATAGTTCATATTTTTTTCAACCAGACTAAAGTCGGAAACGAATTGTTGTAATTTTGTTTTTGTTATGATGAAGGATTTTTTTTTCAAATACATCCACAATAAATATTTCTACACGGCATTAGCCTTTGTAGTTTGGATGCTTTTTTTTGATTCGGACAACCTTCGCGAACAGCTTAAACTGAGCCAAACAATTGATCATCTGAAAGAACAAAAGGAATATTACTCCAAAGAAATAAGCAAAAACAGGGCTGCTGTTAATGCGTTGAAATACGATACCACTAAACTGGAGAAATATGCCCGCGAAAAATATTTCATGAAAAAAGACAACGAAGATGTGTATGTTGTTGTCCGGGACTCCTCAGATCAGGAATAAAATCTCCATTCCCCAGCTCCCCTATCCTTTACTCTATTCCGTTTTTCTGTTCATGAATGCTGTATAATTTAGATTGTGAATAAACTAACAATTATTAGTTAAAAAATTCACAGCATCCTTAAATTTGCTTTCAAATTCAAACAAATGAAAGTAACAAGATTTAGTGTTTCCATGGAAAAGGAGATTCTGGATAAACTTGATCAGATCTCAGAGTTTATGAAGTTTCCCAACCGTTCCAGAACCCTTCGGTATCTCATCAATCAGTTTTACAGCAAAACCCACGACAAAGATGAGGAAGTGGCTGGTGCTATTATACTGGTCTACAACCATCATAAAAGAGAGTTGCAAAATCAGTCCACCCGGCTACAACATAATCGGCATCATCTGATTCTTTCTGTACAACATGTACATATAGATCACGACAATTGTCTTGAAACCATTGCAGTAAAAGGGAAAGCCAACGATCTGGAAGAACTGGCCCATAACCTGATTGCCTTGAAAGGAATCCAGCAAGGCGAACTGATCCTTACCGGCAGCCTGTAAATTTTTTCTATTCTAAGTAATACCTTTTCCAAATTAGTAATAAATCAACATGAAAAAAGCTTATCTGTTTCTTGCTATCCTCTGCGCAGGATACAATTTGATGGCGAACCCCATGCATATGCATCACAAACATTCTGTCGTCATCGACACCGACGGAGCCATCGACGATCTGAGGGCCATCAGTCTGTTGCTTTCTTTACCGAATATCACTATAAATGCATTCATGGTTTCAGATGGCTCATTGTCGCCCGATGAAGGAGTACAAAAAGTAAGGGAACTCCTGCAGGCCTATGGCAGGGAATCCATACCGGTCTATTGCGGACCGGTTATCAAAAGAATAAACCCGGCATGGAGGACTTTCAACCGTCAGATAAAATGGGGAAGGAACGCCGAAAAATTACCGGAAAATGTCAGCCTGCAACAAATCATCAACATCATAAAAAAGTCACCTGAAAAAATCAGTCTCATTTGCCTGGGGCCGCTTACTAATGAAGCCTCTTTACTCCAAGCTGAAGCCAGTATCAAAAACAAAATAGAAGACATCATCTGGTACAATACTTCATCCGAACCACTAAAGGGGTTTAATTACCTGTGTGATACGAATGCAGCTTTAAGAGTACTCCGGTCCGGAATCAAAACAACCCTTGTAACAGAAAACAGGGATGACCTGTCTGTTTTCGACATCCCGCTTTTCGACCTTTGCCGGAGAACAAATACACAAACTGCCCAGATCATTTATGAAGCCCACAACCAGCCACGGGCACTGGAAAAACTCAACCAAAATCATTTTGTCTTTTGGGATGAATTGGTTGCCATCAACCTGATCAATCCAGAATTATTCAGTGTCAGGTTACTCAAAGATTATCAACATGTATCCGTAGCAACTCCCTTATCCTCCAAGGCCATGCGATCTGTCTTTTCTGATATTGTTTCGACCAAATACCTACCCGGGGAGCACATAGCTTTCTATGGTTTTCCCCTCGAAAAGAAAGCATATACCTATGATGTGCGCATGATTATGGACTCGGCACTGGTACGCTATGGAAAGGAAGAATGGAAAGCCTGTGTTATGACGGATGAGTTCCATGGGCACCTGGGTATCTTTTCCATCGTGGGAGCCAAAATGGGCATGAGGGCCCGAGATTATTTCGGGATTGGAACCGACCTGATGACGGTGGTAAGTGATGCCGGATCCACTCCTCCATACAGTTGCATGAACGACGGCATCCAGGTGAGTACCGGTGCCACGGTGGGACAAGGAACCATCAGCCTGTCAAGTGAAAACAAAACCAGACCTTCAGCCATTTTCAGCTATAAAGGGAAATCTGTTCGCATCACACTGAAACCGGAATATCAGCAACAAGTCAGCAAAACCATCAAAAAAGCATTGACAGACTATGGCCTGGCAGACGAAAATTACTGGATACTCGTCCGGCAGGCGGCTTTGAAATTCTGGCTCAACTGGAACCGCAACAAGATATTTGACCTCGAGGTTCTGAACCCTTCAAACCATTAACTCAAAAAGGCAATCCTTTCTGATCCACTGTTAATTTTAGGTACTCTCCTACCAAAAAGAAAAAAACCTAACTTTGGTGATCAGGAGGAATAACTCAAACAGTTCGTATTATCAAATTTTATCACATGTTCATTAAAGATTTAAAAGATTGTGAAGAGTTCATTGCAGGCGACAACTCCGTTCTGCGTGAACTGCTTCATCCCGACAAGGCCGATCTGAAACTGGGATACAGTCTGGCCCATGCCGTCATTAACCCCGGCATCACTTCGCTACCGCACAAACTCAATGCATCGGAAGTTTATTACATAATGCAGGGCGAAGGGCTGATGCACATTGATAATGAAGAGTCCAAAGTACTTCCCGGACAGGCTGTGTACATACCGCCCAATGCAGAACAATACATACAAAATACCGGAACGGTTGATTTGATCTTTCTGTGCATTGTTGATCCTGCCTGGCGGTTGGAAAATGAAGAAATTCTGTAATGTGTTATTTTCATGGCCAGAATCAAACTCCGATACCAGCAAATTAGCGATGCCCAGCGATTTTTCGAAATCCTGAGTAATCCCAACTTTGTTTTCATCACTGCCAACCCAAAAAGTGTGGAGGAGGAAGTCGAATGGTTGAGTCAAAATCCAAAACGCCGACAGAACAATACAGACTGGAACTATGCCATATTGTACAACCAGTTGGTAGTGGGATCTGTGGGCATCAAAATTGATTGTCACCGGCCCTATACCGGGGAGATCGGCTATTTCATTGACGAAGCTTACTGGAACAAAGGAATCACAACCGAGGCTGTTAAACTTGCGGAAAAAATAGGATTCAGTAAACGGGGATTGAAACGCATCGAGATAAGAATGGAACCTGAAAACATAGCCAGCGAGAGAGTAGCCGTTAAATGTGGCTATCAAAAAGAAGGCTTGCTTAAAAAAGCAGTGCCTGGCCGTGACGGCCAGCTCAAAGATGTTTTACTCTACGCCAAGACTGTGAATCACTAAACATTCATACCCGTCATTTTCAAATCATTATTCCATCATAATTATCCTCTTTTATTATTTTAGCACTCTAAATAGGTACTGAAATACGTAAAATTGATAGTTCATGGACAAAACCATCTTCAAAATATCACAAATGGACTGCCCTTCCGAAGTGCAGATGATCCGGACCAAACTGGATGGAATTCAGGAAATCAAAGATCTTGATTTCAATCTTACGGACCGAACATTAACTGTACTACACGAAGGAAAAACAGATCACATTGAACAACAGGTTCTGGAGCTAAAGCTCGGAGGGAAGAGGCTGTCAACAGAAACCGGCAATGAATTTGAAATCAAAAAGCACCGAAATCAAAAGAAAGTGCTGTGGGCCGTATTGATCATCAATTTTGCCTTCTTCATCCTCGAAATGTCGACGGGCATTCTTT
This sequence comes from Bacteroidales bacterium, assembly GCA_016936355.1. GTDB lineage: Bacteria > Bacteroidota > Bacteroidia > Bacteroidales > F082 > Sulfidibacterium. The sequence goes on along the minus strand of JAFGYB010000018.1, from coordinate 147,873 downwards.
CCCGCTCCATGGGGCTGGTGGCAGACAGTCTGGACATGCTGGCCGATTCGTTTGTGTACGGTATCAGCTTGTTTGCCGTCGGTGGTTCCCTGTTGCGAAAGAAAAGAATTGCACTGACAGCCGGAATTTTCCAGATCGTTCTGGCCGTACTCGGTTTCCTGGAAATTGTGGAACGGTTTATCAACCAAACACAGCCTCCCGATTTTACTGTCATGATCGTGGTTGCAAGTTTCGCTCTGGTTGCCAACGGGATCTGCCTTTATTTACTGACGAAATCCGACAGCAAAGAAGCCCACATGCGCGCCAGTATGATCTTCACTTCCAACGATGTAATTGTCAATTTGGGTGTTATCGTAGCAGGGATTTTGGTTTTCTGGTTGCAATCCGATCTCCCCGACCTGATCATCGGCAGCCTCGTGTTTGCAGTGGTCATCAGGGGAGCAGTCAGTATTTTGAAGTTGGGAAAATAAGAAACAGTATAATTTCTTTGTAAATTGTACCACAATCAGTATTTAAGACCTATGGCACGATTTGTCAGAAAACAAAAAAATGAGATTGGTTTATCACCCGAAGAATTGCTCTTCAGAGGTATCCGGAAAACAGATAAAGTCTTACTCCGCATCATCGATTTTGATGCAGATAATCTACAAGAAAAAGAAATTAAGACCATCAAAGAGGCATTGGATTACAAAGATTCCGATACCGTCACCTGGTTCAACATCGACGGAGTTCACAACGCCGACATCATGCGAGAGATTGCCACAGGCTTCGGTCTGGAAAAGATCATTCTTTCCGATGTGATGGACACCCAGTCGAGGCCAAAAATCACTGAATACAACAACTGTATTTTCCTTTCGGTGAAAATGTTAAAAGAAGAGGAAAAGAAAGAGACCGTCACAGTGGAAAATCTGAGCCTCATTGTGACGCCTTCCGTACTGATTTCATTCCAGGAAAAAAAGGGAGATGTTTTTGAACCGGTCAGGGATCGCATCCGAAGGCAAACCAAAAGAATCCGGAACTCAGGAACGGATTATCTGACATACGCCCTGCTGGATGTGGTAGTGGATAATTACATCTACATTATCGGCCGGTTGGGTGAAAAAATTGAAGACCTCGACAACAGAGTCGCTCAGGTTTCAGAGAAGCAATTGCTGGATGAGATTAATACCTACAAAAGGGAGTTGAATTTCCTGAGGAAAAATATCAAACCGGCCAAAGAAGTCATGCTGGGACTTTCCAAATCTGATTCGGATCTGGTGAAAGAGAGCACTGCTGTATTTCTCAAAGAACTGGTGGACAACATCAATCAGGCCAATGAATCTTCCGATAGTTACCGCGAAATCCTCTCCGATCAACTGACCATTTACCATACCAACATCAGTTCGCGACTCAACGACATCATGAAGTTCCTGACCATCTTTTCCGTAATTTTCATTCCCCTTACTTTCATTGCGGGTGTGTATGGAACTAATTTTGAGTACATTCCTGAGCTACACTTCAAATACAGCTATTTCATCATGCTGGGTATCATGCTCATCATAGCAGTTTCGATGCTCCTGTACTTTAAAAGGAAAAAGTGGTTTTAACCCTTCGCAAACGAATCAACCATTCAGGAAATGCACAGTAAAGCAACTCATTGGATTCTTCTCATCCTGACCGGTGTTTTATTTCTGATGGCCGGCAATGTGCGGGCACAAAACACGCTACTGGACAGCACACTTATTCAAGCAGAAGAATTGAGAAATGAGAAGAGGCTGGAAGAAGCTGCTAAAGTTTTGGCTCATTACGAACAACTGTTTGCCGGAAACCCGACGATTGAACGACTGTATGGACAAACCCTATGCCAATTGAAAAAAATTGAACAGGCAAAAAACCTTTACCAAAATGCGTTGAGATTGAACCCAAGCAACTCCGGTTTAATACATGATTATGCTCAGCTTCTCTTGAATCTGAAAGACTATAAAACCGCTGAAAAAATACTCCGAGAACTGAAAAAGAGCGATTTTACCACCCTCTTTCTACTGGGAAAAGCCAGTTACTATGCCGGACATGAAAAGAAAGCGCTTTATTTTCTTAAAAAAGCACTGGAATTAAAACCCGACAACAACAACGCTCAGAACCTTTACCGGGAAGTCCACCAAATTGTTAGTCCCAAACTGCAAATCGCGGGGAGCTTCCGCTCAGACAGTCAGCCACTGAAAGGGTACGGAACCCATGCTGTTTTTCAATATTACATTTCCAAATTACTGAACTTGAGCCTGTACGGTGGCATTAATCATTACAGTGGGACCAGTAATTCGAACAACATTACGTACTTCAAAATCAGAGAAGCTTTTGAATCATTCAAAGGCACAACACAAATGAGTTTAACCCTGGGAAAACTCTATTCGGGAGGAAACAAAAGATCAGACTGGTCCGGAGATTTTCAAATAAAACAGGCCCTCTTTAAGAGTCTTTATTTGAAGGGCGGAGCCGTTCGCCACAATTACGACTACACCCTGGCGGGTGTCCTCAGCCTGCTCATGTACCATACCTATTCGCTGGAGCTCAGCATAGGAAGTATTGAAAAATGGAATGGCCTGATCGGTAGTTCACTGGACATTTTCCCGGATAACAATTCCATCATAACCTACTTTGTTTCATTTCAGAGTAAACCGGTGAAACTGAACCCTTTTTCGATCGCTTTCGGATATGCTTTTAACTATATGAATTCCAAAGAAGATCGGTTTGGAAGTGTATTAAGCGCAACAGAGCTGCTTGACATGGCTCTTCCTCCCAATACGGTTACTCCGATTCAGGGAACATATGGCTCCTACTATACTCCCCTTCAACAATTTTCAAATTCCCTAACGACCAGCATCTCCTATCAATCGGGTGCCATCACAGTAAATGGAAACATCTCGGTCGGTATTTATGCTGAGACCAATGCTCCTTTGCTTTCTCTGTCCACACAGTACGACGGATTCAGGATTCTGAAGAAATATCAACTGAAGAATTTTGTTCCGATTAATTTGGGAACCTCCTTTCTTTCACGCCTCGGTTCACAGTGGAATATGGAAGTAAATTACACGTTTACACGAACCTATTTTTACGACAGCCACAATTTAGTTCTCCGCCTAAAATATTCTTTTTAAACTCAAGTATCGATCTCTATTTTCGTCATTCTGAAAGAAAATGCTTTCCGAATTAAGACATTTTTAAGGATTTAACATCCTACAATTTTGTAATTTAGCCTGAACGACGATTTGTATCAGACAATCAATTTTCAAATGAAATCAGAAGCAAAAGGAATTTCTGAAACACTCTACATCAGGAATATGGTTTGCGAAAGCAGCAAGCTTTTCTTAAAGGAAAAGTTTGAAGCACTGGGTTTCGTCGTACTGGATATTTCGTTGGGTAAAGTCCTTATCCAACATCCAGAAAAGAAAGTATCGCTTGAGTCTGTGGATGACATGTTGGTGTATTACGGATTTGAAATCATCCACAGCAAGGAAGACCGCATTGTCGAGGAAATCAAGCGTGCCGTCACTGAACTGATCCACGATCTGAACAACGTAGATTCCATTGTCCGTAAATCAGATTACATCGTTGAAAAACTGGGTCTTAGTTACCCCTATCTGTCCAAGATCTTTTCCGAACACGAGCACAAAACACTGGAAAAATACATCATTCTGCAGAAAATTGAACGCATCAAATACCTGATCGACACCGAAGATTTTACTTTGAGTGAAATTGCGTTTATGATGGACTATTCCAGTGTACAGTATTTGTCGAATCAGTTTAAATCCATTACCGGAATGACGGTTTCGCAATACAAAGAAGACAATCAAAAAACAAAAATCGGGATCGATAAACTCTGATAAATAAAATTTTACACAATTAAATGGCGATATTGTAACATCCATATGCTGAGGAAATCACAATTTTGCTCTTGATAATGATAAAACTCTCTGTCATGAAACTAAAGAAGAACATTGCGGTCAGTGAAAACGGCTTTCTGTTTGATCCGAATTCGGGCGAATCTTACAGCCTGAACAAAACGGGACAACTCATCGTGAAGCTGATATCGGAAGGGAAATCCGAAGCTGAGATTATTGAAAATATCATGGAAAAATACGATGTGGAATCCAATGCTTTGCAAAGGTATCTGGATGATTTCATCATGATGTTACAACAAATGAATCTGCTTCAAAAAGAAGAGGACTGAAATGAAAAAGTTAAAATTAACCATTGCGGTAACCGGATTAAACAATACCGACAACCCGGGTCCGGGCATTCCCGTCATCAGGGGCATCAGGGAATCACAGGAAATCGAATCCCGCATCATCGGACTGGCATATGAAAACCTGGAACCGGGGATTTACATGCCGCTAATGATTGACAAAACGTACATGATCCCCTATCCTTCATCAGGAACGGATGCTTACATGGAACGCATTGAAGAAATCAACCAAAAAGATCCCATCGACCTGATCATCCCCAACCTGGATGCCGAACTTTACACTTTCATGAAAGCGGAACCCAGGCTCAGGGAACTGGGCATCAAAACTTTTTTGCCTACGATGGAACAATTCGAAGAACGACACAAAGCCAACCTGGTTGCCTACGGCAAAAAGTATGATATCAAAGTACCCAAAAGCAGCACCATCACCAGCCACAACGACATCCGAAAAATAAAGAATGATTTCGACTATCCTGTGCTGGTGAAGGGTAAATTTTACGATGCCTACATTGCTTATAATGAGGATCAGGTCACCAATCACTACAATAAAATCAGTGCCAAATGGGGACTTCCCATTATAATTCAGGAATTTGTCAAAGGTACCGAAGTCAATGTGGTGGCCCTGGGTGACGGTCTGGGCAACACGATTGCCGCCGTTCCCATGCGCAAGCTTTTTATCACCGACAAAGGAAAAGCCTGGAGTGGCATTACATTGAATGATGAAGAAATGATCCGCATTACCAACGACCTGATTGCAGAGACTAAATGGCGCGGCGGCATGGAGCTGGAAATGATCAAAACCAATAAAAATGATTATTATATGATCGAGATCAATCCGCGGATACCGGCCTGGGTTTACCTGGCCGTCGGAGCCGGACAAAACATACCTGAAGCACTGGTAAAACTCGCCATGGGAGAGCATGTAGCACCATATCACGATTACCAGGTAGGTAAAATGTTTATCCGGTACTCCATGGACATGCTGGGCGACATCCAGGAATTTGAACAACTTTCCATTTTTGGCGAAATCGAACAAAGCCAGTTACATTATCCAAATACCCAGAAAATTTAAGAGACATGGAAAAATTAAAATTTGAAAGACCTGTTATCAACCGCATTAATGCCGGTGTTCCCGATAAATTTGGCATGAGTACTGCCATCCAGCCCATCAGCCATATTGATGACGTGGCCGTTGAAGATTTGCTGTCAGAATACGGTTCTCCTTTATATGTCATTTCTGAAAAATCCATCCGGAACACATTCCGTGAAGCACTTTCGGCTTTTAAAACAAGATATCCCAAAGTTCAGTTTGCCTGGTCCTACAAAACAAACTACCTGAATGCCGTTTGCAATATTTACCACCAGGAAGGTTCCTGGGCGGAAGTTGTATCGGGTTTTGAGTTTGAGAAAGCACTGGCCAACGGTGTGCCGGGAAGTAAAATCATTTTCAACGGTCCCGATAAATCCAAAGAGGATCTGGAACGTGCCATCGAACACGGTTCACTGATTCATATCGATCATTTCGACGAACTGTATGAAATTATGTCCCTGGCTCCCAAAACCGGAAAAAAGGCAAAGGTGGCTATCCGTGTAAATATGGATACGGGCATTTATCCACACTGGGACAGGTTCGGTTTTAATTATGAAAACGGGGAAGCCTGGACTGCCATCAACAAAATCATGCCGGATCCCAACATGGAACTGATCGGGTTGCATACGCACATCGGCACCTACATCATGACGCCCAATGCCTATGCCATCGCCACCAGCAAACTGGCCGCCCTAACTGTCCGCATCCAACTGAAGTACAATCACCATCTGAAATACCTGGATCTGGGCGGTGGCTTTGCCTCCAAAAACACGCTGAAAGGTGCTTATTTACCGGGAAGTGATACCTGTCCCACCTTTGATGATTATGCGGAGGCCATTACCGGCGCACTTTCCAACAGCGACATCCAGTACGATCACATGCCTACATTGTTCCTCGAAACCGGTCGGGCATTGATTGATGATGCAGGTTATCTGCTGGGATCCGTACTCGCCAACAAGCGATTGTTGGACGGACGCCGATCACTCATCATCGACATCGGAGTGAACAATCTGTTTACTTCTTTCTGGTATGAACACCATATTGTTCCTTCAAAAATAAAACAACGAGATACCGAAGACACAACCATTTACGGTCCGCTTTGCATGAATATTGACATCATTCGTGCGGCTATTCAATTCCCGGTACTGGAAAAAGGCGACCATGTGGTGATCAAACGCATCGGAGCTTACAATATGACACAATGGATGCAGTTCATCACCTACCGTCCGAAAGTGGTTCTCATTGATTTGGAAGGAAAAGCTCATGTGATTCGTGAAAATGAAAACCACGAAAGTATGAATGCGTTGGATAAAATGCCAAATCACCTGAAGGAAATTCAACTCTAGCCTTATTAAACCTGTGTAAAATGAAATCAGTGACACACGCTTTCGTTGAGAGAAGATCACGGGTCAATGAACTTTTGGATATCATTCTGAACAGTTATTCCCAGATTTTCTTTTCCACCCACCGGCCCTTTGCTTTGCTCATCATGCTGGTTACGTTCATTGATTTTTATACCGGACTTTTCGGACTGATTTCGGTTCTGACAGCAGCAGTAGCAGGAATAATGCTGGGTTTTAACCGGGTAACCATGAGAAAAGGATTGTTGGGATTCAACAGTCTGCTGGCTGGCCTGGGTCTGGGTATCTATTTCAGTCCCTCTGTATACTTATTAATCATCGTTATTCTCGCTTCACTTTTCACCTTCCTGATTTCGGTATCGCTACAGGGAGTTATTGGTAAATACGGACTTCCATTCCTAAGCATCCCCTTTATTCTGGGTCTCTGGGCCTTTATGCTGGCAACTAAGAGCTTTGAAGTTCTGGGAGTAAGTGAAAGAGGAATCTATACACTCAATGAACTGTACACGCTGGGAGGAACAAATCTGGTGAAAGCCTATGAGTATTTAAATAATCTGACACTTCCCGATCCGGTTCGGGCATACTTTTTCTCACTGAGTGCCATTTTATTTCAATACAACCTGCTCACAGGAATAGTCATTGCTGTAGGGTTGCTGTCGTTTTCCAGGATTGCCTTCTCCCTCTCACTGATCGGTTTCTTTATTGCCTTTGGTTTTTACCACCTCATCGGGGCTGAAGTGACCAGTTACGATTACAGCTTTTTCGGATTCAACTACATCCTGTCTTCCATTGCGCTGGGTGGTTTTTTCCTGATTCCTTCACGGAATGCCTATCTATGGATGATACTGGTCATTCCTTTCGTAGCCATCCTCACCATCAGTTTGAATGCCGTCTTCATGCAGTTTAAAATACCCATTTATGCGTTGCCCTTCAACATTGTTGTGATGCTTTTCCTGTATTCATTAAAATTCAGGGAAAAATATTCTTACCGTCTATCGGAGGTTTATTTTCAGCACAATTCCCCGGAAAAAAATCTGTACATCTTTCTGAACAACAAAGAACGGTTTCGTTACAAGCTGTTTACACCGATTAAACTGCCCTTTTTCGGAACCTGGAAAGTTTCGCAGGCGCACGACGGAGAACACACACACAAAGGAGTTTATAAGCATGCCTGGGATTTCATCCTTGTAAATCAGGAAGGGAAACAGTTTAAAAACGAAGGGGATTATCCGGAAGAATATTTCTGCTATAACAAACCGGTAATAGCCCCTGAAGACGGCGTGGTAGAAGAAATTATTGACGGCATTGATGACAATGTAATTGGGCAGCCAAATCTGAAAGACAACTGGGGTAACACCCTCATCATTAAACACAACAATGAGGTTTATTCCAAACTAAGTCACCTGAAAAAAGGAAGTTTTAAAGTCAAAAAAGGCGAAGATGTTAAGTTCGGTCAAATAGTTGCAAACTGTGGCAATTCGGGACGTTCGCCCTATCCGCACCTGCATTTCCAGATTCAACAAAGTCCGTATATCGGTTCGGTGACAATGGACTATCCGTTGAGCAATTACATTGTGCACGAAAAGGATGCTTTCCAACTGAAAACCCATTCCAGACCCGAAAAGGAACAACTGGTTTCCAATATTGAAACTTCCGATCTATTGGTTTCGGCTCTGAGTTTCATTCCCGGACAGATTCTTGAGTTCAAAACAGAAGCAGATTCAATCGTTACCTGGGAAGTAAAAGTGAATGAATACAATCAATCCTATTTGCAATGCAAGAACACGGATGCCAAAGCTTATTTTGAAAACGATCAAAACCTGTTTTACTTCACTTACTACGAAGGGAAGAAAAAGAGTGAACTGTTCTATTTCTTCCAGGCACTCTTTAAGTTGCAAAAAGGGTATTATCAAAATCTGGAAATCACCGACCAGTACCCGCTTTATCTCACTTACCCGAAGGCTATTTTGTGGTTCCACGATTTTATCAGTCCTTTCCTGTTGTTGATCCGCTCACAATATTCGGTTCAGTACAAAAAGATTGATGACGCGATTACGCCCTCCCAAATTCAGCTCACATCAGGACTAACCAATTATTTCCTAAAGAAAAAAATAAACGAAAAATCGTTCCGGATCACCATTGATCGTGATGGGATCTCTGACATTAACATCACTGACGACAACCGTCAGATAAAACTTATACGATGAAAAAGGCTTTAATAATCATATTGATTTTCATGGGGTTTTCAGGCCCACTGGAGGCCCAGCACAAACCAAATTTCATTGCAATTGATACCGCCACGTACAGGGCTTATCTGAACAAGGACTGGAACCGCATCATCAAAATCGGAAAAATAGGGTTGGCAAATCACATTGATTATTATTACCTGAGGCTGCGGATGGGCTATGCCTATTATATGAAAAAACAGTACCGGATGGCTGTCCCCTACTATCGTGCTGCATTGAAATTCAGCAGTAAAGATGCTACAGCTATGGAATATTTGTATTACTCCTATCTGTTTGGCGACCGGTTCAACGACGCAGAAAAGCTAACGCAAAAATTCACCCCTGCCCTGCATGATTACATGAAGGTCAGAAGTTCAAGTGCCATTACAGAGATTTCCTTTTTTGCCACTTTTGGTACCGGTGCATCCGATGCACAAAAAGAAAGTGTGAACCAGGCAGAAGCGTTAACTCTGGACGGAAGCCAGGTATTACCCAACAGTTTTCAGAATTACAACTTAAATGTAAGCCATAAATTAAGCAACAGTGTACTGATGCACCATTCGCTAAACTTGCTTTACAAAGACGAATATTCGATGGCGATTGTAAATGGCACCTCTTATCTCTCCGAATCACAGGTGGTGCGGCAATTCAGTTATCGGTTGGCGATAGACATTACTCCGGTACAAGGACTTACCCTTACACCTTCGGCCACTTATGCAAATTACCGGATTCCCATTTTTTATGATTATGGTGCAGGTTTGGGCAAAAACCGTTCCGTTTATACTTACAACACACACCATGAAGGCGGCATATCACTGAAGATCACTCAACAGGCCGGTCCGGTCAGTATTGCACTGGCCGGAGGTTACTCATACCTGAACTTCAGCAACCAGATCACCGGTGCCGGGTCTCTCACGCTCTATCCTTTGGGAAATCTGAATTTGTATGTCCGTGCAGCAGGATATTATCACATGCAATCGCAAAACGGGCAAAAGTTGAATCAGGTAATTCAATCCTACAAATTAGGAGTTAAAGTGACAAAAAATTTGTGGCTGGAAGGCTATGGAATGCTGGGAGACTTCAGTAACCTACTGGATCCTTTTTCCGGTATTACATACAACAGCCTTGAACTATATCATTCTATCTACGGTGCAAACATTTACATTCCTTTCAACAAAAACGGAGTTTCCCTTTTCTTAGGATACAGGAAATACAATTCCACTTCCCAATTTGTACCTGTGGACAATGTTTTTGAAGGATACAACGATATTTTATTTAATTATCAAACATTTACAGGAGGTCTCATATGGAAACTTTAAAAAAAATCAGCCTAATTGTTTTGCTGGGTTTCTTTTCAACGATAGTTTATGCCCAGCAAAATACAGAAAAAAAAATTATCGAAGGATTTCAAAACAGCTATTTACATGAGGCATCTGGAAATCTGGCCGAAGCCATTCTGGATTTAAAAAACGTTTACCAGGCAGACTCTTACCCCATCAATTTACGATTGGGATGGCTTACCTATTCATCAGGTATGTTCAGTGAATCACAAAGCTATTACAACAAAGCAGTGGCGCTGAAGCCCTATGCCGTAGAACCGCGTATGGGACTGGTGTTACCCCTGGCAGCCATGGGCAACTGGGATGCCGTAATTGCCCAGTACCATAAAGTGCTGGAGATCATGCCCAACTACTCTGTTGCATTGCATCGTCTGGGACTCATTTACTACGGGCAAAAAGACTATGAAAAAGCTGAAAAATATTTTGAAAAAGTGGTCAATTTGTATCCGTTTGACTACGACGGTTTGGTCATGCTGGCCTGGACTGAATTCCATCTGAAAAAATACCGTCAGGCTAAAGTACTGTTCAATACAGCTTTAATGCACACGCCCACCGGAGCTTCGGCACTGGAAGGATTAAAACTGATGCAATAGTTCACTGTTTCAGAATTATTTGAATCTTTGTCTGTCAAATCATGCACTAAGAAGTTCTCTTCAATGTAAAAACTATACTTATGGCAGATGCTCCCAAATCCTATTGTGAAGCCGTCGAAAAGATGGAAAAGTCCAATATTCATCGTGTATACCACGATACCGAATACGGCTTTCCGATGGAAGACGACAATGAATTGTTTGGCAGGTTGATTCTGGAAATAAACCAGGCTGGACTTTCCTGGACCACCATACTGAAAAAACAGGAAAATTTCAGGAAGGCGTATGAAGACTTCACTGTTGAGAAAATTGCCAAATACAAAGAAAAAGACCGGCAACGATTACTCAACGATGCCAGCATCATCCGAAACCGGCTGAAGATAGATGCGACAATATTCAATGCTCAGAAAATTTTAGAACTTCAGAATGAATCGGGCTCTTTCAAAAACTGGCTCGATCAACAGGGGAACCTTTCCAAAACGGAATGGGTTCAACTGTTTAAGAAAACATTCCAGTTTACGGGCGGAGAAATTACTAATGAGTTTTTAATGAGTACCGGTTATTTACCGGGGGCTCACATTCCTGAATGCCCGGTTCACAAGAAAATTCTGGCTCAGCATCCTAAATGGGCAGAACATCGCGATTAGAACAGGAAATTAAATATGAACCCCACCGCCATAATGCCCGCTGCCACAACCCCCACAAAGGTGAAAATCAACGGGCGCTTCAGCACTTTTTTCAGGATAATCACTTCCGGCAGGGAAAGTCCAATCACCGACATCATAAAGGCCAGTGAGGTTCCCAGCGAAGCTCCTTTTTCAATTAATACCGAAACAATGGGAACAATCCCGGCGGCATTCGAATACAACGGAATTCCAACCAAAATGGAAAGAGGGACACTGTACCAGGCTGATTTCCCCATCAGTGAAACCATGAAATCCTGCGGAACATAACCATGAACTCCGGCTCCTACTGCAATCCCTATTGCCACATAAATCCATATTTTCCCTACAACTTCTTTCACCGAATCAACACCGTATTGTATCCGATCAAATAAAGTTAACAGGACATTATTCGTTTCTGCATTTCCCGACTGAAGTTCAAAAACCCAGTCCTGAACCTGTTTCTCTGGCTTTAACTTACCAATCACCCAACCTGCCGTGATGGCAATCATTAATCCGGTCACCACATAAACAACGGCTGTTTTCCACCCAAACAATCCAAACAGCAACACCACAGCCACTTCGTTGATCATGGGAGCAGCGATGAGAAAGGAAAAGGTGACCCCCAACGGAACACCTGATTCCACAAAGCCCAGAAACAACGGAATAGCCGAACAGGAACAAAACGGCGTGACAATGCCCAAACCGGATGCGAGTATGTTACCGGTAATTTGTCTTTTCCCACCCAGCATCAGGCGGGTTCTTTCCGGTGAAAAATAAGACCGGATAATCCCTACAAAAAAGATGATCAACACCAGCAGCAGCAACACCTTGGGCAGTTCATAGATAAAAAACCGAAAGGCCTCGGTGAAAGGACTTCCTGATGTTAAATTCAGTACCTCATCAACTAACCAGTTGGTCACGGTTTGTAGATTATAATACACCACAATCCACACCGGAAGCAAAACCAGCAGAATGATCAGCCTTTTATTCATAATTCATTTGTTATTTCGGAAGATCCGAAATAGTACTTCAAAAAATTCTTTGAGACTAATGCTAAGCAAAATGTCTGATGAGGATCTGGATCACTTCTTCGACGCTGGGAATTCTGCCTTTGGTTTCCACCACCTCATCCACAACCAAAGCCGGAGTTGCCATCACATGATACCGGGCAATATCCTGCATTTGGTCCACTTTGGTAACACTTGCATGAAATCCGGCCTTTTCAAGGGCTTCGCGGGTTCGTTTTTCCAGCTCTCTGCATCGAGAACAACCCGATCCTAAAATTTTAATTTCCATATCTTTCTGTTTTATCATTTCGGTAAAACCCGAAATATCAGGTAAAATTTTTTATTTTTTAAAGAACTGACTCATTAACTGCCGGGCTTCTTCCCAGTTTTCTCTGTGAATACAGTATTTAATGTACGGTGCTTTGATTTCCCCCTGAATCAATCCGGCGTTTTTCAACTCTTTCAGGTGTTCGGAAAGTGTGGAACGGGCTATGGGTAACTCTTCAGCCATGTCACCGCTGTAACAGCATTTCTGCATATTATCAGCCAGTCTTTCGAGAATAAATACGCGAACAGGATGCGACAATGCCTTCCCAAAACGTGCAATTTTTTCCTGATTCTCTGTAAAATATTTATCCTTTTTCTTCATGAACACTCATTGATTCATTTCGATAAAACCCGAAACGAAAATACTGTATTTTTGGATTGTCAAATAACATGCGTGATATTTAAACCGATTATAAATATGGCTGATTTACTAAAAGATATTCTGCCCTTCCTTTCCAAATCTGAAACCATGCCGGTATTGTTCCTGGGACACGGGAGCCCTATGAATGCCATCGAAGAAAATGAATTTGTAGAAAATTTCAGGAAACTGGCGAGCAATCTGCCCACACCCTCTTCCATTTTATGCATTTCGGCCCACTGGTATACCCGGGGCACATTCATCACAGCCACGGAACGACCCAAAACCATTCACGACTTCTACGGCTTTCCCAAAGAACTATACGCTGTTCAATATCCGGCCCATGGAAATCCCCGATTGGCCAAAGAAGTGAAACAGTTGCTGCAACCCGTTTATTCCGAGGAAACCGACGAATGGGGGCTGGACCACGGAACCTGGAGTTTATTGAAAAACATGTATCCCGAAGCCAATATTCCCGTGATTCAGATGAGCATCGACGGCACCAAACCGGCCTCGTATCATTACGAACTGGCCAAACAACTCAGCAGTCTGAGAAACAAAGGCGTTTTGATTATCGGAAGCGGAAACATCGTTCATAATCTGAGGATGGTCGACTTTCAAAACATGAACCGGGACGATTACGGTTTCGACTGGGCCCGCGAAGCCCGGAGCCTCTTCAATCAATACATTCTGGACAAGAATCATCAACCGATGCTGGATTACAAAAACCTCCAATCAGCCATTCAAATGGCTGTCCCCACTCCCGACCACTATCTGCCCCTGCTCTACACCCTTTCTCTGCAGGAAAAAAAGGAAAATACCTATCTGTTTAACGACAAAATGGTAGGAGGAAGTCTGAGCATGACCTCAGTGGTAATTGCATAGCAGCTCTTCCATTTTCCGTTAACCCTTTAGTGAGCAGTCAAGTATATTTAGACTGCGTATAATTTATGGATTTTCCCGTCTTTTGGGATGAACAGGTAAAAGAAAGTTTCTATTTTTGGTCTTGTGTCTGAACCAACAGAGTCTGTATACACTCAATCTGTTTGCTCTTTGTGAATAAACCTCAACACTTAATGAAACACATTTTTCTCTCGATTCTGCTTTTAGTGCAGTTTTCCCTTTATGCACAAAAAAAGTACGACGCAGAAGTTCTCCTGGTACATAGTCACGCAAGCCTTAATTCGGACTACAACCTGAAGATGAACTATCATATTGAGATCCGAATCAATAACAAAGACGGCCAGGAGTATGCCAAACGTTACTTCGCTTATTTTTCAGATAGTGAAAAGCCTTATGACCTGAAAGCATATATTATCGGTCCCAACGGGAAAACCATCCAAAAGCTGAGAAGCAGAGAGGTGAAAACGATAGACAATGTTTCACTGAACAACTCATTTTACGAAGACAGCAAACTCATGGGTTTTTATATGAGTCAGAACGAGTTCCCCTACACCCTGGTTTATTCCTACGATAAAAATGTTTCAAACTACTTTCGTATCCCGCTGCTTACCAACCTTTACAGAGATATTCCCACAAAAAAAATCATAGCTACAGTAGACCTCCCCAGGGATTTTCCTGTGAGATACGAAACACAACACATGGATTCCGTACGTGTTGATACCACAGAGAATGAAATTCATTTCAGGTTTGTCGGACATTATACCAACACTACTCCAACTGAATATCTGGCCCCACCTGCCTCCTATTTCGACCCCGAAATCAGGGTAATCCCTGAATATTTTAAATATGGAATCAGGCATTCACAGAAAACCTGGAAAGATTTTGGTCAGTGGCAATACGACTTACTTGAGTTCAGAGAGGAACTGCCGGAAAATGAGAAGCAAAAGATTTCGCAACTTATCAAAGGCGTTACGGATACAACCGAAAAAATCAAAATCCTGTATCATTACCTCCAGGATGAAACACGCTACGTTAACGTAGCGATTCAACATGGACGTTTAACTCCTAAAGACGCTTCTTATGTTGCACAAAATAAGTATGGTGATTGCAAGGCACTAAGCAACTATTTCAGAGCCGTATTATCCTATGCGGGGATCTCTTCCGATTACACCATCATCAATGCAGGAAGCAAAATTGATACCCTGGACAGAAGATTACCGTTTACACAATTTAATCATGCTATTCTTTACGTCCCCCGCAAAGACACTTCCTCTCTCTGGCTCGATTGTACCAGCAAGTATGCTTTTGGATACCTGGGAACCTTTACTCAAAACAGATACGCTCTGGTGACCGAAAACAACAACAGTCATCTGTTGCACACCCCAGCTCTTAAGCCTGCTGATGTATTAACCACGAGAAGAATAAGCTTAACCTACAAGCTAATACAAAATTGGACAGCTATCGATATAAACAATACCTACAGAGGTCCTGCCTACCAGGAACTGGCATCCTTTAAAAGATTCTACAATGGTTCTGTCAAGGAAAAAATCATGAAATTTTTTATTCCCAACGCGGTAATGGAAAGCTATGACCTAAATCTGGTGAACCGTGATTCAGCAAAAATACAACTTCAATTTAAGGCTCACAGCAATAAAACTTATGTCAAATACGGACAGGATATTCTCGTAAGAAACATTGCGTTAAGCATCCCCGATTTGGAGAAACCATCCAAAAGAAAACTTCCGGTTCAGATCAATTTCCCGATTTATAAAATTGACAGCATTCGCTACAACATCCCGTACGGATACAGGATTTCATCCATCAAAAAAGACACAACCCTGGTTACCTCGTTTGGAACATACGAAAGTAAAATATCGACGACGGATTCTTCCTTTGTCGTCACAAAAAATTTTCTGCTGAAGCCGGGGACCTACCCACTCAGGAGCTATCCTGCTTTGTATCGGTTTTTAAATACAGCATCAAAAAATGAGCACAAATTCAACGTGCTGCTGACCAAGAAAAATCAATAAATGGATTATATGAAACAATTATTTTTACTCTTTCTTTTGATCCTTGGTTCAACTTCACTGTTCAGCCAACAGGAATATTCAGATAGTTTTGGAAAGGTGAGCAAAGCCGAACTGGAAATGAAGCAATATCCTCAGGATAAAAATGCTGAAGCGGTCGTTTTGTTTGACGTCAGAAAAAGCAAGTTTATCATTGTGGATAACCGATGGCATATTCTCTACGAACGTACCACCAGAATTAAGATTCTAACCGATGCCGGAATTAGCGCTGGCAACATTGAGATCCGGTATAACATTGGCCGAAAGAGTTCGGAACATGTTAGCAAAATTGATGCTGTCACGTACAACCTTGAAGACGGTCAGATTAAAAAGACCGAACTAAATGCCAACAATATCTACGATGGACGCGATGGTCGTTATACGCTGGTTAAGAAATTTGCCATGCCCAATGTAAGAAAGGGTTCAGTAATAGAATTCAAGTATCAAATTTTATCCCCGTTTACTTTCAAATTAAAATCCTGGAATTTTCAGTGGCGTATCCCGGTCAGGTACAGTGAGGATATTGTACGCATCAATCCGTATTTTGAATATGCATGGAAATTGCAGGGAGCCAAAAACTTCACCTATCATACACGATATGTAGACCAAACCATGCAACATTACGAAGGCATCTCCTATCAAAACATGATATACGATATGGTCATGAAAAATGTTCCTGCATTTCATAACGAAGCCTACATCTCTTCCGTTAACGATTACATTCTCAGGGTAGAATTCCAGCTTTCGAAGTACAAATCACCTCAGGGGATCACCCAAAAAATGTTTAACACATGGCCTGATTTGATCACCAGTTTGCTGAAAGATGATCAGTTCGGAAAATTCATTAATAAAAGTGAGAAACTGGCCTCCAAAGTCATGGATATGGCAAGCCTGGAACAAAAACCTGAGAAAGTTCGCTTCGATTCAATCATGAATTTTGTTAAAAGTAATTTCACCTGGGACGAATACAATGATTACTGGGCCTCTGAAAAACCGGCTGAATTCCTGAAGGACAAATCCGGAAACAGTGCCAGCATAAACTTATTTACGCTCGGGTTATTGAGAAAAGCCGGAATTACTGCCTATCCTGTATTGATCAGTACCCGCGACAATGGAACCATCAAATACAACTACCCCTACCTTGACCTGTTCAATTACGTGGTCATTGTGGCTCAGGTTGACGGCAAGCTCATCTTGTGTGATGCCACTGAGAAATATGCCCAAAACGACAAACTTCCTCCACGCTGTATCAACCACAAAGGATTAATCGTGATGAAACAGGGAGATGTCAAATGGATCAGTCTGGCCAATACATTTCCTTCAGATATTTACAAGGAAAACAACATTACCTACAGCAATGACCAGTTAACCTATCAGGTCAGCACGCTGGCAAAAGATAATTTTGCCCTGCTGTACAGAAACAAATTCGCCGATCAGGATCAGGATAAATTGCTTAAGGCGCTGGAATCGGACAATTACACGTTGATTGATTCTACTGTACAAATCATTAACAAAAAAACAAAAAACAAACCTTTCATTCTGAAATACAGCTTCGAGACCAATCCGGTAAAAATAAACGGGAAACTTTTTATTTCTCCCTTCTATAATGAGGTACTTTCGGATAATCCTTTCAAACTGGATCAACGTTATTTCCCTATCGACATGGTGTACCCTGAAAAAAGAAGTTTCAAAAGTACTATTTCTATCCCGAAAGGATATGAGATAGATTACATACCTAACCCCTTATCCATAACGAACGATCTGTTCAGTTTTAACTACAGTATTCTTGAGAACCAGGGGCAATTAACAGTTCAGCTCAACTACTATTTCAAGAAAGGAATTTATCCGGCAACAGATTATATCCGACTGAAAAGTTATTTTGATGATATTGTGACTAAAGGCAACGATCGTATCGTGTTGAAGAAAAAAACAAGTTCGGATAGCAAGTAAAAGAATAACTGGTTGTACATTTGTAGTGTCTGAATCACTTACGAATGAAAAACGAAAAACATCGCATTGCTCTGATTTCAGTCGGAGCCGCCTTTTTTCTTACCACATTCAAACTCGTTGTGGGACTCCTGACGGGTAGTTTGGGGATTTTATCCGAAGCGTTGCATTCCGGTCTCGACCTGATGGCAGCAGCTATTACCTGGTTTGCTGTGCGGGTTTCGGACAAACCCCCTGACAGAGACCACCACTTCGGACATGGCAAAGTAGAGAACCTCTCCGCTTTTATTGAAACCATTCTGCTCCTGATCACCTGTATCTGGATCATTTATGAAGCATCCCACAGGTTAATTACAGGCAGCACCGAAATAGATGTCAACGCATGGAGTTATACCGTAGTGATTTCATCGATTATCATCGATTTTACCCGATCCAGAGCATTGAAGCGTGTGGCAAAAAAACACAACAGTCAGGCACTGGAAGCCGATGCGTTGCATTTTTCCACCGACATCTGGAGTTCGACCGTTGTTCTTATGGGATTGATCCTGGCACATTTCGGCATTTTCATTGCCGATAGTATTGCTGCTCTGATGGTTGCTGTAATCATCATGATCGTAACCTTCCGACTGGGAAAACGATCGATGAATGTTTTACTGGACAAAGTGCCGGATGATATATACAAAAAAATCCGTGAGATTTTGAAACAGATGGAAGATGTGGAATACTTCCATGATTTGAAGGTACGGGCTGCAGGAGCTGATATCTTCGTCGAAGTAAACATCCACGTTCATCCCCGCCTGAACATCCATGAGTCACACGACATAGCCACCAATGTGGAAAACAAAATCAAAGCGGTAATACCCCGGTGTTTTGTTCATGTTCACACCGAACCCGATGAAATAGAAAAATGAGTTCCAAAATCAGTATTCAATATTTCAAAACCCCTTTGGGCGAATTGATTCTGGGAAGCTTCGAAGACAAACTTTGTCTTTGCGACTGGCGATACCGGAAAATGAGAAGTGAAATTGACAGCAGAATACAAAAAAGTTTGCAAGCACACTACGTTGAAGAAGACACTCCTATTCTTCAGAAAACCCGACTTCAGATCGAAGAATACCTGAAGGGAGATCGAAAAGAATTTGATATTCCTTTCATAATGTTAGGCAGTGATTTTCAAAAAGAAGTATGGAATGAATTACTGACCATTTCCTACGGTGAAAAAGAAACGTATCTGGGTTTATCAAAAAAGATAAACAAAGAATCAGCCCTCCGTGCCATCGCTGCAGCCAACGGGGCCAACGCCATTTCCATCATCATCCCCTGTCACCGAATCATTGGTAGCAACCAAAAACTGGTGGGCTATGCCGGAGGAATTCAGGTAAAAAGAAAGCTATTGGAACTGGAGTCCAAAGGGCAAGCTGATCCATGGCAACTGTTTTAGTTCACGAACAGCAAACTTCTCACTACTCAGTGATTATTACGTAATTTTGCACTTCATTCAGAATACGTCATGGACACTTACAAAACATACAAACAAGTAGTATCGGATCCGGATGTACACTTCCGCATTTCCCGAATGGAGGACCTCTGGGATGAACGAAACGGAAAACCGGATGTGCCGCACCGGCACGATTACTACACGCTTCTTTTGGTACAAAAGGCCAACGGGAAACATTTCATCGATTTTAACGAATATAAGCTGGCGCCCCAACAAATCTTTTTCGTCAGTCCCGGTCAGATTCACCAGGTTGTGGAACAGGAAAAGTCGAAAGGATATGTGATTGTTTTCTCTCATCATTTCCTGGCAGAAAATAACATTGCCTGCAATTTTATCAACAACCTGCATTTGTTCAATGACTACAGCAATGCACCACCGCTTCCACTGAATGATCAGGAACTCCAAAAGTTGTCGCTGTTTGCAGAAGAAATATTGTCTTTATACCACAGCAACATTCAGTTCAAGGAACAAGCCATCGGATCCTATCTGCAACTGATACTGATTCACAGCAATAATTTGTGCACTTTATCACTCGACAACACACAGAATTTCGAGGCCGGTAATACCCTTTTGAGAAATTTCAAGGAGCTGGTAAATCAACATTTTAAGACCTTGCACGGTTCCACCCCTTATGCCGAACAACTGAATGTAACGCCCGATCACCTGAACAGGGTTGTAAAGTCTCTTTCCGGGAAAACGGCCAAAGATTTTATCCAATCACGGATTGTTATTGAAGCCAAACGAATGCTTTACTTTACAGAACTTTCGTTGAAAGAAATTGCTTACCAGCTGGGATTTTCGGAACCGGCTAATTTCAGTGCATTTTTCAAAAAGTCTACAGGCAAGTCGCCTTCCGTTTTCCGGGAACAACGATAAAGGGAAACCGTGATTCCGGATCAATTCCCTGAATCACAATTATTAAAATATGTTAATTCCTGAATAAGATCGGATTTTCATAAGTCTCTCCCCTGTTTTCATATTTCCTATTCTTCAGAATGACCGGATCTTTGCAAAACAAAATCTGGAAACAGAAGAAAGGAAATTCGATGAAAAAAACACTTTATAAAGCAGAAAACAGGGGTCATGCGGATCACGGCTGGCTCAACACATACCACAGCTTCAGTTTCGCCGGGTACTACAATCCCGAACAGATTCATTTTGGAACCCTGCGTGTACTGAACGACGACACCATCGCTCCAGACAGGGGTTTTGGCACGCATCCTCACGACAACATGGAAATCATCACCATCCCTATTGAAGGCACGTTAACCCACAAAGACAGTATGGGAAACGGATCCGAAATCCGGGAAGGAGATGTACAGGTGATGAGCGCCGGAAGTGGTGTGTTCCACAGCGAGGCAAACAGAGACCACCACCAGGAAGTCAGGCTATTTCAGATTTGGGTTTTTCCGAATAAAAAAAATGTCACCCCGCGGTACGACCAGATATCCCTGAGGGATGTGGAAAAAGAAAATGAGTTCTATCAGATTCTTTCTCCCTCTCCGGATGATCAGGGGGTATGGATTCATCAGGATGCCTGGTTCTCAATGGGAAAAGTGAAGGCTGGTTCTTCTCATACCTATAATCTCAAAAAGGAAGGCAACGGACTTTATGTATTTATGATTGAAGGCCATGCAGAAGTGGAAGGACTGGATCTGAACAAACGCGACGGACTGGGACTCTGGGAAACCCAATCGGTCAACATTAAAGTGATCGAAGATTCCTGGATCTTATTGATGGATATACCAATGCAAATTTAATTCTAACCTAATATTTTTAATAAAATGGAAACAAAAAGCAAGTGGGTTGTAGACCCAACACATTCAGAAGTTGGCTTTAAAGTCAAACACATGATGATTTCAACGGTAACCGGCTATTTCGATAAATTCGATGTCGTAGCCTGTACCAACGGCGATGATTTTAAAGACGGTTCGGTAGAAGTCAGCATCGACGTTGACTCCGTAAATACAAAACAAAACGACCGTGACAATCACTTAAAATCGGATGATTTTTTCAATGCTGAAAAATTTCCTAAACTGATTTTCAAATCCAAATCCTTTGACGGTTCAACATTATCCGGCGATTTAACCATTCGCGACATCACCAAAGAAGTAAAACTGGATGTGGATTTCAACGGAATCGCTACCGATCCTTATGGTCAGACCAAAGCCGGGTTTGAAGTTACCGGTGAAATCAGTAGAAAAGAATTCGGACTGAAATGGAACGCCGTTACCGAAGCCGGCAGCGTAGTCGTATCCGATAAAGTGAAAATAGCGGTTGACATTCAGTTAGTCAAACAATAAATAATTCTGTTTTCAATTAAAAAAGCTGCCCGAACGGGCAGCTTTTTTTGTACCAGCAAGGGCTGTTGTTTCCCGGCGGGTAGGTAAACATCCCGACTTTAACATATTTTGATTAAATTTGCATACCAAAAAATAAGTATCGGTTTTCGACTGAATTCAACATCGAAACAAAGTCAGAAATGCCATTCTATACTGTCCCGATACACAAACCTCAAAAATTTGGAGGCTTTCATGGTAGAAAGAAATACTTTAAAAAAACAACACACACTCAATCCAACTACTCTTTCAGTTACTACTGCTGATGACAAAAATGAGCCGGATCAAAACCAAAAAAAACAGGCTTTCTTTTTCAATCAACTGATGCGAAGTCAAACCATTTTCTTCTGCGACAAGACCACATAGAACGCCTTCCATAAGGTACCTTTTACCTGTTTCCCGTGCCGTACTTAAACATCAATTTTCCCTAACCCGGGGAAGCTATGTTCCATTGTAGGCAACCAAAAATATTACCACAGCACATTTAAAATAATAAACATTTATGTCTAAAAAAATGATACCGGAAAAAGCCCTTATCGTATTTAAGTACGGGGGGAATGCCATGACCGAAGACTCCTTAAAAAAAGAAGTTCTGAAAAACATCTGCGCACTAAAAGAACAAGGGCACCAGGTGATTATTTCACACGGTGGCGGACCTTTTATCAAGCAGGCACTGACCGAAGCCGGTATTAAATCCGAATTCGTGGACGGCCTCCGTAAAACCACGCCCAAGGCTTTTGAATACGTGGAAAGGGTACTGAAAGGAAAGGTAAACAGCGACCTGGTTAGTCATCTGAACAGCATGGGGCAGAATGCCGTTGGTATTTCAGGAAAGGATGGAAACACAGTGATTGCTGTAAAACGGCGTCATTATGTCATAAAAGACAACACAAAAGAAGAAGTAGATCTGGGTCGGGTGGGCGATGTTGCCCGTGTCAATACAAGTCTGATCAAAACATTACTTCAGAATGAATTCACGCCTGTGATTGCGTGCATTGCCGATGACACTCACGGTGTGGGATTCAACATAAACGGAGACATGTTTGCCGGTCATATTGCCGGAGCACTTCAGGCTGATGAGTATATTGTTCTGACTGATGTGGACGGATTGCTGAGAGACAAAAACAATCCGGATACTTTAATCAAGCATCTCCGCTTGGACGAAGTACCGGGATTAATCAAAGACAATATCATCCAGGGAGGCATGATCCCCAAAATCGACTCCTGCATCACCGCATTGAAACAGGGAGTGAAAAAAGCCCGAATTATTAACGGCACTAAACCCGATCAGATAGTGCAGGCAGTAAATAGCAATACAGGAACAACCATAACACAATCATAACCATGAACTCAGAAAATAATCAAGCGTTTATTGAACGCGACAAAAAAAGTTATTTACAAACGTTTAGCCGTTATCCCATCACGTTGGAAAGGGGTATGGGATCCCATGTATGGGATGTGGAAGGCAACGAATACATTGATGCCTTGGGAGGAATTGCTGTCAATAGTGTGGGACATGCCCATCCTGCCGTAGCAAGAGCCATTAGTCAGCAGGCCGAGAAATTGATTCATATTTCCAATTTCTATCTGAGCAAACCCCAGCTGTTGTTGTCTGAAAAATTAAAAACACTTTCCGGCCTCGACCGGGTTTTCCTGACCAACAGCGGTGCAGAATCTGTTGAAGGAGCCCTGAAGATTGCCCGAAAATATGCCCACAGTAAAGGACGGGGGGGTACCATAATTTCATTTGAGGGTTCCTTCCATGGACGCACACTCGCCACTATTGCCACAGGAAAAAAACAAATGCAAAAAGGGTTTGATCCCATTCCTGCAGGATTTATTCAGGTTCCGTTCAACGACTTAAAATCGCTGATAGCGGTTTTGGACGATCAGATTGCCGGGATCCTCATCGAACCCATTCAGGGTGAAGGAGGCATCAATGTAGCGGATGAATCTTTTTTAAAATCGCTCAGGGATCTCTGTACCCGGGAAGACATTGTTTTGATCTTCGATGAAATCCAGTGCGGAATCGGCCGAACCGGTACTTTCTTTGCAAAGGAACATTACAGCATTCAACCCGACATCATGACCTTGGCAAAAGCCCTGGGAGGTGGTGTTCCGATTGGAGCCATTCTTTCCAGTGAAAAAGTCAGTGCCGCAATGGAACTCGGGGATCACGGGACTACTTTCGGAGGCAACCCGCTTGCCAGTGCCGCAGCACTGGCCACCCTCGAAGTATTGGAAGTTGAAGATTTATTAACGCAGGCCAAAGAAAAAGGCCGTTGGGTTACCCTGCAACTCGAAGCCTGGGAAGAAACTTCCATTAAGGAAATCCGTGGAAAAGGACTTATGATCGGTATAGAGTTTGATTTCGAAACCAAACCACTGGTTCAGAAAATGCTGGAAAAGGGGGTCCTGGCTAACGCCACTGCCGGCAATGTACTCCGGCTACTGCCACCGTTAAACATCAGCCACGAAGACCTGGACAAAATATTAAACGTATTGAAAGAGTCGATTCAGGAAATTAAATAATCATGCAAAAAAAGAAAATTGGAATTATCGGAGCGACCGGCTATACCGGCTCCGAACTGGTACGTATATTAGCCAACCACCCCCATGTGGAAATTACAGTCATCACCTCGGAGACTTATGCAGGCAAAAAGTTCTCTGACGTTCACTCTTATCTCAAAGGGCACGTGGACTTCACTCTGTCTTCTGTTGAGGACCTGAAACCCGAAGTGCTGGACCTGGTATTCCTGGCACTGCCCCACGGGGTGTCCATGGATTTTGTCAAAAAATTTCAGGAAACACCACTTAAGATCATTGATT
Source organism: Bacteroidales bacterium (assembly GCA_016936355.1). Taxonomy (GTDB): domain Bacteria; phylum Bacteroidota; class Bacteroidia; order Bacteroidales; family F082; genus Sulfidibacterium. Next base: position 123,106 of record JAFGYB010000018.1, on the reverse strand, counting down.
TATCAGGTGATTTCAGGCTGAGTGACAGCAGCATCTACGAAACGTGGTACCAGAAAAAACACAGTCATTCAGAGGGATTTAAAGAAGCCGTCTTTGGAAGTCCGGAATTGTTTTCAGATCGGATCAAAAAGGCCCGTCTGATAGCCAATCCGGGGTGTTATCCCACCAGTGCAATTCTGGCTTTGGCTCCTTTGCTTACTCACAAGCTCATTGAAACGGCTCCCATCATTGTTGACTCCAAATCAGGAGTCACCGGTGCAGGGGTTAAGCCCAAAGAAACTACCCACTTCTCCAACGTACATGATAATTTCAAAGCCTACGGCTTAAAAAATCACCGGCACACTATTGAGATTGAAGAAATCGCCGACAAAATCGCGGGAAGCAAAACCACCATACAGTTTACGCCGCACCTGCTACCGGTAGACCGGGGTATTTTAACCACTGTTTATGCCCGTCCTTTGCAACAAATCAATGAAGAAACAGTACAGAATTATTATAAAGAATTTTATCAAAATGCTCCTTTCGTTCACATTACCGACAGACCGCCGTCGATCAAAGATGTAAGAGCCAGCAACCACTGTGCTATTTATGCTACCTACGATCCGAGAACCAACCTGATCGTTGCCGTCAGTGTGATCGACAACCTGGTCAAAGGGGCAGCCGGTCAGGCCATACAGAATATGAACATCCTGTTTGGCTGGGAAGAAACTACCGGCCTAAATCAATTACCTATTCATCCTTAAAACAATAACATAGAAAAATGGACTTAATTAAAAACATCACCAACGTACGAGGAATCAAATGCTGGGGAGCCCATACCGGCATCAAATCGATGCGCAGAGACCTGGCCATTATTTATTCTGAAGTTCCGGCCAACGCTTCTGCCGTTTTTACCAGAAACAGTGTGGTGGCCGAACCGGTCAAAGTTTCCAAACGACACATAGCCGATGGAAAAGCACAGGCCATTGTTATTAATGCAGGCAACGCCAATGCAGCCACCGGAGAGCAGGGGCGCCAAGGGGCCGAAGCCATGGCTCAAACCATGGCCGAGGAACTGGAAATTGACAAAGAACTGGTTTTGGTTGCTTCCACTGGCATCATCGGGAAAACATTCCCTACCGAAGAAATCGTGGAAGGCATCCGGAAAAACGTAAAAAAACTCTCCTCCAAGTCCAGTGCCGGTTCGTTTGCTGCCAATGCCATCCTTACTACCGATACTTTTGCCAAAGAAGGGTTCATCGAATTTGCTGCCGACGATTATGAAATCAACATGGCCGGAATTGCGAAAGGCTCCGGAATGATTCACCCCAATATGGGTACCATGCTGGCTTTTATCGTCACCGATATCTCCATCGATTCAACATTACTGAATGAAACCGTCAAAATGGCTGTAGACAAATCCTTCAACATGATTACGGTTGACGGAGACACCTCCACCAACGACATGGTCGCTGTCCTTGCCAACGGACTGGCTGGAAATGATATGATCAAAACAAAACGCAGCAAAGGGTATAAAGAATTCCGCACCAATCTGGAAAGTCTGATGACACACCTGGCCAAGTCGATCGTTTCGGACGGCGAAGGGGCTTCCAAGTTTATCGAGTACCAGGTGGTCGATGCTCCCGATGAAGTAACCGCCCGAAAACTTATTCGTTCCATCTCCGCTTCCACGCTGGTAAAAACCGCTATGTACGGCAGAGATCCCAACTGGGGAAGGGTTATCGCAGCAGCCGGAAATGCAGGTGTATCGTTTGATTATACAAAAGCTGACCTTTGGCTGGGGGATGAAAAAAGACAAATTAAATTACTGGAAAAAGGGGGTCCTTTGGAATTCGACACCGGATATGTAAAAAAACTACTGAGGGATTCACACATCCATTTAAAACTAAGTTTGAATTCAGGTAAAGCAACCGCTACCGGTTGGGGCTCGGATTTAACTACCGATTATGTTGTGTTCAACTCGGTATACACCACATAAAGATCCCGGATCCTATACAACATTTTTCATACCGGTTCAATCAGGTAACGAACAAAACCTGAGGAGAGGGGTTGTCGTTTCTTCATACGCTCAATCATTTTAAATTAAGATTAAATGTGATCGATAAAATCAATTTTCCATGGACTTTTGTTTCCTGTAACTGAATGAAATCATTATTTTTGTCATCAAGAGGTATAATGGAATATAAATACCTTTTTGGGTTCATCAATTTTATCAATTACAAAAACATGAAATACTGGAAGATCTTTACAATTCTCTCTCTCTTCACTCTGGTTCAGTGTAACGGCAGAATGAATCACACTGACTATAGTTCCATTGAAACGGTGAAAAAAGGCAAGCCCGTATCGGTAATGCTCACCTGCTACAGTACCACACTCATTGGCAACGGAACGGATCATACCCACATCAGAATAGCTGTTGTTGATAGTCTGATGAGACAAATTTCCGGAGCCACCGATTCTATTGACTTATTTGTCTACGGCAACGGTACCATCAGCGATACGGATGGAAATACTATCACCTATCAACACGACAGCTCCGGTGCCAATTTTGTGCCCTGCAAGCTGGAAAACGGGGTAAAATATTTACAATACACCACCGGAGATTACCCCGATACCGTTAAAATCGTAGCCCGGTCCAAAGGTTTGTGGGAAGCATCTCATGAACTTCATATTCTTCAGGCTGATTTCAAAAAGATGAAACCGAGTGTTTCGGAAATCATGCCCAACCATATTAAAGTCCCCAAAATGATTGGTGCCGATATATCCTGGCTCCCCCAACTGGAAGCAAGGGGCATCAAATTTTATGAAAACGGAAAAGTGGTTGACCCGGTGAAACTACTTGCCGAGCATGGAATGAATTTCATTCGGTTGCGCATCTTCGTGCACCCGGGAGCTACAGACGGTTACGCACCGGGCACAGGATATTGCGGTTTGAAATATACACTGGCCATGGCGAAGAGAGTCAAAGAGGCAGGAATGAAACTGCTGCTCGATTTCCATTACAGCGATACCTGGGCCGATCCGCAAAAACAATACACCCCTGAATCCTGGTCCAAACTGGATTATCAGCAGTTAAAAGATACCGTATACGCCTATACAGTCCGAACACTGGAAGACTTCAAAGCCCAGGGAACGCTTCCCGATATGGTTCAGGTGGGCAACGAAATCAACCACGGTTTCTTATGGCCTATGGGCCACATCAGTCACCCCGATCAACTGGCGGGATTGCTCAGGGAAGGAGTAGCCGGTGTGAAAGCAGTCAATCCGGAAACTCCCGTCATGATGCACCTGGCTTTGGGGGGACAAAACCAGGAAGCCAAATTCTGGCTCGACAACATGCTGGCAAGAGGGGTTAAATTCGATGTCATAGGACTCTCCTACTATCCCCGGTGGCACGGAACGCTGGAAGACCTGAAGAACAACCTGCACGATCTGGCCCTGCGGTATCATAAACCTATTTATGTGGCCGAGTATTCAGACTTTAAGAAGACAGTGACTCAAATCTCATTCAGCGAACCCAACGGATTGGGCAAAGGATCCTGTATCTGGGAACCCCTGAACTGGAGAAGCCGGTTGTTCAATAAAAAAGGGAAGGTAACTCCGCTGATGGATGTATACAACCAGCTGCATAAGGACTACCTGAAGAACTGACGCCTCGGGATGATACCAGATCCTAACTGCTTCACCTGTCTGACTATTTATTTAAATTCCAGACTTATGAACATTTAACACAACCTGTATCGAAGGCAAATTTTTTCCTGATTTTACCGGTTCTTGCCGAAAAAAGAAATTATTTCCTTATGTATACTGAGTACAAATTCCATAAACTAAAGAAAGTATCACTCATTTGAAGAACAATCTATGACGGATTATTATACTTTTGCGCCCGAATTTTTTTTGAGGTTGACAAGATATATTGAATACCGGTGTCAGCAAGTTCATATGATTGTTTCATTCATTTAAAAACAAAGATATGTCATATTCACAGCTTATCGATTTTACCCTTATCGCGGTAATGACACTGGGCTTCTTCGCTTTCATACTCAGCGAAAAAGCACATGTTTCCTCCATTCCCATTTTAATCATTCTGGGTTTTTTATTTGGTCCGGTATTAGGACTCATCCCCAACCATCAGGGACATACTATATTCAATTATGCCCGTGTGCTGGGGTTGGTTCTGATTTTATATACCGAAGGGCATAACCTGAAATGGAAAATGATCAAAAAACATTTGGGAACCATCGGATTGCTTGACACGGTCGGACTCCTGGTTACGGCGTTAGTTGCCAGTTTCCTGTTTTCGTATCTGTTCGACCTTCCGCTGTCGGCAGGCTTCCTCTTCGGTGCCATTATTTCCGCCACTGACCCGGCTACTCTGATCCCGCTTTTCAAACAAAACAAGGTCGACGAAAACTACAAAACGGTAATTGTCACCGAATCCATCTTTAACGACCCGCTGGGCATTGTGCTCACCATCCTGGCCATCGCCATGGTAGCACCGCAGGCCTCAGAGGCACAACTTGTCGAAAAAATCGCCCATTTCACCTCCATCTATCCGGCTTCCGTGATATTCTTTGTTTACCAGGTTGTCTCTTCCCTGCTGATTGGATTTATCCTCGGGGTCATCGGATACTGGATCATCCGCTGGCTCAAACCCGGTTTGTTACCTCAGATTTTTGGTCTGGCCATTGCGTTTGGCGGATTTCTTATCGGCGAATATGCCCAGACTTCCGGCTACCTGGTAGCCACTACCATCGGTATTGTCTTTGGAAACCATGCACTGGTCTTCAAAAAATGGGACGAACACGCCGGATTCAATAAGTTCATCAAAGAGGAAATGCATTTCAATGAAATTATTTCGGACCTGGCCAGTGTTTTCATCTTTATCTTACTGGGAGCCACGACCAACTTGTCTATTTTCAGCCAAAGTCTGTGGAAAGGCGCTTTACTGGCTCTCGGCATCATCTTCATTGCCCGTCCGCTGGCCACGCTGCCCATTCTTGCCCTCCGGAAATGGTCGTTCAAAGAATACCTCTTCATTGCCCTGGAAGGCCCCAGAGGGGTGGTTCCGGCTGCTTTGGCAGGCATCCCGCTCAGTTTGGGCCTGATGTACCACAATACTACGCTGGTCGATTGGGGCGAAGTCATTCTTTCGGCTACCATCATCACCGTTCTGATCTCTGTTCTGGCCGAAACATTGTGGGTAAAACCCCTTTCGAAACGCTTACTGGGGCACAGCACCAAAGCTGTCAAATAGATTAACGAAAGAACTTATAGAGTGTCATAAAAAAAACCATTTGCCGGACAACCGGTAAATGGTTTTTTGTTTTCAGGAATTCTTTCCTCCCGTTTCCGAATAGCGGACTCCGGCAAAGTTTTCGCTGCAACGATATTCGTGAAACGGATTATTTTTTCTTGCGCCTCACCAGGTCGTACCAGCCCTGCAAAGCATGCAGTTTGTTTCGGTTTACCTGGGCTATCAACATGGAGAAAACCTTCGAAACGGCCGAGAAATCTTTTCTGATCTGTTTGATAACTTCGGCATCGCCAATCAGCAGCAGTTCATCTCCCTTGTTCAGCCTGGTAGCGGAATGGGGATAAATCCATTCTCCGTCTCTGAAAACAGCCAACACCCGGGCTTCTTTATAATAAATGGTTTCCGGATGTTCTTCGCCCGGGTTCACCGTGAGGTCAAATCTTCTTTTCAGCGAACCAAAAAACAACTGATGGTCTTCGGAAATATCAATCGGAACACTGGCTTCCAGCATATCCAACATCTTAGCCTGGTCAATTTCCTCATGGGTAAGGGATAACTGGGGACGGTAAAAAGAGAGGATTTTCCTGATTTTATCGATCTGATGCACGGGGGAAAAGGATTTATCGGGAACCTGGCCTTCGTACAAACTTTCATACTTGAGTTTCAAAACCCGGACCAAATGGGATTGGAGCAAATAAGCAATGAGCACTGTGAGTGCTGCCGGGGCAAGCAACGTATAGCCGCCCGTCATTTCGGTAACCATGATCAGCGTAGCCAGAGGCACCCGGGCCGAAGACCCGAAAACAGCCGCCATACCGATGACGGCAAAGATCGCGGGAGGCTGCCCGAACAACAAAGCCACAAAGCTGCCCAAAAAAGCACCGACAAACAAACTGGGGGCAAACACCCCGCCCGAACCTCCGGAAGATACGGTCAGGGCAAACGAAAGCATTTTAGCAATCAGGATAACCGGAAGCATCCACAACACGATGTGTCCGTCAATCGCCTTTTGAATCCATCCGTAGCCACCTCCCAACACCTGGGGCAGTGCCAGCGCAATCAATCCCACTCCCAAAGCACCAATGGCCGGTTTGAAATGAGGTTTGATGCGAATTTTATGAAACAGGTCGCGCACCCCGTAAAACAGATTGGGCAGTATCATTCCCAGAATCCCGCTCAACAGTCCCAGGATCAGCAAATAAAAAAAGGTGGTCAGGTCGGTAGCCATCAAATCCTTGGGGATAATGAACAGGGGTTCCCAACCGGTAAAGAAACCGGTCACCATATAAGCCACCAGCGAGCCCAGCAAAGTATAGACCAGGGCATCCGCCTCAAAATCCATGTCGTTGTACAACACCTCGATGGCAAAAATAGCCGTCCCGATGGGAGCCCTGAAAATGGCCGAAAGCCCGGCAGCCATACCGATAAGGACCAGCAAACGACGTTCGTGGTTCGAGCTGTTTTTCACCGTGGCGTATATGGATCCGATGCCGGCACTGAACAAGGCCGTAGGGCCTTCCCTGCCGGCCGATCCACCGGTACCAATCGTAAGTGCCGAAGCCAGAATTTTCAACGGGGTCACCCGCCACCGTATGCGGCCTCCCGTACGGTGAAAGGCACGCACCGCCGTATCGGTCCCGTGCCCTTCAGCCTCGGGGGCAAAGGTATAAATCAGGTAACCCGAGATCAGCGCCCCCACCACAATCACGCCCAAAATAATCAGTCCGCTGTATTTGTGGGTTACCTCCACCACCGACTCCCCCATGTTGGGCAAACCCGGTGCCTGATACCCGGCGAGGTCCTGCAGCGAGAACCCCATCACCAAATGCAGTAAATAAAGAAAAAGCTGGGCTCCCAAAGCCCCTACCACACCTAATAAAATTGAGTCGAACAGTAAAAACTTCTTTCGCTCGTGTTTCATTACCATACCTAATACTTTTTAGCTGGCTGACTGCCGGCAATTACATGATTCAATTTTCCGGCCAAACCACGGTAAATTGAATCCGCCAAAATTAGGGATAATCTGCCACTTTATGAAAGAGTTTATTTTTCACCCTTAACGGTTTTATATTACATCCGTACTCAAACCGCCTAGTCTCCCGCAAAGTCTCTTCAAGTACCCAAAAAACTAACCTTGATTTTAATTTTCATTGTTGAAGTTATGTTCTTTAATATAGTATATTTTAGTAAATAAGTACTTTTATTCTTCATATATCGCTAAATTTCAACCAATTAAATCAATATTACGCTTGGAAAAAACAAGTAAATTTTTATTTTTGTAAAAGCGTTAGTTTGAATGTAAAAAAAATCAATATTCCCGATGAAAGCCCGGCATAGAAGAAAGAAAGGGAGCCCTGATTTTACAATGAATATTATTAACCTTAAAAATCTTCGTCTATGAAAAAATTTTACTTTTTTTTATTAATCTCCTTTGTACTATTCGGATTAGATAGTTTTGGCCAAAGTATAATAACTTTTGATTTCGGTAGCCTTGCCGGTAATGAAACAACTGCCACTTCTAATTCAAATGATGCTAATCTAACAACCTCAACAATTTCTAGAGGATCTGGACTGACTGCTACTTCTAATGGTGGTAGGTTTAATGCGACCAGTTGGGCACTTACCTCTATTGCAAATGCTGTGTCAGGTAATGACTACATGGAATTTACCATAACTCCTAATTCTGGATATCAATTTAATGTATCCTCAATTTACATCCAACTTCAAAGATCTTCAACTGGGCCCAGAGGTATTGCAATAAGAAGTTCTGTTGATAACTATGCTTCAGATCTTGATCAGGAATATGCTATATCAGATGTTACATCAACTCAAAACTTCACTTTTACATTCTCTCAATCTAATTCAAGTTCTCCTGTTACATATCGAATATATATGTGGGCTGAATCAACAAGTGGAAGTGGGGGTCCGGGAGATGGATCTGGCAACGATATTGTTGTAAATGGCACAACAAGCACTACAGGAGGTATTAATAACCCAAGCAGTTTCACAGCCACTACAGCATCCACCGCACAAATTAATTTAACATGGGGTTTGAACGGGAACAGTGACAACGTAATGGTAGCCTATAGTACCAATGGAACTTTCGGTACTCCCACTGATGGTTCAGCCTATTCTATAAGCGATGTAATTTCTGGTGGAGGCACCGTGATTTATAACGGAAGTGCTACCTCATACAACCACCCAAGCTTATCATCCAATACACATTATTACTATAAAGCCTGGTCGGTGGACGGATCCAACAATTATTCCAGTGGTGTTACTGCTGATGCAACGACATACAAACCAGAACCCAGCAATCAAGTCGCTTCATTTGCTGTTGGATCAGTAACTCCGATAAGTATACCGCTTACCTGGAGCGACAACGATGGTGCAGTAGCTGCCGACGGATATCTCATCATGATCAATACCACAGGCACCTTTACAGCACCGGTTGACGGAACGGCACAAACAGATGACACAGACGTACGTGACGGATCCGGGCAGATAAATATAGGACACGGTTCAGGCAGTTATACTTTTTCCCATCTGTATCCAGGTACCAATTACTATTTCAAAATTTGGCCCTATACCAATTCCGGAAGCGGAATCGACTACAAAACGGACGGCACGGTTGCAACAGCTAATGCAACCACTCCATCAGCCAATACCAGCCTGATCATCTCTGTAGTTGCCGATCCTAGTGACGATTATAATGCAAGATTTGTAGAAATATATAACCTAAGCAGCCAGACAATTGATTTCGATACCTATGACTGGTATCTTGTAAAACAGGTGAACGGTGGCACTATGTATTCGTATAAGCTTTCCGGGTCTATTTTACCTTCAGGTACCTTTGTGTATGGAAATTCATCCAACTTCTCTGGGGCATTTGGTTTTGATGCAGACATACAAGACGGGAATATTTCGGGAAGTGGAGATGACGGTTATTTCCTCTACTTTGGAGGAGATGCCACCACTGGGGCTATAATAGATTCCTATGGTGTAATTGATCAGGACGGCACCGGATATCCTTGGGAATATACTGATAGTAAAGCCATCAGAGCCACATCAGTATCAGCACCAAATCCAACCTGGACTGCATCTGAATGGACCATTGCTTCAGCTGCTGTCGCCGACTTCACCCCCGGAACTTACAGAGATTGTATTACCTGGAACGGAGCTTCATCAACAGATATGACCGCTACCGGAAACTGGGTAGGCAGCACAGTTCCTACCTCAACCAAGGTAGTGAAAATCCCCGCAGGAGTAACCAACAATCCTGTCGTCAATACAGCTCCGGCTTCTGCAACAACTTATGCTGGACTATGCATTAACAGTAGTGCTTCACTGACTGTAAACCCGGGAAAAGCCCTTACCGTTAGTGGTGATTTGGTCAACTACGGTACCCTTACCCTGGCTTCCGATGCTACAGGGAACGGCTCACTTATCGTTGGAGGTTCTCCTACCGGTAATGTAACTGTTCAACGTTATGTTGCAGCCTATACTTCTTCTTCAGATGGATGGCACCTGATGGGTGCAGCGTTTGATGCCGATCCTTCAGGAACTAGTTTTGATCCTAGCGGGACCAATAACGATCTGTTTTCCTGGGACGAAGTAACAAATATGTGGACAAATTATAAAGCCAACGCCTTTACATTCCACCGCGGCTACGGTGCTTTGATGGCCCAGGAGTCCACTACCACAAACAGTATAAACGGAACGTTATCAAATTCAAATTTTACGGCATCTGATCTAAGCTATACTTCTGGTCAAGGTGATGGATTGCACTTAATGGGGAACCCATTCACATCTGCCATTAAATGGAACGACGGAAACTGGACACTCACCAACATTGGAACACATGCGGAAATATACAATGAAAGTGCCGGGAATTATACCGTTTTGAACGCCAATGATATAATCCCCTCAAACAATGGCTTCTTTGTGCAGGTAAGCAGCGGTACCAACACTTTAACAATTCCTGCAGCAGCCTGTACACATGATGCAACGGGAAATTATAAGACCACTGCAACATCCGATGGCATCAGTATGAAAGTAACCGGGGAAGCCAATTCCTATTACGACATCACACAAATTCAATTCCTCGAAAATGCCACCGATCAATGGGATATCAATCTGGATGCGCACAAAATTAGCGGTGCTGCAACAGCACCCCAATTGTGGACTGTATCAAACAACGAGGAATATGCATTGAATTGCTTACCCATACCCACAGAAAACAGAACCATTCCGGTTGGATTTAAAGCCGGTGTAAACAGTACTTACCATCTTTCCTGGACCGGCATGAATAATATGGACAGCAACCTGGAATTCTTGCTGGAAGACAAGCTGGCAGGTACGACCATTAATATGCGGGATGCGGACAACTATGACTTTGAGGCTTCTACGGATGACAACTCCGAGCGGTTTACTTTACACATCAATGGAGCTAATGGTATTCCTCAGGCCAGCGAAGACAATGCATTGGTTTATGCATTAGGAAGTGATGTTTACATTAAGGCCAAAAATAGTCAGAGTCTTGAAGGAAGAGTTACTTTTAACAATATCCTGGGGCAGGTTGTTTACCACACTGAACTCAACGGAACCACTCAACAGATGATCCGTACACAACTGAAATCAGGAGTTTACATTATACGCATGGAAATGAAAAATGGGCAGGTCAGTTCCCAAAAAATTGTCATTAAATAAAAAGAATTATCACCCTTAAATAAATATACATCATGAAAAAGTTAATCTTAAATATCTTACTCTTTTCAGCCCTGAGTTTCGGTACACAACAAATTTATGCCCAAACTGCTGCAGCCCCTCCTCCTCCTTCTGATCACGGCACATCCACCGACCAGACTGCCGGTGGCGGCGCTCCCATTGGCAGTGGATTGTTTATTTTGCTTGGGCTGGCCGGTACCTATGGCGCTATCAAAGTGTATCAAACCAAAAAGAAGGCGAGCCATGTGAATTAGGTTTTACTTATTTCTTGCCAAACGATTTGCATAAAGTCCGGGGGTTGCAACAAATCCCCGGACTTTTTCTTTAAATATTCTTTAAAAATGTGGGTTGTTCTATGGAGCATACACATATATTTCTATATTTGCGGCAAATTGAACGCACAGTGAATTTTACTGATAAGAACATGAAGCATATGAAACGGAGTGGAACACACGACCGGTAATGTTGCTTTGTGTACAAACGAACAGAGAAGCCCGGTCGGAAAAGACCGGGCTTTTTTTGTGTACAACGGATCGTAAATTAAAAGAGAGCACATGAAGGTTTATAAATTTGGCGGAACATCGGTGGGCAATGTGCAGCGGATGAAGAATATTTACAACATCATCCGGGGCGAAGAACAGATCATGGTGGTGCTTTCGGCCATGAGCGGAACCACCAATGCTTTGGTGGAAATCGGGCAATTGACCCTGACCGGAAACAAAAAGGAAGCGTACGAATCGTTACAGGTGATGCAGAAACAGTACGTGGAAACAGCCCGCCAGTTGCTGGAAGACGATGAGGCTGCCTGCCAGCACCTGAAAGAACTGTTTACCGGCATCGAGCCGGTGATTGCCCGGGCACCGGAACCGCATACCGAGGCAGCCATTGTGGCCGTGGGCGAAAAGCTTTCCACCTATTTGTTTCATCGTTTTCTGGAAAAGCAACACCTCTCCTCTGCCCTGCTGGATGCCACGCAGATCATCCGGCTGGATGCACAGGGAGAGCCCGATGTACAGGATATCCGTGCCCGGCTGGAAGCCGAGCTCCCCAAACACGGTCAGGCCAGCGTGTTGGTCATCCAGGGGTTTATCTGCAGCGACTCCAGCGGAAACATCAGCAACCTGGGTCGTGGCGGAAGCGATTACTCGGCTTCCCTGTTTGCAGCGGCACTGCAATCGGAGGAAGTACAGATCTGGACCGACATCGACGGGGTGCAGAACAACGACCCGCGCCACATAGAAAATACCAGACCAGTGCGCCAGCTTTTGTTTGACGAAGCGGCGGAGCTGGCCTACTTCGGAGCCAAAATCCTGCACCCGGCTTGTGTGTTACCTGCCCAGAAGTCGAACATTCCTGTCCTGCTGAAAAACACGTTGCATCCCGAGGATGCAGGAACGCTGATTTCAAAAGACTCTACAGGAAATGGTTTTAAAGCCGTGGCTGCCCGCGACAACATCACGGCCATCCGGATTAAATCGAGTCGCATGCTGCTGGCCTACGGTTTTCTGAGAAAGGTGTTTGAGGTATTCGAAAAATACAAAACCCCCATTGACATGATCACCACCTCGGAAGTGGCCGTTTCATTAACCATCGACGACACCCGTCACTTGAAGGAAATTTTGGAAGACCTGCAACCGTATGGAAAGGTCACCGTGGACCACAACAAAACCATGGTAGGCATTGTAGGAAACCTGAATGCCGAAGAAACCGGGCTGGCACAGCAACTGTTCTCGGCACTGAGCGACATCCCCATCCGTATGATCTCCTACGGCGCCAGTCAGTACAACTTTTCCATTCTAATCAATACGGAAGACAAGATCAGAACCTTACAGGCATTGAACAATAACTTATTCGACTAAAAAATGATCCCACAAAATTTAATCCATAAGCTCCCCAAACTGCAAACCCCGTTGTATTTCTACGATATGGAATTACTGCAGCAAACCCTGGATTCAGCGGCAAAAGCCTCCCGGCACTTTGGTTATCATATCCACTATGCATTGAAGGCCAATTTCAACGTCAAAATACTGGAATCCATCAGTGCCACCGGCATGGGCGCCGATTGTGTGAGCGGCAACGAAATCATTAAGGCCTTGCAAAGCGGATTTCATCCCGGCAAGATAGTGTTTGCGGGAGTGGGCAAATCGGATGAGGAGATCCGGCTGGCCCTGGAAAAGGACATTTTTGCCTTTAATTGCGAATCGCTGCAGGAAATTGAAGTAGTGAATGAGATTGCCGCTTCACTTGGGAAGAAAGCCCGCATTTTTTTGCGGTTGAACCCGGATATAGAGGCCCATACCCACAAAAACATTACCACCGGAACCGCTGAAACCAAGTTCGGCATCAGTCCGCTGGAAACCGAACTGTATCTGAAGCAACAGGAACACTTCAACCATACAGAACTGATCGGACTACATTTCCACATCGGTTCGCAGATCTGTGATTTTGATGTGTTCAGGGAGCTGAGTTTGAAAGTGAATGAGATTCAGGACCATTTTGAAGCCAATGGAATTCAAATTCAACACCTGAATATGGGAGGAGGTCTGGGTATCGACTATAAAAACCCAACCCAAAATACAATACCGGATTTTAAAGGCTATTTCGAAACCTTTCATCAACACCTGAAACTCCGTCCCGGACAACAGGTGCATTTTGAACTGGGGCGGGCACTGGTCGCTCAATGCGGAGTACTCTTGTCCCGGGTACTTTACATCAAATCAGGCGAGCACAACCGGTTTGCCATTATTGATGCTTCGATGACCGACCTGTTGCGTCCGGCTTTGTACGAAGCCTATCACAAAATCGAAAACCTGAACAACAACGGAAATACCGACGCTGTATTTGATGTGGCAGGACCGGTTTGCGAGTCGTCGGATGTGTTTGCCCGAAACATTCCCCTGGGTAAAACCGTGCGCGGAGATATCCTGGCAATTTACTCTACAGGAGCCTATGGTCAGGTGATGTCATCAGCATATAACCTCCGGAGCCCGGCGCGTACACTGTACAGTGACGAAATGGAGTAGATTTATTCATTTCGTTGCAAATCAGCCATGCTCACAAATATTCCGGCAAAAAAATTATTTTTATACCCGATAGAACAATAATTAAAAGTAATTTTGTGCCACTTTGAATAATCTGCCGTTTTGGGGGATAAAGTGTACGTTCTTAGCAACCTGAGTAATTTTTGATTTATTGATTAAATTCTTTTTTACGTCAAGAAATGAAAAACACCTATTTCGATTTAATTGAACAAAGTTACTACTTCCCTCAGGAAGGTTTTGATTTAAGAGATGGAAACCTTACATTCCATGGGGTTTCATTGAAGTATCTGATTGAAAAATACGGAACCCCGTTTCGGTTTTTCTATTTGCCCAAGATCGGTGATCAGATCAAAAAAGCCCGAAATTTATTCAACCGGGGTATTAAAAACAACAGCTATCGCGGTAAGTATCATTATTGCTACTGTACCAAATGCAATCACTTTTACCATGTGATCAACGAAGCCCTGAAACACAATGTGGATCTGGAGACTTCCTCCTCTTTTGATATTGACCTGATTCTGAGTTTTTACAAGCAAAAAAAGATCAATACCAACCGTATCATCGTACACAACGGACACAAGACCGACGAATACCTCAGGAAGATCATCATGCTCCAGGAAAAGGGATTCAAGAACTCCATCATTGTTCTGGACAGCGAAGAAGAACTGAAACGACTGACAGCCATTGCAGGTAAACGAAAGGTAAAGATCGGTATCCGAATGGCCGTCAATGAAGAATCACAATCCTCTTACTATACATCGCGCTTAGGCATTCCCAACACCGATATTCTGGATTTTTACGACAACAACATCAGGGAAAATCCCAATATAGAACTGAAGATGTTCCACTTTTTTGTGGATTCCGGGATCAAAGACAACATCTATTACTGGGGTGAATTTCAGAAAGCCCTGAGTCTTTTTGTGAACCTGAAAAAGAAATGTCCCACACTGGATTCTTTCAATCTGGGCGGTGGCTTTCCCATCCGGAACAACCTGGGTTTTGAATACAACTACGAATACATGATCAACGAGATCATGAACAACATCAAAGAAAGTTGTGTCAAAGAAGACCTGGAAGAGCCCGATATCTATACCGAATTCGGAAAATATACAGTGGGTGAAAGTGGTGCAGTCATCTTCAAGGTATTGGAAACCAAACAGCAAAACGACAGCGAAACCTGGTACATCATCGACAACAGTTTGATGAACACCATTCCCGATGCCTGGGCCATTCACGAAAAATTCATTCTCTTACCCATTAATAAATGGGATAAAGAGTATCAAAGGGTGAACATTGGAGGCATTAGCTGCGATCATTCCGATTACTACAACTCCGAGGACCTCAACCAGGAAGTATTGTTACCCAAAAATACCGAAGAAGACAAAGATCCTTTGTATCTGGGATTCTTCCACACCGGAGCCTACCAGGATGCCATCAGCGGTTACGGCGGCATCAAACACTGTTTGATTCCGTCGCCCAAACACGTCATCATCGACCGGGATGCCAACGGCAATTTTGTAGACTTTGTTTACCGCAACGAACAGTCGTCAGAAGAAATGTTTAAAATTTTAGGATACAATCCATGAACAATTACGCAGGCATAGAGGATCAGTACGCGCAACTGGATACTGCCGCCGTGTTGCTGCAGTCCATTCCTTACGACGGAACAAGCACCTGGGGCAAGGGAGCCGACAAAGGGTTTGAAGCCTTTCTGGATGCGGCCGAAAACATGGAGTTATACGACATTGAAACCGATACGGAAGTATACAAAAAAGGCGTGCATATTTTACCCGCCATTACCGAAGACCGAAGTCCCGAAAAGGTTTTTGAAACGGTGTACGAAAGCACCAAAAACCTGCTTCAGGAACACGACAAATTTTTTACTTTTTTTGGCGGCGAACATTCCGTAAGTATTGGCATTATCAAAGCTTTTTACGAAAAGTATCCGAACCTGACCGTATTGCAGCTGGATGCACATACCGATCTGCGTCCCTCCTATCTGGGTTCACCCTATAATCACGCCTGTGCTGTGTATGACGCTTCGCTGCATACCAACCTGATCCAGGTAGGCATCCGAAGCATGGATGTGATTGAAAATGAATTCCTGAACCGCGATAAATGTTATTTCGCGGAGGATATGTTCCTCGACAATTCCTGGGTGGAGCAATCACTGAAACAGCTCACCGATCCGGTGTATATTACCGTGGATCTGGATGTTTTTGATCCGGGAATCCTTCCGGGAACGGGCACTCCCGAACCGGGTGGAATGCAGTGGAACCCCACGATCAATTACCTGAGAAGAGTGTTTCAGGAACGGAATGTAGTGGGATTCGATATCGTGGAACTGGCTCCCATTGAAGGGAACAAAGTTTCCGAATTCCTTGCTTCCAAACTGTATTATAAAATGTTAAGCTATAAATTTAAGTATCATGGAAAATAAAGGCCCCATTAGTCACTTCATTACCGAACATTACAAACATTTCAACGCTGCCGCGCTGGTAGATGCCGCCAAAGGCTATGACGACCACATCAACAGCGGAAAAAAAATGATGATTGCCATGGCCGGAGCCATGAGTACGGCGGAGCTGGGAAAATCACTGGCCGAGATGATCCGTCAGGACAAGGTGCAGATCATTTCCTGTACGGGTGCCAATTTGGAAGAAGACATCATGAACCTGGTGGCCCACAGCCATTACAAAAGAGTGCCTCATTACCGTGATCTTTCCCCAAAAGAAGAATGGGAATTGCTGGAAGGCGGCCTGAACCGGGTGACCGACACCTGCATCCCTGAAGAAGAAGCCTTCCGACGCTTGCAGAAACACATTTTCAAAATCTGGAAGGATGCCGAAGCTAACGGCGAACGTTATTTCCCCCACGAATACATGTACAAAATGCTGCGTTCCGGCGTACTGGAACAGTATTATGAAATCGATCCGAAAAACAGCTGGATGCTTGCGGCTGCCGAAAAAAATCTGCCTATTGTCGTTCCCGGCTGGGAAGACTCTACGATGGGGAATATTTTTGCTTCCTACTGCATAAAAGGCGAACTACAAGCCTCAACCATGAAATCAGGGATTGAATACATGAACTTCTTGGCCGACTGGTACACCGACAATGCCGGAGAGGAAGGCATCGGATTTTTCCAGATCGGCGGCGGGATTGCCGGCGACTTCCCCATTTGCGTGGTCCCCATGCTGTATCAGGATCTGGAGCGGACCGATACGCCGTTCTGGAGTTATTTCTGTCAGATCAGCGATTCCACCACAAGTTATGGTTCCTATTCCGGAGCGGTTCCCAACGAAAAGATCACCTGGGGAAAACTGGACATCAACACACCCAAGTACATCGTAGAGTCGGATGCTACGATTGTGGCCCCGTTGATTTTCTCCTATGTGCTGGGCTGGTAAATTGGAGTTATTGTAGCCAAGAAATACATAGAGTTATAATGTAAAGGAAAAGCTGACTAGTACTATCAAAAAATAAGTGTAATAAATATGATATTGTCATATACTTTTAATTAACATTAATACATATAGGTTTTTGTGATGTATGACTTTTTAATAATTGTTGTTGGTTTTTTTAAGTGGGTTTTTAAAGGTTGTACAACAAACCTGAAAGATGAAATATATGGAGGTGGAAACAATAAAGATCAAAATACCCGAATTAAGAATTACTATATAGGTATGTTTTTTCTAATCTTATTCATTGTTATTATGTTAATATTTTAGTCTTCTGAGACTTTATTCTCAGCTCTCGTAAGTTTATAACTGATGAGCAGAAATAAAAAAAGTTTCCAACTTTGAAAGTAATAGAAAAGGCATATGTTTTATTGTGTATGACTTTTTATATCAGGAAAAACAGTCTTACAATGAACTAAAAGCGGGTAAGCCACCAAAACCGGCGGGCTGAGTTGGCATGAATGATCAAATAATTACGAGGCGGAGCAAAGGCGTTTACGTTTCGGGAAAACGAAGGGTTGAATAGGGCTACGAGTTTTTCCGGCTACTTTGCCCGAATCGAGTATTTGATCAGAGCGGGAAGACGCATTGGTTTTGGTCTCCTTTCTTTTTTCATTTCTTTGGAGGACGCAAAGAAATGAACAGATTCGAATGCCACCATTGTGACCCCGTTGATCTTCTCTTATGTACTGGGCTGGTAAGAAGTTCTGCCAACGTTCGATTAGATCGTTATCCGGTACCAGAAATCTGTAGACATATAGAGCTTTTATACATTCATTTTCAGTATAAAAAGTTTGTGTATTTTTGCACCGCTTTTTAAACACCCGAATTTGAAAGAGAGAGAACTTACATATATTGACGGCAATCAACTATTTTTCAGCTTCCTTTCCGGAGCATCAAAAATTTTTGACAACCAAAATTACATCAACAAAATCAATGTCTTTCCGGTAGCCGATGCCGACACAGGAACCAACCTGGCTTCCACCATGCGGGCCATTGTTGAAACGGCTACGCCGAGTCAAAGCATCAAGTTGACAGCCGAGTCCATTTCCGATGCAGCGCTCACCGGTGCCCGGGGAAATTCGGGGATCATCTTCGCCCAGTTTCTGTTTGGTTTCAGCAACGAGTTGAACGGCGAAGAGAAACTGTCTCCGAAAGGTTTTGCCGCCGCTTCCAGTCAGGCAGTCCGTTATGCCTACGAAGCCATCGCCGACCCGAAAGAAGGCACCATGATTTCAGTGATCAGGGAATGGGCCGAACACCTTCTTGAACTGATCGACAGAGAAAATCATGCCTCCTTTTATCATTTTCTTTCGGACGGATTGAAGAAAGCCCACATTTCACTGAAAGAAACCACCAAAAAAATGGACAAACTGGCCCGCGCCAAGGTAGTCGATGCCGGAGCCCAGGGATTTGTGAATTTTCTGGAAGGAATGGTGGAATACTTCAGAACGGGTAAAACCCCTGATATGGATTCGCTCAAAGCTGTGGTCATCGAAACAGACGAGCATATTGATCACGATGAAATTACCTATCGCTATTGTACCGAAGCCCTCATCAAGGGAGAAGATCTGAGCAAAGAAAAGGTAAAGAGCATACTAACCGGTTTCGGTGATTCCATGGTTATTGCCGGGGCTTCCACCAAGATGCGGATCCATATTCATACTGATACTCCGTGGTTGTTGTTTGAGAAACTTTCAAAGATTTCCACTATTATTGCTCAGAAAGTGGACGATATGGTTCAGCAAAACGACATCGCTGCCCATGCCAAAGCTAAAATTGCATTGGTAACTGATTCTTCGGTAGATCTTCCTCAGGAGCTCATCGAGAAACACCAGATTCAGGTGATTCCGCTGAACATCCACTTTGGGGAAACCTACTATCTGGATGGCATCACCATGCAAGCCGAACAGTTTTATACCATGCTGGATAAGTCGCCTGTTTATCCTACCACCTCACAACCTTCTTACAAAGATTTCTACAACCGGTACAATTATTTGTCCACCCATTTCGATTCCATCATCGGGATCAACCTCAGCGCCAAGCTCAGCGGTACCTGGCAAAACAGTTTGAATGCGGCCAACAAAGTTTCCGAACAAACAGGAAAAAATATTGAGGTACTCAACAGCAAAAAGGTTTCCTGCGGGATGGGACTCATTGCCCTGAGAACGGCCCGGGCTATTGAAGAAGGTATGTCGCACGATGAACTGGTAGCCCAGATTCCTATGTGGTCGCTGAAAACCAAACAGTTTGCTTCTCTAAAAACGCTGAAATACCTGGTAAAAAGCGGCCGGATTACCCGGGGACGGGGCCTGGTTGGAAACTTACTGAACCTGAAACCCGTTATTGAGGTTACTTCAAGCGGTGTGGTGAGCAACATCGGTAAAAAAATGTCCAACAGCAAAAGTCGTGAACTGATGCTGGCACAAGCCCGACAGTACTTGAAAGGGAAGAAACTGTGGGGCTATGCCATTACCCACGCCAGCAATCCCGAAACAGCAGACTGGCTGGCTGTAAAAATGGAAGCGCTCACAGGGAAAAAACCTGAATTCACTTACACGGTTACCCCTGTGCTGATTGCCCATGTGGGAATTGGCAGTGTTTCTCTTTCGCTGATGCTCGAATAGGAACCGGTTTTTACTTCTGTATACTAATTCTAAATATCCTTCCTGGAAGGAAGAACCCTGTTTAATTTCCTAATTTTGCGCTGAAATTACAGCACAAATGATCACACAACAGTTAATTCATCCCCGCAGCATTGTCGTTGTCGGAGGATCCAATGATATCCGCAAACCCGGCGGAAAAGTCGTAAAGAATTTAATCGACGGAGATTATCAGGGCGACCTATACGTTATCAATCCCAAAGAAGAAGAAGTTCAGGGGATACACAGTTACCGCGATCCTCAGGAGTTGCCCGAAACCGATCTGGCCATCATGGCCATTGCGGCCAAGTACATTCCCGAGACAACTGAATTTCTGGCACAACACAAAAACACCAAAGCATTTATTGTGCTTTCAGCCGGTTTTAGCGAAGAAAGTGCCGAAGGCAAACAACTGGAAGAACAACTGGTTACCTCTGTAAACAAAGTTGATGGTTCCTTGATCGGTCCTAATTGTGTAGGGGTATTAACACCACAATACCACGGAATTTTTACAGAACCCGTTCCCAAACTGGATGCCAACGGTTGTGACTTCATCAGCGGATCAGGCGCCACAGCCTGTTTCATCATGGAAGCAGGTATCCCCAAGGGGCTCACCTTTAACAATGTTTATTCGGTTGGAAACTCGGCCCAAATGGGGGTGGAAGAGGTACTTCAGTATATGGATGAACATTTCGATCCCGAAAAAGATTCCAAAGTGAAGCTGTTGTATATGGAAAAGATCGACAAACCCGATCTGTTGCTGAAACATGCTTCCTCGCTCATCCGGAAGGGTTGCCGCATTGCCGCGGTAAAAGCCGGTACTTCCGAAGCCGGAAGCCGGGCCGCCTCTTCGCATACCGGGGCTCTGGCCAATTCAGATGCCGCAGTAGATGCCCTGTTTCGCAAAGCAGGTATTGTGCGCTGCTACGGACGTGAGGACCTGATCAGTGTGGCTTCTGTTTTCATGCATCCGCCTTTGCAGGGTAAAAACATTGCTATCATCACTCATGCCGGTGGCCCCGCTGTGATGCTTACTGACCGGCTGTCGCAGGAAGGACTTTCCGTTCCCGCCTTAACCGGTGAAAAACTGGAAGCACTCAAATCCAGGCTGTTTCCAGGTTCGTCGGTGGCCAATCCCATCGACTTTCTGGCTACGGGCACGGCCGAGCAACTGGGAGACATTATCGATACCGTGAACGAACTGGATGAAGTGGATGCCATGGTGGTAATTTTCGGAACCCCAGGATTGTTCAAGGTGTTTGATGTGTATGAGTTGCTGAATGCAAAAATGAAAACCAGTAAGAAACCCATCTTCCCTGTCCTGCCCTCGGGAACCACAGCCCATGAAGAAACCAAAGCCTTCGCTGAGAAGAGAGTGTATTTCCCCGATGAAGTCACGCTGGGATCGGCATTAGGAAGGGTTTACAACACACCCGCACCCGCTGTGAATGAAATTCTTCCTGTTCTTGACAGAGTTGCTTTAAGAACCCTCATTGATCAGGCAGAGAATGGATATTTAAAGCCTGATAAAGTAGTCGAACTACTTGACATATCCGGTATCCCCCGGGTGGAAGAATTTGTTACCGATGATCCCAACGAGCTGAACAACATCATCAAAAAAACCGGTTTCCCGGTGGTGATGAAGGTAGTGGGTCCGGTACACAAAACCGATGTGGGTGGAGTGACCATCAACATCAGTAACTTTGACAAACTGCATTCCGAAATGGAACGGATGATGCACATCCCGGATGCTACCGCTATTATGATCCAGCCCATGCTGAAAGGGAATGAATTTTTTGCAGGTGTAAAAAAAGAAGAACCTTTTGGTCACCTGATTTTATTCGGGCTGGGAGGTATCTTTATTGAGGTATTGAAAGATGTGAGAACCACATTGGCACCCCTGAATAAAATCACCGCAGAAACCGAACTGAAAAAATTAAAATCGTACAAGATCATCGAAGGGGTAAGGGGAAGTGCCGGGATCAACGAAAAGGCATTCATTGATGTCCTCATTCGTATTTCGGCGTTATTGAAGGAAGTACCTGAAATTGCCGAAATGGATCTTAACCCCATTATGGCATTCAGAGACAGTATTGTAGCTGTTGACGCGAGAATCCGTATTGAGAAATAGGAATTTTTCCGCAATAATTGTTAGCTTTGTAACGGACAATTATTATCTCAATACAAAACGATGATCACAATGAAAAGTACCCCCATTGATGCCACCATCATTCAGCAAAAAATAAAAGAAAGCGGGCTCAAATCCGTAGGAAAAGCATCCATCAGAGAGATCAAAAAACTGATCGATGAAATTGAAAATGCTTCCGGCGAAAAATTCATCCGGATGGAGATGGGCATACCCGGTCTCCCTCCGGCACAAATTGGTGTGGAAGCACAAATTGAAGCCCTCCGAAAAGGAATTGCCGGAAAATATCCTGACATTCAGGGACTTCCTGAGCTAAAAAACGAATTTGCCCGGTTCATCAAACTGTTCATGGATGTGGATGTACAGCCCAAAGCCTGTATCCCAACGGTGGGCTCCATGCAGGGCAGCTTTGCTGCCTTTCTGTGTATGAGCCGAACCAACAGAAATCAGGATTCAACCCTCTTTATTGATCCCGGTTTCCCGGTTCACAAAATGCAACACCGGGCCCTGAACCTCCGGTATGAGTCCTTCGATGTGTATAATTATCGCGGTGAAAAACTCAGAGATAAACTGGAGTCGTATTTCAGCTCGGGGAGATTCCATTCGGTACTGTATTCCAATCCCAACAATCCTTCGTGGATTTGTTTTACCGAAGAAGAATTGAAGATTATTGGCGAGATGTCCAATAAATACAATGTAGCCATCCTGGAAGATCTGGCCTATTTCGGCATGGACTTCCGCAAGGACTATTCCCATCCCGGAGTTCCGCCTTATCAGCCGACAGTAGCCCGGTATTCCGACAACTACATCTTATTTGTTTCCAGCTCCAAGATCTTCAGTTATGCCGGAGAGCGGATCGGCATGATGGCCATTTCCGACAAACTGTTCAACATCGAGCTTCCCGATCTGCTCCGGTTTTACAAAACGGACCGGCTGGGTTATTCATTGATTTTTGAAACCATTTACCCATTGAGTTCAGGCACTTCACACTCTGCTCAGTATGCGCTGGCCGCTATTTTAAAAGCTGCCAATAATGGGGAGTTCAATTTCGTTGAATACGTGAAAGACTATGGTGTGAAAGCCCATGAGATGAAAAAAATCTTTACAGAAAACGGCTTCAATATCGTTTATGATACCGATATTGACCAGCCTATTGCCGATGGGTTTTATTTCACTTTCTCCTATCCAGGTATGGATGCCGAACAACTGCTCAACGAACTGGTTTATTACGGTGTGAGTGCCATTTCGCTGTTGATCACCGGGAGTGACAGAACGGAAGGCATCAGGGCCTGTACTTCACTGGTCAGCAAGGACCAATTCCCGGATTTAAGGAAGCGACTGAAACAATTCAACGAAGATCATTCCAAATAAAACGGATCACATAAAAAAAGGAGGCTAATAGCCTCCTTTTTTTATGGAATATGATTTTCTATTATTTCTGCGGAACATAGACATTTCCGCTTACTCTGTATCCCGTTTTATCCATATACCAGTCGGTATATTGCTGGCCGGAACTTTCAGCCCAGCTTGCAAAATAATTATAGGCATTCAGAATAGCGACATTTTCTACTGGATAATCAAAAGATACCGGGACATCAATTGCCCAGGGCAGGTTGGCAGCTGTTTGGTAATATTTTCCTGCAGCTGGTCTGGTATCATCCGACATGGTTCCAAAAAAGGAAGGATCGGCTAAATCAGTGGGGGTTTGTCCGGCAAGGTGAACTTCTTTTCCCCTTTCCTTGTTCACAATCATAAACGGATTATATGGAGCCGTACCCGTTACCTGAACATCAACAGGATTCCTGTAAACCACATGTAACGTATTAGTATCGGGATTTACATAGGGAACATCCTGAACGGTATTGATGAACCCGGAACCGGAACTTCCGATCATACTAAAAGCATTGTCAAACAAAACAACAACTGTATTGGTTTGTCCCTGTTCGGTACCGTTCGCATTGTTATGGATGAAATTTTCCGTATAGTGGGTACCGGAAACAGAAGCCACATTGGAAGGATCACCACCCAACATAAAGCCAAAACCGTTTTCTAAACTGGCACCCACAGCACGAACGGAATAATCTGTGTAAAATTCAACCAGTTTGTTTGAAGCATTTAAAACAGATTTAAAATGATAATCCATCACCAGATCATTGAAATCGTAATCGCCCATGCCCGGCCACAAATCTTCAAAAGCCAACGTACCCCAGTCTGTTTTGTTGGGATAATAAACATTGAAAGCACGGGTGGGATCATTCGGATAATCATCCAGTTCGTTATTAACACCGTCGCCATCACTGTCGGCAACAGGTCCGTTCACCACAACATTATCAAAATTCAAGGAAGAATTTTTGCCGAAATCCCAGGTCCAGATCAGAACATTGACTTTAACCGTACCATGAGGCATTGTCGCAGCCACTGTCATTGTATGCCATACCGTTGCAGGTGATTCCTGTCCCACATAATAATAAGCAATCGGACGGTCGTTGGCATCCATGGGAATGAGATACAGCCATGCTGTTAACCGATTTTTATTTCCGGTTGACTTCACATCAGCCTTAAAGGTTATCAATTGTCCGGGTGAAGCGTCAATCATTTGTGAGGCACCACCACTATAGTAATCATCATGATAAGGGGTTCTGATGACATGATTCCCTCCATCATCATACCATTCCATTGTTTTATGGGAATACCTTGTAAAATACCATTTCCCGTCAGCGGGATGAGAATAATTCCAATAAGGAATACTTCCAAAATCATTGGTTTCAAAATCTCCGTTACCAATGATATTAGACTCCATCATTGATTTATACACACCGGAACCCGAAAGTTGTCCGGCAACACCAGCTTTGGTTGTCACGGTATCAGACGGGGTCAATGTATCAGGTGCTGATAAGCCATAATTTCCACCAATATTCACCACAACCGAAGACTTTGCGCTGGCAATCGAATTGACTACTACCATCTGATTACCGGCTACGGTTTGAACATAGACAGAATCCAGCGCCGTGGGAATACGAATAGACCCGTTAAATTTACCTTCACTATCAAAACTTCCGGAAGTAATGAGTTTTCCTCCGTCAGCCGGGCTGGCAGTATAAATATTGAAACGGCTCTTCTCAGTTGAAAAATCAACAGTTGAAGGCATATCAATTTCAATATTTTTAATGTCAGTAGTTTTAAACTGGAATCCATCAGGGATGTTTAACTGTTCCATCGGATTCACAACCGGAGGTGTGACCGGTGATTTGCTACACGACTGGAATCCCAAAGCCAAAGCTACTGTTGTTCCCAAAGCAAAAAGTAAATTTCTTTGTCTCATTGTTACTGTTTAAATTATACTATTCAAAGGTACTTTAAAATTAATGCCCGAAAGCAATTTATCGAATCGCTATTAATCAATTACTATACCAACATATATATTACACTGTTATTTAAATACATACCGCATTATTTTCAAGATATCTTTCCGTCAACTTTCCCAGTTTGAAATTTATATCTCAAATGGAGAATATTCAATTAAATATCAATCAGGCGAAATGAGTACTTTATTGCCTAATTGTCTGTTAAAAAATATTTTACGTAAATCAAAACCAGCAATCGATTGTTTTAGCATCCTGAAAAAAATTAAAACGTTTGCATGAAATCTTCACTTTTTTTAATTAATTTTCACGTTTAAAAAGATTTAGCAACCGTAGCGATCAATAATAAATGGCTACTTTTGCGATAGTTAAGCTTGTTCAATTTCACAAAAAATAAACTGCAAAATGAGTTACCTTGAGTTTGATAAAAAACAATTGGTTAACCTGAACTTTTCTCTCGGAAGAGAGAAATTACGCACCAATCGTGCCGGAAGTTATGCCTGTTCCACACTCATCAACTGCAATACGAGAAAATATCATGGTCTGCTGGTTGCTCCCCAGCCCCTAATTGATGATAACAATCATGTTTTGCTGGCCGATGTGGATGAAAATCTCATCGCCAACAAATATGAATTTCACTTAAGCTCAAGGATGTACAAGGGGGGTGTTATGGAACCTAAAGGCCATAAGTACCTGATGAAATATTCTATTGGAGCCAATCCCAAACTCCTTTATCAGCTGGGAAATATTCAGTTGGAGAAGGAAATTATTTTTGCTCAAAAAGAAGACCGAATCCTACTGAAGTATTATTTAAAGGAAGCAAACGAAAATGTAACATTACAGATCAAGCCTTTTTTGGCTTTCAGAAGTGTGCACAGCCTTTCAAAAGCCAATACTTACGCCCATACTCACTACAAACCGGTACAAAATGGCGCCAGCTGGCAACTCTATCAGGGATATTCAAAAGTATACATGCAGTTTTCGAAAAAAGCCGAGTACATCCATGTCCCTGACTGGTATTACAATGTACAATACATCCGTGAAATGGAACGGGGCTATGATTACCTGGAAGACCTTTTTACTCCCGGTTACTTTGAAGTAACGCTCAAACCCGGTGAATCCATTGTTATTTCAGCCGGGCTGGAGGAAAAATCGCCCAATGGTTTCAAAAGACAATTTGATTCGGAAGTAAAAAAACGGGTACCCCGCGACAGCTACATACACTGCCTGCAAAATGCAGCCGATGAGTTCTTTGTATACCAAAAGAAAAACACGGAAATTATTGCCGGTTATCCCTGGTTTGGACGCTGGGGGCGAGATACTTTTATTTCACTTCCCGGACTGACGCTGACCCAAAAGAAGACCGGAGTTTTTCATGAGGTTGCCAAAACCATGTTGCACGAACTCAAAGACGGTCTTTTCCCTAACCTGGGACATGGAAAAGATGCCAGTTACAATTCTGCCGATACTTCTTTATGGTTCATCTGGGCTTTGCATCAATACCAGATCATGACCGGATCTTCAAAAGACATCTGGACCAACTATGGCAAAATCATCAAAAATATTCTTTCCCACTACAAAAAGGGAACATTGCACCAGATCAAAATGCATGACAACGGCCTGGTGTGGACCGGTGAACCCGGCGTAGCCATCACCTGGATGGATGCCATTGTTCACGGAAAACCTGTTACTCCCAGAACCGGCTTTGCCGTTGAAATCAATGCTTTGTGGTACGACGCACTGGTTTTCAGCCTCGAGCTGGCCAAAGCCTCCGGAGACGACAGTTTTGTCAAGCAATGGAAAAAATGGCCGGAAAAGGTCAAGGAATCCTATGTGAACACTTTCTGGAATGATACAAAAGGCTATCTGGCCGATTACGCTACCTATAATGAGAAGGATTTCAGCATTCGTCCCAACATGGTTATTGCGGCCTCCATGCCTTATACACCGCTCAATGAAGACATGAAACAGATGATCCTTCTGACAGCCAAAGCACATCTTCTGACTCCCCGGGGACTGCGCACACTCACGCCGCATCACCCGCAATACAAAGGGAAATGTGTGGGGGACCAGGCAGAACGCGACACAGCCTATCACCAGGGAACAGCATGGCCCTGGCTGCTGGGTTTCTTTGCCGAAGCCTGGATATCACTGTACCAGGAAAAAGGCAAAGAATTTATACAGAAACTCTTTCATGATTTCGAACCGGCGCTGTTTGAAGGAGGTGTAGGGACCGTGTCAGAGATTTACGACGGCGATCCCCCCAATGAAGCCAGAGGTGCCATTTCACAGGCATGGAGCATTGCAGAATTACTACGCGTTGACTATTTATTGAAAAAACCATGCAAATAAATTTGGTGATGAGATTTTTGTTGAAAACAATTAAGAGAATAGCCCTATGAGAGTACTGATGTTCGGCTGGGAATTTCCCCCGCATATCACCGGGGGCCTTGGGACCGCCTGTTACGGCATTACCAAGGGACTTACCAAGCACCACACTGAAGTGATTTTTGTGGTTCCTAAAGCTTTCGGTGATGAGGACCAGCAGGTCGTATCCATTCGAAACGCATCCGATATTTCCTTTGATCTGAAAGATGAGGAATACAAGGAGTTCTGGGAACGCATCAAATACCTCGAAGTAGGCTCCAACATCATTCCCTATGTGGCCCCTGAGTATTTTGCCAAAACCATTAAAAAAAACAGAAAAACGGGGGAAGAGTTTACCAGCAATGTCTTTTCCAGAAGATATGAGTTCTCAGGAAAATACGGCATCAATCTGCTGGAAGAAGTGGCCCGCTACGCATTGATCGCTTCCGCCCTGGCCGCCAAGGAACAATTTGACGTGATCCATGCCCACGACTGGCTTACCTATCCTGCCGGTATTGCAGCCAAGAAAACCTCCGGAAAAAAACTGGTGGTCCACATGCATGCCACCGAATTTGACCGTACCGGCGGCAATGTGAATCAGCAGGTTTACGACATCGAACGGCAGGGAATGGAAGAAGCCGATCAGGTCATCACCGTGAGTAACCTGACCCGAAACATTGTCATTGAGAAATACGGAATTAATCCCGACAAGGTGGTGACCATTCACAATGCGGTGGATCACCATCAGGGACACAACATTCATTATCCCAAACCCTTCAGTGAAAAACTGGTTACCTTCCTGGGCAGGATCACCTTCCAGAAAGGTCCCGACTATTTCATTGAAGCCGCTTACAAAGTCCTGCAGAAATCAGACGACGTACGGTTTGCCATGGCCGGATCCGGCGACATGCTGGAAAAAATGATCAAGCGCGTGGCTCAGTTACGCATAGCCGACAAGTTCCACTTTACGGGATTTCTGGATGAAACCAGGGTACAGCATATTTTCTCCATGAGTGATGTGTTTGTGATGCCTTCGGTATCCGAACCGTTTGGAATTGTGCCGCTGGAAGCCATGCGGTCGCACGTTCCGGTGATCATCTCCAAACAAAGTGGCGTTGCCGAGGTGTTGCACCATGCACTGAAAGTGGACTTCTGGGACATCGACGCTATTGCCGACTCTATTTACGGTTTGTGCCACTATGAGGGCTTATCTAAAATGTTCAGAACCTACGGGAAACAGGAAGTGGAAAACTTAAAGTGGGAAGATACGGCTCTGAAGATCAAAAATGTATATGAATCTTTAATAAATCGCTAACCCTTTAATTTGAAATATAATGAAATCTGTTTGCTTCTATTTTCAGGTCCATCAGCCGCAGCGATTGAGAACCTACCGGTTTTTCGACATCGGCGACAAGCACGATTATTTTGATGTTTACAACAACCGGGCGATCCTCAAAAAAGTTGCTGCCAAGAATTACCTGCCCATGAACGCACTCTTGCTGGAATTGATTAAGGAATACGGCAGCGCTTTCAAGGTCAGTTTTTCCATTTCGGGGACGGCTCTCGATCAGTTTGAAGCCTATGCTCCGGAAGTACTGGAAAGTTTTCAGAAGCTGGCGCAGACCGGTCATGTGGAATTCCTGGCGGAAACCTATGCCCACTCGCTTTCAGCGCTGAAAAGTCGTCAGGAGTTCAACAACCAGGTGCAACGCCAGGCAGAGAAAGTAGAAGCGCTCTTCGGCAGAAAGCCCACCACTTTCAGGAATACCGAGTTGATTTATTCCGATGAGATTGGTGCCATGGTGGCCGACATGGGATACAAGGCCATGCTTACCGAAGGGGCCAAACATATTCTGGGATGGAGAAGTCCCAACTATCTTTATACCAACGCTATCAATCCCAAGTTGAAAATGTTGCTGAAGAACTTCAGGCTGAGCGATGACATTGCATTCCGATTCTCACAAAAAAGCTGGAGCGAATGGCCGCTGACCACTGAAAAATTCGTGGGTTGGCTCAACGATCTGGACAGCAAGGAAGAAGTTGTCAACCTGTTTATGGACTATGAAACCTTTGGAGAACACCAGTGGGCCGAAACCGGAATCTTTGATTTCATGCGGGCCCTGCCTGGCAAAGTGTTGTCAGAAACAGGATTTAATTTTGCCACGCCTTCCGAAGTGGCTGAAAATTATCAGCCCGTGGCGCCTGTTCATGTCCCCCACCCCGTCTCCTGGGCCGATGAAGAACGCGACCTGACAGCCTGGTTGGGCAATGAACTGCAGGATGAAGCCTTTGATAAACTGTATGCTTTAGAACCTTTGGTCAAAAATTGCCACGACGAGCAAATCAAAAACGACTGGCTCTACCTGCAAACCTCCGACCACTTCTATTACATGTGTACCAAGTTCTTCTCCGACGGTGATGTCCACATGTATTTCAACCCTTACGGATCGCCTTACGAAGCCTTTATCAACTACATGAATGTGTTGTCGGACTTCACTTTACGCGTGAAATCCGCCTGCCCGCAGCCTCCTAAAGATGCAGCAGGTGATGTGAAAGAATCAGCCGAAGAGTTGTTTAAGAGATCTGCCGAATTCGCCAAAAAGAAGGTTAAAGAGACCCAAAAGAAAGTCAAAGAAAACTTCGATAAAAAAGACATCCGCATCGAAGACATCAAAAATATGTCCAATGCGGCCATTAAGAAACTGCTCAAGGAAGTAGACCTGGAATCTTTGACTGCAGCCCTGAAGGACGCGGAAAAAGAAGTAACGGAAAAGATTATTCCCAATCTGAGCAAAAAAGCACAGGCCCAGTTTGATGAATTGCAGAAAGAAGTAAAGAATTTTAAAAAGTCGGACATTCAGAGGTACCAGAAAGAAATCGAGCAACGACTCAGAAATTTATTCGGATAGAATCCTATATCTCGATCCACAGCACGAATAGCTGACCTGTATACCCCGCGGATGTGTGGGCTGATAATTTATTGTTAAGATGAGTTTATTCCTGAACTCATCTTTAATATTTGAAATGTTGATATGATGAAAGCTGATTATATATTTGAGACGAGTTGGGAAGTATGCAACAAAATCGGTGGTATTTACACCGTCATTTCCACCAAGGCCAATACTATGGTCGACCAATATCAGGACAACTACATCCTGATCGGTCCTGATGTTTGGAAAGAAACCCGGGCAAACCCGGATTTTATTGAAGATAAGAACCTGTTTTCCGACTGGAAACAGGCAGCACTCCAGCAAGGGCTGAAAGTGCGAACGGGCAGATGGAACATTGAAGCCAAGCCGCTGGTCATATTGGTAGACTTCACTCAGTTTTATGCCCACAAAAACGAAATCCTGGCCCATTTGTGGGAGCAATACAAACTGGACTCCATTTCGGGCCAATGGGATTATATTGAACCCACTATTTTCGGCTATGCCGCCGGATTAACCATTGAAAGTTTTTACCGTTTCTATCTGTCAACCCACCAGGAAGTAGTGGCCCAGTTTCACGAATGGATGACCGGTACCGGTATATTGTATCTCAAAGAAAAACTGCCTTTTATTGCTACAGCATTTACGACCCACGCCACCGTGCTGGGACGTTCTATAGCAGGTAACGGATTGCCTTTGTATGAAGATCTACACAAACTGAATCCGCTGAAAATGGCTGAACGATTCGGGGTGGTAAGCAAAAACTCGCTGGAATCATTGAGTGCACAGCAATCCGATGTATTTACTACTGTCAGTGCCATTACCTCCACCGAATGTGAGCAGTTTCTGGGAAAAGCATCCGATGTTCTGACCGTGAACGGATTCAACAATCATTTTGTCCCTTCGGGAGATACTTTTGATGAAACGAGAAAAACAGCCCGGAACCGGGTGTTAGAAATCGCTTCCAAGCTAACCGGAACAACCTACCCCGACGATACTTTTCTGATCTTAAACAGTGGCCGGTATGAGTTCCGAAACAAAGGCATTGACCTGTTCATCCGGACCATGGCCGAACTGAATAAGGACAAAAATTTAAACAAAAAAATCCTGGCAGTAATTGCTGTTCCTGCTGGGCACGATGGTCCGGATGATCTGTTTACCGGAAATCAACTGGCAGAAATGAAAGGATCCAATCATTACCTGACCCACAAACTGCAAAACACCTCCAGTGATCCCATTCTGAATGAAGCCGTCAGAAATAAATTATACAACAGTGCTGAAGATAATGTTCACATGATCTTTATTCCGGCCTATCTGAATGAAAACGACGGGGTGGTCAACCTCGACTACTATCATTTTCTGCCGGCTTTCGATTATACTGTATTCCCTTCCTATTACGAACCCTGGGGGTATACTCCCATGGAAAGCATTGCATTTGGAATTCCCACCATCACCACAACATACGCCGGTTTTGGAACCTGGATTAATCAGCATACCCAGATAGAACACAATTCGATACAGGTACTGGATCGTAAGGGAAAAACCGATGAAGATAGTGTCAGGACAATGGCGGTAATCATCAGAGACTACATGCTTGACGGCAACCGGGATAACACGGCCAAGGAGGCCCGGTCGATTTCTCTGTTTCTCCTTTGGGAAAACCTGGGGGAGAATTACATCAACGCCTGGGCTCAGGCTCTACAGGTGGCAAGAAGAAGAAAAGAAGCCAAGGATACTCAGTGGATGATGCCGGAAACACAGTTGATCGAAGCTTCTTCCGACGGTAACACACCTAACTGGAACAGAATCATCGTAGAACCTGTTTTACCCGATTCATTGAAGGCACTCAAAGAACTGGCCTACAACTTGTGGTGGTCCTGGGACACTGGAGCTACAGACCTGTTTGCCAATATTGATCCGGAACAATGGGAAGTAGCGGAAAGAAATCCGGCATTATTACTGGAGACTCTTTCACTGGAAAAAATCAACCGGTTGGGTTCCGACAAACAATTTCTGAATAAGCTCAACAGTGTATACGAACGATTCCATAACTACATCAATACTCCCGTTGAAGAAAAATCAAAAATTGCCTATTTCAGCATGGAATATGGCTTACACAACAGCATAAAAACTTATTCCGGAGGACTGGGCATTCTGGCCGGCGATTACCTGAAACAAGCCAGCGATTCAAACAAGAACATGGTAGCCATTGGTTTGATGTATCGCCAGGGTTATTTCAAGCAAATCATCAGTCACCTGGGTGATCAGATTGCAGAATATTCCATTCAGGATGTGAATCAGCTGCCGCTGAACGCTGTCAAAGATGAAAACGGCAACTCCATGCGGGTGGCGCTGGCACTTCCCGGAAGAATCGTAAAAGCCAAAATATGGAGGCTGGATGTAGGCCGGATTCCGCTGTACCTGATGGACACCAACATCAACGACAACAACGAGGAGGACCGGAAACTCACAGCTCAGTTGTACGGTGGCGACAGCGAGCACCGACTGAAACAGGAGATGCTTCTGGGGCTTGGTGGCATCCGGCTGTTGCAGCAGCTGAGAATGGAACCGGATATTTTCCACATCAATGAGGGGCATTCGGCCTTCATCGGACTGGAAAGAATCAAATGCCTCATCGAAGAAGAACACCTCACTTTTGCAGCAGCACTGGAATACGTGAGGGCCACATCCCTGTTTACCACGCACACACCGGTTCCGGCCGGGCACGACAGTTTCGAGGAACACCTCATCAGGGCGTATCTCTCGCATTTTGCTGAAATTTTCTCTCTTTCCTGGAATGACTTTATCGGGCTTGGCCGGTTTAAACCAAAGGATAGCAATGAGAAATTCTCAATGAGTGTACTCGCCACCAATTGTTCCAGAGGGGTCAACGGAGTAAGTAAAATTCATGGAAGGGTTTCGCGTGAAATGTTCAAACCCATGTATCCCGGATATTATGAAGAAGAAATGCACATCGGCTATGTAACCAACGGGGTACACTATTACACCTGGACAGACAAAATATGGCAGGATTTGTATCAGCAGACTTTTGACGATGAATTCCCGTCACACCAGTACGATGAGAAACACTGGGAAAACATCTACGACATCTCCGATGAGAAAATCTGGGAGATCAGAAAACAAATCAAGAAAGGACTGGTTTCCTATGTAAAGGAACGTATTCAGCATGATCTGACCGATCGGCAGGAAAGTCCGCGCCTGGCAATTGAATCAGTAAAACACATCCATGAAAACGCACTGATCTTTGGTTTTGCCCGGCGTTTTGCTACGTACAAGCGCGCCCATCTTTTGTTTAACGATCTGAACCGGTTGGCACGAATCGTAAACAATCATCCGGTAATCTTTGTATTTGCAGGAAAAGCCCATCCGGCTGATAAGGCCGGTCAGGACCTGATCAAATTTATCATCGAAGTTTCCAAAAGAGAAGAATTTGTGGGACGAATCATTTTCCTGGAAAACTACGACATGATCATGGGCAAGATGCTCACCAGTGGCGTGGACGTATGGCTCAACACACCTACACGGCCTCTGGAAGCTTCCGGAACCAGCGGTGAAAAAGCCATTATGAATGGCGTGATCAACTTCTCCGTGCTGGACGGTTGGTGGGCTGAGGGCTACAAACCGGATGCCGGCTGGGCTGTGACCGAAACCCGTACCTATGAAGACCAGGGGCTTCAGGATCAACTGGATGCCGAGATCATATACAACACGCTGGAATCGGAAATTATCCCAACATATTTTAAACAAGACAAGGACGGCATCTCCACCGAATGGGTCTCCCGCATCAAAAATACCATTTCCAAAATTGCTCCTCAATTCACGATGCAGCGCATGCTGAAGGATTACGAAGAGCGATTCTACACTACACTGATCGAGAACGGAAGAATCATGAAAGAAGATCATTACCAGAACACCCGAAAACTAACTTTCTGGAAAGAAAAGGTACTGGAAGCCTGGGATCAGATCAGCGTGGAATCCGTCAGTGTTCCCGACACCAAGAAAGGACCGGTGGCCTTTGGCAGGAACTTCATGGCCCGAATCACCCTTGATCTGGCCGGACTTACCAGCGAAGACGTGGGAATTGAGATCATCATGGGACATAAAACTAATGGTGACATTGACAAAATCATGGAAAAGCACAGTCTTGAACCCGAAAAAACCGAAGACAACAACTATGTGTATTCCTGTAATTTCCCACTCACCAATTCGGGAAAAATCAACTATGCTTTCCGAATGTATCCCAAGCATAAACTGCTGACCACGAGGATGGACTTTCCGCTGGTGAAATGGATATAACCGAAAATCAATAACTAAGGATGAAGAATTCTTAGTTTTGTTTTGCTGAGAGACTCATAATTTCTGCGAAAGCAGTCTCCTGTATTTAAAGTTTTTGGGCTACAATAATATCCTGAAAACTCAAAAACTTTTCCCGTCCACACCACGCTCCGTAGTGTATGGAGTCTACAATCTTTAGGGTATTCTGTTCATACAGCTTTCGTATCCTACTTTCCTCATAGGCAATGGCCACTTCGGGTACCTCTTTGTCTTCGATACGGCATTCTTCGTACCAATAATTAAAGGCCAGTCTGCTTTGTTTCTTTTCAATATAATCCAACGATTCGTCGTTCAATAAAAAGTAAGTAATCAGGCATTTACCGTCCTTTTTCAACACTCTTGAGATCTCGGACAGATAATTTTCCAGATCGACAGGCAACATGTGGGTAAACACTGAAGTGAGCAATACAAAATCGAAGGAGTCATCTCCATAAGGGAACTTATATTCCGAGGCCTTTTGTTTGCCTTTACGATGGTATGTTTTATTGTATACGTCAACCCGTTGAAACCAAACATTCGGGTATCGGGGCGTGATCTTCTTCTGACACCAACGAACCCCGTAGTTAATGATGTCGATTCCTTCATAACTACCTTCTTTTGAAAGATATCGGGCAATAGGCAAAGACATACGACCAATCCCGCTACCCACATCCAGGATACGATCCGTTTTCTTTAGTCCTCCCAGTTCAACAAAATAGCCTAAAAACTCGTTACCGATTTTGCTGTAATTCCTGCGCCCCTCTACCGACATACACCTCGGCGGTTCCAGACTGTCGCTGACACCAAACAGTGCTTCAAAAATATTGGACAAAAAATAACAAGCTTTTCGCAAGGCTTCAATTACGGTTCCAGCACCAACATAGCGTATAATTGTGTCTAATAGACTCTTTTTCATAATTCTGAGTTTGTGTTTTCTTAGGTTAACTCCAGTTGAGGAATTCAGCTTTTCTTAACCGTTGTCTTTTCACCATTTAAATCCCAATTTAAGCAAGATACCTGTGTTGATATCATCATTAAAATAATACTGTGTATATAGCTTAACCCCAAGCATCATTTTTTCGGTTAACCAATAGGAATTCTCAAAAATGATGTTGTATCCGTAAGAGTTTCTGCTGTCAAATGAGTAATCCGTGCATACCAGCACTCCATTTTCATAATATGAGGCTATCTCATAGGCATCCGTAATGGTATAAAACGTCAGTCCTGTGCCCACTCTGAAATCATTTTTTTTGGTGTTTTTGAAAGGAGACAGAAAGATATTCAAATTACCCTGCTTGAAAGAGGCAGTTCCGGAAATCCCTGTGATACTTTTGCCCATATCAAAAGAGGCGGAAGCTGTAAAATAAGGATTCATTCTGTAGTTTAGCTCGTTTTCGTAATTGAAGGTATGGTAATCTCCGGAGCCCAGAATGGAATAGCCGGCCCCGATTCGGAAATCCCATTTACTTTCCTTGTGTTGCCCGATTGCAGGCAACGTGATCAGAGCCAAAAATGCAATAAATACAGTTTTAAAGTAATTTTTTTTCATTATTCAAATTTTGGTTTTCAATAATTATTTGTTTTTTTCGTCTTGTTTACCCGTTTTATACGGAAACCACGAAACAGTTCCGGCTTAACAAGCGCATTAATTCTATCGGTTGTGAAATATTTTTCGATTGTTTTGGTTTTCAAAGGATTCAATTGGTACCCTCAAATATCATAAAAAAATTCCAATCAAACAAATTGAATTGGATTTCGGGATAAAACACAAGTCTGAAAAATGTTTTCGGGAGAAATAAAGGGCATTCAAAGTAGAGTAATGAAAGAGCAGCTCATTACTTATTATTCCGGTAACCGGTCGAATTTTTTTATTGTTTCAAGAGATTCATCCCAGTCAGCTTTGTTGGACATGAAAATATGACCGTCGGGTCTCATATTCAAGGGAGTATCCAGGCTCCCGGCAGGCACCACCAAAAGCGTATCGTCCATTTCCAAATGGGGTAATGCCGAACCGCAGTTGGTGCAAAACGCCTTTTCATGATTGCTTTTGTACGGTCGGAAAGTTTGAATTTTCGTATCCCGTTTTATCCATTCAAGTTGAGCAGTTGATGAAAAAAGATTGGCCGCATGGACAGAGCCCGTGTCTTTTCTACAATACCTGCAATGACACAGATAAAATTGCTCAAATTCGCCAATTACTTTAAATTTAACACCTTTACACAAGCAAGAACCGAGATATTCCATATCATTAATCTCCCCTTTTCAGTGATCCGTTTCGTAAAACTCTGCTAAATTAACCACAAAATAACAGGAGATGACATAAGAACACGGGAATTATTCGGTGGTTGAATGATCATCCAGTATTTGGTCCTGAATGATTTTGTGTTCCTGAGAGATCTTAATGCTATAGTCCAGCTCAAAGCCCACCAGAATCATCAGCGAGTTATAATACACCCACACCATCAGGATGATCAGTGATCCGATGGAGCCGTACAACAGGTTGTACCGCGAGAAGTTTTCGAAATACAACTTCAGCATCAATCCCCCCACCAGGAACAATACGGTTGTGGAAAGCGATCCCACCGTAAAAAACATGTATTTGATGGATTTTAATGTTTTCAGTTGCCCGAAATAAAACAGGATTGACACGCTTAACATGGTGGTAAACAAGATAATGAACCACCGAAGCAACTGCATCAGGAAAATGGAAAATTTGCTGGTGAGCAGTTCATGACTGATGAGTCCGCGAACCAGGTATTCACCAAAACCCAACAAGGTAAACGACACAAACGTGAGCAACGAAAGCACCAGCATCAGTAAAAAAGCAACCAGAAACTGTTTCCACCAGGGACGGGTTTCGGGGCGATGGTAACTCTGGTTAAATCCTTCAATAATGGCATTAACCCCGTTGGTGGCAAAATAGATGGCAGTAAAAAAGACAATGGACAACAATCCCTGATGCGGCCGGCTGATGACTTCCACCACCGTACTTTTTACCATCTGAAAAATATTGGAAGGCAAGACTTCTGAGATCAGGTCCAGCAAATAAATCTGGTAATGATCACTGGTCATGAACGGGATCAGCGTAAACAAAAACAATACAAACGGGACCATGGCCAGAAAAAAGTTAAAGGCAATGGCAGCAGCACGATACGTAACAACGCCATTAAAAATTCCCCGAAAGAATACCGCCAGTACGTCGTAAAGCGGAGCCCCTCCAAATCCCGGGAGGACTACTCTTCTTAGTTTGTATCGGGTCCGAATGTGGAGTCGATGAAAAAATCTTTCTATGTTTTTAGCAAAACTCATTTCTGTCTGTCCCCTGCAGCTTTCATACTGATATCTAAGCTTTTAATCCGGTGGGTAAGCGCTCCTACCGAAATATAATCCACTCCCGTTTCAGCATAAGCCCGAAGCGTATCTTCCGTTATGCCACCGGATGCTTCGGTTTCATATTTTCCGTCAATTTTAGCCAATGCTTTTTTCAGATCAGCGGGGGTAAAATTGTCCAGCATAATCCGGTCCACATCCCCTGCTTTTAAAATCTGATCCAGTTCCTCAAACGAACGGGCTTCAATTTCGATTTTCAGATTCAGTTTATTTTTTGTCAGATAGTCGCGAACCCGATGAATGGCCTGCTCCACACCTCCGGCAAAATCAATATGATTGTCCTTGATCATGATCATATCGTATAAACCAAACCGGTGATTCACACCTCCTCCGTGTGTGACAGCCATTTTTTCTACGATTCGGTTCAACGCTGTGGTCTTCCGGGTATCGAGCAGCAAGGTGTTCAGGCCCTGTAGTTTCTGAACCAGAGAATGGGTATATGTAGCAATTCCACTCATACGCTGTAAAAAATTGAGGGCTGTCCTTTCCGCCGACAGCATCGACAACGAACTGCCCGTTATTTCCATCAACACATCACCAGGCAGCACCGGATCGCCATCAGTTTTCAATGGCTTCACCCGAAGAGTTGCATCTACCGTATGAAATACTTTCTCAGCCACCTGAATCCCGGAGAGGATTCCCTTTTCCTTGGCAATC
Source organism: Bacteroidales bacterium (assembly GCA_016936355.1). Classification (GTDB taxonomy): domain Bacteria; phylum Bacteroidota; class Bacteroidia; order Bacteroidales; family F082; genus Sulfidibacterium. The sequence continues at coordinate 83,797 of JAFGYB010000018.1, read as the reverse complement.
AGTTGGGATGTTCCTTGTACCCCAAGGGGAATGGTAGCTCTTGAAGTATGATCTCCGTTACCCAAATCCTCATCCAATGCCAATTGGATCAACTCTTCCAGACTCATGCGCATAATTATTGATTGATTTTTAGGAAATATCCTGTATATCGATTTGCTGCAGTTGATACTGCCCATTTTGCGGTGAGAGCATGAAATACATGTTCCACTTCCTCTTTCCGCTGTGAAAAGTCCCAATCAGAAAATAATTCTGACCCGACATGCCGGTTTCACGCAAAATAAATTGGCTTGCCGGATGGGTATTGAAAAATGTTTTGAGTAGCGAACGGCAACGTTCTGCCGATGTTAAACCATTGCTGCCGGGTATATGGGCCACTACAAATCCCTGAAAATAAAGGTCTATAAATGACAGGTCACCTGTGGAACAGGTTTTTACAACATCGTTTTTTACCTGATCTCTGCTTTGTTGTTGTACTCCTCCGAAGAGAAACAAAACAGCCGTCAGTACAAAAAATTTTCCACTCATTGTCTGGTTAATTTTTGTTCAAAATTAATAAATAATGCCACATCCGTAAAGAACCAGCACGAATCACCTGCTCATTGTTTATAAATTTTTAATATCTGTCGGAAAAGACCGAAAGATTTTTTTTGAATTTATCTTACATTTGAGAATCAAATTGACTCATCCATGAATGGAATATGTTTTCAAGCGGAACAAACTGATCGTTCATGACTAAGCTAAAATAAATGATCCGAAAAAATATTTTCTACATCCCCTTCCTTTTCATCTCTGCCATGATGCTGAGTTCCTGCCATCAGGATCAAAAAAAAGACGACTCGGACAAGTTTCAGGACAAACTGCACACGTTTAACAGCAGCATCAACAAAGTGGACAACGCCATCAAACTGATGGACAGTCTGGAACAAGAGCTGAACAAAGTGAAAGCGGAACGTGATGCCGGAAAAATTACGGAAGCAGAGGCCCAAAAACTGATGGATGCCATCAACAAAACACTGGGAAGAAAAGTGGCCCGTTCCACCAATTATCATCCGGCCAGCAGCCTACCCAACTGGGCTATACGACTGGGGTTGAGCACTCCGGTAAATATGACCATCGACAGTGATTATTCGCAGACTACGTCCGAATCTAATCCCGACGAAGGGTTTAACTCTTTACTGATGGTATACAAAGGCAACTACGAAAATGCCATGAAACAAGCTGCCATAATCGCTGCCCGGGCTCGTGTTCCTATGACTCCGGAATACAAAACCATTCGTGAAATGAATGCAGGCGCCAAAAATGAAGACATCATCAAAGGAGTGGCCTATATGAATTTTGAACCGGGAGCACCCAACCAGCCCAAATACGCCATTGCCATTACGGTAAGCGAGAAAGGTGTGTTGACCATTAGTGCCACCGACTCGAAACAAATGGAAATTCAACTGCAAAAAGGATTGAAAAAGGATCAGCCCAAGTAATTTGCAGTTTGCTCCACTAAAATCTTGAATTATGAACATTGTTATATCCGGAGGCAGCAAAGGAATCGGAAAAGCATTGACAGAACTTTTGACAAAACAGGGATACCGGGTTTTTGCCATTTCGAGATCCATGAATTCCGAAAGCAATCATCCCAATCTGATTCCTTTTTCTTTCGACTTATCCCATCAGGATTTTAGTCCGCTGGCGAAAGCCATTTCAGCGGAGTTTGATACCGTGGATGTATTGATCAACAATGCAGGACTGCTGGTCAACAAACCGTTTTTAGAGCTTACCGACGAAGAAATCAATCAAAGTTTCGATGTAAACCTGAAAGCCCCTGCCAAGCTGATCCGGGTTCTGACTCCCCTGATGAACCAGAACAGTCATATTGTCAATATCACCAGCATGGGCGGATTCCAGGGAAGTGTGAAATTTCCCGGATTGTCCGTGTACAGCGCCAGCAAGGGCGCACTTTCCATCCTGACAGAAACCCTGGCGCTGGAACTGGGCGATCTTCAAATCAAAGTCAATGCATTGGCATTGGGTGCTGCCCAGACGGAAATGCTGGCACAGGCTTTCCCGGGTTACAAGGCACCACTGACGGCCGGGGAAATGGCTGAATTTATTGCCTGGTTTGCCCTGAACGGCCACCGGTTTTTCAATGGAAAAGTACTTCCGGTTTCGCTTTCCACACCCTGATCATCATCGGCTCTTTCTGTTACAGCACAAGACAATTCCTTCTTATCTTTGTAAACAATGGACAATTGTTTTCTGCAAACAGATTACACCAATAAAAAAATTCAATTCGAGTGAAATATATTCTGACCCATTGCGAAAATCAAATCGGTTTTCTCACACTGAATAACGACCGGAAGAGCAATTCGCTCAACCTGAATATGCTGGACGAAATCGTGGAAGCTTTTCACCATTTCGAGGAAAAACAATGCCGGGTGGTCATCATCCGCAGCCAACCCGAAGCCAAAGTGTGGTGTGCCGGTCTGCGCATCGATCAGTTGCCTGATGCAACCAGGGATCCCATACCCTATGAATACACACTGGAGAAAATCCTGAGAAGTGTGGAACATTTCCCCGGCATCGTCATTGCCATGATCAGTGGCAGCGTATGGGGTGGCGGTTGTGAACTCACTTTTGCCTGCGACATTCTCATCGGTTCGCCGGAAGCTTCCTTTGCCATCACACCGGCGCGCATCAGTGCCCCCTACAATCCCAATCAGGTGAACCGGGTGTTGCAACGGGTAGGCAGCAACACTGCCCTGGAACTGTTTGCTACTGCCGAAGTACTACCCGCACAAAGAGCACTGCAACTGGGTATTTTAAACCACCTGAAAGAAAAAGAAGCGCTGGAAAGTTTTACCGTTGATCTGGCGAAAAAAATCACGGAAAATGCTCCATTGACTGTTTCGCTCATCAAAAAGCAAATTCATCAGCTGGGCTACCGGACGGTGGAACAAATCACGAATGATCGTGAAACGCGTGAAGCGGTCAAAGCCATCTATTACAGCGATGATTTCAGGGAAGGCAAGCAGGCTTTTCTGGAAAAAAGAAAACCGCAGTTCAAAGGAAAATAAACGATGTCCCGATTCTTCAGCAAATATTTATCCTCCTTTTTCCCCGCTGAGCGGATCCAAACCCCTTATAATTACCTGGAAGTAAACAAACTGAACGGTCACTGGGTACTGGATTCCAGTCATGTGAATTATTCCTTTGGTACCTTGCATACAGTCTTTCAGGATGCCTTAAATCTTTTTGTTCCTGATATTTCAACGATCCATGAAACGCTGATTCTGGGATTCGGAGCCGGCAGTGTGGCTCATATTCTCCAGAAAGAAAGACAATACAAGGGCAACATCACCGGTGTGGAAATCGATCCGAAAGTGATTGATCTGGGGAAGAAATATTTTCATCTGGACAACATCGGCAACCTAAGCTTACACATCACTGATGCATTCCGGTTCACAGAAGAAAACAAGATAAAATTCGATCTGATCATAGTCGATCTTTTTACGGATAATGTGATCCCTGAAACCTTTGAAAAGGAAACATTCCTCACTCATGTAAAAGATTCGTTACAACCGGGAGGAATTCTTCTCTACAACCGGATGAATTACAGCCCTGCGGAGCGCATGAAAACAAAAAAATTTTCAAAATCTTTTCACAGTGTATTTGCGAATTGTAAAATCAGTGAAGAACAAACCATTCAAATCAAAAACAAAATCTTTTTTGCACAGAAATGAACGAACGCATTACCCAACATATTGCTGCTGAATTAGCCATTGAATTATGGCAGGTAAACAACACGCTGGAACTCCATGCTGGAGGGGCCACCATCCCGTTTATTGCCCGTTACCGGAAGGAGCGAACCGGCAGTCTGACCGATGAACAGATTATCAAACTGCTGGCGTTGTACCAACAACGAACCGAACTGGAAAAACGGCGCGAAACCATAGTGAAAAGTCTGGAAGAGCAGGAAATCAACGACAACGTACTGTTGCAAAAAATTCAGGAAGCCGATACCATGAGCCGTTTGGAGGACCTGTACCTTCCCTATCGTCCGAAGCGTAAAACCCGGGGTTCCATGGCGATTGAAAAAGGGCTGGAACCACTGGCTAAAATGATCATGTCGGAACATCTCAGTAATCTTTCCGGCACGGTACGCAGTTACATTCATCCCGAGAAAGGAATTGCCGACGAAAAAGAAGCGTTGCAGGGCGCCCGCGATATCCTGGCTGAATGGTTCAACGAAACCGAATGGATCCGCAGCAATGTGAGGCGATCGTTTCAGTATGAAGCGCAAATTACCTCCACAGTCGTCAAGGGAAAAGAGGAAGAAGGTTCCAAATACCAAAATTATTTCGATTGGAGCGAGCCGGCAAAAAAAGCTTCTTCCCACCGGATCCTGGCGATGTTCCGCGGTGAAAACGAAGGTTTTCTCAAGCTGAAGATTGCTCCGTCTGCCGACAAAGTTTTTCAGCATCTCTCCAACAAAGTGATCCGGTCTTCCGGCGAAGCGGCGGAACAAAAAGAAATGGCTTTGCAGGATTCCATCAGCCGGTTGTTGTTTCCCTCTCTGGAAACGGAATACCGGAAAGAACTGAGAGAAAAAGCAGAATTATCGGCGGTAAAAGTGTTTTCGGATAATTTGCGTCAATTACTGCTGGCACCGCCCCTGGGTATGGTCAGTGTGCTGGCCATCGATCCGGGATTCCGTACGGGTTGTAAAGTGGTTTGTCTGGACAAAAACGGGAACCTCCTGCACAACGAAACCATTTATCCGCATCCCCCGCAAAACAAAACTGCGGAAGCCCTCAAAAAACTAAAAAGCCTGGTCAATGCTTATCAGATCGATGCAGTTGCCATCGGCAACGGAACGGCAGGCCGCGAAACCGAAAACCTGATCCAGCGCACCCGTTTCGACAGGGATGTAACCGCTGTGGTGGTGAATGAAGATGGTGCTTCCGTGTACTCGGCCTCAGAAATCGCACGCAAAGAATTTCCTGAATACGACGTCACTGTTCGCGGAGCCGTTTCCATTGGCCGCCGTTTGCAGGATCCGCTGGCCGAAATGGTGAAGATTGACCCCAAATCGTTGGGCGTGGGACAATACCAGCACGACATCAATCCCAAATTACTGAAAGAAAGCTTACAAACCACGGTGGAATTGTGCGTCAACGCGGTGGGCATTACGTTGAATTCGGCCAGCGAAGCTTTGCTGACCTACGTCTCCGGTATTGGTCCCTCTCTGGCCAAAAACATCATCGAATACAGGAATGAATACGGTGATTTCAAAAACAGAAACGAACTGAAAAAAGTGAAAGGTCTGGGGGCCAAAGCCTTTGAGCAGGCCGCAGGATTCCTGCGCATCAAAGAAGGAAACGAACCGTTAGACGCCAGTGCCGTGCATCCAGAAAATTACAAGCTGGTGAAGCAAATGGCTTCCAAAGCCGGGTTGACCATCGCTGATCTCATCGGGAATTCAAAAGTAAAACAACTGCTGCGGGCCGAAGATTTTGTTACTGATGAAGTGGGTATTCCCACCATCAAAGACATTCTGGACGAACTGGAAAAACCGGGCCGCGATCCCAGGAAAAAATTTAACCTCTTCCAGTTTGATCCGAACATCAGAACCATGGATGATTTATCCGTGGGCATGACAATTCCCGGTGTGGTGACCAATATTACTGATTTTGGTGCTTTTGTGGATATGGGGATTCATACAGGGGGACTGATTCATAAAAGTCAGATCGCCGACGAATTCGTGTCTCATCCTTCCGATTACCTCAGCATCAATCAACAGGTACAGGTGGAAATTATTGACATCGATAAAGACAGGAAACGCATTGCACTTCGGCTGGTTCGTTAACCAATACTTTGGTAAAAATCGCCCACGAAATCACGGTATTGCTGCGAAAAACTTCCGTTTTCGTTACGAATGATGAATTTTTCAGTTGTTAAAACGGATTCTTTTGAGGAGAATAAAAGGTTGATCCGGTTGGGTTCCAATCCTATTTTGGGGAAGATCAGCATCTGTTTTTGCAGGAACAGTCCCACATCTGTCGCTTGACGAATGAAAATCCGGCTTTCGCGGTAAGGCAACACCACCGAGATTTTTCCTTCCGGACTCAACAACCTCATGGCACCGCTAATCAACTGCTCATAGGTCAGCGTATCGGTGTGTCGCGCCTGTCGTCTGCTTTCCTTTTCCGATCGTTGATTGTTGATAAAAAACGGGGGATTACTGATAATGAGGTCGTACTTTTTTTCGGCTATCTGAGCAAAACTGTTGAAATCAGAGTGAAGTACTTTCAATTCTGATGTAAACTTCGCTTCCGCAAAATTCCGTGAAGCTTCCTGACAGGAATCTTCATCCAATTCCACGGCATCGATATGAAGGGCTGCTCTGCTGGCCAATAAAAGGGAAAGAATTCCGCTTCCCGATCCTACATCCAAAACAGTTTTAACATTTGAAAGTTCCGTCCAGATACCCAGCAAAACCGCATCGGTTCCCACTTTCATGGTAGAACGGTGGTGGTGCAGACTGAACTGTTTAAAATGAAACGGTCGTTGGTCAGTATTTTTCATGATTCGTTAAGGTACAGTTCCACCAAACCTTCCGGTGTTTGTACTTTGATCGTCTTAGCCTTCCTGTCCACAGAGCGTATCACCTCATCGTTAATAGGAATCAGTATCTCCTTTTCTCCCTGCATAACCTGTAGTACCGCCTGGTTGGGATATTCCAGTACCGTTTCCACCGTCCCCAGTTCCCCGTGTTTGGCATCCACGACTTTAAACCCGGGCACTTCGTGATAATAAAACTGATTTCCAGCGAGTTTGGGCAATTGGGAGAGAGGCAGATACAAATTCTTATTCACCAAAGCAGCGGCATTATCCGATGAATCCGTATCCTGAAAACGCACAATCAGTTTGTCTCCCTTTAAAAACGATTCTTCAATAAAATAAGGTACGGGCTGATGGTTCTGATCGATGAACACCACCTCCAGGTTTTGATATTCCTCCGGATCATCCACATCCAGAAACAAGACCACTTTGCCATCATAGCCGTGCAGCTTGGTGATCTTACCCAGAAAAAAATAATCTTTAAATGCGTCCATAGATCTCATCAATATGTTGCTGCAAAATTAGCGGAAAAAAACAGATGGTTCTAAATAATATTTATCCCGATAGCAAAGCGTATCGGGATTCGTTCAACGTTAAATTTTTACTGCACTCACTTGAGAAAATTTAGTTTCACGAACAAAAAAAGCCCGGAAATTTCCGGGCTTTTAACTTTATTCATCAAAAAGAAATTATTCCTTTTCTTCCGATTTGGTTTCTTCTTCAGCAGGAGCTTCTTCTTTGGCTTCAGGTGCAGCTTCTTCGGCGGCAGCTTCCACTTTAGGAGCTTCTTCTTCAGCTTCAGGAGCCGTTTCCTCAACTTTGGGAGCTTCGGTAGTTTCTTCTGCCACTTCTTCAGCAACAGCTTCAGCAGCTGCTTCTTCAACTTCCTCAGTTTCACCGGCAGCTTCTTTAGCAGCGGCTACCTGTGCTTCCACTTCGGCAGCTTTCTTTTTGGCTAATTCAGCAGCACGGGCTTCTTTCACTTTGGTTTCAGCTTCCATACGAGCCTCTTTATCTTCCACTTTTTTGTCCTGAATACCTTTTGATTTGGCTTCAATGCGTGCTTCTTTGTCTTTCATCCAGGCCTGGAATCTCTTTTCTGCTTCTTCTTCGGTAAACGCACCTTTTTTTACCCCTCCTTCGAGGTGTTTTTTGTACATCACTCCTTTGTAGGAAAGGATAGCGCGAACTGTGTCGGTAGGCTGTGCACCATTGTGCAGCCACTGCAAAGCAGCGTCAAAGTTCAGGTTGATTTCGGCAGGCACCCGGGTCGGATCATACGTACCAATTTTCTCGATAAATTTCCCGTCGCGAGGTGCCCGACCATCCGCAATAACGATGTGATAGAAAGGAGCACCCTTTTTACCAAACCGTTGTAATCTCATTCTAACTGGCATAACAATCTAAAATTTAAATAAATAATCCGTCTTAAAATTGGGGTGCAAATATCGGAACTATTTTTTAATTAGAAAAACTTTTTATATCAATTTTTTACGATTCATCCGGGATAAAAATTCACTTCCGGAAAAATGATATTTCAATTTTAAGTATTTCAAAACCTTTACGGTACGATTTTCGTATAACATAAGAAAAATATACCTGCTATGAAAAAGTTGATCGTTTGGATCGGAATCCTGGCTTTTGTTGTTTCCTGTACCACACAACAGAAGATAACGGGACAAAAAGCCAATTCAGTTGTGATAGAAAATAAGGACAGTACCCAATACCAACTTACCATCTTGGATCCGCAATTTGAAAACTGGTATACTTTACATAATAATCCCTCCCAATATCGTCAATTGTCCTATTACGAAAACTGGAACCGTCAGTATGCTGCTGCGTGGGATGCCAAAGCCGCAAATCCCATGAGGTACCCGTTTTTTCAATCCATTATTGGGTACGATCCGAATGTGGAGTACGGAATGAAACTGAATCACAAACTCTTTTACTATTTCCAGTATGTGGAACATGTTTTGAATATCCCGATCTTGTCCGGCGGGGGACCTCATGTTATTTTAAACTGACAACTATTGACCCTCTGTGTCAATTTTCACCGTTTCAAGGTTCAGCATATTGATGGGGTTCAGTGTCATCCCATGTACCTTTTTTTGCACAAACCGTAAGGCCTGATCGTAATACAAAACCGCTACCGGTGCCTGCTCCATGACCAGGCTGTCCATTTTCCGGTACATTGCTTTCCGTTTATTTTCATCGTTTATGGAAAACGACTGGACATAATACCGATCAAACAAAGCATTGGAGAAGTGGGTGTAGTTGGGGCCATCGGGCGCAAAGTTTTTGGAATAAAACAACGACAGATAATTTTCGGCACTGGGATAATCGGCAATCCAGGACGCCCTGAAAAAATTCAGCTTGGCATTGGCTTTCATTTCCCTCATACTGGCTTCAGGCAATACATTAATGTGTACATCCATTCCTAAGTCACCGAGTTGCGACTGAACATATTTGCACAGATCCAGATAATCGGAAGTGGTATTCAGTGTAATCGGCGGAACAGGATGTTGCGGACCAAATCCGGCATCGTGCAACAACCGGCGTGCTTTTGCTGGATTATAGGAGTAGCCGTAATCAGCAAGGGAATCATACGAGGGCAAACCGGCTGGGATCATCCCTTTCTGTCCCGGGATGCCAATACCGTTGCGTAGAAATTTGATCATTTTTACCCGATCAAAACCATAATTAATAGCCTGGCGTACCGCTTTCAATCGCAGCGGACTCTCTTTTACTTTTTGCAGACTGGTATCCACCAGCATCGCCAGGTATTCGGTATTCAGATAGGGTGCTTTCAGCATGTATATACTTTTCCTGTAGCGCGACCTTAGCTGTCCGGTACGCGTCAGGATTTCATCACGGTAAGCCGGTGCGATGCCTGAAATAAAATCAAGATTCCCTTTGGTGAATTCCAAAAAGGCGGTAGTCTTGTCCCGCAAAAAAGAAACCGAAACGGCATCAAGATAGGGCAGCCGGTGTCCCTGTTTGTCTTTTTCAAAATAATTGGGATTCTTCTGCAACACCAACCGTACATTTTCCACCCATTTTTTCAGGAAAAAAGGGCCGGTTCCCACCGGATGCTTCCTAAAATCGGCTCCGTAAAACTCAACAGCTTCTTTTGGGATTACCGAACAATACTTCATGGCTAAAATGCCTAAAAACGGGGGAAAAGCCTTCTTTAATTTAATTTGCAGCATACTGTCATTCAGGGCTCTGAACTCTTTTCCCCGGGATGAATCGGCCACCAGATCAAAAACCCAGGCACCGGGTGAAGCCGTCTTAGGATTCACCAGACGCTTGAAACTATACACAAAATCTTCAGCTGTTACCTTTCGGGGTTTACCGTGAAATACGGGATCGTCATGGAAATATACATCGGAACGCAATAGAAAAGTATACGTTTTTCCATCGGGTGAAAGGGTCCACGATTTGGCAATGGAGGGATGAATATGTAAACGATTGTCCAGTTTTACCAAACTGTTATAAAGCTGATTGCACACCCAGATATGAGGCAGATCACGCGAAAAAGCCGGATCCAGGTTGACCAGTCCGGCTGCCTCGTTGTAATAGAAAATCTGCTTCCCGGGATGCTGATGCTTTCCGTGTCCACACCCGGCCAGCATAATGATCGTTAGCAAAAGAATAAGATATCCGGACTTTCGCATCGTGAACCGTTTTCTGCGAAGATAGGAAAATAGAGACCTTATTGAATTTCCAATGGGTTTTTCACTTTTTCCTTCAGCAAAGCATGCTGTACTACATCCATCATACTGTCCACATAAATGAATTCCAGTCCCTGGATGTACTTTTCAGGAATCTCGGCAATGTCTTTTTCGTTTTCCATGGAAAGTATAATCGTCTTCACTTTGGCCCGTTTAGCAGCCAGAATTTTTTCCTTGATCCCTCCCACCGGCAAAACTTTTCCACGCAACGTAATCTCACCGGTCATAGCCAGTTTTGCCCGGACTTTTCGCTGGGTAAAAGCAGATGCCATGGCTGTCAGCATGGTAACTCCGGCTGAAGGACCGTCTTTAGGTGTGGCTCCTTCCGGGATGTGCATGTGCACGTTCCACTGTTCGAATACTTCCGGTTTCAGGTTCAATTCCGATGCATGCGCCTTCAAATATTCAAAAGCGAGTACCGCGGATTCTTTCATAATATCACCCAGGTTTCCGGTTAATTTCAGATTGCCTTTTCCTTTACTCAGGCTAATCTCCACAAAAAGAATTTCTCCCCCGACACGGGTCCAGGCCAAACCGGTTACGACACCGGCCACTTCGTTGGTGATCAAAGCATCTCTCTGGAAACGGGGCTTCCCGAGAATTTCAACAAGGTCATCCGGTTCCACTTTCGGTTTGTAGTCTTCCTCCATGGCAATGAACCGGGCCCGGTTGCGAATCACCTTAGCGATGCGTTTTTCCAGGTACCGCACCCCTGCTTCCCGTGTGTATTTGTCAATGATGACTTCCAGTGTCTTTTTGGGCAGGGCCAGTTGTTTCCTCTTGACACCGTTTTCTTCGTATTGTTTGGGAACCAGATGTCTTTTGGCAATCTCCAGTTTCTCTTCCATCAGATAACCACTCAGCTCAATGATTTCCATACGGTCCAGCAATGCCGGATGGATGGACGACAAGGTATTGGCAGTGGCGATGAACATCACCTTGGAAAGATCGTATTCCAGTTCCAGGTAATTGTCGTAAAACGTATTGTTTTGTTCGGGATCCAACACTTCCAGCAAGGCCGATTGCGGATCACCGCTGAAATTATTCCCGCTGACCTTATCGATCTCATCCAGCATAAACACCGGATTCGAAGACTGTACCTTTTTCAGTCCCTGAATAATTCTTCCGGGCATGGCACCAATATAGGTTTTCCGGTGTCCGCGCAATTCCGATTCATCGTGCAGTCCACCCAGCGACATACGGATGTACTTCCGCTCCAGGGCACGGGCAATGGATTTCCCCAGCGAGGTTTTCCCCACCCCGGGAGGGCCCACAAAACAAAGGATCGGCGCTTTCATGTCGTTTTTCAACTTCAGCACGGCCAGATATTCCAAGATACGTTCTTTGATTTCATCCAAACCATAGTGATCCGTATCCAGTACTTTACGGGCATGTTTCAAGTCCAGATCGTCTTCAGTAAATTCATTCCAGGGTAGCGAAACCAGCAATTCCAGGTAGTTCAGCTGTATGGAATATTCAGCTGCATTGGGGTTCATACGTTGCAACCGCTGCAGTTCTTCTTCAAAGGTTTCCTTTACCGGCTGTGCCCATTTTTTATCTTTTGCTTTTTCGCGTAAGCTCTCTATTTCCTGATCGTTGGGATTGCCTCCCAATTCTTCCTGAATGGTCTTGAGTTGCTGTCCCAACAGAAAATCGCGCTGTTGTTTGTCCAGATCCACTTTTACCTTTTTCTGGATCTGATTTTTCAGTTCCTGTACCTGCAATTCCTTAGTGAGCAATTCCAGCACTTTCTGCGAACGCTCCACCAGATTCATCATCTCCAGTAACTCCTGTTTTTCCTCGATCTCCACATTCAGATTGGACGAAACAAAATTTACCATAAACACCGGACTTTCAATGTTTTTTATGGCAAAGGCCGCCTCCGTGGGAATGGAATTGGAGGATTCGATGATCTGGATGGAAAGGTCTTTAATGCTGGAAATCGTAGCATCGAAAACCTCATCATCAGGAACAGACTGATCCGCTTCATAGCGACCAACCCGGGCTTCAAAAAACGGTTCTTCTTTGACCATTTCCAACAATTCAAACCGTTTCTTACCCTGAATAATGGCCGTGGTATTGCCATCGGGCATTTGCAGAATTTTAATGATCCGGGCCACCGTTCCTATTGTATACAAATCATCCACGACCGGTTCATCCACAGAAGGGTCTTTTTGAGCTACTACACCAATGACACGGTTCTCCTGATAAGCCTGCCGCAACAGCTTAATGGATTTATCGCGACCGGCTGTAATGGGGATCACCACACCGGGGAACAAAACGGTATTGCGCACCGGCAGAATGGGAATCTGCTCAGGAATTTCCTCCGCATTCATCTGCTCTTCGTCTTCTGCCGAAAGCAAAGGAAAAAACTCAGTATCGGGATTGATGATGTCTTGTAATGAAAATATGTTGTCCATAATATTTTTCTTCAGTCAAATTGGCAGACGACACTCGCTACTTTTCAATAGTGTTCAACCTGCCCAATAAAATAAAAATCTCATTTCCTTAACAGGATCAGGTATTTCCATCCTGCTCAGGAAAAGGTACAATTTATTCGTCAATGATCGTACCAACGAACGGAAGGAGTACAAAATGACAGCCCAAAGGGAGCTGCTTCCTTATTTTTTGTCTTTTGGGAAAGTAATTTCGTAGATATGATTAAGGATGTGCTTTTCTACCTCATCAAACGCTTTGTCACGGCGTGCCATCACAGCTTCAGCCACCTGAAATGCCTTCTTCAGGTTGTATGGGCTCATGCCCTGCTTCCCGCCCCAGGAAAAGGAGGGTATAAAATTCCGGGGATAACCTTCGCCGAAAATATTGGCACTTACCCCCACTACCGTACCGGTATTGAACATGGTATTGATGCCCGTTTTGGAGTGATCTCCCATCATCAGCCCACAAAATTGCTGACCGGTGTTCACAAAGCGTTGTTCCGGATAAGACCAGAGTTTAACCATGTCGTAGGTGTTTTTCAGATTGGAAATATTGGTATCAGCACCCAGGTTACACCATTCACCCAGTACCGAATTCCCCAGAAAACCGTCGTGCCCTTTGTTTGAATACCCAAAGATGACCGAATTACTGATTTCCCCCCCCACTTTCGAGTGTGGTCCAATCGTAGTGCCGGTATAGATCTTTGCATCCATTTTCACGGTGGCATGTTCACACAAAGCAAACGGTCCCCTGATCTTGGACCCTTCCATCACCTCAGCGTCTTTTCCAATATAGATTGGGCCATCATTCGTGTTCAAAAATGCAAACTCCACTTTGGCTCCTTCATCAAGAAAGATCAATGATGGATCGCCCTGAACAAAATTGCTGTCACTCAAAGGTTGTGACTTCCTTCCCCGGGTGATCCATTGAAAATCCTGCAGAATCAATTGATGATTCAAAGCGTAAATATCCCATACCTGATTGATTGTTGTTACTGATTCCTTGACAGGAATTTCCCTAAAACGGAGTTTTTCCCATTCATGAACTTCATCAGCTTTAACACAAACAGCCAGTTTTTTTTCGTGCTGAACCAGTGCTGTTCCGGGTTCAAGATTCTGAACCTGTGCCAAAAGTGCTTCGTTCGGCACTATTGACCCGTCAATCAAAATATTTTCACTTTCAAGCTTCAAAGGAAACTTCTCAGACAAATAGTCCTGCGACAGACTGGATGTTTCTTGTCCCAGGAGAAATTCCCATTTTTCACGCAGGGTCAGAATGCCCGAACGGATATCGGCTACCGGACGTGTAAAAGTAAACGGGAGCAACTGTTCGCGCGACGGACCGTCGAAAAGGATGTAATTCATAAATCAGCTATTTTAAGCGAAGATAAAAACTTCCTATGGAGGAAAAAAGGTTTTACTTGAAATTATATATGAAAAAACCCCTGCCGGAATCGGCAAGGGTTTACAGTCAAATATCTTTTCAGAAAATTATTTTTTCTGTTTGTCCTGGAATTTCTGGTAACGGTTACGGAATTTATCCACACGACCGGCGGTATCCACCAGTTTCATCTTACCAGTGAAGAAAGGATGAGAGGTATGGGAGATTTCCAGTTTTACCAAGGGGTATTCTTTACCATCTTCCCAAACAATAGATTCTTTGGTGTCTACAGTTGATTTGGTAAGAAAAGCATAGTCGTTTGACATGTCTTTAAAAACGACGAATCTGTAATTTGTAGGATGAATATCTTTTTTCATTTTCTTAAATTTTCTTTCTCAGATTTTGGGGGTGCAAAAATAAATGGTTTCCGAATATTATCCTAACTTTTCTTTACATTTTTTTCAGATAAAATCCCCATCAGCCAAAACCACTGACAATGAACCAAAAATTATGCCTACAGTTTCAACAAAAAATCCATTGTATCCACCCCATCGGCGTAGTCCCACAATTCGGGTTGCTGGCTTTTCCCGAAATGAACAGTTTCCTTCAGGAAACCGGCTTCTGAAACGACACATTGAATCTGATTCTGACGGGTCATTAAATAATTTCGCAGCACCTTATTGTCTTTATAAAACTCATAATGTACCACACTTACAGGCGACGCAAAGCTATCACTTTCCGTAAGCAGCAAATTACCGGTGTCCAGATGATCTTTTTTGTTGACCAGAAAAATGGCTTTATTGTAATCGTAATTGTTGTGATATTTGTGGTTTATGTCCACATCAGGGTATTGGCTCAGGACGGAAAGCAGTGGTTCAAAGTCATAATTCTCGGGAACATACAATTTGGCCACATTGCGGCAACCCAGTCCGTAGTAAAGAAAAATGTCCTCGGCAAGGGCTTTCAGACTGGCTTCCGTTTCTTCACCCGTCAAAACGGCTATTCCGTTTCTGTTTTTTCGGATGATGTTGGGGTATTTTCCGAAATAATAGTCGAAATATCGGGCTGTATTGTTGCTACCCGTAGCAATGACGGCGTCAAAATCCTTGATGGTTCCTTCTGCGAAGATGATCTTTGATGCAAATTCAGGTTCAATGGAAATCAATAAATCAGCAATGGCTGGCATCAGCTTATTGTCATCGGACGACAGCTTGGCCAGCAGTTTATTTCCGCTGATCAGCACACTCAGAAAATCATGAAAACCCACTGCTGGGACATTGCCGGCCATGATCACCCCAACGGTTTTTTCTTCCTTACCGGAATGAAAATCATAGGCCGAAATCCATCGCTTAAGCTTATCTTCACGCAAACTTTCTCCCAAAGCCAGCAAGGCATTTTGCACCAGTTTCTCATCGAACCAGCCGTTGTTGTTTTTAGCCCTCAAAACTTCGTCTTTCAATTTATTCATAGCCTCAAGCTGCACCGACGAAAAGCCAGTGATTTCTTCCTTTCCGAAGGTCCCGCGCAGTGCTTTTCCCAGATCAGCAAATGCCTGAATTCTATTGCTTAATTCCATCCCATAAATTTCTGCAAAAATAGCTCATTTACCAGACACAAAAAAACCGGGAAAATTTCCCGGTTTCATCAGTCCATTAAAAAATTACAACATGTAACCCAAATAAATTCCAATCGATTTATTGTGATCATTTTCTCCTCCTGAAGGGATGTATGGTGTCAACCCCAGATTTAAGCGGACATCCATGGTAACCTGATGTTTTCCCACCGGTTGTATCAATCCTACACCCAGCATGGCGCCCAGTTCGCCCTGATTAGCTCCTGAATAAATACCGGTTGTCGTTGAAGTTCCGTTCACATCTTCTACTTTTTTAGCATTCACCAAATAGGAAATATAAGGTCCTATATTTAAATGCATTGTCATTCCTTCACGATCGGTTTTTCCAAACGAATAATCAAAAAGCACAGGAACACTTAAATAATCATATCTCTCTGTAACCTGCGATGAATGGCTCCCTGCCTGATCATAATCAAACTCCGTAACCAGCATCATGTGCTTGCTTAGGTTGTAACTTCCGGCCAGTCCGGCGTGAACGCCCACCCTCATGTCTCCGTTACTGAAATATTCACCAATACCGGATTGAACGGCAAAATCGGGGCCGACTTTAATTCCATAATGGAGCGTCTGAGCCTGAACAGGCAAAACAAAAGCAAACAGGGCAAGTACTGCCAATCCATAAATCTTTACTTTTTTCATTATCTTGTGATTTAAATTTACAGTTCGCCCCATACAAATTAGATTCCATTTTTTGACTAATTTTGTTTTTTAGTCAATTTAAATTTAAAACATCAATAAATCAATCACTTAATTATTTAAAAATCATGACTGACACCTGTCATGACAAAATTGGAAGATCACCGACAACTTTGCTCCTAGAAAAATGCTATTTGATTATTATTGACTATTTTAGTTTTTTAGTCAAAACAGGAATACAACATTAATTATCTGACATTATTTCAGAAAAGAAGGCAGCCGGAAGGCTGCCTTTTACATTGAATTCATTTCAGGAACTATACTTTATACTCTGCCCGAATCCTTTTCTTGTCGATCTTCCCTACGGAAGTTTTGGGGATGGCTTCCACAAAATCAAATTGTGAAGGGATAGCCCATTTGTTGATGGTTCCGTTGTCCACAAATTTTTTCAGGAATTTCTGCAAATCAGCAGCAGTTGCCTTGGCATCTTCTACCAACACTACCAGGGCATAGGGCCTTTCAGACCAACGGTCATCGTGAATACCAACAACTGCCACTTCCGCAACCGCTTCATGCTGACTGATCAGTCCTTCCAGTTCCAGTGAAGAAATCCACTCCCCGCCGGTTTTGATCACATCTTTAATCCTGTCAGTGATTTTGAAAAAGTTTTTTTCATCCACAGAAGCCACATCACCGGTATGCAGATAACCACCGACCCAAAGTTCTTTGCTGCGTTCTTCTTCCTTGAAATATGCCTGCGTCAGCCAGGGAGAACGGACCACAATTTCACCCACCGAATCCCCGTCTTTGGGTAATTCGTTCAGTTGTTCATCCACCACTTTCATGTCCACCAGCGGTATCGGAACACCCGTTTTGGTTCGCACCGCCACTTGCTGATCAATATCCATATCTTTATCTTTTTCATTCAGGTAAGTGATGGATAAAATCGGACAGGTTTCAGACATCCCATACCCGGTAATCACATCAATACCCAGATCCAAAGCAGCTTTGGCAAGCCCTGCCGGTAGCGCAGCCCCGCCAATTACCACTTTCCAGTGACTAAGATCAATGGCCTTCACCACAGGACTGGACACCAGCATATGCAGGATGGTGGGAACACAATGGGAGAAAGTTACTTTCTCGGTCAGTAATAGCCGGAGCAACATTTCAGGTTCATAACGACCGGGATAAACCTGCTTTACCCCCAGCAAAGTAGCAATATAGGGAACACCCCAGGCGTGCACATGAAACATCGGGGTAATGGGCATATACACATCGTTGGAACGAAAGCGGCATACCGAATCATAGCCACCGAAAACAAGGGCACCGGAAAGAGTATGCAGCACCAGTTGCCTGTGGGTAAAATAAACCGCTTTCGGATTTCCTGTCGTGCCGGTCGTGTAAAACATAGTAGCCACCGAATTTTCATCAAAATCAGGAAAGTCGTATTGATCACTGGCCTGTTTCATCAACTCTTCATAATAACCCGAAATCACAAAATCCTGATCGGGCCTGGATCCGGTATCCGACATCAGTACACAGGGAGCTTTTACCTTAAGTTTCTTCTTAATTCCTTTTAACAACGGAATAAAATCCATGTTAGTGAACACAATCTTATCTTCTGCATGATTCATGGTGTACAATACCTGATCGGGTGAAAGCCGGTAGTTGACCGTATGCAAAACAGCCCCCATCATGGGAACGGCAAAAAACAACTCCAGGTAACGGGTCGAATCATATTCCAGCACAGCAACTGTATCGCCTGCCTTAATACCTAAAACTCTCAGCACATTGGCCAGTTTTCTGACTCTCTTGTTCAGATCGAAATAATTATAGCGGGAAATATCCCGGTAAACAATTTCATTTTCCGGATGATATTTCAGTGAATCATTCAATATTCGTTTGATTAACAACGGATACGCAAAAGCTTCATCAGTGGGGGGCAAAATCTTTGTTTTTGTCATAGTTCCAGTATTTAAGTGACAGAGAAGAGCACACTATGATTTACACGACTGAGGTCCAAACCATTGCTAACAAATATAGAAAATTATGCAGCGCCTGAATTATAAATAATGTTTAAAATTCACAATCACCCATAAATTATTATTTTCCTATCTTTATGCTCCTCGTAACACACCAAACATTTTCATAAATCGGGTTCGGGAAAAATCATTCGTTCCTGAACCGTAATCTAAATATGGGCAAACAAAAAAAATTCGGAGCCTTTGAAGGCGTGTTCACTCCTTCAATCCTGACCATCTTGGGAGTAATCCTTTATATGAGGTTGGGATGGGTTTCCGGCGTGGCCGGACTCTGGGGATCCATTGCCGTCATTCTGCTGGCCCATGTAATCTCTGTTACCACAGGCTTAAGTATTGCCTCCATTGCCACGGATAAAAAAATCAAAACCGGGGGTATTTATTATATTTTGTCCCGTTCGCTGGGGCTCCCTATGGGGGGATCCATCGGACTGGCTCTGTTTGTTGGAACAGCACTCAGTATCTCTCTGTATGTTGTTGGTTTTACAGAAAATTTCCTGGCCAGCCCTGAAGTCGTGAGTTTTCTAAGGCTTACCGGAAGCCACGAACAAAACATGCGTTTTATCGGTACGATTGTCCTCGTTATCCTCACCTTTTTGGCTTTCCTCAGTACAGACCTGGCACTGAAAACTCAGTTTTTTATTCTTACTCACCATCGTACTTTCCATTGTATCCATTTTGGTTGGATTTTTTCATCCATCCGTTCCTGAAACCACGGTAAAAACAGCAGTCGAAGGAGGCTTCGTTCCCTTCCGACAGGCTTCTTTTACCGATGTATTTGCCTTATTTTTCCCTGCTGTCACCGGGTTTACGGCCGGTGTAGCCCTTTCGGGAGATTTAAAAAATCCGAGAACCAACATCCCCAAAGGAACCATCTTTGCCATCCTGGCGGGGCTGATCATATACCTGGGACTGGCTATAGGGTTCAACTTGTTTGTGAACCGCAATTTGTTGCAGACCAATTACCATTTTCTACACCAGGTTGCCTGGATCCCGTTGCTGGTAACTGCCGGTATCTGGGGCGCCACACTCTCCTCAGCACTGGGAGGCATTCTGGGAGGCCCCAGAATATTACAGGCTATTTCCATGGACGGGATCACCCCTCCCCTTTTTGCCAAGACATTCGGCAAAAACAAAGAGCCGCGCAATGCCCTGGTTTTTACTTTTATCATTTCTGAAATCGGGATACTGATCGGCGATCTGAACACAGTAGCACGCCTGGTGACTACCTTTTACATTACTACTTACGGTTTCATCAATCTGGCATTTATTTTGGAAAAATGGGCCAGTGCCAATTTCAGACCCACATTCCGTGTCACAGCGTGGGTAGGAATTATTGGCTTTATCACCAGTGTAGCAATTATGTTCAAAATGGACATGCCTTCCATGTTTGCCGCCATTCTTATTTTGGGTGGTTTGCATTATGTCATCCGGAAGAAACAGCTTTATGAGGGCATCTCCGATGTGTGGCCCAGTGTACTGGCTTCACTGATCCGGATCACCCTCAGTCGTTTCAGTAAAATGAAACTATCTGAGCCCCACTGGAGGGCCAATATCCTGTTGTTTAGCGGAGGAGAATCCATTCGCCCGCACCTGATGGCATTCAGCAAACAAATTACCGGAAAACACGGGCTAATCTCCAATTTCGATCTTATTCACCAACCCGGTGGCGATCGGCTCTTTCCCGTAAGGCACGAAATTTTTTCCGAAAACAAAGCCAAAGAAAGTGAAGGGGTTTTCAGTCTCAGGCAGCAATGCAACAATATTTATGAAGGCATTGAGATGATTTCGGCCACTTATGGCTTTTCCGGAGTGGAACCCAACACCATCGTCCTGGGGTGGGGAAGACACACCAACGACCCCATCCGCTTCGCAAGCATGCTGGGCTATCTGGAGAATCTAAACCTGAACATTGTTATGCTCGACTATGATAAAATCAGAGGCTTCGGTCAGTACAACCAAATTGATGTGTGGCTTAGGGGGGGATCCAACAACGGGAACCTAATGCTGGCTCTGGTTAAGTTTCTTCACGGCACTTTTCCCTGGCACCAGGCCAGAGTTCGGTTGCTGATGATTGCTTCGACAGATCAAAACCAGGAAAAACTGAGCAGACAGCTGAAAAGCTTGCTCGAAAGTATGCGCATGAAAGCAGATGTTGCCATCGTATCAAAAGCCAAAAACCAAAACGTCCACGACATCATCAAAGAACATTCCACCAAATCCGACCTAACATTCATGGGCTTAGCGCCAGTAGTTCCGGGACAGGAAAAGCATTTTATTGAAAATGCAGACCATTTATACCGCGATCTGGGAACCATTGTCCTGGTTAAAGCTTCCTCCTTTTTCAGTCAGCTGGCCATCGGCACGCAACATACCAGGGCAAAAAACCAATCATCATTCACAGTAAAAAAGACTAAGGCACGCTTATAAATCGTACTTTTGCACCCAAGTTGTCCCAATAGAAAAAATACCCATATGTATCAATATCTTTTCGGACCGGTGCCTTCGAGGCGATTGGGCATGTCACTGGGTGTGGACCTTGTTCCCCACAAAGTGTGTTCGCTGAACTGTGTCTATTGTGAATGCGGAAAAACCACCACATTGACCACCCAACGAAAAGAATACATTCCGTACGATGCCGTGGTTGCCGAGATCGATGATTACCTCCGGAACAACCCCTTACCGGATTACATCACTTTTTCGGGTTCGGGGGAACCTACATTGAACAGCCGGATCGGAGAAGTGCTGGGATATATCAAGGGTTTGGGGAAAAAAATTCCGGTAGCCGTTCTAACCAATGGCACACTGATGAATGATCCGGAAGTTCGCCGCGAACTGATGCAGGCTGATGTGGTTTTACCATCATTAGATGCTGCAGAGCATCGGGCATTTATTAAGGTAAACCGACCCTACAGAACATTGAATGTTCCGGATATGATTCAGGGACTCGTTGATTTCAGGAAGGAATATTCAGGGAAAATCTGGCTGGAAGTACTCATCATTCCCGGTATCAATGATCGTGCTGAAAACCTGAATGCATTGAAAGACGCGTTCCTGAAGATCAAGCCGGATGAGATCCAGCTCAACACGTTGGACCGTCCCGGTGCTGTGGAAAACATCCGGGCTGCCACCCGAAAAGAATTGCAGCAGATTGCTGACGAATGGAATTTACCGGAAGTAACGATCATTGCGTCAGCTCCCGACAGAAAAAAAATAACATCCTACCGTACTGATACAGAGAACGCTATACTGGAAACCATCAAACGTCGCCCCTGTACTCTGGACGATTTGCATCGCATTCTGGGAATGCATTTAAACGAAGTAAATAAATACCTGGATGTTCTGGAACACGAAGGCAAAGTTTTATCGGTTTTCGAAGAACGGGGATTGTTTTATAAAGTAACTAATTCATAGACTCTTGTAAATAACAATTCTGAATAGATCATTTGGGTCAGAACAAAAAATAAAAATGAAAAAAAAATTGCTCAGTTGAAATAATGTTTCTATTTTTGCAGGCCAATTTTTGAAAAATAAAATCACTATGTATCTATCTGTAGAAAAGAAAAAAGAATTTTTTGCAAAGTACGGTAAAGACGAACATGACACGGGATCTGCAGAAGGCCAGATTGCTTTGTTTACATACCGTATCAACCATCTTACCCAGCACCTGAAACAGAATAAGAAGGATGTTTTCACCCAGCGTTCACTGATCCGTTTGGTTGGGAAAAGGAGAAGATTGCTGGATTATCTGAAGGAAAAAGATATTGAAAGATACCGTAACATCATCAAAGAACTGGGTATCAGAAAGTAAAATACATGCAAATCATGCACAAAAAAAGGCAATTTTCCCGATTGCCTTTTTTTGTATTTTTTGCACTCGGGTTTTCGAACCAAAAACATTGTCAACAGTTAACAGATACGTCCGTCCCAGCCAACAAGGTTTTCGGGTCCGTTCTTTAACTTCAACTCATTAAAAAAATAAATATGTCCGTACAAGCTATCACAAAAACTTTTCAACTGGAAGATGGTCGCACCATTTCCATTGAAACCGGGAAACTGGCCAAACAAGCCGACGGTTCTGCAGTAGTTAAAATGGGGAACACCATGTTGCTGGCTACTGTAGTTTCCGCACAAGAAGCAAAAGAAGATGTTGATTTTCTGCCATTGTCTGTTGACTACAAAGAAAAATATGCCGCCACCGGAAAATTTCCGGGTGGTTTTTTCAAACGTGAAGGCCGTCCTTCAGAATATGAAATTCTGATTTCCCGTTTGGTGGACCGGGCCCTTCGTCCTTTATTCCCCGATGATTTTCACGCCGAAACACAGGTAATCATTCAATTGATTTCCGGTGGTGAAGACGATGCTCCTGATGCACTGGCTGCACTGGCTGCTTCTTCAGCCCTGGCCGTTTCAGACATTCCATTCCATGGTCCCATTTCTGAAGTGCGCGTGGCCCGTATTGATGGCAAATTTGTCATCAACCCCGGTTTGGCTATCACAGAAGATGCCGATCTGGAACTGATCGTTGCCGGTAGTGCCGACAACATCATGATGGTGGAAGGAGAAATGAAAGAAGTAAGCGAAACCGTGATGCTTGAAGCCATCAAAGCAGCACATGAAGCCATTAAAATACAGTGTCAGGCTCAGGTCGAACTGGCAGAAATGGTTGAAAAAGCCAAAGTAAAAAGGACTTACTGCCACGAAAACAACAACGAGGAACTTCGTGAACAGGTAAAAACCGCTACTTATGACGCATGTTATAAACTGGCTCTGGAAGGCAATGCCGACAAACATGCCCGTTCGGAAGGCTTCAAGGCCATCCGCGATGCATTCATGGAAACCTTATCGGAAGAAGTCAGAGAAGAAAATGAAACGCTGGTAAAACGTTATTTCCACGATGTGGAAAAAGTAGCGGTAAGAAATGCTATCCTGAACGAACGCATTCGCCTTGACGGCAGAAAGCTTGATCAGGTTCGTCCCATTTGGTCAGAAGTGGACTACTTGCCTTCTACTCATGGTTCGGCCATTTTTACCCGTGGTGAAACCCAGTCGCTGGTTACCGTAACCCTGGGGAACAAAATGAACGAGCAAATGATCGACGGTGCTGTGATCGAAGGAAGCAGCAAGTTTATCCTGCACTATAACTTCCCTGGATTCTCCACCGGTGAAGTACGCCGCTTCGGAAGTCCCGGACGTCGTGAAATCGGTCACGGGAACCTGGCCATGCGTGCCTTGAAATTTGTTATCCCCGAAGGAGACGACAATCCTTATACCATCCGTATTGTTTCTGACATCCTCGAATCCAACGGTTCGTCTTCCATGGCTACCGTTTGTGGAGGAACACTGGCACTGATGGATGCAGGAGTGAAGATTTCCAAACCCGTAGCCGGTATTGCCATGGGATTGATCACGGATACCGAATCAGGAAAATACGCTGTCCTTTCCGATATCCTGGGTGATGAAGACCACCTGGGTGATATGGACTTTAAAGTAACCGGAACAGCCGATGGGATTACCGCCTGCCAGATGGACATCAAAGTAGACGGTCTCTCTTATGAAGTACTGGAAAAAGCACTGGAACAGGCTCGTCAGGGTCGTATTCATATTCTGGGCGAGATGGCCAAAACCATCACCGAGCCCCGTGCCGATTATAAAGATTTTGTTCCCCGTATTGAACGCGTGGTGATTCCCAAGGAATTCATTGGTGCAGTGATCGGACCCGGCGGAAAAGTCATCCAGGAAATGCAGCGCGAAACAGATACAGTGATTGTGATTGAAGAAGTTGGCAACTTTGGGATGATCGATATTTCATCACCGAACAAAACGGCCATCGAAGCTGCCAAAGCAAAAATCAAAGGCATTGTTGCCGTTCCCGAAGTAGGTGAGGTTTATGAAGGAACCATTAAGAGTATTGTTCCTTTCGGTGCTTTTGTTGAAATTTTACCCGGAAAAGACGGACTTTTGCATATTTCAGAAATTGACTGGAAACGCATCGAAAAGGTTGAGGATGTGTTGAAAGAAGGTGATAAGATCGAAGTAAAATTGATTGGAGTTGATGAACGGAGTGGTAAGATGAAACTTTCCCGTAAAGTGTTGCTGCCTCGTCCTGAAAAGAAAAATTAATATTCTTTTTGAAACTTTTTTCTGATTTCACCGTAAGGGTAACCACCAAACAAAAATTAAATAGCATTATATGAGACAGCTGAAAATCACAAAACAGGTCACCAACAGGGAAACCGCTTCCCTGGATAAATATCTTCAGGAAATTGGCAAAGTGGATCTGCTCACAGCCGAGCAGGAAGTGGAGTTGGCAAGAAGAATTAAGCAGGGTGACAAGCGGGCACTGGAAGAACTGACCAAAGCCAACCTTCGTTTTGTGGTTTCTGTTTCCAAACAATACCAGAACCAGGGGTTAAGCCTTCCTGACCTCATCAATGAAGGAAACCTGGGCCTCATCAAAGCAGCCCAGCGTTTCGACGAGACCCGTGGTTTTAAATTTATTTCGTACGCTGTATGGTGGATTCGCCAGTCCATTTTGCAGGCACTGGCTGAACAATCGCGTATTGTTCGCCTTCCGCTGAACAAAATCGGTTCCATCAACAAGATCAATAAGGCGGTAGCTCATCTGGAACAAGAGCTGGAACGCGAACCCGACTACAAGGAAATCGCCGGAATTGTGGAGATGAGCGAAAACGAGGTGAAAGAATCCAGAAGGAATGCCGGGCGCCATGTTTCCATGGATGCTCCATTGATTCAGGATGAAGACAACACCATGTACGATGTATTGAAGAGTGAAGAATCAGTAACTCCTGAAACAGGCCTGATTTACGAATCACTGCGGAAGGAAATCGACCGGGCCATTTCAACACTGACCCAGCGCGAAGCTGATGTAATCCGTTTGTATTTCGGTTTGAATGGTGGTCACCCCATGACTCTGGAAGAAATCGGTGAAAAATTTGACCTGACCCGCGAACGGGTGAGGCAGATTAAGGAAAAAGCCATTCGTCGCCTGAAACAAACATCACGCAGCAAGAATCTTAAATACTATTTATAATAGATTTTCTCAATAAAAAAAGCGCCTTATTAAAGGCGCTTTTTTTATTGGTAATCGTTTTACAGATCAAATTCAATCTCCAGTTCCTCACTGATTCTCTTCAGCCCTTCGATTGTTTTTTCACTTAAAGTAATTCCCTTTTCTCTGTTGATCCATTCTGCTTCCCTCTCCGGATCGCCGGGAATTAATACTTTATCCTCACCCTGAACCGGTTCGGCAGCTCGGAATGTCCGGATCCAATGGTCCATGTTCTTTTTAAATGCTTCTTTCGTTTGAAAAGCATCAATGCGCATGGCACCAAAAAAATGACCAATGCCGTGGTCTTCCATCCCATCTTTACCTTTCACATATCCCAGTGTCGGGACTACGGTAGGACCAAAATTGGCTCCTGAAAACACCGCTGAAAAAATATCCACTATGGCGGTCAGACAATAGCCTTTGTGGCTTCCATGAATTCTGTCGCCACCCAGGGTCCGAATAGCACCTCCATTTCTCAACGCTGCAGCATCATGAGTCAGTCTGCCGTGTTCATTTTGCACCAGCCCATCAGGGGCCGACAATCCTGCATGATCCCATTCATCCACCTTTCCCCGGGACACCGGTGCCGTGGCAAAATCGGCTACAAAAGGAGGCTCCGCTCCTGCAGGAATCGCCACAGCTATGGGATTAGTTCCGAGCATTCCCTTCAATGAGAAAGTAGGTGCCACCAATGGATTTGCATTGGTCATGGTGATACCGATCATGTCTTTTTCCAATGCTTTCATGGCATAATATCCGGCAATACCGAAATGATAGGAATTGCGCACGGCGACCCAACCGGTTCCTGCAGTTTCAGCCTTTTTAATGGCCAGATCCATCGCCTTGGGTGCCGTCACCAGTCCCAGTCCTTTTCCGCCGTCCACTACTGCTGTTGAGGGGGTTTCATGGACAATCTTATAGTCAGGAGCAGTCGTAATGCGCTGGTCTTTCCATAAACGAATATATTCCGGCAACCTGACCAAACCATGCGTAGAAATATTCCGCAATTCAGCCCGCATTAAAATATCCGCAGCCTGATGTGCTTCAGGTTCGTTCAAGCCAATTCGTTCAAAGATTGTTTGGGTAAAATTAAAAAGGTGCTGATAACTATACATGCTTTTTTTGTGCAAATATGAGGATTTCAATTAAAGTTTCCAGTACTGATCGAACATTTGCACCCATAAAGAATTAACCATACTTAATATCTTTTAATCCTATTTAACAGTAACCCCCACCGCTCAGGTTCCAAATTCATCATACATTTGTCTTGAATTCATTTTCAACCAAAGATTATCCTATGGCACCTGTTTATAAAGAAATCATTTTTTGCTCCCAAAAAAGCATTCTTTAAAGATAAATGCCAGAAAACCCGGCAAAATTATCTACTCTATTTTACACAACGTCACGGCCGGATTCCCTACGATCTTCTTTTCTGATAATGCTTTATCAGGTAAATAAGTACTTAATAATATTTGAACCGATTATAAATTACGATTTATCGTGAAAATTATAACAATTTACAGAGGCAAGACAATAAAAAATTATAACTTTGCCCAAGTTTTACTATAAGATTTATAGGATATGAAAACAATGAAAATAACAATCGCAGCCCTGGCAACCTTCGTTTTTATGATTGCTACGGCAACAACAGTCAAAGCACAGAGCTTTGCTGAATACCAAGCTACCAACCAGAGTCAGCTGTCCATCAGCGGTACTTCTTCGCTGCATGAATGGCATATGAAACTGGACGCCTTAAACTGTAAGATAATGGGTGAACAAGTTTCAGGTAAAGATTTGGTTTTGAAAAATATTGATTTTGAAGCCAAAGTATCTAATCTGAAAAGTAATGAATCTTCGATCATGGACAACAAAGCATATAAGGCCATGAAAGAAGGAAAGTACCCCACAATTTCTTTTACAGGTAATCAAGTGTACACACTTCCCTTAAGTAAAGATCAATTCAGCGGAACAGTATCCGGAATGCTCTCCATAGCAGGAAAGAAAAAACAAGTTGAATTCAACATCAAAGGAAATTCTGAAAATGGTGTAATTACAGTGGAAGGGGACTATCCCTTAAAAATGACAGACTTTGGCATTGATCCTCCCACCGCCTTTTTTGGAACCCTAAAAACAGGAGATCAAATTAAAGTTCATTTTAAAATTTTATTAAAAAATAATTCAACCATTAGTTCATTAAATTAACAGTTAATACCAAACAAAATGAAAAAAACGTTATTAATCATCGCGGGCCTTATCCTGTCTGTGTCAGTGTTTGCCCAACAATTCGAAGCACCTCAGATCGACAACACTCCTTTCCAGAAAGTAAAGGTTAAAGTAGGTGCTGATTTTGCAATGCAGGTTCAGGCTCTGAATCAAACAGCAGATTCATTACTCGTTCCCATAGGATCAGGTTTTAACCTACCCACAGCAAACATGAATATTGGTGCCCTGCTTGCTCCCGGTATCAAAGTTCACCTGACTGTATATTTGTCCTCACGTCACCACGAAGACACCTGGGTAAAAGGCGGATACTTAATTTTGGATCGCTTACCCATCGAGGGAACCGATAACTTCATGAAATACATCACCCTGAAAGCCGGTGTTATGGGCTTGAACTACGGTGATGCTCATTTCTTCTATTCAGACAACGGCAATGTGATCCGTAACCCGTTTGTAGGCAACCTGATTCTGAATTCCTACACCACAGCTCCTGCTGTCGAATTATATGTTCGCAACAACAAAGGACTTATGTTGATGGGTGCCTTAACAACCGGTACATTGAAACCTTCAATTGCCAGTTACAGTGCCTATTCAGGATACTCTGCCAACAACCAGTTCAAACAACTGGCTTTTTATGGTAAAATCGCCTACGACAAAACCATCAACAACGATTTCCGTTTCAGAGTTTCTGCTTCAGGTTACTTCTGTGCCAAGAACTCATTTGGTTCCCTGTACCATGGCGACCGCACCGGTTCCCGTTTCTACCTGGTAATGGTTCCCCAAACCAACAATGCTTCAGATGTTGACATTTCTGCCAATGCCTGGACCGGAAGATGGGATATGGGATTCACCGACAAAGACAACAGTGTAATGTTCAACGCCTTTGCAAAATACAAAGGACTGGAAGTTTTTGGTACACTTGAAAAAGCCAAAGGAACAACCGCTTTCAGTCACAAAGCATTTGACATGAATCAATACGAGCTCAATGCACAATATTATTTCGGTCAAAAACAAAATTTCTACATTGGTGGTAAAATTAATGGTGTGAGTGGTAACGACGGAACCGGAGTTACAGATAAAAAAGTATCCCGTTTTGAAGGTGCTTTGGGTTGGTTCTTCACCAAAAACATCATCATCAAACTGGATTATGTAAACCAAAAATATACCAACTTCGCTGAATATGGTAACAATGCAGGCTTCAAAGGTGTCATGTTTGAAGCAGGTATTTCATTTTAATTAACTTTTTTCATAGCTGGGCTGTTGGCGTACTATCGCCAACAGCCTTTTTTAGCTATACGAACACAGGGTGCTCAATGCACCAAACATCATGAAATCATTTGGAATACATCGACTTGTTCTTTTTTTGATCCTCCTGGGATCCGTTCAGGCAATGGGTCAGGCGATGGCTGAATCTTCCAAACTTCCGGATGTAAAACCCGACAACAAAATCATCATTCGGGGCAGTAGCAACCTGTCTACTTTCACACTCTCCCTCCAATTCAGGAAAGACAGTCTGAATAACATAGCCGACACTTCCCAATGTGCAGCAACCAGCGACAGTGTTCTGATCCTTCCCGTAGCTGACTTTAGTTACTCCAACCCTTTGATGAAAAAGGACTTGTATCACCTCATTGATGCAGATCAATATCCTTTCATAAAAATCTATTATCCTCCGGAGATGCTGAACCGAAGTACAACCGGTAAACTGCATCAGTTTGAACTGGTGGTTCAGATCAGAAATATGTGCAGAACTTATAAGGTTCCGGTCAATTACAATAAACACTCGAAAAACACATTTGAAGCTGAAGGGAGCCTGAATGTGAAGCTGTCTGATTTTCAACTGAAACCCAAAAAATATTTTTTTGGGCTGGTCAAGCTTAAAAACAACCTCAAAATAGATTTTTATTTATATTTTTAACCAATGATAAAAGTTAACCTAAATGAAAGTAAACACTTTACAACGATACGGTTTGAGAGCCATGCTCGAAGTAGCGCTTCATGATCAGTCGGGATTATTTCAAAAAGACATAGCCCACAATCAGAAGATTTCAAATCGCTATCTCGACCACATTGTTTCCAGACTAAAGACAGCAGGCTTACTAAAAAATAAATCGGGGAAAAAAAGCGGCTACATTCTCGGACGAGATGCAGCAGAAATTACCGTACTGGACATTATGAATGCTTTTCAAACGGATGTACAGGTGGTAGACTGTGTCGATTCTGACTACGAATGTCATCAGAAACCGGGCTGTGTCGTCGGTAGGTTTTGGATGGATTTGAATACTTGTATTAAAGATTTCCTCAGCACTACAACGCTGAAAATGCTTGCCAAAGAGCAGGAAAAAATTTACGAGAAATTCCAATAGCAATCGTTCGACTCCATGTTTTCCATCAAACTGAACGAAAAAGCTGAAACTACGGCTCCGGTTGTTTTTAATGCGCTTACCGATCAGGATGCCTTACAGCAGTGGTTTGCCCCTCAGGTTATCATTACTCCCACTGTCAATACGTACGGGGCATTCGCCTTCGATTTTGATTTATCCTTCCGTGTACAGATCACAGAACTGAAACCCAACAGGATTTCCTGGGAAGTAATAGAAGGTATTGAAGACTGGAAAAATACGGTGATTTCTTTTGACATTCTTGAGGTGAACGATCAATGCGAGATTCAATTCGAGCACAAATACCTGAAAAACAAAAATAAATTTGAACAATGGCAGAAAAGCTGGAGTGAATTTCTGCACAAACTCACGATCTATTGCTCCCAATTCTGACCTATTTACTCCCTGTTCTCTGTATTCCCTTTTCACTGCACAAACCAAAAACAGAATTATGTACCTTGCAGCTTTAATACAAAAGCTGATTTATGACAAAACACAAGCGCCAGCCCACGCTACTTGAGTCGATCATTCCCATTGTTTTTTTGATCATTCTTTTGTTTTTCAATGTTGTCATCTGGAAGGACCATACACTGGACGGCTCCAACCAAATCGCATTGATGACGGCTGCTGCGCTTGCCGGAGTGATTGGATTGCGTATGGGGCATGGTTGGGAAGCCATGCGCAACCAGATCGTGAAAACCATCGGAACAGCCATGCCTGCCATACTTATCCTTTTACTCATTGGAGCACTTGCCGGTACCTGGCTTATCAGCGGCGTGGTTCCGGCTCTTATCTACTACGGGCTTGATGTTTTGCATCCCAGTATATTTCTCTTTGCAGCGGTGGTAGTCAGTGGAATTGTTTCCGTATCCACAGGTAGTTCCTGGTCCACTATAGCCACTATTGGTGTAGCACTTTTAGGAATTGGCGATGCCATGGGCTTTGATAAAGCTGTGGTTGCCGGAGCTATTATTTCCGGAGCCTATTTCGGAGACAAAATATCCCCCTTGTCAGACACTACGAACCTGGCACCTGCCGTGGCCGGAACGGATTTGTTCACCCACGTCCGTTATATGATGTTTACTACCGTCCCCTCCATGACCATTACCCTGATCATTTTCTTGATTATGGGCTTTACCATGCATTCCGGTGAAACCAGTGCCCATGTTGCAGAAGTCCAGAATGCCATTTCCGAGACGTTCAATATCAATCCGTTATTGTTTCTGGTCCCCATCATTTTATTGGTTATTATCGTTAAGAAAATGCCTCCACTGCCGGCTTTGAGCATCGGTGTGGTACTGGGAGGTATTGCCGCGGTGATTTTCCAACCCCACATCATTGGAGAGCTCTCCCATGTATCGGGTAATTACCTGAAAGCCTCATACATTGCTGTGATGCAGTCTATTTACGGCCCCACTTCCATTACTACTGAAAGTACAGCCATGAACGACCTGTTCTCCACCGGAGGCATGGCCGGAATGCTGAATACCATCTGGCTGATCTTGTCAGCGATGATTTTTGGCGGCATTATGGAATCCAACGGTATGTTGCGAAAAATTACTCATTCGCTGCTGAAACTGGTGAAATCCGATGCCGGGTTGATCTCCACCACCGCCGGGTCCTGTATCTTCTTCAACATAACAGCATCCGATCAGTATATTTCCATTGTGATGCCGGGTGAAATGTACCACGATGCCTTTGAGGAGCGAAACCTGAAACCCGAAGTTCTGAGCCGAACCCTGGAAGATGCGGGAACGGTCACATCGGTGCTGATTCCATGGAATACGGGAGGGGCAACTCAGGCAAAAGTGTTGGGTGTTTCAACATTCGCCTACCTGCCCTACTGTTTTTTCAACATCATCAGTCCCCTGATGACTATTTTCTTTGCCGTTATGAAGATCAAGATCCGCCACATTCAGGATAAAAAGAAAACTGAACCTCTTGAAGCCTAATTTCTGCAACTATGAGTAAGAAAACGATCGTACTGGTCACATGCTGGTTTCCTCATAAGGAAAATCCACAAGCCGGTAGCTTTGTTTTGGATCACGCCGTTAGCCTGGTAAAATCGGGACTGAAAGTTCGGATATTCTATATTTACATCCATCCGGGAAACCGTGCTTTTAAAGTTTGGGGAGAACAATACAACGAAACAGGAATCCCGGTACTAAAACTAAATATTGCCTCCAGATTCTGGAAATTTATCTATCAATGGCCCTTGTTCGCAAAAAAAACGGTACTGAGTTTTTCGGGTACTTCATTTTTTTCTGATGTGGATATAATCCACAGTCACGCCCTGTTCCCGGCTGGATTTTTCGGATTCCAACTGGCACAGAAACTGCAAAAACCTTTTGTACACACCGAACACTGGAGCCGGTCCTTTTCTTTTCTGAGAAAACATCCGTTGGGATATTACGGGAAAAGAGTTTATCAAAAATCCCGCGCTGTGATCTTTGTGTCGGAATATCTGAAACAGAAAATCGAATCTATAGCGAACATACCGAACAAATTTGTGATTGCCAACCCCATCAACGGTGATTTGTTTCATTATTCACCCAAACCCGATCCTGCTCCTCTGCGGTTCACACTGGCTGCATTCTGGAAAAAAAACGGGGTCAAACGCGGGGATCTGATACTGGACGCTTTTCATGAAATTCAGCAGGAAACCGACCTGAAGTTCCAGCTGGACTTTGTAGGAGATGGTGATTTGTTGAGTGAATACCAACAAAAAGCCGACGCGTATGGCTTACCGGTATGCTTCTGTGGCTACAAAAGCAAAGAAAAATTGGCGGAACAACTCACACAAAGCCATTTCTTTATTCATGCCACCGATTTTGAAACGTTTGGAATTGTCATTTTTGAGGCACTTAAAACAGGAACTCCGGTACTGGCTTCGCGACTCAAAGTATTTGAGCCTTATATTGACAACACAAACGGGTTCTTATCTGAAAATACAGTTAAGGACTGGAAAGACACAATTTTAAAAGCTGTTCAACAAAGATATGACTACGCACAGATTGGCAAAAATTTCCGTCAACCCTTTTCTGAAAAGGAAATCGCAGAGCAAACAAACGAGGTGTATGATTTTGTTTTAAAAGAACAGAATCATTAAAAATATATTTTTGTAGGGGAATCAAAAATCAATATGGGAATAGTTGTAAAACAAGGTTTTTTTAATTCGTTTTGGCTGGCTGTGGGAATTGTAATCGGCTACGTCAATACCATTCTGCTCTTTCCTGTTTTTCTTACAGCCGACCAGTTCGGGCTCACACGCGTACTGTGGGCAGCCGGCTCTGTTTTTGCTCAGTTTGCTTTGTTGGGCAGCCCTCAGATTCTGGTCAAATATTTCCCCAACTTTGGAAAAGAACTAAAAAACCGGGGTGGTTTTCTCTCCCTGATGCTGGTAATTTCGCTTATTGGTTTCATCGTATTTGTTGGTGGCGCCTTTCTGTTCAGGGGAAAAATCATTGATTCGTATGCCAACCAAAGTGCCTTGTTTGCCGACAATTTCGGCTTCATCTTTGTGATTACTTTCTTTTTTATGTATTTCACCGTTCTGGAAGCTTATTTACGCGCCTTGTTTAAAACAACGGTTGCCGGTTTCCTGAAGAATGTATTGCTGCGGATATTCTGGCTGGTACTGGTATTGTTGTACTATAAGAAGTTCATTGATTTTGAGACTTTTATCTTTTGGTTCGTGTTTGCCTACGGTGTGATACTTTTTATTCTGCTGGCTTATGCTGCAATACTGAAAGAACTGGCATTTTCGTTTCGAATCCGGTTCATTGGAAAAGAAAACCTGAAGGCCATGACCCAATTCGGCCTGTTTGTGATTCTGGGAGGCAGCACAGCTTATCTGGCTTCCTATATTGATATCCTCATGGTGGGAGGAATGATTAATCTGGAAAACGTGGCTTTTTATTCCGTAGCCTTTTATCTGGGGACCGTGATTATGCTGCCCTACAACGGTGCCAGCAACATCCTGATTCCCATTATCTCGGAAGGATATGCCCAGAACAACCTGAAAAAAATTAAAGAAATCTATCAACAGGCTTCAGTAAACCTTAGTCTGACCGGAATGCTGATCTTTTTGGGAATTTGGCTGAATGCGGACAACATCTTTAAACTCCTTCCACCGGAATACGCTGCCGGGAAATATGTGTTGCTTTTTATCGCCCTGACAAAACTCTTTTCTTCAGCCATCGGCATCAACGGTTTTATCCTGCAATTTTCACCTCATTATCGCATCCTTTTGTGGTCCAATATTGCCTTTTTGATCTTTGTGGTCGTTTCCAATTATTTTCTGATTCCACCACTGGGAATAACCGGTGCTGCAGTGGCAACATTCCTGTCACAGATTTTTGTCAACACGATTCAAATGGCCTTTATCTATGGTAAGATGAAAATGCTTCCTTTCCGGTTAGAGAATCTAAAAATCTTTGTGTTGGGGGGACTGGTTTACCTGGCGGTGGTTTTTATCCCCGAACAAAAAAACCTGATAGTAGACATTGGGCTCCGTTCTGCTATTATCCTGTTGCTTTACCTCCCCCTGGCTTATTTTTGGAAGGCCTCCTCCGAATACACCGGGTTTATCAATAAATGGTTGCGAAAGATTTTTTAATCTATTCTGAAGAATTCTTGCCTGAAAACATCTGGTACCAATGTATCCATGGAATATGAATTACGGAGAAGATCAGACCCAATACGGCCTGAAAACGCCAGAACAACAGCCATCTCGGCCAGCGGGTAAACGATTCCAACAAAAGTTTTCTGGCTTCTTTCCATGCCCTCGACTGTAACTGATATTTACCTCCCCGGATCAGGATCTTGGTCATGTTTTCAGCCCAGAACTGCATGACTTGTTTTTTGGTTACCTGCACATGAGATCGAATATCCGGACTCAACCGGTCGTATACCTGTTCAAATACCGGAATCATAGGACTGTATAATTTTACCACACGCATTTTAGTGGTCTGTCCTCCATGCCGGCGCCAATGAGCCAGCGTTTGGGGGATAAACACAAACGATCCGACTGAGGCGAGTTTCAGCCAGGTAGGATAATCTACGGTGGGTAATTCCTCCACTTTCTCAAAACCACCTTGTTCAAGCAAAACATCCCGACGCACTGTCGTTCCCTGAGCGGGGATAAAACAACTATAAAACAACCGGTTGTATGCCGATCCCACAGGATCGTTGGCGAAGGCAGCCGGATCTTTTTCCACATCCGATGGTTTGGGAGCTTCCCAGAAATGTCCGGGGTCCATCACCCTTACCCTGTTGTAGGAAAGAATGGCTTCCGGGTTCCCAAGCATGGCTTCCCTGTGACTGGAAAGCAACCCCGGCTCAGCATAGTCATCCCCTTCCAAAATGGTTATATAGGTTCCTTGTGCTTTAGATAATAAGAAATTATAATTCTCGGAAAGCCGGCCAGATCCCTTATTTTCCTGGTAGAAATACCTGATTCGCTCATCCTTTAAATACGGCCTCACTTGCTCACCGGAACCATCCACAGAACCGTCGTCCAGGATCAGGAGCTCCCAGTCTTTACAGGTTTGCTGCTGAACTGACTCAATACATTGCTGGATATAAGCCGCATGGTTATAAGTCAGGCAAACCACAGAAAACATCGGTTGATCCTTCATCACAGTTTTCAACGTTTAGTATTGTTCTTTATCCAGCGGTTTCTTCTCAGCTCCAAGAATCCATTGAACCGTGATAAACTCCTCATAATGTCCGGGTTTTCCTATGGCCACCGAAAGCATCCTGGCAATAAAACGTCCCCGAAATTTCTTCCAGCGATTGATGGGATTTGAATACAGCTTATACACAGAAAAGCCTTGTTGAGATAACATGTTTGTCAGACTTTTTTTGGTAAAAAAACGAAGATGCCCCTGATCCATAATGCCAAAATCCCTGTACTTCCAATCTCCTTTCACTAAAAGTTCAGTGACAACGCCAAGATTTCTCACATTGGGAATACTGATGAGCAGTTTTCCCTCCTTACTCAATACACGATAAACCTGTTTCAAAACAGTCCATGGGTCCACCGTATGTTCCAGCGAATCAGCCATAATAATGCAGTCGTATGTTCCATCAGGGATTTCGGGCAGAATATGTTCTGCCTGCCCCACAAAGACAGAAGATAAACGTTTTTTGGCCTTTTCGGCTATATCAGGAACCACTTCGATTCCATCATAAATTTCCGGCTTCAGAGTCTTCAGTATGTGTTCACCCAACGCTCCGGTAGCACAACCCACATCCAGAATCTTTCCCGGATTCTTGGGGATCAGCTTTATTATTTCCTGGTTTTGTATCGTGAAATATTCTGAAGCTGTCTTTCCTTCATGAATTTTTTCAATAGAGTCCATTGACTATTATTTGGTTGAGTAATGAAGAATTAGTACTGTATTCCGAACTGAATCAGTTGTTTTTCAATGTATTTCGATCAATCATCTAACCTGTTCCGTCTTCTGAAACCGCACTGCATGCAAAGATAGAAAAGATTCGATGCCGGCAAAAATCACATCACTGTGCCAAAAGGAATAAGACCTCAAAATAATTTGTAGCTTTGCAACCTTTCGGACAATTTTGGGTATGGAACATCCAATTAAGATATGCTTTATAGGCAGTGGTGCCATTTCAACGGCTTTTGCTCAGGTATTGAGCCAAAAGGAAAAATACCTGGTGGAACTGGTTTCCATCGAACAGGATGTAATCCGGTCGGTGAACGAGGAACATGTGAATAAGAAATATTTTCCCAGTGTAGCGCTGCACAAGGATATTTCTGCAACAGACGATCTCACCACCTTTGAAAATGCCGACATTATTTTTCTCGGGATTCCGTCCACCGTCATTGTGGAATATGTTGATCAGCACAAGGA
Source organism: Bacteroidales bacterium (assembly GCA_016936355.1). Lineage (GTDB taxonomy): Bacteria > Bacteroidota > Bacteroidia > Bacteroidales > F082 > Sulfidibacterium. Next base: position 46,770 of record JAFGYB010000018.1, on the reverse strand, counting down.
ACGCTTTAATCCGAGAGCCGTGATGGTGAACATGGCCAAGGGCTTTGGAAGAGAAGACAACACCATTCCGGAATGCCTGGAAAAACTGGTCCCGAACCCTATCATCAGCTTCAAAGGACCATCCTTTGCACGGGAAATCATCAACAATGTCCCCACAGGGATGACGGTTTCAGCCAAGAATTCCAAGTACAACGATCTCTTCCGCGATCTTTTCAAAGACACATCCATCTATCTCGATTTCAACACCGACCTCATCGGTACCGAACTCACCAGCATCCTAAAAAATATTTACGCCATTATTCTGGGGATTGTGGATGCACATTATGATGCGCCCAACCTGCGGTCATTGATGATCACTCGTTCCATCAACGAAATGCGCTATCTGATTTCCCGGTTTGGAGGCAAAGAACGAACCATGTTCAACTATTGCGGATTCGGCGACTTCAGCCTGACAGCACTCAACGATATGAGCCGAAACCGGACCCTTGGCTTGCTCATCGGCAAAGGATTTTTTACGGAATATATTTCAGAGAAAGTGGTACTGGAAGGAATCATTGCCACCAACTTTTTTGTGGAAAAGATCGCCCGGAAACGCAACATCAGAACCAAAGAACTGATGTTGAAAGAATTGTACAAAGTATTCAACGACAAGCAGTACGACATCAACAATTTCGTTACTCAAATACTTGAAACGGAACCTATTAAAGAGGATTTGTTTACCTGGTTCTAGCTTGAAATCTCATTCAGGACACCCGCAAGTTTCTCTGTCAGATTTTTCCGGTCGTATTGATCCACTCCCACACAATCACCTACTTCCTGCCCTTTTTGATGCGCCAAAAACAAGCGCTTGATTTCAGCTTTCAGTTCTTTGATTTCCTCAAAGCCAAAAGCCTTTCCGCATTTGGTTTGACGAACGATCTCGGCGGCATTCCCCCACACCGGTCCGATACAGATAATGGGCCGGCCCGAAGCCAGGTATTCAAAAATTTTGCCGGTTAACACCAAATGTGCGTTGGGCGTATTGTTGATCAGTAACAGCAGCACAGAAGCTTTTTGCTGCTCAGCAATGACTTCCTCGTGCGGAATGTAGTCGACTCGCTGAAGGTATTTATCCACTCCGTGTTTTGTGATAGAATCCACGGCATGTACATCAATTTTTCCCACATTCTTCAACACCAGTTGCCTGTCCAGATCCTCATCTTCATGCACCAGCTCACCCAGTACTTTCCATAAGTTATCGGCATTTCTGGTTTTGGTTAACGAACCAATATGGGATAGGGTAAAATGCTTCCGGTCCGGTTCAACCGGATGTTTTAATTTTAAATCATCACGGTCAAACCCGTTAGGAATCACTACATAATCCCTGTCGACAATCTTTTTGAAATCAGAATCCATTCCCGGGCTTACAATGGTTACAGCACTGGCTGAAGTCAGTACATCCTGCTCAAGCCGGTGGTGTTTTTTATCGGCATACCGACTCAGTTTCAACTGATCATAAAAATCAATATTCGTCCAGGGATCCCGGAAGTCGGCCAGCCAGGGAATATTCAGTTTGCGATGAAGCTTCAGACCGATCAAATGCACACTATGTGGGGGGCCTGTCGTTACAATAACATCCACGGGATGTTCCTTTAGCCATTGACTCAACTGTCGAACCGAGGGTTTAATCCAAAATTTACGGGCATCGGGAATAAAGAAATTCCCCCGGACCCATACGGAAATATTTTCCAGCATCCGTGGACTGTTTTTCCGCTCCGTCAGAAAAGCTGTCTGTATCTTTTCATTCCTTTTCTTACCCGTGAACTTCTTATAAAAACCGTACGGTTCCCATATTTTGTTCTTGATCACCAAAAGATCCTTGGGAATATCTTTCATCATGGAGGTATCTTCTGCAGGCATCTCTGGATTTTCTGGAGTAAAGACTACCGGATCCCAGTCAAACTGTCGTAAATATTTTACAAACTTCAACCAACGCTGCACACCACCTCCACCACTGGGAGGCCAATAATACGTAATGATTAGAACCTTTTTTTTCATTTCGATTGCTTTTCTTTCTTAAAGAGTTTCATGATTTCTTTAAAAAGGAAAACGGCCGTGAACAACAACAAAATGAGGGATGCAACTAAAGATATTTTTTCTCCCACAACCCAGGCTTCGGGCTTAAATTTAAAGACGATTTGATGCTTTCCGGCAGGAACCACCATGGCCCTTAAAAGATAATCGGCTCTGAAATAAGGTACTTTTTTCCCATCCAGGAATACTTCCCAGCCTTTGGGATAATAAATTTCAGAAAAGACAGCCAGCTGTGGCGCTTTGGCTGAAAAATCATACACCAGTTTATTGGGAGCATAGGAAGCCAGCTTGATACTGGCTGAGGCATCCACAGGGAATTTTTTGCCTTCCAGTTGACCGGCAAATTTATTCGACACAACAGCCACCGATTTCAAATCGGTTTTGCCCAGCGCAGCAATGATCGAATCGGGAGAATTCATCAACTGATAATCGTTCACCAGCCAGGCATTGCCATAGGCATACGTGTTATAAATTGGTTGTGCATTGGGATTATAAATCAGGAATCGGGTATTCAGCATGTTCAGTCCCACCTGCTTCTGCAGAGCCGAGTCCACCGTCTCCATACTGGGCTTGGAAGACAAAACCTTACGCAGGGAATTGATCTCCGAAAGCAGGTAATGATCAATCATATCCTGGTATCGTTGCAGTTTGGCCCCATGATACCCACCGATGGATTCATGGAAGTAGGAAGTGCTGGCATCGTTAAACACATTCTTTGTCAGGTCCACCACCCGGTTGTCCAGTGTCTGATCCTTGTCAATGTATTGATCGGCGATGGTCAGCTGAAAAGGATTACGTGCCTTTCGGGCAGGTTCGTAATTGGAATGATTCAAATACCTTTGATCAATCCCCGTCATGTCCACCAGAATAAGTACTCCCAACAGCAATATAAACCAGCTTTTCTTGAGTTTCCCTCTTACAAAAAGGTACACCAACAAAGCCCCCAGCACGATAAAGAACACACTGCGCAGGACATCTTTCCTGAAAATAGCGACCCGCACACCTTCCAGGCTGTTGATAAACGCCATGACCTGGTTGGGATCGTTGTGCAGCTTCAGCTGATCAAACTGTTGCAATTCGTAGCTGCTGAAGAAACTGAAAAAAACGGTCGGGAATAAATAAAACAACACTCCAACACCGGCCGTCAGCCCCAGCGCCAGGTACATTTTCTTCATGTTCTTTTTGAGCCAGTCGGGCTGTTTGAGAATTTTATTGACACCCAGGATCGCGATCAGAGGGATCGTCAGTTCAGCAATAACCAGGGTCATGGATACAGCCCTGAATTTATCGTACCCGGGAAAATAATCTATGAACAGGTTGGTGAACCACATCATATTTTTACCCCACGACAGGAAAACGGACAAAAGAGTAGCCGCCAGCAGGACCCATTTAAGTCGGTCATCCAGCACAAACATACCCAGAACAAAAAGGAAGATGATCACTGCACCAACATAAACAGGACCTGAGGTTCCGGGTTGATCGCCCCAGTAGGCATTCTGTTGTGCAACGATTCGGCGGAATTGCGAAGGGACATCCTGCAAAGCACTGTTATCACCAATCATTCCCGAGGCTCCCCCTTTTACATTCGGAATCATCAGCGACCAGGTTTCCCCGATTCCATAACTCCAGGCCGTAATATAATCGCGATTCAATCCGCCTGATTTAACTTCCTGCTCCGTGTGCAGGACGGGTTTTCCGCGCATGGAATACTTACTGTACTGATAGGTTCCCCACAGGGAGGTAATATTCGTCAGAATGGCAAATGTTGCTGCCAGAATCAACACCCCCGATGCTTTTGCAAATACCGTCATCTGTTTATCCTTCAACCCGACATACAGTCGGTAGACACCGTATACCAACACCAGCATCAACAGGTAATACGTAATCTGTAGGTGGCCCGCCAGAATTTCAAGCGACAAAGCCACCGCGGTTAGTAATCCTCCCCTCAGGTACTTCCCCCTGAACGTCCAGATCATTCCAGCCAAAACAGGAGCCATATAGGCAATGGCATGCGCCTTGGATGTATGGCCCACGCCCAGAATAATGAAGAAATAGGAAGACAAGCCAAAGGCAATGGCCCCCACAATACTCAGCCAGGGATCGACTTTCATTACCAGTAAAAGGACAAAAAAGCCCAGGAAATACAGAAAGACATAATCAGCAGGACTGGGCAAACCCAGGGTGAGGACTTTATCCAGATCACGCATCAGATTGGCCGAATAAACCACCGATATCTGCCAGGCTGGCATTCCGCCAAACATGGAATTGGTCCAAAGAGGTTCCTCACCGGTTTGGGCTCGAAAAGTATTAATTTCCTTGGACATTCCCAGATACATGGTAATGTCGTGCTGTTTCATTTGCTGCCCTTCAAACAACGGAGAAAAATAGGCAATAGTAAAGCCCAGAAATACAATAAGGGCCAGGATGTAAGGCAAGAGCCTTTTACTTGTCTTTTTGTTCATCTTTATCTTTGTCTTGGTCGGGTTCTATTTCTTCAAAATCAACGTATTCACCAAAACCGTCTTGACTCTTGTCTTTGTCCTGTGTTTTGGTCACCTTTATTTCAACGTCTCCTTTTTTTCTGGTTTCCTGATTTTTAAAATAATCATTGAATTTATCCTGTTGTTTTTTCATAAACCGCAACATAAACCAGGGGATCACATACCTGAATATCAGGCGTATAAGGAACCAAACCACCAGAAAGACGAAGACGAATCGCAAAAATCCTATCATTATGATCACATTTACCTTGCGAAAGTATTGAAATTAATTATTGAATCATAATGAATAGCTGCCTTCTCCGGTAAAATAAAATCCTCCCCACCGGATTCGCAACCGGTGAAAAATAGGAGAAAACCATTTTCCCTCAATTCCGGTATTCACAACCTTTTGATCCATATTATTGATTCTCTGAAAAATAATTCTGCTGAAGCTTGAACAATTATTTTCATGCAAATAGTTTCAATGAGAAAGAAAATGATTATGTTTGTACCGGATTGAATCGATAAAGTTTTTCTGTATCAGTTAAATACTTATTGAGTTAATTCATTTTGTTTCATTCAATTATTTTATCATTATGTCAAAAAAATTATTTGTTGGGAATGTTGCCTGGAGCGCAAGCGAAGACGATTTGCGTAACCTTTTTTCCCAGCAGGGTGAAATTGAGGATCTTGTTATTTTAAAAGACAAATTCACCCAACGTTCCAAAGGATTTGGATTTGTAACTTTCGTCAACGACGAAGATGCTAACAATGCTGTTTCTGAACTTAACGGATATAACCTGAACGGCAGAAACCTGGTTGTTAACGAAGCAAGACCACCCAGAAGAGACAGGTAGTCCTGCCGTTTCTATGAAGTAAAAAAAAAGCTCTTTCAGATTTGAAAGAGCTTTTTTTTTGACAGATTCTCTCGTTACATACTAAACCGGTAGGAAAACTTAACCAGGAAAATATTGGTAGGACGCAGTTCTTCCAGTTTTTTGAGGTTCCTGTTAAAGACAAAGCTACCGTCTGAATTGGAATCGGATTTGTTCTGAGACCATACCAGATAGACAGTGGAACCGGGTACAAATTCCCACCTCAGCACCATATTCGACCGGAAATTGAATACACTAAAGTCCGGATTGGAAAAAGAATAACTTTTGTTGTTATCTACCACATTATACTCTTCATTTGTCGGATCATAACTGATCTCTCCCGGTGTAAATTTATGAAACTGACTGGCAAAATTGTATTGTTTTGCTTTGATCACCTTTTTAAATCCAGAGTAGTTGGCTGAGAAAAGGAACGGCTGTCCCCAGTATTCCAACGATAAATTCGGGGTAAATGACAGGTTCACACGAATATTTGTAGAGAACTGCATTTGAGATATGTCTGATACAATATATTCTTCCCTGTTCCCCACACTAATGGCGTCAACGTACGCCAGGCCCTTGTAAACCTGGTTGATTGTAGGATTGATGGAAAGTTTCAGATTAGATATGGGTTGGTAACTGATGCCAAAGTCATAATAATGGGCAATCTTTTCTCCCTGAGCCGCCAGATTATAGGAATACCCCATATTGAATATCAGTTTTTTACGCGAATCGGAACTGAAGGCAAAATAGTATTCCATATTGGGTGGCGTAAGAAGTCCCGGCCCTCCCCTCAATTCGTGCCGTTGCAATTCATAACCCTGATGCTGTATATTCATCTCAAAGTACCAATAGTTTTTAAACTGCATGCCCAGATAGATATTCTGACCGGAATAGGTGTTTTCTCCTGTAAAATCCCAGCCAGCCCATTCGCTGCTGCTCACATCAAAAGTTCGGAATATACTGAATGGCTCCCAGATAGAATAATGAACCCAGGCACTGTGCTGAATAATATCAGCCAACTGCATGAAGCCCTGGTCATTCAGCGAGAGTCCCGGACTCTGCATGTTAGCCCGAACCCCGTAATACCAGTGTCCGCCACCAATCTTCTCAAACAACACACTGGCTCCGCTGCCACTCAGCACCTGCAGGGACGAATCCACGCTTCTCGGACTACCCGGCCGTTGAAAATAACGCTGGGGGGCTTCCTGAAGATCAGTAATCGCTTCTTTTGTCCCGCTGACATTACTTCCCAGTAAGGTGGCCGCAAAGTGCAGTGTTTTCTTTTTCCAGTAATTCTGAAAATCGATTCCTCCTGTGTAGGCAGCCTTCGGCAAAAACAGCAAAGTAGAGTCGTGGATAATGCGATTGGTAGCTGTCACCATCCCGCCCAGGATGGTATTCCCGTTGTTCATGTCTTTCTGAACACGGGCATTGAAATAGTTGGTAAGCGGTTCCACGGGTTGCTTCCATTGCTTACCCAGACTATCCACAGTAGCCACTTCTTTGGAGGTCAGACTTTCCATCACGCCAATGGACCAGCCTTTTTGTGTTTTACCGGAAAGTTTGAAAGCGCCCAATATACGGGCTGCCGGAGGAACCTTGGCATATTCGTTATCCGTAAGATCGGGGTAATAATGAGGGGAACGGCCTATACGCCTGGAATAAAACAAATTATTGGTGGTACCATTTCCCATGGCTATGGGAAAACTAAAGATATTACTTCCTTCCACAAAGAATGGACGTCTTTCCTGAAAATACAGTTCCAAAGCACTCAGGTTCACCTCTGAAGGATCGGCTTCCACCTGTCCGAAATCGGGATTAATGGTGAAATTAAGAGTCAGGTCATTGCTTACAGCCACTTTACCATCCAGCCCGGCAGTAGCTCTAAAGGTTCTGGGTTTGGAAAAAGGATCAGCCGCATCCACGGGATTCGTTTGCAGACTGTTCATGACATAAGGCATCAGGGCAACTTCCTTTTTGGGTTTGATGTTGTTGAGGCCCGTCAGATATCCGTAACTGCTGACAAATCCTGGTGCATCCCTTGGAATTGGCTGCCAAAAAACCTGTTCCTGATTTCGGAAAATATACCGGGCTATTTGGATGCCCCAGGTCATTTTATCCTTGCTGGCAAAACGCAATTGCGAAAACGGGATCTTCATCTCAGCATACCAACCCTTACTGTCTTCAGATGTCTTTACATACCAAACCGGATTCCACGTTGGGTCAATGTTTCCGCCATCATTGGTAAACTTTCCGTCCAGCTTCACACCCGCTGCACTAACAAGAAAACCAAAAGCAGTACGCTGATCAAAATAACTGTCGATGGAAATACCGGCCCAGTCGCCATCAATATTATCTCTTCGTGTCAGTCTGCTGACAATCTTTTGAGGATCCGTATCATAACAGCGAATGGCAACGTACAGGTCATTATTATCATACAAGATTTTGAAATCCGTTTTTTGTGTGGGTTTCTTCCCGTTGTAGGGTTGAAACTGGGTAAAACCGGTTTGCCACTCTCCTTCTTTCCACGCGGCATCATTCAGATCTCCATCAATCACCGGGGCCTTTCCTATCAATCTGTGGGTGACGTAATCTCTCTTTTGAATTACCTTTTCTTTCGCTTTCGCTTTTGCATTAGCAGCAGTTGAAATCAACATCATTCCCACCAAAAAAATTCCGAAGAATCTGTATCTTACTGTCATCATATAATTGTTTTTTTTAATACTGCCGCAAAAATATCTTCGCCTTCTTTTTCACACAACAACGTTTCGACGACCGGAAGCATTTTGTCGGTGAATGGAGAAAGTAAACCGGTTTGATTTTTAAAGAATCTGTTCATTTAAGTATATAACGCACAACCTATCTTTTGGTTACAGGCAGTTTGCATCATTTTCGTTCCTACGCCTGATCCGGGTCGGCTGGATTCAGATTATATTTTTCGGGATGCCGGGCATGAAAATTCCGGTAAAACGCCTCGACAACAGCAAAATCTTTCTGATAATCTCCTGAGGGTTCAAGCTTGGGACCAATTCCTCCTCTTTTATTTTTATAGTCAATGTACGCCATGTAAATGGGCACCTGGGCAGACGTCGCTATCTGATAAAACCCTTTTTTCCAATTCCGGGTATACGCCCGGGTTCCCTCGGGGGTGATCACCAGATTAAAGCATTCATTTTGCTGGTACATCTGATTGATCTGCAACAAGAGTCCTGTTGTCTTTTGGTATTTAACCGGCACGCCTCCCAAACTGCGCAGCAACCATCCCAGCGGCCAGAAAAAATACTTCCCGTTGATCATAAATTTTACTTGCTGATTCAGCACCCAGAACGCCATCCGCCCGATCACAAAATCCCAGAGGGAAGTATGGGGGGCTACAATAATGACCGTCTTTTGAATGCCAGGATCTACTGCTCCGGAAATTTCCCATCCCATCATCCTGACCAATATAAAATATGCGATCCCTCTCATTATTTTTTACCGGTTTGATTCTCCTTCCTTACTTAAGCTGAATTTTTCAGGGTATTTGGCCGAAACGCCCTGATAAAAGGATTCCAGCAGTTTGTAATCTTCTTCATAATTACCGGTGGGAATAAAATGGGGTCCAAAACGGCCTTCCTTTTTTTTGTAGTCCAACGAGGTCAGAAAAATGGGAACGGCTGCCTTTTGCGCAATGTAATAATATCCCTTTTTCCAGACAGTGGAAAGCGACCTGGTCCCTTCAGGAGTAATGGCCAGATTCAATCGTTCTCTCCCCTCAAACAAAGAAGCAATGGTTTCCACTTTATTGGAAGTGCCCTCACGGTCGATCGGCACTCCGCCCAGCGCTTTTAATATGGGGCCCAAAGGCCAGAAGAACATCTCTTTTTTGATAATCACATTCACTTTTATTCCCACAGACATGATGCAAAGCATTCCGTAAAAATAATCCCAGTTAGAAGTATGTGGCGCTTCCACAATAACCAGTTTTTTGAGCGAGGGTAAAGGATTTTCTCCCACCAATTTCCAACCCAAAATCTTTAGAACAAAACCTGTGAATTTTTTCATGCACAAATGTAATGATTTACTCATTTATTTAAGCCTGCTGACCGGTAAGTCCATAAAAAAACAGCTCCAGAATCGCGTGGAATCTGAAGCTGTTTTTCGTACTTAAATCAGGTACTACCAGATTTTCACCCTGTTATCGGGAGCGATGTACAGTTTCTCACCTGGTTTAATAGCAAAGTCTTTATAGAACACATCCATGTTGAACGGCGGGATGTTCACGCGGGCTTCTGCCGGTGAATGCACGTCAGTTTTCAGACGTTTGGCCAGTTCTTTCGGACGAATACTCTGACGCCAGATGGTGGCATACGACAGGAAGAAACGCTGATCGGCAGTAAAGCCCTGGATCGGTTTGGGCGTTTTTCCATCATACGAACGCAGCAGAGCATCGTGCGCAATGTTCAAACCACCTAAGTCGGCAATATTTTCACCCATGGTCAGATCACCGTTTACATGCAGTGAATCCAACAATGTGTAATGATCATATTCTTTGGCCAGTTCAGCCGTTTTCTTGGCAAAACGCTCGGCATCTTCCTTGGTCCACCAGTCGTTCATATTTCCTTCTTTGTCGTATTTTCTTCCCTGATCGTCAAAACCATGGGTCATTTCATGACCAATTACTACACCAATGGCTCCGTAGTTTACGGCATCGTCGGCATCTTTATTGAAGAACGGAGGCTGCAGAATTCCGGCAGGGAATACGATTTCGTTGTTGGAAGGATTGTAATAGGCATTCACCGTTTGAGGCGTCATACCCCACTCGGTCTTATCAACCGGTTTCCCCACTTTATTCAGATTAAATTCGAAGGCAAATTTGCTGGCGTTTTCCAGGTTCTGGAAGTAATTGTCAGGAACAATCTTCAAATCTGAATAATCTCTCCATTTATCAGGATAACCGATTTTAACGGTGATGGCTTCCAGTTTGGCCAGTGCCTTTTCTTTGGTTCCTTCGCTCATCCAGTCCAGTTTCTTGATGCGTGCAGCGAAAGCAGCGCGCAGATTACTTACGAGGGTCAGCATGCGTTGTTTGGATTCGGGCGGGAAGTATTTGGCTACGTATAATTTACCCAACGCTTCACCCATACTTCCTGATGTGGCACCCAACACTCGTTTCCAGCGGGGACGCATCTGCTGCTGTCCTGAGAGCGTTTTTCCGTAGAAATCAAACTGAGCCTGAACGAAAGGTTCACTCATATAAGGAGCAGCATCATTCAGTACAGTCCATTCCAGATAGGTTTTCCACTGACTCAGGGGAATTTCTTTCATCAGCTTGCTAACCCCTTTGAAAAAGCGCAACTGACTTACATTGATATCACCGGGATTTTTCAGTCCCAGATTGGTGAAATAAGTGGCCCAACCAAAATCAGGAGAAATCTTTTCCAGTTTAGCCAGCGACATTTTGTTGTAGTTCTTTTCAGGATTTCTTCTTTCCAAACGGGTGAAAGAAACCTTGGCCAGTTGTGTTTCCAATTCCAATACCTGCTGAGCAGCTTTCTGAGCCTGTTTTTCTGAATCTCCTTTCAGTTCAAACAATTTAGCAATGTACTGAACATAAGCTTCACGGATCTTCTTGATGGGTGCATCATTCTTCAGGTAGTAATCCACATCGGGTAAGCCCAGCCCCCCCTGATGCAAATTGGCGATTTCCATGCTGCTGTTTTTTTCATCGGCACCGGCATAGAAGTAAAACAAAGGATGAACTCCTGTGGCATGCAGTTTAGCGACCTCAACATCCAGTTGCTTTTGGTTCTTAATGTTCTGAATGGTTTTCAACTCGGGATCAATAACACTGGCTCCCAGAGCATTAATCCGGGCAGTATCCATCCCGCTGTTGAACAAATCGCGGATCTTCTGGTCCACGCTCCCCATGGGAGCATCTTTTTTCTTGCTGATTTCGTCAATCAGGTCCTTTAATTCTTTCTGATTGTTTTCATACAAAACCGTAAAGGCACCGTACGAACTGTATTCAGGCGGAACCGGATGGTCCTTAATCCAGGTGCCGTTGACATATTCATAAAAATTATTTCCGGGCAAAACATTCGTATCCATGTTTGCCGGATTAATCGCTTCATTCATACTCGTCTGCTTTTTTTGTTGCTGATTACATGCGCCCACAGCCCAGAGCAATGCAAGAGCCAACGGGACAAATAAAATTTTTTTCATGTGTTCGTGATTAAATAATTGGTTAAAATATTGGTTAAAATTGGGGATTTCATTCCCGCATCTTTTACAGATTCAACATGGATTCGGAACTCAAAACGGACAAAGATAAAAAATAGTTTACTATCCGACTGAGATTTAAAGAAATTACTCAAGTTCCAAATCCAGTGCCTGAGTAAGGTCACGCATGCCTTCATGTTTTTTCATCATCTCATCAAACCGCTCCTTGTCGGTAAATGCTTCTTTCATTTCAGTGCGTTCCATCACGCTGGGTTTCAATCGGATCTGGTTGTTGTTCAGTTCCGTCTTCAGAAAGTTTAACAAAATAGAATTGTTGAGCTGATCTTTGGTGATCAGAATGTTGGGCACCTTGTAAGCAATCTCATAGCCGGGTTGCAGTTGGGGATTCGACTTTACCAGCGTATTCACAAAACTGGGCGACCGTTCCTTGTAATTGTCAATGAATTGTTTCCAGCAATTTTCCAGCTGCTCCTGAGTAAATTCGTTGATGATGATTTCTTCTTCCTGATTGGCCTTCTCTTTCATCTCTTTCAACGACTGCAGCCCACCTTTGATGGAAATATTTCTTATGGACCGGCCTCCCCCACTCAATACGGCAGGTTTTTCCGTTTTGCGGGAAACAGTTGGCTGAGGATTTTCCTTCTTCCTGGGTTCTGGTTGCACTTCAGGCAAATCCTCATTTTTTTCGGCTACCGGCTTTTCTACCGGAACTTCTGGAGGTTCCGGTTGCGGCATTTCACTTTCCACCGTTTTTTTTTCTTCAACAACGGCTTCCGGTTGGGGAGTCACTTCAGGTTTGGGTTGATCCTTTTTCTTTTCCGGTTGCCGGTAAACGGAAATTTCTTCCTTCATCTTTTCAACCACCACCGTTTCTTCCGTCACAGCATTTTCAGAGTTGATGATGCTCAACTGAGTCATGGCAATCTCTACATGGAGTCGCTTGTTGTTGCTCCCCTTGTAATTCAGATCGTATTGGTTGACCCGTTCCAGGGCACGGAACAGAAAAGCCCGGCTGCACTTCTGTGCCTGATCCAGATAGCGCTCCCGAAGCGACTGACCCGATTCAAACAGGGAAGCGGTTTTGGGATTCTTCACCACCAGCAGATTTCTGAAATGTTCGTTCAGTCCGGTAAGAAAATCCTGACCGTCAAAACCATTCTGTAAAATTTCATTGAACAACAACAATACGGTGGATACATCACCCGAGATCAAAGCATCGGTCACCCGAAAATAATATTCATAGTCCAGAATATTAAGGTTTTCAATCACATCACGGTAGGTGATCTTTTCCCCGCTGAAGCTCACAATCTGGTCGAAGGTAGAAAGCGCATCGCGCAAAGCACCATCGGCTTTCTGAGCAATCACGTGCAACGCGTCTTCGTCCGCTTCTATTTTTTCATTTTCAGCCACATAATTCAAATGATGGGCAATGTCTGAAACTCCGATCCTCTTGAAATCAAAGATCTGACAACGCGAAAGGATCGTGGGAATGATCTTGTGCTTTTCGGTTGTGGCCAGAATAAACTTGGCATAAGCCGGGGGCTCTTCCAGTGTTTTCAGGAACGCATTGAACGCAGCGGTAGACAGCATGTGTACCTCATCAATGATGTATACTTTGTACTTCCCGGCCTGTGGAGGAATGCGAACCTGTTCCACCAGTTTGCGGATGTCTTCCACCGAATTATTGGAAGCGGCATCCAGCTCATGGATGTTAAACGAAGCATTCTCATTGAATGCCTTGCACGAATCACATTCATTGCACGGTTCTCCGTCGGAGGTTGGATTCAGGCAGTTGATGGTTTTGGCCATGATCCGGGCACAGGTAGTCTTCCCTACTCCACGCGGTCCGGTAAACAAAAAGGCCTGGGCCAAATGCCCGGTCAGGATGGCATTTTTCAAAGTGGAAATAATGGAATTCTGCCCCACAACCTGCATAAATGTGGAAGGACGGTATTTTCGTGCCGAAACAATGAAGCTCTCCATACGATGAATTTAGAAAGTCAAAAGTAACAAAATTAGAGGCGAAATAAATGGAAATCATCAGAAAAAATACCAGCCAAAGCTTCCACTTCCGAACAAGGTACAAACAAAAAAACCCGGATTCCTGACAGAATCCGGGCCAAAGTATCTTTCAATAAATGAATTAGCTCAGCGTATGCGCGAATTTAGTAATTTTTGATTTCAGGTTGCCGGCTTTATTCTTATGAATAATATTTCTTTTTGCCAGCTTGTCAATCATAGCATACAATTTAGGCAATTGTTCTTCTGCTTCTTTTTTATCTTCTAGCATACGAAACTTACGAACTGCATTACGCATGGTTTTAGCAAAGTAACGGTTGTGCAGTTTTTTGGTTTCTGTCTGTCTGATGCGCTTGATTGCTGATTTGTGATTAGCCATAATATTATCTGTTGTTGTATTTACTATTCATTTTGGGCGTGCAAAATTACATAAACTTTTTGATTAAATAAGAATTTCTGCACAATTTATTTTCAGGAATTTAAAATTTCCCCGATCAAAACCGGTTCGTCCTTCAGGATGAGTTCGGTCAATTTTACTTTATAAAATTCATTTCGCTGTAACCCTTTTTTCCTGATTATCACCGGAACGTAATGTTCTCCATAGCCGGTGGCAAATCCTTCCTCATCAAATTGTTCCACCAGAACGGTTTGTTCTTTTCCGATCAATGAGCTCCGGTATTTCCTTTTCATATCATCCGACAATTGACGAACCTGTTCCGATCGTCTGGTTTTTTCCTTGTCGGGAATCTGTTCCGGCATGCGTTCGGCACGGGTACCTCTGCGTACACTGTATTTAAACGTATGGATGTGTCCAAAACTCACTCGTTTGGAAACATCCAGTGTTTCCTGCAGATCTTCCTCCGTTTCACCCGGAAACCCAACAATAACATCGGTAGTCAGGTTGAAGTCGGGATAGCGTTTCCTTATATTTTCACCCAGTTCTACAAAAGCCTTAGCCGTGTACATACGACGCATTTTCAACAAAATGTCTTCCGAACCGCTTTGCAAACAAATGTGCATGTGCGGAGCCAGTTTGGGGTTCTCAAACAACCGGAAAAAGCTTTCCGAATAGCCATCGGGTTCAATGGAAGAAATGCGGACACGGAAATCGCCGGGGATATTCAGAATTTCTTCCACCAATTTTTCGAAATCTGTTTCACCGTCCTGATAGCGGCCAATGTTCACCCCGGTCAATACTACTTCTTTGTAGCCAAATTCCACTACCTGACGAATGTTTTCCAGAATATCTTCCTTCGACCGACTGGTAGCTCTGCCTCTGACTTTGGGGATGATACAAAACGTACAGAAGTTGTCGCAACCGTCCTGAATCTTAATCAAACTTCGGGTGTGAAAGGTTTCGTCGGCAGCCTGATATCCAAACAGATCCTTGGCAAAGGAATCCGGAGTTACCACCTCGCCATTGAAATAGGCATCTACCAGTGAAGTGATAGAAGATTTGTGATCGTTGTCCACCACAAAATCCACTTTGTCACTTTTTTCCAAATCCTGCTTGTAGTTTGTGGCCATACACCCCGTTACAATCCTCAGAGAGCCCGGATGCAACCGGTTCACATGATTCATCACCTGTTTCGATTTGTGGTCACTTTGGTTGGTAACGGTACAGGTATTTACCACGTATACATCGGCTTCCTCTTCAAAGTCTACCACCTGGTATTCCTTTTTCGAGAATTGCGATACCAGGGCATCGGTCTCGAACAAGTTCAGGCGGCAACCCAGTGTTTTAAATGCGATCTTTTTCATTCCAATCTCCTATTGGGTCAACGCATCTACCGTCTGGCTGACCAAAACTCCTTCGGTTGAGAAAGGAGCAGCATTTTCAATTTTTACTTGAGCAAACTCACCAATCAAATCTGTATTGTCCGAGGCAAAACGGACAATAATCTTCCCTTCGGTCAGGGCTGAAAGATAGCCCTCCTTACGGTCTTTTCCGCGCACCACCACATCCATCGTTTTACCAATCAGTGATTGGTTGTATTCCAATGAATACTTCATCAATTCTTCCGTCAGCAAATGATAGCGTCTTTTCTTTTCGGCTTTGGGCACATCATCAGCCCAACGGGAACTGGCAGCACCCGGGCGAACAGAATATTGCGCAATGTAAGCCATGTTGTATTTAAACTCTTCCATAGCCAACCGTGTATTTTCCAGTTGTTGCTCCGTTTCACCAGTAAAGCCCACAATGATGTCAGTAAACAAGGTGGCTTCGGGGATCAGCCGCCGGATGGTCTCCACAATCCTGCGGTACCTGGCCATGGTATGTTTGCGGTTCATCCGGATCAATACCTCCTCATCTCCCGACTGGATGGGCAAATGAATTTGTTTGGCAAGACATTTGTGTTGCGCAATCACTTCAATCACATCATCGGTCATATCCCGGGGATGGGGAGAAGTGAAGTACACCCAGAATTTCTTTTCAGAGGCATCGCCATACCTCCCGATTTCTTTTAAAAGCTGAGCAAAGGAAAGTTCTTCTCCTTTTTTATCGAGTCCGTAAGAATTCACATTCTGTCCCAACAGAGTGATGGACTTGTATCCCTTTTCCACCAGGTCCTGCAATTCGCGCAGAATTTCACCCGATGGTCTGGATACTTCCCGTCCCCGTGTGTAAGGAACGGCACAAAATGAGCAAAATTTATTGCACCCGTTCTGAATGGGAATAAACGCTTCATAACCGGAGGCATACTTGGGAGTAATGTGCCAGAAATCTTCAATGCCCTTTTCGGGATGCAGGATACTTTTTTTGGTCCCCGGAAGCTCCGCTTTATCCATGCGGAAAGCGGCTTCGTTGCGGCTTTCCAACACAGGCTTTTCCCAATCATCCCAACCGGCATCCAGCGTCTGGATTCCGGCAGGAGTTACTACACCGTATTGACGGATCATATCGGGCAACACAGGCAGGTCACTCATGGGGAAGACCATATCAAATTGCTTCAGGAATTTCTCGCGATCAGCCGGTAAAACACAACCGGTGACAAAGGTCAGCAGGTTTCTCTTGTTTTTCCATTTGTTCCACTTCCTGATCTGGGTATACACCTTGTCGATGGCTTTCTGGCGAACCGAACAGGCAATCACCCCCAACAAATGAGCCTCCTCTTCCCGGTCGGTGGGCTCAAACCCCATCTTCTCCAGCACATCCTGAACCCTTTCCCCGTCGGAAATGTTCATTTGGCATCCCAGTTGTACAATATGATATTTCATGATTTTCCTTCTAAAGCAATTCGCTGTTAAAAATAAACCTCAGCATGCAAATGATCCTGAGCAATGCCTTTCTCTTCCAGCAGATCCATAGCATCACGGATCATTTCAAAATTTCCGCACAGAAAGCAGTGTGTGTTCTGATCAACATCAGCCTGTTTAATGTAGTCGGTCACCCGTCCCTTAAAATCCCCCTGATCATCACGACTGGTGCAGGAAACATAACGACCAGTATCGTAGTGATCTCTTTCAAAACTGGCTTCGGCATAGCGAATACCGTGCAGCAGTTTGTAATTCAGACCGGGAATACTCTTCACCATGCTGTGAAACGGCGATATCCCCGTGCCACTGGCAATGAAAAGGAACGTACTCCCGTTGTTCATAAACTCTTCCTCAATGGTAAAAAACCCAAACGGCCCCTGTACTTCCACCTCATCACCGGGTTTCAGCTTTCTCAAAACCTTCGACACCTCCCCGTCGGGAACCTCCTTCACCAGTACCTCCAGGGCATCATCAGCCACACTGCTGTAGATAGAATACTCCCGATGGTGGATATCGCCTGCCTTCCCGAGCAAAATATGCTGTCCGGGTTCAAAGCGCATTCCCTTCCGCTCAATCTCCAGTATAAATGCTGAGTCAGCCAGTTCCCGAATGTTTAATATTTTGTGGTATTGATCACTCATTAGTTCCTTGTTTTTCAGATGACAACTTCTTTTTAAATAGTAAAATGCGGGTTGTTTTTCGGGTTGGCAAAAGTAATAATTTTTTCGCTTTTGAAAATCACATCGTTAGAATCAATAAAAAAAGTACTTTTATACTATAAATAGTTCCTGTTATGGATCCGCACAAACACAATGAAGAAGATAACCTGTACAGAATCAAAGAGATTCTGTTCGGAGAAGATCTGCAAACGGTGAACCAGCGTTTTGCCGATTTGAAAACCGAATGGGAGGAAAGCCTTTCCACACTCAAGGCTGCTACCGACGGGCATTTGCAAAACATCCAATCCTTTCAGGAAAACCAAACCCAACACCTGGAAAAAATTCAACAGCAATTCCAGGAAAAACTGGAAGCCGTGAGGGTTGAGATCAGTGCACAGGTTGAGGGACTGGAACGGCATATCAAACAACACGAAACTTCAATATCCGAAGCACTGGATTCCCTTAACGAAAAACAAGTGAGCAGAACAGAATTGGCCGAATTACTGAAAGGTATTATTGAAAAACTGCAATAGGGATGCCAGCACAGAAACCCGATAACTCCATGGACGATCTGTCGAAGAAGCTTGCGTTGCAGGGACAACTGGAAGAAGTCCGCAAACTTCTTACGGGTTACGACCGAAAAGAACTGGAGCATCTCAACAAATTACTGAAAGACAAAGAGGCTTTTTCCGAGGAACTCAGTCATTTGCTTCCTGTAGCTTTTAAGAAACTGGTTGACTCCGGAGGCGTTACACTGGAAGCCCTTCAGCCCATGGTGGAAGAGGTATTAAAGGAAAGCATCCGCAAAAACCCGAAGACACTCTCCGATATCCTCTTCCCTGTTATGATGCCTGCCATTCGAAAAGCGGTGGCCGAAGACATCAAACGGATGCTGGATGTTGTGAATCAAACCCTCGAACACAGCTTCTCTCCCAAAAGAATCGGCTGGCGGTTTCAGGCTGTATTTTCCGGAAAATCCTACGGTGAAATTGTCTTGTCGCATGCGTATGTTTATCAGGTAAAACAAGTCTTTCTGATTCACAAGGAAACCGGATTGCTGCTCACCCAGGCCGGAAATGAAGAAACTACCGATGCCGATTTGGTATCCTCCATGCTGACCGCGATCAAAGATTTTGTCCAGGACTCCTTTCATTCAACAGACGACAGTCTCGATACCATTCAGGTGGGAAAACTGAACATCTGGATTGAACAGGGACCGAAAGCCATCATTGCTGCCATTGTGGAAGGAAACATTTCGCAGAATTACCGAATCCTGCTGAAAGAAAACCTGGAAGGGATTCACATCGATTATTCCTACGAACTGGACCATTTTAAAGGCGATACAGCGCGGTTTCAAAAAGATGAGAATTTACTGGAAGAATGCATCCAGAAAGAAAAAAAACCGGAAAAAAGAAGGAAACCCATTGCTGCCATCCTGCTTATTCTCATTCTTATGGGGGCTTTGGGCTATTGGATCTACGGGCTGATCGATCAGCGCATACGTTTCGATCGCTTTGTTCAGAAATTAAAGGAAGTGCCCGGTCTTGTGGTTACCCACACAGACAAACAACAGGGGCATTGGGTTGTGGAGGGACTCAGGGACCCGCTGGCTAAAATTCCCGCCAGTCTTTTTGCCCAAAACAAATTCAAACCCGGGGAAATCCGGTTGAAGTTACAGCCCTATATTTCTCTGGATCCAATCTTCATTTTAAAACGGGCACATCAAAAGCTCAACCCCACAGAAAATCAGCATTTCAGTTACAGAAACGACACCTTATTTATTTCCGGAGAAACCCCGGAAGAATGGATGAAAAGTTCAAAAAACAAAGCCCTGCAAATGGCCGGTATTACCCAGGTTATTTTTCTGAATGCCCCCGTAACGGCTTCCAAACCCGATCTGGCCATTGAAAAATACACGTTTACCTTCGGCTTCAACAGCGATACCATTCCACTTTCCGAACAGACACATTTCAAGCACATTGTTGCCCAAACCCGATCGGTACTGGATTTTAATTTTCATAATGATTCGGTTCCGGTCATTGTTGTGCTTTCGCATACCAGTAAAGAAGGCAATAAGGCAGGAAATAAAATCATCGCCCAGCGACGGGCCGACAAATTCATCGACCTGATGGTCAGCTGGGGACTCCCTCCGGAAGTACTGATTCCCAAAGTGACGGTCAAAAGCGACAGCGCGCTGACCCAGCCCGTTCGAACCGTTTCCTTTAAAATTGAATACGCTAAATCCATCAGGCATGATTAAGAAAAAGATATCCATGTTGGGCTCCTTTGCTGTAGGAAAAACCAGTTTGGTTCAGCGGTTTGTCCGGAGCATCTTTTCTGAAAAATACCATACCACCATCGGCGTAAAAATTGACCAGAAGATAATACAGATCAACCACGAAGAGGTGAATCTTCTTTTATGGGATATCCATGGTGAGGATGAATTCCAGAAGGTGAAACCTGCCTATGTGATGGGGTCTTCCGGCCTGTTCATCGTGATGGATGGAACCAGAAGAAAAACTTTAGATATTGGACTCGAGTTACTTGAAATGGCCCAAAAAGTAGCAGGAGATATTCCTTTTGTTGTACTGATGAATAAATCGGATTTAAAAGAAAGCTGGGAAATCACCGGGGAAGAAATTCAGGAACTGAAAGATAAAGGAATGGAGGTTTGGCTGACCAGTGCCAAAGAAGACACCAATGTAGAAGAAGCGTTTACTTCGCTGGCTAAAAAAACACTCACTGAATAGAAGTCATGAAAACGATCCCCGGCAACCTGTTCGATAAATTACTGGAGAGTCAGAATCCGCTCAACCATTTCTGCCTGTTTCTCACCGATGCATCGGGATCCATTCTGGACTTTACCGGTCACACTGAATGGTATACCCGTTCATTACCGGAAACCGGGACCAGCATAACCACCTTGTTTGACTTTAGCACCGGACTCTTCCCCTTCCGGGAAAAAGAACTCAAACTTAGCAACCTGCAGCTTATTGACGATCGCTTTACCGATGTTCTCGTTCTGCAGGGAGACAGGAATACCCTGTGGTTTCTGTTGTTTGATGTTACGGAACATACGCGCTACGTCGAACA
Source organism: Bacteroidales bacterium (assembly GCA_016936355.1). Lineage (GTDB taxonomy): Bacteria > Bacteroidota > Bacteroidia > Bacteroidales > F082 > Sulfidibacterium. The sequence continues at coordinate 26,091 of JAFGYB010000018.1, read as the reverse complement.
ACTCGTTCAGCGACTGAACGAAATCAATTATCAAAACGAAACCAATCCGTTGGGGCACCTCGAACTACTGGGCATGGCCACATTCAAAAGAACAGCCCCTTCCCTGTATGAACTGCAGGGAACAATCCCTCAATGGCTTTCCCGCTTGAAACCGGGTTTGCTAAAATCAGCCGGAAAAGAGCTTTTCTCTGTTTTTCCTTATTTGGAAGCTTTTGAACCGGAAGCCACTCCCTTTTGGAATGAAAAAAACAAAGAAACCTATCCCTCGGGCATCTGGATTGAAAACGACGACACCGGAAACGAATATCTGCTCAAAGCCATCGCTGTAAACTTCTCCAACGAAGCGTATTTGATCCTTCGGTTGGAAAACGAACAGGCGGTAGGTCAGGAAGTGTACCAGAAAGCCAGAGAACTGGAGCTGGCGTACGAAAAACTGACCCAAACAGAAAAGCGGCTGAAAGAATTGCTGGAATACAAGGAAAAGTTTGTTTCCATCATTTCACATGATTTACGTTCACCCATTGCCTCTGTATTTGGGATCGCCGAAATGCTGACCAACGATGAAGAATTAAAAGGATCGCTGGATGACTTCTACCGGGAAATGCTGCTGGGCATCAAAAGCGAAATGGCCCGGTTGCTGGACTATAACGACAAACTGTACCACTGGTCAAACCTGGAACTGGGGAATTTCCAGTTGAAAATCGAAGAAATGGAAGTTCAGAAACTGGCCGACACCGTCAAACGTACCGCTCAACATGCCCTGGAAAACAAAAACCTGAAGTACCGGACAGACATTCCGGAAGGGTTATCCATCAACGCAGACATCACGCTTTTTCTTCAGGCATTGAACAACCTCATCGCCAATGCCATCAAATTCACGCCTGAAGGAGGTGAAGTGGGATTTACAGCCCGTTCCGATTCCAAAGGGAATACATTCATCACCATTTATGATAAAGGGGTCGGTATGCCCGAACAGGTAAAAAATAATCTGTTTCATGTGCAGACAACAAGTCACGGAACCCGTGGCGAAAAAGGCAGCGGACTGGGACTGGGAATCATTAGAAAGGTGGTCGAAACCCACGGTTTCAGTATGGCGGTAGAATCCGAAGAAGGAAAAGGCAGTCGCTTTACCATCACGCTCCCAGCAAACAAGTAAACAAACAGCCGCAAACAAAAAAGCCCGCGCTCCAGAGCGCAGGCCTTTTCGATCCTTATTTCCTTCATTAATGAGGTACGTAGATTAACGAAGTATTTCGATATCCTGATTTGTCCATATACCAGTCGGGATACAACGTTCCGCTGCTTTCGGCCCAGGTGGCAAAGAACAAATAAGCCCCGGTAATGTCCTGTTTTTCGATGGGATAGTCAAAGTTATCCGGAATATTAATCGCCCAGGGCAGGTTTTTATCTGTTTTGTAATAGGTACCGGTAGATGGGTTGCTGGCATCGTCACCAGTTCCCAGCAGGGTTTGATCAGCCAGATCCGTTGGCGCATGATCGGGCAGGTGTACTTCCACACCCCGGTCTTTGTTCACAATAATGAACGGATTGAAATTACCGATATCCAGCTGGTTGTAGGTTACCGGACCACCCGGTGCAAAACTTCCGTTATCGTAGAAAGACATATGGATCACCAAGGTATCCGGTGTTACATAAGGAGCCGACATGTTGGTGTTCACACCAATTCCCATTCCGGGATAAGGCATCAGTCTCCAGGCATCGTCAAATACGATCACGGTTGCTTTTGACTGACCCTGCTCCAGACCGTTGGAAGCCAGGTGAACATAAGTATCATTGGCCAGGTTGTAACCCGTTACACTGATAATCTGATCCGGGTTAACCCCAGGCAACTGGAATCCGAAACCATTGTGATAGGATGCACCGAAGGCGTAGAGGATAAAGGTTGCATTAATGGTCTGTACCTTTTCCTGATCATCCTTGGTAATGGCAAAGTCGTAACTGACCACAATGTCGTTGAAATCGTAATCCCCTTTATAGGGCCACAAATCTTCATAGGCCAGTGTTCCTGTATAAGCTGAGGTAGTTGTACCACCACCCGGAGGGGTTGTTCCACCACCTGTTGAACCACAAAGGGCTTTATTTCCTTTACTGGTTCCGGCTACGATGGTAAAATCGCCATAGGATTTGCCTACTTCCGGATTGTCTTCGCATTTGGTACTGATGGTAGCGTTTTTCGAATTATTTACATATACATAAAGCTTCTCACCCAGTTTACCATCTTTGGAGGAACCGTTAAACGAAAATTCATCATTCTGATTCAGGGTTCCGCAATAGATTTGTTTTTCGTGTTCCTCTTCCATTACTTTAACCTGTGCAGGTCCCGAACCATCATAGCGCAGCCTTAAGGAATACAGTTGTTTATCACAACCACAATCAGATCCGGCAGTTCCCTCACACAAATGCAGGTTATTTTTGCTGACACCGTCCATGATGGTAAAATCGCCGTGAACATCACCTTTATAGATATTCTGTGAACAGCTTACATGAATAGAAGTATTCTCCGTACCATTCACCTTGAGGGTAATACTGGCACTGAATTTCCCGTCTTGTCCTGATCCATTGGCAGTAAAAGTTCCTCCGGGTTCGACTGAACCGGTATAGAAAACCTCGTTGTGGCCATCTGTGACCTGAATGTTGGCCGTTGTGCTGCCGTTGTATTTTAAGGTAATGGATCTTAATCCACCATTACAGCCACAGTCAGACGGACTGGACGGGCAGGTAAAATATCCCTCATTATGGCCATCATCAAAGTTCAGGTTAATGAGTTCAGCGGCATTCTGAATATCAGAAATACTGTAGCCACTCAAACCGCCACCACCGATGGCTTTGTTGGCAATCGCCAAAAAGTCATTAATTGAAACACCCTGGAAAGCACCATTGGTGAAAACAAGATCCCCCAGTTTGAGGTTATCATCACCCAGGTATCCGGCTTTGTTGTATTCCACATTCATTATAGCAGCAGCAATCTGACCACCCCAGTTACCGGCCACCTTGTCTTTCGATTTCGGATTGGTATAACTTTGTGTTAAAACCTCTGAACCACCCCCACCGGGTAAGAAGTCCTTGACATTTTCGGAAGAGGTCAGCGTGATGGTATAATGATCGGGATCACCCATCACCAAACCATTAGGGAATACCTGTTCGAAATGGGCATCCCGCACAGAACCCGGATTGTCTCCGTGGGCTTTGCTTGACCAGCCCCCCTGACTAAAGGTTTCTTCTTTGGACAAGTCACAGGCATCGGCAGCAGCACTTTTGAATTCGTTGTAATTAAAAGCCAGCTGATTATCCACACCCACCAGCATAGACTTGTATGTATTCCCGATCCCGTATTCCAGTTTCAACATATTGGTGGCAGCGGGCAACGTAATATTGGCATTTACCGTACCACTGGTACCGGGGAATCCGGCATAATACAGATTTTTTCCGTCAATAGAATAGATTTTGACCACCTGTGAGGGGTCCCACGTGGGCGTGGTGATATTGACCGCGACCGTCTTGGTAGTTTTCCAGTTGAAGTTGTCACTGACAACCAAATCGTTCATGCTCGTAACCGTATTGTCAACGGGAGCCGGAGTTTTGTTACAGGCTGTAAACAATAACGCCGAGAACAGAAGAACGATTCCTGAGATGCGTAAAGACTTCGTTTTCATATAGCAATTTTTCATAGTTAATATCTTATCTTTTAAAACCGGACGGATTTTCCGCCATTGTCATACTATTAAATTTCGTGCCAAACAACAAACCAATATGATAATCATTGATTTTCTGATTGTTACATTCCTTATTGGGCATTTAACCACCTCTTTATGCTTCCCATAATGGGAAATATATTCCCGACCTGACATAAGAAACAGAGGTTTAATGTCTAAGAACGTTAACGTTACAACGGGATTCCTAATTTCCTGTAGACAAAGTGCAGCAACCAGGCCGGTCCCACCAGCAGAAACTGCAGGTCTTTGAAAAAGGACGGCTTGGCACCTTCAATGCCGTGCCCGATAAACTGTCCGATCCAGGCTACGACAAAAACCAAAACAGAAAACAACCACAGGGGCATAAAGGCTGCCTGTACAACGACAGCAATTCCCCAGAGGCTCAGAGCCGCCACCAATACCATCCCCACAAAAATAGTCCGTGAAATAATGAAATAAAAAATCATTGTCAACAACAAAGCCAAAGTGGCAAAATTAACATAAGGCGCCCAGCTCACGGGAAACCAACTATCGAGAAAGGCATGGGGAATGGATGCAAAAAGTCCCACAATGCTGAAAAAAATACTCGGAACGCAGACCCAGTGCAATAGTTTATTGATCGGATGGCGATGACTTTCGCCGTATTCGTCGAACCATTGCTGTGCTGTTTTCATGTTTCTGAAGTTTTATGTTTCAAACATCTAAAGTACATAAAAACGTAAATATGTTTTCAAATATTCCTCAAAGTTTCAAAGTTTAATCAGTTTCCCGGATCCTGATTTTCCACTAAATTCAATCCGGTAAAAGTATGTCCCGCTCTCCAGACCTGCACCTACCGTAATTGTATTTTCCCCTGTGAATCCCTTTATTTCCTTTTTCTCAACCCGAGTTCCCCGCAGGTCAAACACTTCAACTTTTACCGTTTCAGGTCTGTCCAAATGAAACCGAATATGGGCAACATCAGCAAATGGATTTGGGTAAATCTTCGTTTCAACATGCTCTTTAGCATGATAACTTCGTGTGGCAGTAACAGTCCCTATCAGCTTATATAACCAGTCTTTAGGATCGACTACAATTGACAGAACACCTTTACTTTCGGGGATTTTGAACATTTGATCATTTTGCCTCTGATAAAGACGGACAAGGGTATCACCCGAAGGAAAATTCAATTGAAAATCTATATGGGTTTTAAATAAAGTTGTCCTGTCCCCCCTGCTTGTTTCCACTGAATGAATCCATACCGTATCGTTATCCTGCCCCCAGTTTACATTAAACACCGGATACCCGTCGCCATAATACCACTGATTAAAAAATGTCGTAAAGTCCATGCCCGTGACAGACTCCATAACTGCTTTAAAATCCATCGCCCCTGCTGTACTGTCGGCGTATTGATGCAAATACTCCCTCAATCCTTTAAAGAATAACGAGTCATTATTAATTTCATACCGGAGCATATGCAATATGAGCGCTCCTTTTTTATAGCTCAATCCCAAATTAAATACCCTATTGTCGTCATTTACCAGTGAATCCGGAACATAGACACTTCCCTTATAAAGGCTCGCACGAGAAAATGCTACATCTAACCATTCCCGAGACAACGAATCCAAATGCAATCTTTCCAGAGCTACATATTCCATATAAGAAGCAAAACCCTCATTGATCCATACGTCATTCCAGGATTTGCAGGTCACCAAATCGCCAAACCATGAATGCGCGAGTTCGTGTGCCGTAACCCAACTGGAATTATAGAAACCAAATGAAGTGGGAATACTGTCCAGGTATTTACTGCCTATGGTTGTCATGGTTTGATTTTCCATACCACCGACCGGAGCCCCGTCAACAGATACATAACCGTATTTCTCCTTTCTAAATGGAAAAGGGCCCAGTATCTCAGAAAAAATATTCAACAGTTTTTTTGTGACTTCTATTCCCTCCAGGTTCTTTTTATAATTAAGCGAATTTTTATTCAGCAAACTTTGAATCAATACGGTGTCGTCAGTTCCTGAAAGAACGGTCTTGACTTTATAATCGGTAAAAGGTCCTACAGCAAAGGAAATCAAATAATAGTCGATTGGATAATTTGTTTTCCATTCATACCGCACTTTTCCTCCGGGCAAATATTTTGTAGATACCAACAGCCCGTTTGAACCTGAGAGATTCGTGGAATCTGTAGTGATCAAAAACTTCACTGAATCGGCCTTGTCTGTTAAGTCCTGCTTACAGGGCCACCATAATTTCGCCCCTCTGGATTCGGATAAGGAAAAAGACTCGGTATTGTTGTCTGAAAGCATAATCCCCTTATCATAAGGGTAAATCACCGGCTCAGCACTTCCATGGTAAAAAATCTGAACAGAAAACATCTGCCCCTTCTGAACGGAATCAATCTTAATTCGGACAACATCATTCGTGTGTTCAAAGTTCAATAATTGACTGCCCATTTTTACGGAATCAACTGCCATATACGCTCTGCCCGGCGTTATTGTATCAATCAGATCAACGGCAAAAGTATCCAACACCGGCGCTGTAACTTGGGCATTAATGGTCACATTCCCTGAAATTTTAACTGAAGAATTACTGATGTTCAAATCCAGAATATATTCTTTCACATCGTATTGGTCCATCAACTCCTTATCATGAAGGCTTTGTGCCCTACCCACAGATGTCAATAGAAAAAGGAAGAAAGCAAAGAGAAAGTAAATTTTTTTCATAATCATATTAGTTTGATAATCATAACATTCAACTATTCAAACAGGAGTCTGGTTTTTGGGGCTTAGGAGCTACAAAGTTAGCATATTAATTACTGCCCGCAAATGAAAATGAAATGAAAAAAAAAACCGCTCAACAATCAGTTGAGCGGTTTAATGGTGGTAGTCGGTACGGGATTCGAACCCGTGTTACCAGGATGAAAACCTGGCGTCCTGACCTGACTAGACGAACCGACCGTCTTGTTTTGGAGGTGCAAAAGTAAACAATTTTTTATTTTTGCAAATATTTTTTCTGAAAATTTTCAAGATTTTTCATCCCGGCAAATACCGGCCTATTCCACCTCATCCTGGTCGGCATAAAACTGAAAGCCCAGCCGCTTGCCCGTCTTGAAAGAAATCACTTCCAGGGCATTTTTCATTTCACTGACAGTCAGTAGCTTTACCTGCTCATAGGGAGGAATCAACAGGTCGAAACCCAGCGTATAACGAATGGCTGACAGCAGGATCTCTTCCACATTCTTTTCATTGATCTGGTGGTTTCTGAAATTGTTGTACATAAACCCCAGCTCACTCTTTCCATCGATGAAATAATGCTGCTCGCGATTGATGAAAATCCTGCCGATGAGGTAACCCAGATCGTTCACCCGGTTGTATTTGAATGAATCGGTGAGGAAGTTGTAAATATGGACAATCCCGCAATAGGAACGAGTGGGGTCCTCCTGAATGTATTTGGATCGCATCACATTGTGATCACGGGGAATTTCAAAAATATTGGTATGCATGAGGAACAACAACGTATCCCCGCCAAACTGGAGGGCAAACTCAAAATCACCGTGTTGGTCCACGCTCAGCAGGTCGTGGCGATCCATTTTTTTCTTTATGGCATTTATCTGATAATCCTTTGCCAACACTTCCGAAACCTGTTTCATCAATTGAAAAGATTTCAGTACCGCAGCAAAAACATCCTGTTTCATGGACGACTTTTCCAGCACTTCGTTGAAAAGCCGGATACGTTGGTTTTTCTTCGTTGCCATATTGCCTGTGTTTATTCAAAAGTAAAGGTAAGCATAAAGATCTTTGAATGGAGCTGACTGATGCTTCCGGAATAGATATCGTTTTCGCGAATGATCAGGTTCTTCAAACCATAGATCATTTTCGCCTCAATCCCCAGCTTGAAGTACTTGTTGTAAAAGTCGAAGCCGGCACCGGCCTGCAAACTAAGGTCGTGAGGATGCAGCTTAATGATGCCAATGTTGTCGTTGAGTTTAGACTGCTTGGCAGCCGCCATATCTATGGACAAGCTGGCCCCGCCCAGAAAATAGCCCCCCACATTGTTTTGTCTCCACGACCGGTACTTAAAGATCAGGGGAAAGGTCAGGTACGTGGAATTCAGTTGCTTGGTAATGATGATCGTACTGTCAATGTTTCCTCCATTCAAACCCTGCGCTCTGATCTTGTATTGCAGCGAACGACTGCCAAAGGACAAAGTGGGAATGAACCGGAGGTCCACATATTTATTCAACAGCAGATTTCCCAGGATGCCCACCGAAAACCCGGGAGCTCCCTGCACTGTAACCGAGTACACCTGGGCCGAATGAGCATTAAAATCAGGAAGCTGATCGGTGGTCCATACTTTAGAGGAGAGGTTATCGATGGTTTTCAGGTCAAACAACATCTGATTGCCTCCCAGGATAAAACCGAAATGATAGGGTTGTTCGTTATACCCCTGGAGATTCATAACATATCGTTCCTGTCCCTGAACGGTCGGCAGCACCGAAAACACAAACAGGAAAAACAGAAAAACTAGGCTGTATTTAACTACTTTCATCTGGCTCGTTACAGGCGTAAATTTAAAAAATAACGGCACTTTGCCCATAATAGTATGAAAACCATCAAAGGGCCACTACTTTTCAGCCAGATACAGGGTGGCGATGCCGAACGTCAGTCTTTTTTGCCTGGGATTGGAAAATCCGGCTGCCTTCATCCGTTGCATAAAATGTGTTCCTTCGGGGAACGCCACCACCGATGCAGGTAGGTAGGTGTAAGCCGAATCATGTTTGGAAACCATTCTGCCTATGAGTGGCAGGACTCTTTTAAAATAGAAATAGTACAGGTTTCGCATGGGAAAGCCGGCCGGTTTGGAAAACTCCAGTACGGCCACTTGTCCTCCCTTTTTCAGAACCCGTTGCATTTCTTTCAGGCCTGCATCCAGATTTTCAAAATTACGAACTCCGAAAGCTACGGTAACTGCATCAAACTCTTCATCGGGAAAATTGATGGCTTCGGAATCACCGGTCTGCAGTTCGATGACCGGATCGAGGCCTTTCCGTTTGACTTTCACCCGGCCGATCTCCAGCATTTCGTTGGCAATATCGATCCCCACGATCCTTTCCACGGGCATTTTGGCCAGTTCAATGGCCAGGTCGCCGGTACCGCTGGCTACATCCAGAATTTGTTTCGGGTTGGCAGGAGCCAGACTTCTTCTGACCTTCCTGCGCCAGATTTTGTCTATATCGGCCGACAGTAAGTGATTCAATAAATCATAGCGGGGTGCAATGTCGTTGAACATATTTTGCACCATATCCTTTTTCCCTTTGGTTGTATTTGTCATAGTGTTCTTGACGAGTTAATAGTCTATGCCTGGATGAGCCTGATGGCTTCTTTCAGTAATTTTTCTTTTTGTACCGGAACCACGCCCACTTCTTCACAAACCAGGCCTCCGGCCAGATTGGAAAGAAACGCCGTTTCGGCCGGCTGAAGTCCTTCAGCCATGCACAATGCAGCAACACTGATCACCGTATCACCGGCACCGGAAACGTCGGAAATGTTCCGGAAATGGGCAGGAATGTGCTTTTCTTTCAGTTCGCTGTTTTCCTTCCACAAAATATAAACCCCTTTTTCCGACAGCGTATTCAGCACCATTTCGGCATCCAGTTTTTCCAGTAAGGTTCGGGAGGCATGGTGTAAACTTTCCATACTGTCGGCCTGGATGGTCAGGTTCAGGCCTTCCACCATTTCCTTCAGGTTGGGTTTCATCAGGGTTACTCCTTTATAGGAAAGGAAATTTCTTTTCTTGGGATCCACCATCACGGGGATCTGTTTTTGTTTGGCCCGGGCCACCACAAAATCGATGAGATCCGGAGAGATCACCCCTTTGTCATAGTCCTGAAAAATGATCACGTCAACGGTTTGGTTTTCCAGGATCTGATCAATGCGGGAACACAGTTCCTGAAACAGTTCAGCATCCAACGGATCGGTCGTTTCCCTGTCCACCCGCAGCATCTGTGCTTTGTTGCCGATGATCCTGAACTTGGTGGTGGTCATCCGCTCTTTGGTTTCCACCAGTCCGGAGACATCCATTCCCGAAGCCTTAAAAATTTCTTTCAGTTCCCGGCCGTTTCCATCGTCACCAATCACGGAACACATGATGGTCTGTGCTCCCAGCGACTGCAAATTCAATCCCACATTTCCGGCACCGCCCAGGCGGTTTTCCTGATGCTGCACTGCCACCACCGGCACGGGAGCTTCGGGGGAAATACGCTCCACCTTACCCCATACATAGGCATCCAGCATCACATCACCAATCACCATCACCTTCTTTTCGTCAAAGGCGTCAAAAATATTGTTCAGTTGTTCAGCAGTCAGGTTCATTGTTTTTTATTCGTGCAATTTGGCCAACGCGTCTTTGATGCGTTCCATGGCTATTTCCAATAAGTCGGTGGAAGTGGCATACGAAATACGGATGCACCGGTCGTTGCCAAAGGCTTCACCGGGAGCCACCGCTACCAGCCCTTCATTGAGTAAATACAGGCTCATATCGGTGGTATTGTTGATTTCGCAGGAACCGAACTTTTTACCGAAATAGCTGCTCACATCCGGGAACACATAAAAGGCTCCTTCGGGAACGTAAGACACCAATCCCGGAATCTCGTTCAGTTTCTCCACCAGCAGATCGCGGCGTTCTTTAAAGGCCCGCACCATTTTGTGAATGTAATCCGAATTGTGTGGCGGGTTCTGAATGGCTGTCAGGGCTGCCATTTGAGAAATAGTGCCCGGACCGGACGTATATTGTCCCTGCAGTTTCACACAGGCTTCCACCAAAAATTTGGGAGCCGCCATGTAACCAATGCGCCAGCCGGTCATGGCATAGCACTTGGAAACACCGTTTACCACGGCTACCCGGCCCTGCATTTCAGGGAAAGAAGCAATGCTCACATGCATGCCTGTATAATTGATGTGTTCATAGATCTCATCCGAAATCACCAACACATTGGGATAATCTTTCAATACCGACACCAGCGCCCCGATCTCCGAGGAACTGTAGACCATGCCGGTGGGATTGGAAGGGGAGTTGAACAAAACCGCTTTCGTTTTGGGCGTGATGGCTGCCCGCAACTGTTCCGGTTTCATTTTGAAGTCGTCTTCCACCGTAGTCTCCACCGGCACCACTACGGCACCGGTCAGCTTGATGATGTCCGAATAGGAAACCCAGTAAGGAGCTGCCAGTACCACCTCATCGCCCGGGTTCAGTACCGACCAGAAAATATTGGACAGCGACTGTTTGGCCCCGTTGGAAACCACGATCTGATCGGGAGCGAAATCCAGCTCATTGTCGCGTTTCAGTTTGTGCGCTATGGCTTCCTGTAATTCCTTAAAACCTGCTACCGGAGGGTAATGGGTAATATTGTTGTCTACAGCACGTTTTGCGGCTTCTTTTACCGGGTCCGGAGTATCAAAATCCGGCTCCCCAATACTCAGGTTGATCACATCCTTCCCCTGGGCTTTCAATTCACGGCTACGCCGCGTCATTTCCAGCGTAGCAGAAAAGGTAATGTTCTGAATGCGATCGGAAATAATGTTCTTGTCCACTTGATTATCTGTTTGAGGCGCAAAGGTAATAATTCCTGTTCATTAAAGAACAAAAAGAGCCTGTGTAAAATAGGATTTCCGGGAATTACTTAGCGGATCAAAAGACAAGATTCAGGTGCCGATGCCGGGGCAATCCATCAATCTTTCAACCTTTTCTCAATGTATCTTGAATTGATGATGCGCAACGCACCCATATAGTCCATCCTGAAATGCAGCAAATCACCCACCTTGTACCCGCTTTGGTTGGTGCCCAGGTCGATCACCAGCATGTCCGAACTGGCCCCCACAAAACTCACCGACTCATCCACCGGTTGCAGGTGTTCGTAATCCACATCCAGCAGTCCCAGATCAATGATGGCCCGGTAGCGGGTGGTTCCGATGTCTTTTTGGTCGAATTCAAAAGTAAGTCCGTCCACATTGGTTCCCATCTCGCCCGTGGGAACCATCGGTTTTTCACTCAACTCAATAATCTCGGAATACAGCATAAACACATCGGGGTTCATTTTCTTCAGCGTGGTATTGTTGTACACATCCGTACCGAGAAACAAGGTCTCTCCCACCCTGAAGTGATTGATGCCTTTGGGCAGCAGCTTTTGAAAGATCAGCGGAATGGTGACCGAAGAACCGCCCGAAACATAAGGGATCTGCTTGCTGAATTTGGCTTCGATCAACTGCTCATACAAACTGAGCTGGATCAGTTTGTCGTGGTTGGGCAAAACCCCGTACAAACAGGAAAGGTTGGCGCCAACGCCCACCACTTCAATATTTTTCAAATTAAACACCTGGGCATAAAAATCAATAAAATCCTCCCCCATGATTCCTTCCCGCAACTCGCCCAGTTCAATCATAATAATGATCTTATGGATTTTATTCTGCTTTTGCGCTTCTTTCGACAGCAGCTTGATGGTTTCAATTTCCGTGTTCATACTGATGTCGGCATATTTCACCACATTGGCCACGGAGCGCTTGGCAGGAGGTTTAATGTAGAGGGTTTCGATCTCAGGGTTGATGGATTTGATAGTCCTCAGATTGGAAACCCTGGAATCTGAAACCTGTTTGATGTCCAGTTTCAATAATTCGGTCAAATACATTTTATTTCCACTGAGCATCTTCGAAACCACAGTCCACTGAATATTGTGTTTCTTAAACAGACTGTCCAGGTAATTGAAATTGGACTTTAATTTTCGGGTATCTAAGGTAATGTAGGCCATGGCATTTTACTTAAAACATCTAAGTTAATCATTTTTTCTGTCCGTCAGGCAGGCACGGCCTGCAGACTGGGTTTGGGGTTATTGAAACGGGACACCAGGATATAGGTCAGTGCCGATGCGGTGATCCCGAAAATATTGGCATCCAGTCCCAGCGGCAGCGACACTTCGGCTACAGACAACACCAGCGTGGTTCCCCCTCCGATGATCATTGCCAGCATGGCAGCCCGGGCATGGGGTTTTTTGCCGTACAAGGCAGCCAGGATGGGGATGAACAAACCGGAAACCATAAAGGCATAGGAATACAGCATGAGCTGCAGCACATTGGTCATAAAGCTGGCCAGCAACAGCGAAAGCAAACCAATGGCCAGGGTGATCACCTGTGAAATCTTCAGCTGGGTCTTCATGGTCTGTTCTTTTTTGAAGAATATGCCCATAATATCGGTTTGCACATTCCCTGAAGCCGCCATCAGACAGCTGTCGGCGGTGGAAAGGATGGCTGAAAAATAAGAGGACAGCATCAGTCCGATCAACCCGGTCGGCAACACGGTGTTCAGCAAGATAGGCAAGCCCATTTCCGCATCCATGGCACTGCCCACCGAATAGCCGATTTGTGCGAACATATTGTTTTCATAAGCCACCCGGGAAAACAGTCCCAGGGTTACGCCCATAAAAGCCATCAGCGGCCATTCAAACAAACCGGCGATAAACCAGGCTTTCTTCGCCTGTTTCACATTTTTGGAAGCGTAAATCCTTTGGTACAGGGTCATCCCCACAAACCAGATGGGAATAATGGTAATGCCCCAGTTCACCATTTGCTGCCAGGTGATGTTCGTCAGGCTCACAAACTGGTGGCCCAGCGTACTGTGAATGGCATCCCAGCCGCCAATGGCATAATAGGCCACGGGGATCCCTACAAACACCAGCCCTCCCATCAGGATAATCCACTGGATGGTATCGGTATAGATGACTGCCTTCAGTCCGCCAATCCCCGTATAAATCACCGTGATGGCCCCCATGAATACGAGGGCTGTTTCCAGACTGATGTGGGGAAAGGTTGCCGATGCCAGTTTGGCACCGGCCAGCAACTGCGAACTGGTAAAGCCGATGTACCCGATGGCCGAGATCAGCCCGGCCATGAGTGCCACGTTTTTGTTGTAATAATGACCGAAAATCTGCGGGAAGGTATAGAACTTATGTTTTCCGGAGAGCTTGGTCACTGCCGGTATGAGCACCACCGCACTCACCCAGGCTCCGATGAGTCCCGTGAACAGCATCCAGGCTCCCGACAGTCCGATCATAAATCCCAGACCGCCCAGACCGATGGAAAAACCGCCGCCCACATCGGTCGCCACCACCGACAAGCCGATGTGCCAGCTGCTCAGCGAGCGCCCGCCCACGTAATAATCTTCTAAATCTTTGTTTTTCCTGAAAAAATAAACGCCAACCCCCAACATGGTGGCGAAGTAGACTCCGAATATAATGATGTCAATTAAAGCCATAGCAAAAGAAGGCACAGTAATTTCCATTCAGAAATCACCGCCCCGATCGGTATTGGTTTAGTTAAACTATTTAATTTGATTGTGCGGAACGGTGGAAGCGCATTTCCACGTATTTGGAGGAAAATCCGGTTTTCTCATAAAGAAAACGAGCCGGATTGTCCGGTTCCACATGCAGGGCCACATCGCCCTTGGCTAATTCCAGGGTCTTCTTCATGAGCTTTTTCCCCAGCCCTTTTCCCCGGTGCTCCCTGTGGGTAGCTATGTACACCAGGATGTTTTCGGGTATGTATCCGTCCATCCCCGTTTGATTGATCACCACAGCACCCGAAATCAGGTCTTCGTGAAAGGAAACCACAACAAAACCTCCAAAGGAAGGCGTTTCCTTCAACGCATAATTGATGGCTTTTTCAATATCCTCTTTGGGATCGCCATACTGCTCCAGGTGTTGGAAAAGAAAATCTACCAGATCTTTCTTTTCCTGATAATTAGGTTTGTTTGTCGCATTGTAAATTTTAGTACTGCACATAAAAGATTTGATTTATTTGATTCTTATCGCCGGAACCGTCAAAAGAAGTTCGGCTTAATTAAGTTTTTCTTCGGGACAACACGAAGAGTTTCTTTTTCAAACATTTGTAGCGATTCGTTTGGCAAAGAACACAGGTAATTCAATGCAAAGATAGTAAAATTTGTCCAACCGAAGGGGATGGCCGTTCTGCCTGCCCCCTCCCAAACAGAGTTTTGACCGGCATCAAGAACCTCAATGTCAACTACATAAAAGAATTTTCCCGGACTTATCCCCTCCGCAACACGTCCCTCTGGGTAAAGAATCAAAGACGGAGGACGAGTCGAAGGGTGCAGGGGGCGTACCCGTCTTCAGAGCATCAGGCTTTCAAACCGGCGTACTGAGCATCCAGGGCTTCCAGCAAGACTGCAGGATACGGTTCCTTGCGGGGGTTGTTCACATACCGGATCAAAACGCCGTCGGTGGTGTACAAAAACAACCGGGCCAGTTCCTGATCGGGGGTTTTGGACCGGATCTCCTTTTTCCGTTTGGCCCTGCCGATGACCAGCTCCCAGGCTTTCAGGTCCTGATGGTATTGTTTCTGCTCCATTTCCAAAAACTCGGGAAACAGCCGCAAGGCATCAAACAGGATGAGAAAGTAATTGTACGGGGCTGCTCCTTCTTCTCCCCCGATGTACTCGTTCAGCTGACGCATCGATTCGGCCACCGAATCTACGTATTGGTGGTAAAACTGATCCAGCGAATCCTGAGGAAATTCGCTGTAATCGATGGTTCCCAGATTAAAAAACAACGAAACAATCACTTTAAACAGCTGTTCCTTGCTTTCAAAATAATGGTAAAAAGCCCCCTTGGATAAGTGGGTAGCATAAAGCAACTCTTTCATGGTGACTTCTTTGTAACTCTTCTGCAGAAAGAGTTTAAGCCCCACCTTAATAATCAATTTTTTTGTATCGTTCATCATATACCGAACCCTTTGTATGCTAAGGTATGAATGATTTCAATACAAACAGGAAGGAATCCTCTACTCCAGTTCTTCCAGTATTTCCTGAACCCGGGCCACTGCTTCTTCTTCGCCCTCATTATAATAGTAATCCAACGCCGTTTGAAGCTCCATTTCAGCCCTTCGGGTATCGCCCAGTTCAAGGTGCAGATTTCCCATTCCTTCGTACAGTTCCGCCTCTGTTAGCTTTTCCTTTTCATAGGTTTCATAATAATGCAGGGCCTTTGAATAACAATCCAGGGCTTCCTGATAAGAATCTGAATTGTCAGCTAATACATCACCCAACCGATGATTTACTTCCGCAATCTGTAGATCGTCTCCAACTTTTTTATAGGCCTTCAGCGCTTTCTTGTATAAAAACACAGCATCCCCATCCCAGTCATTTAACCAGGCACTGGAGGCCGCTTTCCGGTAACACCGGCCCCCGATTTCATTCAGTTCCTCTTCCGTAAGATCCAGTAATCCATCTTCAAACCCCACATCGTAGGCCGCCTTGGCCTTCAGGTACTGTTTGGCGGCATCCTTATAATTGTCCGTCGCGTAATAAACATCGGCCATGCCCTCATATACAAGAGCTCTCAGGTCCAGCATTTTCTCCTGCTTGCTGATACTCAATGCTTCGGCATAAAAACCAAGGGCATCATCGTGCCTGTCGAGCTTCAATACAGTTTCGGCCAGATCGGCATAGGTACGACCTGCCTGATCGTTGTTTTTCAATGCCAGAAAAATATTGAGTGCCTTCACATAATCTTCCACCGCCGGTTCATAGGCTTCCAGATTGAAGTGACCCGCAGCCCGGTCCTTATAGTTTTCAGCCAAGGTCGGTTGACGGTCCAGCTCGTCGTTCATTTTGATCAAGATGTCCAGTATTCGGATGGCAAGCGGATAATTCGGCTCCTCAAACCCAATGCCGACCATCTCATTATAGGAACTGAGTAAACCTTCCACATCCTCTGCTTTATGAAATGCATCAATGCTTTTCAGCAAATAATCAGTGGCCCTTTTAAAATCACGTTGTCTTCTGAACGTCCTGCCCATGTCGGCAAAAGCATTGGCCAGTGGTCCCCACTCTTCCCGTTCGGTATATGCCTGAACAACCGTGTTGAAATATTCCTCTGCCTTTTCGCTGTCATCCAGCAGAGCCAAACAACGTGCCATCCACAGAATCCGCTCCACAAGGTCCCCTTTTTTCCCTTTTTTGGGAATCACTAATTGTTCCGCCGACTGATTGAAATGATCCAACGCATCCCGGAAATTATCTTCGTCAAAATAAGTATTGCCCAGGAACAAATAACTATTTGAAGCAGAGAAATGGTCTTCCAGTTTTTCAGCAATTTCTAAGGATTTTTTATGGTATTCTCTGGACTTTTCGTTCTCGGAGTGATAATAGTAATACCCCCCTATTTCAGTGTAACAATCCTTCAACCCGACCTGATCCTCCAGTTCGTGGTACAGACTCAATTCCTTTTGGAAGTATTCCAGCGAAAGATCCTTGTCCGTATCCATCCATTCCCAACCGGCAGCCGAATACACCATAGCCCTTTCCACCGGGTCGTGGCTTTCTTCTGCCAGGGAGAGGGCTTTCTGCAAAAATTCCAGTCGAGTATCCTTCTGATCCAGAGGAATCACATCAATAATCTGCCTGAAAACGCGACAAATCCCTCTGTTGTTCCCCGTCTTTTTATACAGGTCAAGGGCCTCTTTCAGTGTTTGATCGGCCTCGTCGGGCTGTTGGTTTTTTACATACAGGGCTCCCAGGAAATACAAACAGTCAGCATACAGGGTCTCATCTCCGCTTTCTTTGGCCAGGGATACCGCTTCCAGCCTCAACGGTAAAACCTCGTCCAGGAGCCGGACACTGTTGGCATAAAACGATTTCTCCAGCAAACTCTCCGCCAGTTCTTTTTGAAAACCCAACCGACGGGAAACGTCCTCAACGGTCAGAATAAAAACCCGGGCTTTTTCGTAATACCCCAACCAACGGTATGTTTTCGTCTTGGCAATCATGGATTTGGTTATCAACAGGGGATCTTTGGTGTCGTCGGCAATTTTCACCAGCTGATCGGCCACCTCCATCAATTCGTTACACCTGCCCAGCCACAGCAATGCCTGAAAACCCACATAAAGGGCATCAAAATACAGTTGGGCAACCTGGCGATCGTCATCCGGAGCCCCTTCCAGTTGTTCTAAAATCCGGTTCAACTCTTCAATAACGTCTTCCGCCTGACCGATCACAATCTTTTCTTCCAGACGATCAATTTGGGGACGGAGTTTGGCGGTAAGCTCTAAAACACTTCCGCCGAAGGCATCTTGGGTGGGCATGGTTCAGTATCTTTTGGGTTAATAAAGCATAAAGATAACTCTTTTATCTTCAAATACATTCCTAAAGAATCCATCGGACGGAAATTTGGAATCACTCCAAAAAACGGACGGCTTCCCCGGTGAATTTGTAGCGGTTGTTTCGGTGTGCTTTCAAAAATATGTTGTTATTTTGTATTCTATTCTGAACCAAAATACGATAGCCATGACGACAGAGATTTTTGTTTATATCGCCTTTTCCCTATTCTTGCTTGTGCTGGTATTTTTCCTGATGAAAGCCTTTGTACGGTACAACGAAAAACACATGAATTTCCTGAAAAAGGAACACGAGCTGCTCAGCCAGCGTTTTGCTCCCGAACGGTATCCCAAACAAAACAGCATGCTCCAGACGCGGGTACAGGCTTACGAGCGCATGGTGTTGCTGCTCGAGCGCATCAACCCTTCCCAGATGATTCCCCGGTCGCTGGCACCCGGACAAACGGCCCGTTCGCTGGAGATCAAACTCCAGCAAACCATCCGCGAAGAATTTGAACACAACCTGTCGCAGCAGATCTACATTTCCGATCTGTCCTGGGAACTGGTGAAAACCGCCCGCGAGAGTGTTTCCCAGCGCATCCGCAAGGCTGCCGAACCGCTCGATCCTTCGGCGCCCGCTTCCGATCTGGCCCAGGCCATCCTGGTAGGAGGGCTGGAAAAAGAAACCGATCCGGTGGAAAAAGCCCTGACCCTGTTGAAAAAAGAAGTCCGCGAACTGTTAAAATAATGAGCCGCCCCCACCCCATACAATCCGTGGTAGTGATCGGCTCGGGAAACGTGGCCACCCACCTGGCACAGGCCTTCAAAGAGAAAGGCCTCTCCCTTGTACAGGTGTATTCCCCCACGGCAGCGCACGCCGAAGAACTGGCCCGAAAAACCGGAGCACAGCCCCTCACCCGGCTGCAGCAGCTGAATACCGATGCCGATCTTTACCTCATCAGTATTTCCGATGATCAGATCCAATCGCTTTCAGAACATCTGCCCCCGCTGCACGGGATTGTAGCCCATACTTCGGGGATCACAGCCCTGGCAGCCCTGCACAGGCACCGGCGGCACGGCGTTTTTTATCCGCTGCAAACCTTCTCCAAAAACCGGGAAGTGGAGCTGCAAAACGTTCCTTTTTGCATTGAGGCCGGGGATGACGACACCGCCGACAGGCTCAGCGGTTTGGCAGCACAACTCAGCAGCAAGGTCTATCCCGTCTCCACGGAAAAGCGAAAACAACTGCATCTGGCTGCCGTGCTGGTCAACAATTTCCCCACCCACTTGTACCACCTGGCCCAGACATTCCTCGAACAACAGGAACTGGATTTTGACCTGCTCCGGCCCCTGATTACCGAAACAGGAGCCAAAATGCTGGAAATGGATCCCGATCAGGCTCAGACGGGACCGGCACGCCGGGGCGACCGGCAGGCCCTGAACCTTCACAAAGAACTACTGCAAAGCCAGCCGGAAATCCTGGCCTTGTACGAATTAATCAGTAACCAAATAGTACGCACGTATCATGAGTAACTACAAAGCACTTTTAACGGAGGTGAATACCTTCATCTTCGATTACGACGGGGTCATGACCGACGGCAAAGTAATTCTGCAACACGACGGGGCTCCGCTGCGTACCGCCAATGTGCGGGACGGCTATGTGTTGCAGCTGGCCGTGAAACTGGGCTATCATGTGGCCATCATTTCCGGCGGATTTTCCCGGTCCATGGAAAACCGGTTCGAACAGCTCAACATCAAAGATGCGTTCATCGGGGTGAAAAACAAAAGCGAAGTGTACGAAAAGTACCTCCGCGACAAAGGACTTGAAAGCCGGCAGGTGCTCTATATGGGCGACGATATCCCCGACATCCCCGTAATGAAAAAGGTGGGCGTGCCCGTATGCCCCATGGATGCCTCGGAAGAAGTTAAAGCCGTGTCGGTGTATATCTCCGACAAAAAAGGAGGAGATGGGTGTGTGCGCGACATCATCGAACAGGTGCTGAAAGTGCAGAACAAATGGATGACCCCCGAAGCCTTTACCTGGTAAACCAAAAGCAATACACCGTGATCAAAGCCTTTTTTCAACTCATTCGCTGGCCCAACCAGCTCATCCTGATCCTGAGCATGTACCTCATGTACGTACCCATTGTACAGCATATGCTGGGACCTGAAGTGTCGGCCGCCGGCATGAATGACCTGACGTTTGTGTTGCTGGTGGTCACCACGCTGCTGCTGGCGGCCGGAGGCTACATCATCAACGACCTGATGGATGTGGAAGCCGATCGCATCAACAAACCCGGAAAAAATACGGTGAACACGGTGTTTACGGTGCGACAGGCGGAGGTTCTGTATGCCGTCACAACCGCTATCGGCATCCTTACCGGTACCTGGGTTTCCTTTCGGGTGCACACCCCGGTTTTTTCCCTGTTGTTTGTGTTTACCGCCGGACTCATGTGGTTTTATGCCAAAGACTACCAGTGCCGCCCCATCCTGGGCAACCTGGTGGTGGCCTTTCCCAGTGCCTTTTCCTTTGGCCTCGTGTTCATTTTTCAGGTACTGGCCATCCAAAGTCAGATGGGTCAGGTACTGCTGACCTCCCACGCTTTTACCCTGGTCTTTATCCTCAATCTGATCTACATAGGCTTTGCCCTGCTGGTGAGCTGGCTGCGCGAAATCGTGAAAGACGTGGAAGACATGAAAGGCGATCAAGCAGTCGGTTGCCGGACCTTTGCCGTGGTTTACGGATACCGGAAATCGAAGAACCTGGCCCTGGGCATTGCCCTTACCGGTCTGATGGCTTCCTTCTTCATTCAGTGGATTTTTTACAGCGAATCGCTGATGCTCTTGTTTTTCTACTTTTTCCTGGTGGATCTGCTCTTCAGTCTGATCCTGTATAAACTGGTCAATGCCAGAGAAACCTTCCATTTTTCATCCCTGTCGCTGTGGATCAAGCTCCTGATGCTAACGGGCGTATTGTCGATGGCACTCTTTTATTTTGGAGGTTGATATGCTGCTGGACGCATTGAAAAAATACGACGTAATCCTGGCTTCGGGTTCCCCCCGGAGGAAAGAACTATTGGCTGCCATGGGCATTGAATTCCGGGTGGAAGTATATCCGGTGGAAGAAACCGTTCCCCCGGGACTCTCTCCTGCCGAAGCCGCCACCTACCTCAGCCGGCTGAAGAGTACAAATTTCCCGGAAGAAAAATGCACGGAACACACGCTGATTATTACGGCCGATACCATTGTAGCCTCCGGCAACGAACTGCTGGAAAAGTCTGCCAACGCCGAAGAAGCGGCCGCCATGCTGCGCAAACTTTCCGGAACCAAACACGAAGTCATCACCGGGGTAAGTCTGAGAATCGGGAACCGCATCCACGACTTCAGAGCCTGCACCGAGGTATATTTTAAAACCCTGACCGAAGCGGAACTACAGTATTACATTACCCGCTACCATCCGTTCGATAAAGCCGGTTCCTACGGCATTCAGGAATGGATCGGCCACATCGGCATCCAGCGCATCGAAGGGTCCTATTTCAATGTCATGGGACTGCCCACCCACCAGCTCTACGAAGAACTGGAGCACTTGATCAGCCACTGAAATACAGGAAGTTGAAACCGGTCAGATAATGTATTCCGGACGTTCTGAGGACCGTTCCTGTTGTTTGACCCGATACAACAGATAAACATACAGCACATCGAAGAAAAAAATCAGGATACCCAGCACCAGCACCAGGTGATTGGGACCGTGGGTTTCTTTGATCCCTACAAACCCGAAAAGGATCGTGGGAAACAGGGTTCCGATTCCTTTCATTACGGCAATCAGCAGGGTTTGTCCCCTGGAACTTTTTCGTTTGATCAGCATCCCGATGAACAGAATGGACATCAGCAGGTTTTGCAGAAAGGCTGTGTAACTGCCTCCGGTAATGACCCCAAACTGACGGATGAAAAAGTACTGAATCACCAGCGATACCAGGATCACCAGCACCGACCAGAGGTAAAACCAACGGGGGGAAACGGAAGCCGGAAATTCTTTGATGCCGTATTTAAAGTACGTGTACAAAATACCGAAATCAAAAAGCAGCCATACGGCATTCATCCCTACCTGCGCCTGTACGCCCAGTTCCCTGTAGCCAAACAGGGTCAGCAGCGCCTCCCAGGCAAAATTCAACGCCAGCGCCCAGAAGGGAATGGCATAGGTTTTGTCTTTGATCCCGATACGGATGGCATCAAGATAAACCAGGGACCAGCAAGTCCCACTCAACAGTACCATCAGTAATGCAAAACTCATCAATCCTAGTATTTTGTTATTCAAGCGATCCACCCCCTGCGGGTATCGGATAAGGCACCGGTTCAGAGGGGAAATTTTTCCTGATTAAAAATAGAAAAATTTTGGAAATGAACTTGATTGGTTCGGGTGTTTCGCAATTAGTTAATAACAAATCCCTTCGTTGATTCCTTTCTTTGCCGTTGAGGAACCCGAGCCCCGTAAAGGGAGGACGGGACCGGCGCTTATTTGTCGCAAGTGCTGCATCTCCTGCTCAAAATCCACCTGAAATTTGGCATTAAACCAAAAATTCATTACCTTTAACCCATTAACAATCATCATTATGCCGTTCGAAACAAAACCCTTTCCGAATTGAGTCCGCAGATTTTTGTAAGCGAAAGAAAGAATACAAAACCGGTACAGGGTATTCCGTACTATTTATTAACCTAAAAGAAAGGACGTGTATGAAAAAAAGAATGCTTTCCGATGAAGAGTTCAAGAAATTCTTTGACGATGTGGTCAATGCGGCCCTGACAAAACGCGGGGCTTCCGAAAACCTTTTGTCGGTCATGGAAAAAAACGGACTCTCGCCCGAACTGCCTCCCGCTGTCGCGGAAAAAATCATGCCCATGCTGGAAACCAACATGGGTGAAGTGCACCGTATCCCGCACAATTGTTCGTGGTGCGGTGTCTGTGGTTTGTGTGCTGCCTGCGGGGAACTGAATGCTGCTTCTGCCGGTGCCCACTCCGCGTCAGCCGTCCACTTACTGGATTAGCTTCCTGTATTTCTATTCCTGCCCGCAGGGGCAGGAATAGAAATTTTACTCATTAAAAACATTCCTGCATGTCAAACAATACCCTCAACGCATTACCCCGAAACCTGTACCCGGTGCTGGACCCATCGGTGAAGCTGCATTGCGCCCCCACCCTGGGGTTTTTATCCTCCGACAGCCGGGTTGTTCCTTCGCACGTACCCTCCGGAATAGCCCGGATTCTGAGTCGCTGCGACGGGACGAGGACCTTTGGCCAGATCCTGGAGGAATACATCCGCGGGGAGCATTCCGGCGAAACCGACACAGACCGGATGGAAACCCTGGTGCATCTGGCCTGGTACATTCGCGATGAGCTCATCACACTGAACGAAACGGCAACGAAAGTAACCCCGAACACCACCGGCAGCTTTGACCTGTTCTATCCCACCAGCCTGCAGGTGGAGTTAACCACCAAATGCAACCTGAACTGCAGTTATTGCTATAGAAATGCCGGTCCCGGTGCAGACCACCTCACGACCGACACACAACAACTACTCAGCACACTGAGTTCGCTGGCACAAAACGGACTGCAGTCGGTGGAACTGACCGGAGGGGAACCCATGATGCACCCCGACTTTGATGAAATTGCCGCTTTTTGTTGCGAACAGCTGGCCCTGGTGGGCATCCTGACCAACGGAACCCTCCTCACAAGCCAGCGCCTTGAAAAACTAAAACCCTACCGGGAAAAGCTGATTTTCAGCATCAGTCTCGACAGCCACATTGCTTCCGAGCACAACCGGCGCAGAGGAGGGAAAAATGCTTTTGAGCGAACGACGGAAGGCATCCGGCTGCTCAAAAAGGAAGGCTTTCTGACCCGCGTGAGCATGTCGGTAGACGAAAGCAACTGGAGTCATCTGGAGCCTACCTTGCTGCTGGCGCGCGAGCTGGGAGCCGACCTGTTCACCTACAGTCCCATCCTGCCCTTTGGCAGGGCCGGTACTGCATTCAAACGGTGGAATCACAATGCCCGGGAGGTACTGGAAACCGAACAGAAACTTCAGGAACAATACAGTGATTTTCTGCACCTTTTCAGCGAAGGCACCCTGACGAAAGTCAGTCAGCCCGGAGGCTGTGGTGCCGGATGGCGTGTGTATGCAATGGATCCGGACGGAAACGTCCGACCCTGCGTCACTTTTGATGAAGACCAGGGAATTTTTGGTTCCCTGTACAATCAGGATGAAAAAGAAGTCTTCGGCAGCGGGCTGGCGCGTTCCTTTTCCCGCCTCAGCCCTCCCGAACCCGGAATTTGTCAGTCGTGTCCGTGGGCTGCCTTTTGTCAGCATTGCAGTCTCCGGGGCGCTATCGCCGCCCAGTGGATCGGGGAGGAAAATTGCCGCTGGCTGCAACAGGAAGAAAGTGCCCGCTGGTATGAGCAGATCAAAACCGATTTCTTACGGTACCGAAGTCCGGAAAAGGTTCGGTAAACAACATCACCGGAGGTTGAGGTGGCGCAGCGGCACCACGGTAAGCCGGGGCGAACGGGAAATCAGTCCCGGATTGGTACCGGGTTTTCCTTCCGGAATGGGTTCCCCCAGCTGGTGGTAGTATTCCACCCAGGCAGGGAAAAATTGATGGGTTTTCGGATCTTTAAACGTCATGGGCGCCAGGGGAAAGAACTCTTTTCCCTGATCCGCGTATTTGAAGGCCGCATAAATAAGTTCGCTGCAGTACCATTTGCCGTTGTTCAGGATAAAATCATCGTCGTAGGGCTGCCCCACCTGCTGCAGGGCAAAAGCCTGCGCCGCGGGAATCAGCGAACGGTAGGACTTCTTCAGTCGCTCCACGGTAATGTTTCGGATCACACCGGTATCGCCGCTGCGGGCGAAAAAGGTGTTCAGGCTGTGGACCTGTACCTTGCTGCCGATGGCTTCCACCACTTTCAGCGTATCGTTGACGCTGACCACCAGCGCGCAATGCGAAAAACTCTTTCCGTCCACCCCCTGGGTTACCGCTTCAATGGCATCACACAACGGACCACACTGCAGGTTCTGGAACAGGATATCGCCCTGCTGAATCCGGCCGACAGGCTTCGGTTTTGTAGTGCATCCCACAAACACCGTCAGCACCAACATCAACAGGGAAAAATATAATTTAAATGACTGCCTCATCTTTAACGTTGCTTTGATTCTTGTGCTTCAAAAGTAGGCAATCTTTAGTGAATCGTTCGTTGTTGTTTCGATAAAGGTCGAAGGAATAAAGAGACCTGCCCGCCGCAGGCTGGAATCTCCTTGTATTAGAGCAGAATCCTTCACAAGAAACTTCAGTGCAGCTTCTGTTTGTTTTTCATCATCCCGAGCAATTGTTCCATCCGGCGTTGGCGGGTTTCGGGGCGTTTGGCCGTCTGGAGCCGCCAGGCGATGGCATAGGTATTCGTTCGGTTCAGCGTCCGGAAAAAAGCCCAGGCCTCAGGTTCTTTTTTCAGTTCAGCCAGGAAATCCTCCGGGATCTCCATCTCCCGGGCGTTGTCGTAGGCTTTCTCCCAGCGGCCGTCTTGCTGGGCCTCTTCCACTTCTTTCAGTCCCGCCGGCTGCATTTTCTTTTCTCTGATCAGGCGGGCTACGTGTTCCTTGTTGCGTTTCGACCACATGCTGCGCTTTCGCCGGGGGGTAAACTTCTGCAACCACGAAATTTCGTCGTACTTGTTTTTTTGCCCGTCAATCCAGCCAAAGCAGAGGGCTTCGTCCAACGCTTCATCATAGGTAACCGTCGGGAAACCGGAATCCTTTTTGTATATCCGCATTTGAATGCCCTGCGGAACCGTTTCATGATGCTGTTCAAGCCAGGAACGCCATTGCTGAGGCGTTTCAAAGGCTAGTACTTTAATTGCTTCGTTCTTCATAATGTTCCTGAAGTATGCCCGAAATTACATTTTTTTGTCCTTGATCCGTGAACTGTGATGAGTGAATCGGTTGTTTTATGTTCTATGGGATGGAATATCCGTTTTGAACCCAACCTACAACCCTTTTTTCTCATGTCATTCTGAACGAACAAGCGGAGTGAAGAATCTGCAACAGCTCATGGGTAAGAGCCGGCTCTTCATCATTCCTTTCTTTGTGTCCTCCAAAGAAAACCTGCCCGCTTTTTGTGTTTCAAACCCATCAAACCGGCCTTGGCTGATGAGCCGAAAAACCAGCAAAAACGATCGTCATTGCGAGGAG
>JAFGYB010000017.1 GCA_016936355.1 Bacteroidales bacterium | reverse complement strand
GTTGTTGCATTTCTGCATCGTTGGAAACCGCCGGGTCCACCAGGATGCAATCTTTGGTTTCATCATACAGAACATAGCAGTTCAACTCGAAAGGATTGAAAACAAATTTTTGTATTTGGAGCATGTGTTTTTAATTTAAAGAACAAAAGTACGACTTCCCGTTTAATGAAACCGGAAACGATTCAACCCTAAAATCTTAAAAGTGTATTAATTCCTTTGTTTGTAAATAACAATGTATTTATTTTCTCAAAAAAGCTCATTATATTTACGCCTAACTCAACAAATTAATTCAATGCGACCGGTAAAAAAATAATTATTAACCACATGAAACATTTTTACACCTCAATGATCTTTGTTTTCAGCCTGCTTTTTTCTGTCAACATCCAGGCACAGCAAAACATTCAAACACCCAACGATTTTTTCGGATTTCAACCCGGTGCCGACCGGCAATTGTTTACCTATGAAAAACTCATCGATTATTTTAAGATTCTCGATAAAAACTCACCCCGATTGAAACTGGTTCAGATCGGCGTGTCGCCCATGGGAAGGCCCATGTACATGGCTCTTATTTCCAACGCAAAAAACATTGCCAATCTGGACAAGCTCAAAAAGATTAACAAGGAACTGGCCATCAATCCCAATCTTTCGGAAAGCCGGAAAGCTGAAATGGTGCATGACGGTAAGGTGTTTATTTATGCCACCCTTTCCATGCATGCTAACGAAGTGGGACCTTCTCAGTCCTCTCCCTTGATTGCTTATGAGTTGATCACTTCAAAAGATCCGGAAGTGAGAAGCTGGCTCGATAAAACGGTGTATATGATGGTTCCCAGCCATAACCCGGACGGGATGGATATGGTGGTGAACAATTATTTGAAATACCGGGGAACGGAATACGAAGGTGCCAATTTGCCCGGAGTCTACCACAAGTATGTAGGCCACGACAACAACCGCGATTTTGTAACACTTTCTCAGTCGGATACCAAAGCAATTGCCGGTGTTTCGGATACAGCCTGGTATCCGCAGGTAATGTTCGAAAAACATCAGATGGGACTTTCCGGCGTACGTTATTTTGTGCCTCCGCCAACGGATGCCATTGCCCAGGTAATTGATGCCAATTTGTGGAACTGGATGAAGATATTTGGTTCCAACATGATTACAGAAATGACGGCTGATAGTCTGAAAGGTGTGGTACAACAATACATCTTCGATGATTACTGGCCGGGTTCAACCGAAACCAGTTTGTGGAAAAATGTGATTTCCATGTTGACCGAATGTGCCAGTGCCAAAGGGGCTACACCGGTATATGTGGAACCCAACGAACTGAACGCTGACGGTAAAGGCCTTTCAGATTATAAGAAAAGCATCAACATGCCCGATCCCTGGCCGGGTGGCTGGTGGCGACTGGGTGATATCGTTCAGTACGAAATCAGTTCTACCAAAGCGATCATCAAAACGGCCTATTTACATAAAGATGAAATCCTTCGTTTTCGCAATGATCTGTGTGTGAAAGAAGTGAACAAAGGAAAAAATCAGGCTCCGTACTTTTATATTTTGCCCGAAAAGCAACACGATCAAAGCGAACTGGCCGACCTGATTCGCATCATGCAGGAACAAGGGGTTACGGTTTATCATTTGACCCATGACATCACATTAAATAATTACGACTATCACAAAGGTGATGTCGTAATCCCTATGGCTCAGGCCTATCGTCCGTTCATCAAGGAAGTGATGGAAGCGCAGCAGTATCCGGTGCGCAGGTTCACCACCGGCGGTGAAGTGATTCGTCCCTACGACATTACTTCCTGGTCGCTGCCGTTGCACAAAGGGCTGGAAAGTAAGGCCATTGATGTGTTCTCCAAAACCATCAACGACAACATAACTCAGCTTCCGCTGAATTTCAATTTTATGAAACCGGTCAGTGAAAAGGGCTGGGGACTGGCCTTTAGTGTGAACGACAATGAAAGCTTTAAAACAGCTTTTGCCTTGCTTTCCGAAAAAGAAACCGTTTATCGCACGAGCGAAGACTTCTCAGTTAACGGAACACGAGTTCCCAAAGGGAGTTTTCTGGTTCAAAACAGCGCGGCTTTGAAAAAAATTGTGTCATCCCTGACCACTACTCCATTGGCACTGGAAAGTAAACCGGCCGTGAAAATGCAGGAAGTAAAACTCCCCCGCATTGCCCTGCTGGAAACCTGGTTCCACGACATGGATGCCGGCTGGACACGGTTCGTCTTTGACACCTATCATATTCCGTTTACGGTACTGCATCCTGAAGACATTGCCAAAGCCGATCTTTCCAATTATGATTATTTGATTTTCCCCGACCAGAGTAAGTCGGTAATTATGGACGGTAAGTATTCGGAAAGCGGTTACTTCCAGCCCAATTATCCGCCGGAATACACAAAGGGAATTGGCAAAAGCGGTCTGCAAAAGATTATGGAATATGTGAACGGAGGTGGCAAAGTACTGAGTTGGGGCCGTTCCACCAATCTGTTCCTCGGTACATTGACCGTTCAACCCAAAAAAGGAGAAAAGGAAAATTTTGTACTTCCTTACCGGAATCTCGGGCCGCGCATGGCCAAAGAGGGTTTGTATTGTCCGGGTACTTTGATCAAGGTAAACTGGAAATCCAGCCATGCTTTGACGCTGGGTATGGAGCCTTCCACCGGAATCTTTTACCGGGGCAATCCTGTTTTCCAGACATTAATTCCCGGCTTTGATATGGATCGCAGGGTTATTGGTACTTTCCCTGAAGATCACCTGATCATGAGCGGCTATGCCGAAAACATCAAACTGATCGGCAACAAAGTAGCCATGGTGTGGCTGAGCAAAGGCAAAGGACAAATGGTACTGTATGGATTCAGCCCTATTTTCAGGGCTTCCTCACCGGTTACCTATAAACTGGTGTTTAATGCACTGATGATGTAAGGTTGATAGTTATAGAGTATAAAAGAGGATGCTTTTTTTTAAAAGTATCCTCTTTTTTAGTTTATTTCTTTATGCGTACAAAGAAACAATTTGTCATGTTGAGCAGGGCGAAACATCTCTTCTGTGGCTATAATTGAATTTTGAGACCCTTCGCTCTGCTCAGGGTGACAATAGGGATACAGAAAAAGATTATTTCTCCGTCTTTATTCCTTTAAAAATCCTGGATTTGGCCAGTCCCATTTTCTGGAAAAAATATTGAACGGAGACACCTAAAACACCCAGTCCGTATTTAGCACTGCGACTGAAATTGATGGATGAGCTGTCTTCTTCGTATTTGGTAGGACAGGTGATCTCGGCCACTTCAAAACCGGCATAAAAGATCTGGGCCAGCATCTGGTTGTCAAACACAAAATCATCGGAGCAGGTGTTGAAAGGAATGCTGCGCAATACTTTTCCGGAGAAAGCCCGGTAGCCGGTATGATATTCTGAGAGTTTCTGATTCATCAGAATGTTTTGTGTCAGCGTTAAAAAACGGTTGGAGATATACTTGTACATGGGCATCCCGCCTTTCAGCGCGCCTTTCCCCAGGATTCGGGATCCGATCACCACTTCATACACTCCGTTGGCGATGAGGTAGCACATGGAATGGATGAGCTTGGGCGTGTACTGGTAATCGGGATGAAGCATCACCACAATGTCGGCGTCCAGTTCCAGCGCTTTGTTGTAGCAGCTTTTCTGGTTTCCGCCGTAGCCTTTGTTCACTTCGTGCCCAATGATGTGTTTGATGCCCAGTTTTTTTCCCACTTCGATGGTCTCGTCGCTGCTGTGGTCGTCCACCAGAATGATGTCGTCCACAATATCAAACGGAATCTCGTTGTAGGTAATTTCCAATGTTTGGGCTGCATTGTAAGCGGGCAGCACCACCACTATTTTCTTGTTGTCGATCATTTTTGTTGCAGATTTTTTGGGGTTGAAAAAGCCGGTTTCCCGAAAAAGGCAAAACCGTTTTTCATATACAGTAGAGAGAAGTCAGGATATCTCTTCTGGAATTCTTTGGCATTGAAATTCTTGGTTACTACATACACCGGCTCGTTGATGTAACCCGTCAGCAGTTGCTTCTCGGTGGGACGGTTTCCTTTAGGGGGTGGTTGTTTAAAATAGAAATACGGTGCGTAACTTTTGTAGGCCCATACTTCCATGTAGGCATTTTCTCCCGCATGACTCTGGAAAAATTCAATGGCGGCCCGTTGGGAATAGCCTTCGATTTTTGGGGTGATGATGAAGACGGTGAGGGTGGTAAACAGCAACGTGGTTACAAAAACACCCACAGCGAGCTTGGTGATCTCTTTTCGGAAGAACCACAGCGACAGCAGTACGCCGGCAATCAGAAAAATACCGAGCAAAAATTCATACCCCGACCAGTGCACCTGTGCCTGCAAATTGCCTTCAGCAAACGGATCTTTGATCCATCCTTTTTTCAGAATTTCTTCTTTGTACTTC
>JAFGYB010000016.1 GCA_016936355.1 Bacteroidales bacterium | reverse complement strand
GCCCGCTTTTTCCTGACTGTATCAAAAATCCCCTCCCGGGAGGGGTGTAGGGGTGGGTTCTCTTACCATCGTTTAATTCTGATCCCGATTCATCGGGAGACCGCAAGCATCCTGTCTTCATTGCAGGAACAATAAATCCCCTCCCGGGAGCGCCTGTCCCGAATTCATTCGGGAGGCACTGCCGAAGACAGGGGGGGTAAAACATCCGAAGCTTATTTCTGAGAATTTATTATATTTGGAACTGTAAAACCCTTTTCCTCAATTACTCCTCTTCAATAGAGCAGTGTTATGATGTCGAAACGCCATGCTTGGTGTGATTGTTTGTAACGAAATACCGGAATCGGGTGTGTAAAGAACAGAATCCGCCGTTCTTTGATGTACTGATGATGATCGTTACCGGTGATCGTGCTGTCGCTACCCTTGATCACATGTTCGTTACAAAATATCCTTCGGTCGTCACGAATTATCCCAGGTGATAATTGCTGACGAAGGCGGGATAAAACCCAACGACGCAGGTGTGAAAGCTGACGCAGCGGGGGAGCACCGTAACGAAGGCAGGATAATGTATGACGACGCAGCGATGGAAGCTGACGAACAAAGGATACACTTTGATGAAACCACAATAATTGACGACGCTGACCTGATCGGTGTCGACGGTAGTGTTCACTACCCTGAACCCTTCTGAACCCTTTTATGGGTAGCCCGTTTCTTTTCATGCCTGCATGAAATGTGTATTTATTTTTTTTATTTCATTTATTAAAAATCAATGCAATGAGAGTTACAAGAGATTATCACTTGTCGGATGCCGTTTTTCTGGAGCATTCGGAAGTCATTGCGGCTACATTGCCCGCAGACCTGCCGGCCTTTACCGCTTTTGACGCAACTTTTACCGCTGATTATGTAACCGGCTTCCAACAGGCCATTGATGAGTCCAAAGCCATTTTGCCCGATGCGGTACTCATCGACGAGATGGCCGCCTACACCCATAAGGTGGAAAAAGCCATGGATGCCTGTTACGAGGACTACAAAACGCTGGCGTATTTTGTGCGCAAAGCGTTTAAAGACAGTCCGGCTGTCCGGAATCAATTCGGGTTGAACGACATTAAAAAAGCCCGGATGAGCCAGCCGAAGATGATTGTTTTTATGGAATCGCTGGCCAAAACCGCGCTGAAGTACAGCGAAGAACTGTTGGCGGTGGGTTGTCCGCAATCGCTGATCGACGGTTTGCCTGCACAGGCTACCGCCCTGCACGATGCCAACATTGCGCAGGAGCAGTACAAGGATGAGCGTGCCCTGCAGACGCAGTTGCGCATTCAGTTACTGAACAAGGTGTACGCGCTGTTACGGCCGTTGTACGAAGCGGCGAAGTTTGTCTTCGCCGACGATCCGCAGCGGTTGAGTGTTTACACCCTGCCCAAACCCGCCAAAGCCACTGAGGACGATCCCGAAGCGGCAGAGACGCCTGAAGCGGTGTAAACCGCAACGACTCCCGGAGCCCTTTCGCTTCGGGAGTTTTTTTATGAGGGTGAAAGGCTGTTATACCATCTCCGGTACGATATGATTTCCCATTCAGGCCGGCATTTGGCAGGATCAATGCAGATGGAAATGGAGCGCGCGTTGGAAATAAGAACGGGTGTAGGAATGACGTTTTTTCTGTATGGTATTTGGGTTACAAACCTAAAGGAGCTGTGGCACGAGAATTTTTAAAATGTAAATAATGTAATATTCCACGGGGGTTTATTGCTACTTAGAAGTAGCAGGAGAAATATTATTTCTTTGTACCGTAGTAACCTTCCTGCTCGGCAGCCAGGTTCAACTCCTGTCCCTGAACAGGGTGTTGTTCCTCTCCCCAAACTTTAGCAATTCTGTCTTTTATTTTTTGCTCAAAGATTTCGATGAGTTGTTTGTTGGCATTGACTAATTCTTGTTCTTTTTCGATTTGGGATATGATTTGTTGCTGGATTTTAACAGGAGGTAATGGGATTAGCGTTGAAATAACAAAATCCTTCGGTACCCTCTGTAACCCACCGGTACCAGTCATATTTAGCTTGCCTTTTTCCTTAAATCCATTTGTAATTATATTTAAATATATCCAGGTTGAAAGTATTTTATCATTTGGTCTGAACACATAATATTCACTTGAGCCAAAACCTATTCCATTTTTAAGTCCTTTTGCAATACCAGCCTTGCCATTCTCAAAACAGGGAGTCACTTTAGCCAAAAGAACATCATCTTCTCTAAAGTAGGTATATCCTTTGACCACTTCTCTAAGTAACTTTATTTGCTTAGGAACAAAATCAATTTGATTTTCGTTTAGGTTTGCCATTGGAACAAACGATACTTCTAAATTATCTGGATACGGTTGTAATTCTGATTTCTTTGGATTTATTTCACAAACTTCTCCCAACTCAACCATTTCCCAATCCGGGTCAATATCAATGTTGGGTTTGTAGTTTTCCACCACTTGTTTGGCTCCGTCAATGATTTTTTGATAGCTTTCTATTTCGGACACAATTGCTGACTGGACAGATACGTGAGGAAGTGGGATTTGAATTTGAGACAGCATTTTATTATTTATACCAGCCTGTCCAACCCATTTATTACATTTATCAAGAAATACACCCATATACCACATGTAATGGAGAATACTCGAAAGGTATTTGGGTATAACTTTTTCTCTATTTACTCGTATTCTTGTCATGTGGTTTGAAAAACCACAATGAAGGTTTTCTTCAATTATACAAGTCTTGCCAATGAGTTCCTTACTATTAGTATTATTAAAAAGAACATCATTCTGCATTAGAGTATATTCTTTATATTTTGAAAAGTAATCTTCAGTAATGTACTTTGTATTAGTCCAATCAAATGTCCCTTTCTCTGTTATATTCATAGGACGAATATGTGGGACGCCAAAATCTGCTTGTCCTTCTCGACCGCACGCAAATCCTGATTTTATTTCATTTACTATTTTTCCAATTTCAACAAACTCAAAAATCGCATTTTTTAGATTTTCATTTACCTTATATCTCTCCCCACTTAAATTATATTCCCCGTTTTTTCCAATCTCCGATTTCAACACTGCATGAGCCATGCTTCCATAGTCATGCTGAACTTGTTTCAGCATCTCATCATCAGACCCTGACCCAGACCCTGAAACGAGTTCAGTGTGACGGTCAGGGTGACCTCCATGATGTTCCGTGTGACTTTTGGCTGCTTTAAATTGTTTCAACAGCTCAATGGCTTCTTCCAATTGTCCACCTTTTACAGCCGTGCGCTGTGCTCCCAAGTTGTATCCATCATTATCAATTTTCACAAAAAGGATTTCGTCACTTGTTTTGGCAATTTCTTTATCCATCAGTAAAATGGAGGTTTTTACACCGCTGTACGGATTAAAAACACCGGCAGGCAAACTCACGACAGCATACAGGTAATTTTCCACAAGCATTTTGCGTAGGTCTTTATATGCTGTTCCGCTCTGGAAAATAACGCCTTCCGGAACAATAATACCCGCCCGTCCTCTGGGATTCAAATGTTCGGCAATGTAATCCACAAACAACACTTCAGAACGTTTGGATTGAATGGTGAAGCGTTTGTGGGGTCGTATTCCTCCTTTCGGGCTCATAAACGGAGGATTGGCCAAAATCACATCATAACTTTCGTTCCAGCGGTCTTCGCTGCTTAGGGTATCATATTCGTTGATGTGCGGATTAGAAAAACCGTGCAAATACAAATTTACCAGCGACAGGCGTACCATGTCGGGGGAAATGTCATATCCCGAAATATTGTTAATCAGCTTCTTTCTTTCGTCGGGCGTTAGTCCGTCGCCCAGGTTATTGAAAGGTTTTGATTTATAATTGTTGTTGTACTGAAAAATATTCAGGTTCTCTTTGTTGGTTCGTGTGTCTTTCAGCAGGATGTGCTTGTAGGCTGAAATCAGGAAACCCGAGGTGCCGCACGCCGGGTCCAGGAGTGTATCTGTTTTATCAGGATCGACAGCTGCCACCAGAAAATCGATGATATGGCGCGGGGTACGGAATTGTCCGGCATCGCCCTGCGAGCCCATGACTGAGAGCAGATATTCAAAGGCATCGCCCAGCTTTTCGCTGTGGGTGTATTCAAATTCGCCGATGGTTTTTAGAAACAACTTCAGGGTTTCCGGATCGCGATAAGGCAAATAAGCATTATTAAAGATGTCACGAAACAATTGAGGAATATTGGGGTTTTTCTCCATCCCTTCGATGGCTTCTGAATACAGTTTCAACATTTCTGCTGCGGTTACCTTTGAATCAAACAACCGATCCCAACTGTATTTTTCAAATTCTACCATTATTTCTTGCTCAGAATTTTTAGGGTCTGGAATCGTATAATTTGAAAAAAATTTGGGGGTTCCCCCCAATTCTACAGCTTCCTTGTCCATATCGTCCATGAACTTGTAGATTAACCCAATGGTAATCTGTTCAATCTGTGCTTTCGGATCAGGAAGTTTCCCTACCAATATATCCCTGCAATCGTCTATTCTCTTCTTCGTCGTTGTATCTAACATTGTTTTCTTATACTTATTCTAACAGTCATTCCGAACTTGTTTCGGAATCTCTCATCATCTCTTTAAACTCCGCTATCTCGTTTTCCGTAAACCAATCCTCTGCTAAATCTTTTAACAGAGGATTATCCTCTTTAATAAGATTCCATTTCCATTCTTTGTGCCAGTTTTTTAATTGTTTTTCTCTGTCTATGGCATTTTGCATTCCCCATATAGATTCATAATAAAGGAGGTCGTGCAGGTTATACCTTTTGGTAAAGACTGAACCAAATCCTGATTTATGTTCCAACACCCTTCTTTCCAAATCATTTGTCACACCAATATAGGTTGTGGTTCGGTTTTTATTGCTCATGATATATACAAAACCTTGTTTCATCCTTTCATCACACAGGCAGACCCTGAAACAAGTTCAGGGTGACCTTAGGCTGCAAATTTATCCAAATTGATATAATCTCTGATGTACATAGGGACGACTTTCCGGTATTTCTCGGCAACTGCTTTAAACTGAGCTATTGTCAGTGTAGGATTGGTCTGAAGGGCATGAAAGTCCTTTGCTTCAACGATACGCCGGATCTCGTTATCGACGATCTATGCTTTGAAAAAGTATTTCAATGCGCGGATGTTTACATCTTCCTCGGGTGGGTAAAGAGAAATGAATTTGTCAAATTCTTCTTCCAACAACTCATCCTTGGTTTTAAATTTTGGTATGATTCCGAAGATCTTTTCAACAACCTCCCTGATGGATATTTTCCTGTCGATTCTTGCAGCTTTACGCAACTTTTCAAGATTAAAATATTCCTCGGGTTTGTCAAAAATCTCGTGCTGAATATGCGAGACCACTTGCTCCCAGTTGCCCAGTTCCACGTTCTTTTTAATGACATCATCCATTGCCAGGCGGTCTTCAAATTTCCTGAACAATTCCCGGTCGACACGCATCCCTTCATAACCGATTTGTTGCTCTTTCATGACAGCCAACGGATCCGGGCGTAAACTTGTGTATTTGTCAATATCGACTCCACCACCGCCATTTTCACCTGTTCCTTCTTTTGGTTTTGGCAGGTTCAGTTTTTGGTCATAATCGAATTTTTCTTCGAAATATTCGCAATTAGCAAAGAAATCAAACAGTTTGAAAAATTCTTTCTCATGCTGAAGGATTTCTTCTTCACCCAGTTCGTCTTTATGCTTGTATTCGAAAGTGTTTTTTCTTGTTCCACGTCCTTTAATCTGAACAAAATCAGAAGGACTAAAAATCGGACGCATCATACACAGGTTGAGTAAATCGGGGCAATCGTAACCGGTTGTCATCATCCCAACAGTGACGCAAACTCTTGTTTTACTCGATTGATATCCTTCCAGCCAGGTGGTTTTCCCATTTAAATTGTTGTTGGTGAAATTGATGGTCATTTGTTGCGCATCGGCTACCTGCGATGTAACCTGCACTGCAAAATCTGAATTGTATTTTCCCGGGAAAAGCTGTTCAGCAAATTCGTTGAGTATTTCAGTTAATTTCCGGGCATGGTTTTGACTCACTGCGAAAACGATAGTCTTTCCAATTTCATGGGTAATAGGATCGTGTAGTGCGTTTTCCAAAAAGGTTTTGCAGAAAACCTGGTTTGTTTTTTCAGAAAAGAATTTCTTTTCAAAATCTCTTGAAACAAAAGTCTCGGTTTCTTCGCCGTCTTCTGTTGCCATAGCCACTGCATAGCCTTTATCCGAAAGCAGTTGCGTAGTTATTTCAGTTCGGGCATCCAGAACTTTAGGATTGACAAGATAATTATCCCTTACACCTGCAATCAAATCATAACGAAACGTAGGATCCGCTTCTTCACAGCCAAAGGTAGTATAAGTATCCCGTAACATCCTGCGCTCCACTTCCCTGGGGTCATTTTCTCTGATATTGTTGATATCCACCCCTTTTAAATAATCCCTTGGCGTAGCAGTTAGTCCCAGCTTATATCCATGGAAAAATTCAAAAACGGCTCTTGCATTTCCTGAAATAGAGCGATGAGCTTCGTCGGATATAATCAAGTCAAAGTCACCCGGGGAGAAAATATAACGGTATTTATTGTCAAACATCAGAGACTGGATGGTGGTAACTACGATATCGGCTTTGTTCCAATCAGTTTTATGTTCTTTATATATTAATGTAGAATAATCAGGTTTCAAATAATTTGTAAATGCTTTCCATGCCTGGTCTTCCAGTTCCAGCCTGTCCACAAGAAACAAAACACGCCTCGCATTTCGTGTCCGTAAAAACAAACGGATTACTGCAGCGGAAACCAAAGTCTTTCCTGTTCCTGTTGCCATTTCAAAAAGAAAACGGTCTTTGCCCTGACTGACGGCTTTTTTTAAATGCATTACAGCATCTAATTGATATTTTCTTAAGAACCGGAGTCCGTTTCGCCAGATGAAATCTTTACTTTTCTCAACGCTGCCATTCCATTCTGGTCTTTCTGCATAATCGGGCATTTGAACCGCGGCAATATAATCTGCCTCTATAGGCTCGTTTACCAAAGCGTCTCTGTCAGGGTTCCATTCTTTTATTGCTCCAATTTCTCCGGGTGATGGGAATTTATAAATTGGTTTTGGATTTCCATTTGTTATATCCCATAAATAATGAACAATTCCATTGGACAATATTATGAATTGAGCTCCCACTGTATTGGCATACTTCCGTGCCTGTTCTTTGGCTACCAAAGGATGTAACTTTTCCTTTTTGGCTTCCAGCACACACAGGGGTTTGCTGTTTGAATCAGTCAGTAAGAAATCGAGTGAGCCTGATTTTACTTTCTCATAGTCATTACCCCATGCATCGATTTCATGCTGGGCAATTTTTACATGATTCTCAAGGAGGATGTTGGCTTTACCCTTCTCATCATCAAAAAAGCGCCAACCGGCTTCCTCAAGCAGTTTGTTGATTCTGATTCTGGCTTGTGCTTCGTTGTGTAACATTCAGTGAACGTTGGTTTGTTATTTCATCCTGCAAGTTACGGTTTTCGGTTTAAAATGAAAGTGGGTTTTGGAAATTATTTGAGTGTGTGGTAAAGCCTGTTTATGGATGGTTTTTTTATAAAGGAATATTTGCATTTAAATATTAAGTTTTTGATCAAAAACTACTGATTATTTAGCTTATATAAAAAAAACTTTTGACCTTTTAAAAAAAATAACCATCTATAGACCCAATCCCCCTGAATGACGCAAAGTCTGTAATGTGGTTTCTGCGCTGGTTTATGATGTGCGGGATTATTCCGGTACTACCTTGTACTTACGCATGAAATGTCATTCATCGTATTGCTTTATTAAACTAAAAGCAGTACATTTGTATGAAAAATCATTCGATACTGTCAATAAATAAGGATTATGACTGATAAATCATTCAAAAACTGGACTTCGATGAGCGACAAAACTCTGGTAGGGCACATTGGTGCCTTCATCAGACACCATCGCCTGGAGCAGGATAAAACGCAGGAAACCCTGGCATCAGAAGCCGGCATCAGTCGTTCCACGCTCAGCCTGCTCGAACGAGGGGAAACGGTAACCCTGGCCTCTTTAATACAGGTGTTGCGGGTACTGGATCAGTTGCAGATTATGGATGCTTTTGAAATACAGGAACGCATCAGTCCGTTGGAGCTGGCCAGATTGCAAAAGGAAAAGCGGAAAAGAGCCGGCGGTAAAAAAGAACAGAAAACAGACGAATCAGACTGGTAATACATGGAAGTAGCTGAAGTAAAAATATGGGGAACGCTGGCCGGTGCGGTCGCATGGGATGAGGCCACCGGCCTTGCCACCTTCGAATACGATCCCCAATTCAGGCAGCTGGGCTGGGACCTGGCTCCGCTGACCATGCCCGTTGCCGGCAGAAACCGGCTGTTTTCGTTTCCCGAACTCAGAAAAGACAGGAACGCCGTTTATGATACCTTCAAAGGGCTCCCGGGACTGTTGGCCGATGCCCTGCCCGACCGGTACGGAAATCAGCTCATCAATCTGTGGCTGGCACAACAGGGCCGTCCCCAGGACAGCATGAATCCGGTGGAAATGCTTTGCTTTATCGGTACCCGCGGCATGGGAGCGCTGGAATTTGAACCCACCGTATTAAAGGAATCCAAACGGACTTTTTCGGTCGAAATCGACAGCCTGGTGGATGTGGCTCAGAAAATGCTGAACAAAAAGGAAGTGTTCACCACCAACCTGAAAAGCGACGACGAAAAGGCCGTACGCGACATGTTAAAAATCGGGACCTCGGCCGGTGGGGCAAGGCCCAAGGCGGTTATTGCATGGAATAAAAAGACCGGAGAAGTGAAATCGGGCCAGACCCGGGCACCCAAGGGGTTTGAACACTGGATCATCAAGCTGGACGGGGTCAGCGATGTTCAATTGGGCACCAGCAAGGGATACGGAAGGGTGGAGATGGCCTATTACAACATGGCCAAAGCCTGTGGTATTGATATGATGCCCTCGGAGCTGCTGGAAGAAAACGGCAGGGCCCATTTCATGACGCAACGCTTTGACAGGGAGGGAGGAGAGACCAAACACCACATCCAAACCTTTTGCGCCCTCAGGCACTTCGATTATAACCTCGTCAACAGTTTCAGCTACGAACAGCTGTTTCAGACCATGCGCGAACTGAAACTCAGTTACCAGGAGGCCGAGCAAATGTTCCGGAGAATGGTTTTCAACGTGATCGCACAAAACTGCGACGACCACACCAAGAATTTCTCGTTCCGCTTAAAACAGGGAGGAAAATGGGAGCTGGCTCCGGCTTATGACGTTTGTCATGCCTACCGCCCCGACAGCGAATGGGTCAGCCAGCATGCCCTCAGCATCAACGGCAAAAGAAAAGACATTACCCAGGCCGATCTGCTGGCCATAGGACAATCCATCCGAAGCAAAAAAGCCGCCGAAATCATCGAAGAAATCAACCACATTGTAAACCAGTGGAAATCTTTTGCCAAGGCAGTAGAAGTAGCCCCTGACCTCAGGGATTCCATTGCTAAAACACTACTGAACCTTAAATAATTACGACAAATGGAAAGAACAAAAACCCAGACTGGCGCAAGAATGTCCTTGTGCCAATAACCCACTAAATGTAGTTTGCAACCACACTTCAAAATCCTTTGAACCATTGAACATTTGAGATTCTGAACTCTGTTTTCTCTACTT
Organism: Bacteroidales bacterium; assembly: GCA_016936355.1. GTDB lineage: Bacteria > Bacteroidota > Bacteroidia > Bacteroidales > F082 > Sulfidibacterium. The sequence continues at coordinate 1,021 of JAFGYB010000016.1, read as the reverse complement.
CATTTTTCTGGTGACGCTTGTGGTGGTATCTGAAATAAAAAACCACCCAATTCCTTTCGCATAGCGGTAATTCAGTACCTTTGGCCTGAATTAAAAAATAGTGGATATAATCATTAAAGACAAAAGAGATGGATCATCCGGTAGAAAAAAAATGTATTGTATGCAATGCCAGTCACAACGAAGTACCTGTAACCCGATTTGAATATAAGGAAAGTGTGTTTTATATCTGTCCCCAGCATATTCCGGTATTAATTCACGACCCCCAGAAACTGGTGGGATTGATTCCGGATGCGGAAAACCTGAATGCGGGATAAACAGAGTGCACAGCTGTTGGCATTGGCATTGGCTGTTGGCTTTGGCGTTGGCGTTGGCTTCCCCTTTAGGGGACTAAGGGGTGAGGAAGGAAAATTAAAAAGGTTATAGGTTATAACTTGAATCAAAACCTATAACCCGGAACTTATAACTTAAAACCTTCGATTCACGGCAGATAGCTCTTGGCCATTGGCAGCGTGCGCAGAGCGCAGGGCAAAGAGTAAAGAAGAATGAAAGAAGCTTTTGGCTCATAGCTCTTAGCACCTGGTAGATAAGACCCACCCCTGCCCCTCCCAGGAGGGGATTTTAGGATAAAAAGGCTGTCAGCACCTGGCTGTTGGCTATTGGAGATTCTTCACTCCGATCAGAATGACAAAAAAACCATCGATTAACGAGTCACGAGTCACAATTTGCTGCCTTGTCCCCTTGTAACCTTGTCACCCTGTCACTCTTAAGACCGGTTCATTATTAAAAACATCTCTTCTTCACTAGAGGAGATTCCTCACCCGAACACACAAGCTTGCCTGAGGGTTCGGAATGACAACTTTTTTATTGTGTGAACAACGCCAAAAGCTCCTCGCTAACAGCCAACTGCCTCTGACGTACATTCACCGACCAACCGCTGCTGCTCACCGATTTTTGCTTTCCCGGGCGGGCCATCCCCCCTATCTTTGCCTTGAAATTGATTCTAAAAAGACAAACAAACTAT
>JAFGYB010000015.1 GCA_016936355.1 Bacteroidales bacterium | reverse complement strand
TGGTAGAGAAAATGAACCCAAAATGGATTGATCTGTTCGATCAAATTCCAGTGGGCGAGTAATCCATTAGTGCTTAGATGGCTTCGTTATCCGGAATATCGGGATTCCTCGCCATTGGGACGACAGGGGGGTATGATTAAAACTCCAACAAAAAAACGTCCTTATCGCGATCCCGATTCATCGGGAGAAGCGATCTGCTATACAAAAACAACCGATTCTGTATTCCAAATCTCCAGGTGGAGTAACTACACAAATTTCTCGATCAGCTCGACCAGACGGCTGGAATATCCCATTTCGTTATCGTACCAGGCTACCACCTTCACCAGTTTATTTTTGTCACCCAAAACAGATGTCAGGTTGGCATCGAAGACTGCAGAATGGGTATTGCCTAACACATCTACTGATACAATGGGATCTTCGGTATATTGAAGAATTCCTTTCAGTCGTCCTTCCGCTGCTTCTTTAAAGGCCCTGTTGATTTCTTCCGTGCTGGTGGATTTCTTCAAAGTACAGGTCAAATCGGTCAGGGAACCATCGGGAACCGGAACCCGGATACCGGCCCCCCCCAAATTGTGTTTCAGATGCGGAAAAATCCGGGTAGCGGCTTTGGCAGCGCCTGTGGTAGTGGGGACAATGGAATAGGCTGCGGCCCGGCCTCTGCGCCAGTCGGCATGCGGCCCGTCCACAATATTCTGGTCCTTGGTATAGGAATGAACGGTGGTCATAAAGGCTTTGTCAATGCCCCACAACTCATCCAGAATCATGATCAGAGGGGCTACATTGTTTGTCGTGCAGGAAGCATTGGAAATGATCACATCCTCCTTGTCGATGATCTCATCATTTACGCCCAACACCACATATTTTACTCCGTTCTGTTCGCCTTTGGCCGGAGCAGAGATGATGACTTTCCGGGCTCCGGATTTCTCCACGTGCTGTATCGCTTCCTCCCGTTTCACAAACTCACCGGTGGATTCGATCACTACGTCAATGTTTAATTCTTTCCAGGGTAATCGGGAAGGGTCGGGTTCTGTGAAGACATCAATTTTTTTTCCGTTCACCCAAAGGGCGTTGTTTTCTGCTTTCACCTCTCCATCAAACGTGCGGTGTACCGAATCGTATTTGAGCAGATGAGCCAGGTTGGCTGCATCGGTCAGGTCGTTGATGGCAACCACTTCCATGTTGTCTTTTTTCTGAATATTCCGGAAGGTGATCCGTCCAATGCGTCCGAAGCCATTAATGGCCACTCTGATTTTTGACATAAGCTTGTAATTTCCGGGGCAAAGATACAAAAGCCCGGATTTTGTGAACCCGGGCTTTTGCTTGATTGAGAAAATTTATTTTGAAGGAACTGCTTCCTCAGGTAAACCCAGATCGCCCATACTGTCGGTATAGCCGTAAATATGATCCAGTTTAATTTTGTAGAGTTTCTTCAGGTAGTTTCTTTTCAGTTTCAGTGTGGGGGATAGTTCACCGGTTTCGGGGGTCCATTCGCGACAGGTAAGTTCAAACTTTTTGATCTGACGGTGACGACCCAGTCCCGGATTGATCTTGTCAATTTCTTCCTGATAGCGTTGTCTGACCTTTTCGTTGTGGATCAGGTCGGTATTGTCGCGGAATTTGATGTTGTTTTTAAAGCACCAGCCGTGCAGGTAATGGAAATTGGGACTGATGATGGCTGCCGCAAATTTTTCTCCTTCCCCCACCACCAGGATTTGTTCAATCAACGGTGATTCCTTAAAGATGTTTTCCACGATTTGCGGTGCGACATATTTTCCGGTAGAAAGTTTAAAGATCTCTTTTTTCCGGTCGGTGATCCAGAGTGCCCCGTTTTCAATTTTTCCGATGTCACCGGTATGGAACCAGCCTTCTTCGTCGATGACTTCTTTGGTTCGTTCCGGGTCTTTGTAATAGCCTTTCATTTGATTGGGACCCTTCATGAGGATTTCACCGTCTTCGTCTATTTTAACTTCCACATTGAAGACGATGGGTCCCACACTACCGGCCTGCATGTTGGGGTAGTCGCCGTAGTTGACCGAGATTACGGGCGAGGTTTCGGTTAAGCCGTATCCCTGTGCCACTTTCAAACCGGCGGCACTGAAAATTCGGGCCAGTCGCGGTTGCAGGGCTGCTCCACCGGAAATTATGACATTCATATTGCCTCCCAGGGCTTCCTGCCACTTGCTGAACACCAGCTTGCGGGCAAGACCCAGTTTCATGTTGTAGACCACGGATCGTTTCTTCGGGTCGTCTTCGTAAACCAACCCCACATTCAATGCCCAGTCGAATATCGAGCGGGTTGCTCCTTTCAGTTCTTTTCCCTTCAGGGTAATTTTGTCGTACAATTTTTCCAGCACCCTGGGAACAGTGGCGAAGCCATGGGGATGCACTTCCGCAATGTTATCACCGATGGTGTCAATGCTTTCGGCATAATACACTTCCAGCCCCAGCCATTGAACCAGGTAATTGACCATGCGTTCAAACACATGGCACATGGGCAAAAAGCTGAGCCATCGTTCTTTGGGTAGAACGGGAAGTAGTTTTTCAGTGGCCAGGACATTGCTCATGAAATTATCGTGGGTAAGCATCACGCCTTTAGGTCTTCCGGTTGTCCCCGAGGTATAAATAATGGAAAGCAGGTCGTCTTTAGAAATGGAATCCTTGATTTTGGGTAATTCCTTTTCGTATTTTTCTTTGTTCTGTTTTCCGAGTTCCACAATTTCGCTCCAGTGGGGTGCCCCGTCCAGGTTGTCATAAGTGTAGACTTTCTCCACATTTTTTACCTGATCGGCAACGGGTTTAAATTTCAGATAAAATTCAGCCGAAGATACGAGTACAACTTTCGCATCGGAATGCTCCATAACAAACTGGGTCTCTGAATTACCGAGGTTTGGATAAACGGGAACGTGTACCACACCGATCTGCCCCATACCCATATCGGCAAAGTTCCATTCAGGGCGGTTGTTGGAGATGCTTAAAATCTTATCCCCCTTCTTAAAACCGAGTTCCAACAGTCCGTAACTGAAATAGTCGGCGTATTCCTTGTATTGTTTTGTCGTGAAACTTTCCCATTGACCGTGTCGTTTGACGGAAAGTGCTTTGTCCAGATTGTGCGACTCAATGTTGTGGTCGAGGATGTCAAAATTACGTTCGAGTCTCATGGCATTAGAATTTGGTTAATATTGCTGTAATTGTCTATTTACTTCCCGATGATTTGGTTTTGAAAGTCCAGGTGAATTGGAACGTTGAGACAACTTCTCCCTTTTGATCCACCCCGGTTGAGGTGATGGTTACGGTTTGTCCTTCGTCAGTTTCAACGGCTTTTTGTATCGCCCGGGCAATGGCTTCCCCATCGTTGCAGGTAAAGACCACTTTCGTTTTTGCTTTTTTTGAAAACTGTGCTTTCATGTCCAGTACCAGCATGGATACCGGTTTGGAAGCGCTCCTTACCTCGGAAATAGCAAGGACTCCCGATGATAATTCGGCTGCCATGCTTTGCACAGCAAAATACATGGAACGAAAAGGATTTTGGGTGAGGTAATTATAGGGTACAGAAACACTGGCGTGTTTTTGATCGATGGAAGTAACCCGCAGGCCACTGATGAAGCCCATGGGCATTTTCTTCAAAAAAAACATTTTTAGCTTCAACGGAGAAGCCACCAGCGATCTGAAATCCTTATTCTTTCCCATTCGTTGTTTTCTCTAATTCTGTTACTAAGATACGATTTGTTACACTAAAAAGAAAGCAAGCCCAATAAAGGGCTTGCCTCTGATGGTTAAACTATTACAAATTATAGCCGTTGTTTTCAATGAGCCCGTCGGCTATTCTTCTGCGGGCAGCCACTACGTTGACAGGAGCAGCTTTGGTGAATCGTTTCATACCCATCAACATGGCCGTTTGTTCGTCTCCTTCGGCAAACGAGTTGACTGCATCCACGCCAATTTTGTTGATGCGGCTGGCGCTATCGTACAAGTAAACATCCAGCACATCTTTGTAGATGGATAGTTTGGCTTCGTCATACATGGAACTGAGTTTTTCCACACGCAACAGAAGCGATTCGGCAGCGTAGGTGTACATCAGCATATCGGCCACGTTCATCATGATTTCCTGCTCATTCTGGAATTTGTCGGTGTATTTCTGCAAGGCAGCACCGGCGACCATCAGAATGGACTTTTTGAAATTCACGATGAGTTTGTGTTTGTCTGCAAAGTAATCCATGGAAGTGCTTCCGAAATCGGGGATGCCCATGAGTTCTTTGGCCACTTCCTTGGCGGGAGTCAACAGATCGATTTCTCCTTTCATACCCCGTTTCAGCAACTCACCCACGGCCACCATACGGTTGATTTCGTTGGTTCCTTCAAAGATGCGGTTGATGCGTGAATCGCGGTAGGCTCTTTCCACACTGGTCTCGGCAGAATAGCCCATTCCCCCGTGAATCTGAACGCCTTCGTCTACCACAAAGTCAAGGACTTCCGAACCGAATACCTTGGCAATGGAAGCTTCAATGGCGTACTGACGAATTCCTTCGATGGAAGCCAGCCCTTTGTCCATGCCCCCGGCAACCAACGATTCAATGGCATCGTCGATGTTCTGGCTGGCACGATAGGTCAGTGATTCATTGACAAAAGTGCGAATGGCCATTTCACCGAGTTTATGCTTGATGGCGCCAAATTTGGCGATGGGTGTATTGAACTGTTTTCTTTCGTTGGCATACTGGGTGGCTACATCGATGGTGGCTTTGGAAGCCCCTACGGTAGCACCGGCCAGTTTGATACGTCCCAGGTTCAGAATGTACAAAGCAATTTTAAATCCTTTGTCGCGTTCGCCCAGCAGGTTTTCTGCAGGAATTTTCATGTCTTCAAAGAAGATTTGGGTGGTGGAGGAACCCCGAATCCCCATTTTATCTTCTTCGGCACCGATGGTAAATCCGGGCGTGTTGCGTTCCACGATGAAGGCACTCAGGTTTTTGTCGTCATCAATTTTGGCAAACACGATGTACAGGTCGGCAATACCGCCGTTGGTGATCCACATTTTGCCTCCGTTGATGGTGTACTCCTTCCCGTCAGCACTCAAAACAGCTTTGGTTTTGCCGCTGTTGGGGTCGGAACCGGCTTCCGGTTCGGTCAGTGCGTAAGCACCGATGTATTCGCCGGTAGCAAGCTTGGGCAGGTATTTCTTTTTCTGATCTTCATTCCCGAAATACAGGATGGGCAAGGTGCCAATACCTGTATGAGCAGAATAGGCCACGGCATAACTGAAGCCTTTGCCCATTTCTTCCACGGTGAGCATGGCGGTAACAAACTTCTGTCCAAACCCTTCGTATTCTTCGGGGAGTGAGATTCCGAGCAAACCCAGTTCACCGGCATCTTTCAGAAGTTTCTTTAACAATTCGTTGTCGTGGTGTTCCAGTTTTTCGATGCTGGGCATTACCTGGGTTTCTGTAAAGTCTTTACAGGTTTGCGCCATCATTTGTTGTTCCTCGTTGAATTCTTCGGGTATGAACACATGAGCAGCCTGAGTTTCCTTGATCAGGAATTCGCCGCCTTTTAATGCTTTGTCTGACATAGTTTTTTATTTTAGGTTGTTATCTTAATATTTTATCTCAAGGTGGGTTTTACAGCATTTCATAAATTCCTGCTGCACCCTGACCGGTTCCGATACACATGGTGACCATGCCGTATTTTTTGTTCCGGCGTTTCAGTTCGTTCAGAACCTGAACGGTTAGCTTGGCTCCGGTACATCCCAATGGGTGCCCCAGGGCAATGGCGCCTCCGTTTACGTTCAGGATCTCGGGATTGAGTCCGACTTCCCTGATTACGGCCAGCGATTGGGTGGCAAAGGCTTCATTCAGTTCGATGAGGTCCATGTCTTCCAGTTTCATGCCGGCGTGTTTCAATACTTTCGGAATGGCTTTGGAGGGACCAATCCCCATTTTGTAAGGATCCACACCCACTACCTGGTAGTCCACCAAACGGGCAATGGGAGTGAGGTTGTAGCGTTTCAGTGCTGCTTCGGAAACTACCAGCACAAAGGCAGCACCGTCGGACATCTGCGACGAGTTTCCGGCAGTGGAGATCCCATCGGCAGCAAAGGCCGGACGCAGTTTGGAAAGCCCTGCCAGTGTGGTGTCTCTTCTGGGGCCCTCGTCTGTATCAAACACTTTTTCCCGGGTTTTCATTACACCGTTGGTGTAATAGTTTTCTTTTACGGTAACGGGAACAATCTGGTCTTTAAAATAGCCTTTGTCAATGGCATTGAGTGCTTTTGAATAGGAATTAAAGGCAAATTCATCCAGTTCTTCGCGTTTCAGATTGTATTCACGGGCCACCATTTCAGAGGTAAGTCCCATGCTCAGATACCAGTTGGGGTTGTTTTTGGCTACTTCGGGATTGGGAACCAGACGCCAGCCACCCATGTTGATCATGGACATGGTTTCGGCTCCACCGGCAACGATCACGTCGGCAATACCGGCAGAGATTTTGGCGGAGGCAATAGCAATGGATTCAATCCCTGAAGAGCAAAAACGGTTGATGGTTGAACCGGGAACATCCACGGTATCCATGGACATGAGGGAAAGTAAACGCCCCATGTTCATACCGGTTTCTGCTTCAGGGAAAGCATTTCCGACTACAATGTCGTCAACTTCTGATTTGTCGATTTGCGGAAAGTCATTCATCAAATGACGAATAACCGTTGCGGCAATATCATCGGGACGGGTGAATCTCAAACTTCCTTTGGGAGCTTTACCCACTGCTGAACGATAGCCGCCTACAATATATGCATTCATAATCTTAAATTTTCGCGTTAAAAATGATGTTTAGTTTCTCAGGATCTTACCTTTTGTAATGAGGCTGTTCATCCGTTCCAGCGTTTTGCGCTGCATGCAGAGTTCCAGGAAAGCTTTTCTTTCCAGGTCGAGGAGGTATTGTTCCGAGACTTCGGTCAGGGGTGAGGAGATTTCCCCGCCGGCCATAACCCAGCCCAGTTTTTCAGCGATCAGTCCGTCGTGTTCCGACATGTAATGGGCGGTTTTGAATCCGTCGGAGCCCACATAGACCATTCCGAGGGCTTCAATCCCCAGCACTTTCACATCGTTGCGCGGCGCCGGTTGTGAATAGCCTTTTTCGGCCATTTGCAGAGCCACCTTCTTGGCATAAGCCAGCTGATGGACACGACTCACAATCACTTCGTCTACCCCTTCACGCAGATAGCCCAAATCAAAGGCTTCATAACCTGAAGTGGAAACTTTGGCTTGTCCGATGCTTAAATAACGGTTCAGGAAAGCATTAGTGCGAATATCACCGTCTTTTAAACCGTCGCCGAGACGGAGGGCAAATTCCTTGGTACCGCCACCACCGGGGATGAGGCCTACACCAAATTCAACCAGTCCCATGTAAGTTTCAGCATGGGCGATCACCTTGTCGCTGTGCATACACACTTCGCAGCCGCCACCCAGCGTCAGTCCGTGGGGTGCAGCAATAACGGGAATAGAAGAATAACGCAGGCGCATGGTGGTTTTCTGGAACCACTGAACCGCCATATTCAGGTCTTCCCATTCCTGTTCAATAGCCAGCATGTAAATCATACCCACATTGGCACCGGCAGAAAAGTTATCGCCTTCGTTGGAAATCACCAGTCCTTTGTAATCGGCTTCGGCCATATCGATGGCTTTGTTTAGTCCTTCCAGGGTTCCCTGACCGATGGTGTTCATTTTGGAATGGAATTCCACGTTCAGAATACCATCACCGAGGTCGAAGATGCTAACGTCGTTGTTTTCCCAAACCACATTGGTGGGGCGCAGGATTTCCAACGAAAGTCTGCCTTCCTGTCCGGGAATAACCTTATAGCTCTTGGAGGCAATGTCGTAATAATATTTCATGCCCTCGTCGATCTTATAGAAAGCAGCAGCACCGGATTCCAGCATGTCATAGACCCATTGAGCAGGTTTGAATCCTGCTTCTTCCATGGCTTTTACCGTATCAGCAACACCCAGTGCATCCCAGGTCTGGAACGGACCAATTTTCCAACCGAAACCAGCATTCATTGCATCGTCCACTCGGTAGATATCGTCCGAAATTTCAGGCATGCGGAAGGATGAATACTGGAACAGGCTGTAGAAAGAGGCTCTGTAAAACTCACCTACCTTGCCTTTATCGGCCAGCAGGATGGGCATTCGTTTCCGTACATCATCGATCCCCTTGGTTTTCTCCAGTACAGAGAGTTTGGGGCGTGGATCTTCTTTATATTCTAAGGTGTCGAAATCAATGGTGAGGAATTTTTTCTGACCGTCTTCTTCCACTTTTTTGAAGAATCCCTGTCTGGTTTTGGAACCGAGCCATTTGTTTTCCAGCATCTTTTGCAGGTATTCCGGAATTTTAAACGAGTCGTTCTTTTCATCTTTAACGGTTTCGCGGATGTAATCGGCCACGTGAACCAGGGTATCCAGACCCACTACGTCCGCAGTCCGGAAAGTAGCTGACTTGGCACGACCGATGACCGGACCGGTGAGTTTGTCCAGTTCCGGGATGGTCAGGTCAAAGTCTTTCACATGATTGAACAATTCCATAATGGAAAAGGTTCCGATGCGGTTGGCAATAAACGCCGGAGTGTCTTTGGCAAGAACCGGTGTTTTTCCCAGGAAAAGAGATGCATATTCTTTCAGAAATTCCAATACCGATGCATCGGTATATTTGGAGGGAATTATTTCGAACAACTGTAAATACCTCGGGGGATTGAAAAAGTGGGTGCCGCAGAAATGCTTCTGAAAATCTTCGCTTTTTCCTTCGGCCATTTCGTTGATGGAAATACCGGAAGTGTTGGAGGTGATCAGCGTACCGGGTTTTCTGAGTTTGTCCACTTTTTCAAAAACCTGTTGTTTGATATCCAACCGTTCGACCACCACTTCAATAACCCAGTCATACTCTTTGATTTTGGGTAAATCATCGTCAAAATTCCCAGTGGTAATTCGCTTGGTAAATGATTGTTTGTAGATGGGGGAGGGTTTGGATCTTAAAGCGGCAGTTAATGAATCGTTTACGATCCTGTTGCGTACCACTTTGTCGTTCAGTGTCAGGCCTTTTGCCTTTTCAGCTTCGGTCAGTTCACGCGGAACAATATCGATAAGCAATACTTCCAGACCGATGTTTGCAAAATGACAGGCAATGCCGGAGCCCATAACTCCGGAGCCTAACACGGCTACTTTTTTAATACTTCGTGCCATAATATTTGGATTAAGATTATTGATTCTTATTCTTCTACTATTTCTTCAAACTTTTTCCTCGATTCCACTTCCTCGACAACCTGTTCTTTGATGATATCAAAGACCTTGAAAAAAGTATCCAGATCCTTTCTGTTAACCTTCTTCGCTATTTTTTCGTTGAATTCCAGAACCTTGGCTTTGGCAATCTTTCTGCGTTGTACTCCCTTGGGGGTGAGGAACACCCGGATCACCCTTTTGTCTTTTTCGTCAATCACCCTTGTGATGCACCCATCAGCTTCCATCTTCTTCAAAAGCCTAGTCAAACTGGAATTCTTCATGCCCAGTTGCTGGGCTAGTCTGGTGGAAGGAGTTCCCTCCTTTTCCACATAGGTTAAAATGTATCCTATGGTCTGTGAAATTCCGTATTCAGCAGCATAGGAATTATACACTCTCGAAAGGGCCAGCGAGGTGGTCCTGATGTAAAATTCTATGGTTTCGTTTAGCTTCATCCTCTTACTCTTTAGTACGCATGCATACAAAAATAAAATAAAAATAGTTCGCATGCAAACTATTTTTCAAAAAATTAACATAAAGCGCAAAGGTTTGCAATAAGGATTTTCTGAAACACTTGAGGAATCAGTGAAGGAGCTAATTCTTAAATTTTTCTGTTACTTTTGTAACAATTTTTTTTGACGGTTTGGGGACCTGTTTACGCCGCGAATTTTTCGGGTAGACTCCGTTTTTTTACTGGAAAAAGATTTTTTTTGTGATAAAATCACAATTTTTAACCAAATAGATACAATCATGCTACTGGATAAAACTATCGATATATATCTGGAAAATCATACAACGGATGAGTCACAATTGCTGTATGAGTTGAACCGGGAAACCCATTTGAAAACTTTTTACCCCAATATGCTTTCCGGCAAGGTACAGGGGAAATTTCTGGAAATGGTGGTTCGGATGATACAACCCCGCAACATCTTGGAGATTGGAACTTTTACCGGTTATTCAGCGCTTTCCATGGCTCAGGCGTTACCGGAAGACGGGATGCTGACTACATTGGAAAGCAATGAGGAAATTGTGGCTTTTGCCCGTCGTTTTTTTGATCAAAGTCCGTACAAAGGAAAAATCCGACTGTTGGAAGGGAATGCCAAAGAACTGATCCCGACCCTGGATGAACGGTTTGATCTGGTGTTTATCGATGCGGATAAGGAACAGTATGTGGATTACTACGAACTGGTATTGCCCCTTGTGAAAAGGGGTGGTTTTATATTGGCAGACAATGTTTTGTGGGGTGGAAAAGCAGTTCATACGGACAAAAATCCAGACAAGGAAACGGTAGGCATTCGCCTGTTTAACGACCATGTTGCAGCTGATCCTCGGGTAGAGCAGGTTATGTTGTCGGTCCGCGATGGTCTTTTACTGATGTGTAAAGTCAGCGATTCACGCAATTAGGTTATTTTTGCACCGGAATAAATCACACTATGGCTTCTTCAAACTTTGTAGATTACGTTAAAATATATTGTCGCTCGGGAAACGGAGGTCCGGGATCGGCACATTTTCGTCGAGAAAAATACCTGCCCAAAGGAGGCCCTGACGGTGGCGATGGTGGCAAGGGGGGCGATATTGTTGTAGTGGGGAATCCCCACAAATGGACCCTGCTGCACCTGCGTTATACCCGCCATCTGAGAGCTGATAACGGAGAGTCAGGAGGAGCTCAGACCAGTACGGGGGCCAGTGGTAAGGATATTCTCATCGAAGTGCCGTTGGGTACCGTGATGCGGGATGGCAGTACCGGGGAACAACTGGGTGAAATTGTGGAAGAAGGACAGAAACTTGTATTGTTGCAAGGAGGTCGGGGAGGACAGGGAAATGATCACTTTAAATCATCAACCAACCAGGCTCCCAAATATGCACAACCCGGTGAACCGGGCGTGGAAGCCGAGGTGGTTTTTGAACTGAAGGTGTTGGCTGATATTGGACTTGTTGGTTTTCCCAATGCCGGTAAATCCACCTTACTTTCCGTACTTTCGGCGGCTAAACCCGAGATTGCCGATTATCCTTTTACCACGTTGCAACCCAACCTGGGGATTGTGGCTTACCGCGATCAGCAGTCTTTTGTGATGGCTGACATCCCGGGGATTATTGAAGGAGCCAGTGAAGGAAAGGGACTGGGGCTGCGCTTTCTCAGACACATTGAGCGTAATTCCGTGCTGTTATTCATGGTACCTGCTGATGCGGACGATATTGAAAAGGAATACGAAATTCTCTTGAATGAGCTGGAGCAGTATAATCCGGAACTGATGCACAAACAGCGGTTGCTGGCCATTACCAAATCTGATTTGCTGGATGACGAACTAATGGAAGAAATGAAAGAGCACGTGCCTGATGTTCCCTATGTCTTTATTTCGTCGGTGGCACACAGGGGACTGGATCAGTTGAAAGACATGCTTTGGAAGGCTTTACACGAAGAAACCGAATAATCTTTCCCGAAAAGGACTCATTTAATGCAGCGTTATTTTGTACATCTGGCATACAACGGAACGGCCTATCATGGCTGGCAAATACAACCTAATGCAGTAACCGTGCAGGAAGTACTGAACGAAAAAATAAGTCTCCTTACCGGTGAAAAGGTCAATCTGGTAGGTTGCGGCCGCACCGATACCGGTGTTCATGCACGCATGTTTTTTGCCCATTTCGATCTGGAAAAACCGCTTCAGATTAAGCCGGAGGAGTTTGTTCATAAGTTAAACGGGTTTCATTTGAAAGACATTGCTGTTTACCACCTTTGGCCGGTTCCTGAAGATTATCATTCCCGGTTCAGTGCTGTCAGCCGTACCTACAAATATTATATCTCCCGCGTAAGAGATCCTTTTGGGAGGGACCAGAGCTGGGAATATACAGGGACACTGGACGTAGCTGCCATGCAAAAAGCTGCCGAATATTTGTTTGATTTTACTGACTTCACCAGTTTCTCCAAACTACACACCCAAACAGCAACCAATAGTTGCACCATCAGTGAAGCCCGCTGGGAGCAAAATGAAAACCAACTGGTCTTCACCATCACAGCCAATCGTTTTCTCAGAAACATGGTCCGGGCTATAGTGGGGACATTGGTGGAAATTGGTCAGGGGAAACTATCGCCGGAAGAGATGAACCGAATTATTCTATCCAAAGACAGGGGGGAAGCGGGCTTCTCTGTTCCAGCTAACGGTTTGTTTCTGGAGCGGATCACCTATCCTTTTGCATTGGAAGGCTTCCTTGAAATGAAAGCTTGAAAGAAATCATTTTGTATTTTCGCAGAAGTTTTTAATTCCGACATTAAATTTGTTTTTTCATGCATCAAAGTGTTGAAAATCTGCCCAAAATAAAACATAAAGCATCGGGAAATTTTTTCCTGATGGCCGGACCCTGTGTGATTGAAGATGAGAAAATGGCCTTTCCCATCGCGGAAAAAATCCTGGAACTGAGCAATCGACTCGAAATTCCCTTCATTTTTAAAGCTTCGTATAAAAAGGCCAATCGTTCACGGTTGGATTCCTTCATGGGAATCGGTGATGAAAAAGCATTGAATATTCTGAAGGAAGTTTCAGAGACCTATGACATTCCGGTGGTAACGGATGTTCATTCTGCCGAAGAAGTCAGATTAGCGGCACCGTTTGCAGATGTGTTGCAAATACCGGCTTTTTTGTGCCGGCAAACGGAATTGCTGATCGCGGCCGGCGAAACGGGCAAAACCGTCAATGTGAAGAAAGGTCAGTTTGTTTCCGGTGAATCCATGCGTTTTGCTGTGGAGAAAGTACAGTCCACCGGTAACCGAAATGTATGGCTGACCGAACGGGGAAGCATGTTCGGATACGGTGACCTGGTGGTGGATTACAGGAATATTCCTGCCATGCAGAAAATGGGTGTTCCGGTAGTGCTGGATATTACCCATTCGTTGCAGCAACCCAACCAAACCAGTGGCGTTACCGGAGGGCAACCCGATCTGATCGAAACCATTGGCAGGGCGGGTATTGCAGCGGGGGTAGATGGTATTTTCCTGGAAACCCATCCCAATCCGGGCATCGCCAAATCGGACGGAGCCAATATGTTGCAACTGGATTTGCTGGAAAATTTGCTCGATCACCTGGTGGCTTTGCGAAAAGTGATCCGTAATTTTTAGAAAACAATAACAAAATTATATCATGAGTGTACAACTGAAAGGAAGATTAATTAAGAAAATGCCCGTGGTAAGCGGTGAAGGTAGAAACGGTAAATGGGAAAAGATGGAATTCGTCATCGAAACGGAAGACCAGTATCCCAAAAAAATCTGCATGAGTCTTTGGGGTGATAAGATCCAGTCGCTGGAAACGTTTCAGGAAGGGGATGCCCTGATTGCCGATGTGAATATTGAGTCGCGGGAATTCAACAATCGCTGGTATACTGATATTCGTGCCTGGCGTTTGCAACGCGATGAAGCGGGTGGAAACTTTGCCCCGTTGCCGTCGGACGATCTTTCCGATTTTCCTCAGGAAGAAACGGGAGAAGAAGGCGATCTCCCCTTCTAGTAAACGAATTTTTTATTTCCTAATGGATGAGCAACAGCTTTAAGGAGCATTTACCGGCCCATCTGGCCGTGATTGCTGCCAACATTATTTTCGGTCTGAACTTCGTGATTGCCAAAGGAATTATGCCCAATTGGCTGGAACCCAGGGCTGTTATTTTTTTGCGTGTGGTGGGCGCCGGACTGACATTCTGGATTGTGTCTTTCTTTATGGAAAAGGAGAAGATTGCGGTCAGTGATCGGTGGCGCTTGTTGGTTGGAGGGATTTTTGGGGTGGCAATCAATCAAATCATGTTCTTCGAAGGACTGAATTTAACCACCCCCATTAATGCTTCCATCATCATGGTGGCAGTGCCGATCCTGGTTTTGATTATGTCGCATTTCATGATTGGGGACAAAATCACCTGGATCAAAACAATGGGCATTACCCTGGGCTTTTCAGGTGCAGCATTTTTGATTCTTCAAAGCGGCAAATTATCGCTGGGGTCAGAAACTTTTTTAGGAAATATTTTTGTCCTGATAAATGCCGCTTCCTATGGCTTTTACCTGGTGCTGATTAAGCCGTTGATGGCGCGTTATCATCCGGTAACGGTTATGAAATGGGTCTTTACCTATGGATTACTTTTTGTTTTTCCGGCTTCGATCAACAAGATCGTTCATTCCGATTTTACAGTAATTCCCTTCACTATCTGGTTGTCCATCGGTTTTGTGATTTTCTTTACCACGGTTCTGGCTTATTTCTTTAATAATTATTCATTGAAAAAGATCAGCCCTTCGGCTACCAGCTCCTATATTTATGCACAACCTTTTATTGCTGCTGTTTTTGCTATGATTGTTGGTGCCGACAAGCCGAACCTGAATGAACTGATTGCTGCTGTTTTGATTTTTGTGGGTGTATATCTTGTCAATAAACCCAAAAAGAAATCGGTCAATCTCTTTTCAAAAATTGAGGAATCGTCAGACTGATTTTTATTGTATAAATTTACAAACCGATAGCAATTTTCATGACAGACAGAATCTATATCGTAGGATTTATGGGGGCCGGTAAAACCACCATCGGCAAGAAACTGGCCCGGGCTCTGGGCTACCGGTTTCTGGATATGGATGATTTGTTCGAAATGCGGTATAAAATTGAAATCCACACCTTTTTTGATAAGTATGATGAATCGCTGTTTCGGAAGCTGGAGCAGGAAAACCTGAAACGTACGTTTAGGATGAAAAATGTGGTGATTGCCACCGGTGGGGGAACGCCCTGCCATTACAACGGGATGGAAAAGATGAACCAGAACGGGTTAACGCTCTTTCTGAACATGTCGCCGGCGGCGATAGCCAACAGGCTCATGTCGGCTAAAAATATTCGGCCGTTGATTAAAGACAAAACCGGGGAGGAGCTGAAGGCCTACATTGAAGAAAAACTGAACGAGCGGCTGGAACATTATAAAAAAGCCCGCCTCACAGTGGACGGGCTTTCGGTAGATATTTCAAAACTTGTAGAACAAATCAAGGCCAAGTGATCAGCTTAATTTGAATTTCACGGGTAATGTCACCGATGACCGAACAGGTTCGCCCTTTTTGTTCTTTCCCGGTATCCAGGTCGGCATGGATTTAATTACCCTAATTACTTCCTTGTCACAGCCGTAGCCTATTCCTCTTTTGATTTTAACATCGCTGATACTTCCATCTTTTTCTATAATGAAGGTTGCATATACAACTCCCTGTATAAATTCTTTTTTGGCTGTTTGTGGGTACTTGATATGTGTGGCGAGGAATTTCATCATTGCCTGGTCGCCCCCTTTATATTCCGGGTGCTGGGCAACATCCGCAAGCGCGGTTACTGTAACCTGAGGAATATCTTTGGAAGCAGATTCCGTCGTAGCCGGTGGTGGCGGTGGTGGAATACGAACCTCAGCTGGTTTGTTTGTTGGTTGGTTGCAGGCTGCAAATACAAGCATTACTGCCAGCAGGGTCCAGCCAAACCGGACCCAGGTTCTGTTCGGGTTGTTTTGTTTTTTCAACATCATCATGCGTTTTTTTAAAAGTGAATAACTAAAATGGTTAACTATGGGGTTGATTTCAATTCCGGTTGACTGCTGAAATAACAACGCTTTGTAGTTGTTGAAGGCCTGATCCGAATATCCCATGCCTTCATCGGCCAGGTATTCATGATTTTCCTTGATCTCCTTTCTTATGAGGTGGAGAAAAGGATTGAACCATTGAAAGACCAGTATGAATTCCGTGAGGATCAGGTCGAGACTGTGTTTTTGGAGTATGTGTACCTTTTCATGAGCCAGAATTGTTTTTCCCTTCGGATGATCATACAGCGACCGGGGGATGAAGATCCAGTGAAAAAAGGAAAAAACCTGTCCGTTATCCGGGATAAAGATCAAAGTACGTTCAACGGATTTTATTTTTTCTTTTTTCAGGTATAACCGGAATAAACTCATCAAACTCCAAATGACCCGGCCAAGGAAAATGATGGTGCCAATCCCGTAGAGCACAAAAATCCAGTTAAGTGAAGCTGTAGGCCCGTGTGTTATGCTGCTGCCTACAATGACTTCCTGTAACTTATATGTTGGCATTTGTAAAGCGTTTCCTACACTACCAAATAGTCCACCGGGCAACGGAATGGCCGGCATCAGTGTAGCCAGGAATGTGGTCAGTAAAAGGTAGTACCGGTTGTAAACGAACTGGTTTTGCCGTTTAATGAACAGTCTGTAGATCAGGAAAAAGATTCCTGTTCCAATTGCAGACTGAATAAGATATATGATCAGCGGATTCATGATGCTATGTATTGGATTTCTTTTTTATTTCTATCTCGATGGTCATTCTCATTTCTTCCAGTTCTTCCAGACTCAGATCCTGACTCTGGGTAAGAAAGGAAGTAAGGGAAGTGTATGAATTACTGAAATAGTTATGAAACAACCTGTTGAATATTTTCTTTCGGTAGGCTTTTTGATTGATTAAAGGATAGTATTCGTGTGTCTTTCCATGTGAAATGTGTCCCACAAACCCCTTTTTCTCCAGGATCCTTACGATGGTGGAAACGGTGTTGTAGGCCGGTTTCGGGTTGGGTAACAAATCAATGATGTCCTTCACATAGGCCTTTTTCAGTTTCCAGAGCTGTTGCATTATTTGTTCTTCAGCCCGGGTGAGTGTTTTGTTTTCTGATGCATCCATAACTAAAAAGTTAGTTGATTAATGCAAAGGAAAACAACTTTTTATTAAAAAGCAAGAAAATTAACTAAAAATTTAGTTAAATATGTAAAAGGTGCTATTTTTTGGGTTTGGAATCGGGCAGGGTGAAATAGAAAGTGGATCCTTTGTTTATTTCGCTTTCCACCCATATTTTCCCTCCCAGCATTTCGACATAGGCTTTGGATATGGCCAAACCAAGACCCGATCCTTCATAATCCCTGGATAATTCTTCGCTGCCCTGTCTGAAGCGTTGAAAAATAACTTCTTTGTGTTTTGGTTCAATACCGGGTCCCGTATCCTTTACAAAAAACTCAAAAAATCTCCCTTTTTTCCTGTATCCGAATTCGATATAGCCTTTTTGTGTAAACTTGAGCGCATTTTTGATCAGATTGGTCAATACTGCATAAACTTTTTCTTTGTCTGTTTTGATGATGGATTTTTCATCGGGTAGCTGCTCCTTGTGGATAAACTTGATCTTTTTTTGATCGGCCTCATTTTTAAAGAATGAGTAAATAAATCCGATCTGTTCATTAATATTGGTATCTGTAATATAGACTTCCATTTGACCCGATTCAATCCTTGATATGCTGATGATATCATTGATGATGTTGAGCATCCTGACGCCGCTTATTTCAATAATGTTG
Organism: Bacteroidales bacterium; assembly: GCA_016936355.1. Classification (GTDB taxonomy): domain Bacteria; phylum Bacteroidota; class Bacteroidia; order Bacteroidales; family F082; genus Sulfidibacterium. Next base: position 172,147 of record JAFGYB010000015.1, on the reverse strand, counting down.
ATGTAGTTTTGTTGTTCTTCAATGGAAAGCATCCGGTCTTTTTGTTTGAGGAGGGAGGTGAATCCAAGAATTCCGTTCATGGGCGTGCGAATTTCATGACTCATATTGGCCAGGAAGGCGGATTTTAACTGATCACTTTCTTCTGCTTTTTCTTTGGCGTTGACAAGCTCCTGTTCAATTCGCTTGCTCTCGGTAATGTCAAATATCACCCCTTCGATGTACAGGGGCTTTTCGTCTTCCCCAAGGATGAGTTTCCCTTTTTCTTTTAGATAGCTTAAATTCCCGTCCTTACGTTTTAACCGATATTCAACTTCAAATTCAGAAATATTTCTGATGGCTTCTTTTACCGTTTTGAGCACCTGTTGTTTGTCTTCAGAAAAGATAAACGGATCAATGGAACAAACTTCACCATATTTTAGTTCATCTAAACTATAACCACTTATTTGTTCAATAACCGTATTGAAAAATTCCATTTTCCCTTTTTCTCTGAGATACAGTCTGTACACAGCAGCGGGTAAATTTTCGGTCAGCGTGCGGTAAGAATTTTCGCGTTCCTTTAATGCTTCTTCTGCCAGTTTGCGCTCTGTAATGTCGCGGCCAATGGCCACGATGTATTCTTTTTCCAGTTGAACATAATTCAGGCTGACCTCTGTTGGAAATGTTGATCCGTCTTTCCTTCGTGCAACTCCTTCTGTAAGCATGCTTCCCTTTTCTCTGATGGCTTCTATAAGATCACGGGAATTTTTTTTCGTTAACATTACATCTACATCACTCGGCTTTAATGCCAGGAACTCTTCACGGGTATACCCCAGTTCCTGATAAGATCTTTCGTTACAGTCAACATATTTCCCGGATCGAAGATCAATGAGCTGGATGGAGTCGTTGGAATGATCTATCAAAGTGCGGAATAACTTTATCTTACCACTGGCTTCTTTTTGTTGCGTAACATCCGTGAAGAAGCCAATATTGTGTTTTCTGTTGTCTATATAAATAATGGCGTTGAAGATATTGACGTAAAATATTGTACCGTCTTTTCTCAGGCAGGGGATATTCTTTGAATGGTCCCTTTTCCCCTTAGCCTGCGATTTAAATTCGGAAATAACAAAGTCAAGACTTTCCTGTGGGTGCATGTCTTTTACGCTGAGTTTCAGCATCTCTTGTTCAGTGTATCCGAACATGTTGCAGATGGTTTTGTTGGCCAATTTATGCTCCATCGTTTCCACATCTACCAGTAAGATACCTTCCGCTGCGCTTTCAAACAAAAGTTTGTATCTTTCTTCGGATGCCGCCAATTTCTTCTCAGCCAGTTTTCTTTCCGTTATGTCCCGAACCACGGCTATGGTATACATTTTTTCGAGTTTCACCAACGTAACATTGATTTCAACAGGGAAAGTGGAACCGTCTTTTCGACGGTGTGCGGATTCAATAATATTGGAATTTGACCGACGAAACTTCCTCATCATTACTTTGAAGGTTTCCATTGACTGATCGGGATCTACATCAAATACTTTCATGTTCAGCAGTTCATCGCGGCTGTAGCCAAGATCCGTACAGGCTTTTTCATTGACGTCTAAATACTGACCTGTTTCCATATCAATGACCTCAATGGCATCGTTCGACTTGTCAATCAGAGTCCGGAATAATTTGAGTGATGCTTCAGCCTGTTTCCGCTCTGTGATATCCTGATTCACACCAAATGATCTAACAGTACGGCCCTGTGAATCTTTCTCAATCCGAATATTGACTGTAAAATAACCTGGCTCACCGTTTGCGTAGACTATCCGATGGTCAAGTTGCACATTGTAGTTCGGGTCGGTGGTTTCCAGTGCTTTCCTGGTTTCCTCTCCAACCAGATACATATCTTCAGGGTGAAGGAATTTTTGTGCGTATTGCGCTGCAGACATGGTGTAACCACCTTCCTGTTCTGCCGTTGTGCGAAGGAGCGAATAGAATTGATCGTTGAAGATAAAAAGATCCTGATCGACGTTGTATTCCCAGGTGCCGAGTTTAGAAATCTTTACCGCCTGATCTAAATTGGCCTGGCTGTCGCGTAAGCTTTCATCAGCCTGTTTGCGTTCCGTAATATCTGATGCCATCCCGCAGAAGTAAACAATTTCTCCATTTTCGTCCAAAACCGGGAACATTCTGTCCCAAATCCACCGAATCGTTCCATCGGGCAAAACAATTCGGTACTGTGCTTCACCGTTGGATGTTTCAAATAATGCGATGGCAATGCCTTTGTCGTCTTCATGCACTGCTTCGAGCCAGGTGTTCATGTCTTCTTTGACCGATTCAAGGGATCGCCCCCAAACCTTTTCATATGCCGTATTTACGTATACCAGCTCTCCGGTTTTATTGGAAATCATGTAAAAGACCGCATCCACATTTTCCAATATCTGGTGCAAATGTTCTTCACTTTCTTTCAGGATTCTTTCTGCTTCTTTTCTTTCTGTGAGGTCAATGAAACTGATCAACCCTTTTCTCCAGGTTTTTTCGTACCCCGGGACTATTGAGAGCTGAGAGAGTACCTGCTTTGTCTCACCATTAAAATTCTTCAGTGGTATTTCTGCGTCAATTCTTGATTTTCCTTCCGCCAGTCCGGTAAATTGTTCTTTGATTCCTATTAATGAGTCTTCAATAAAAAGATGGGACATGTTGTCCTGTATTTCCTTTAAGCTGGTGGCCTTTGCAAATTTTAATAATTCTTTGTTCGTATCCGTAATTTTTACCAACAGGGCACATTTTACCAATTCTTCAGGATGTTCGTCGAAATACAGACGAAAATCATCAATTCCCTTTTCTTTTAGTTCGTTGAAATAGTTTATTACTGCTGAAAGGTCAGCTTCCCAGATCGCTGTTCCGGAATTTTCAAATAAATCACGGTAACGAAATTCACTTTTTTGTAAATCTGTTTCAGCCTGTTTGCGCTCGATGATGTGTCTCAGTCTTTCTGAAATCAGGTTCAGTAATTTTTTTTCTTCCTGAATAAAAGGTCGTTTGTCCTGTTTGATTTGCTTTCCCAGATAGTACACTTCAATAAAGCCTGTTTTTTTACCATTTACCTTAATGTCAGACATCAGTTTCCACTTTGACTTTTTAAAGTTGTCAGTCTGATGGGCATCATTATTCATCATTATTCTGGCACAGGTAAGGTCAGGTTCTTGAAATCCTGAAGGGATTGTTTTTACAATCTGATCCAACATCACCGCTAACGGATTGTTTGGAATTTCAACGATGGCAGTGATTGAATACAGACAACTGAGTTCTTTTACCCGCTCATTAAGGTTGTAGGTTAGTTCCTCTTTTTCCTTCTCAAACCTCTTTGCTTCCGTAATGTCGCGTGAATATGTGATCACTTCATCCTGACCACTGACTACCATCCGGGCACTGTAATGCCGTATTCCTTTTCCGGGAATGGGCAGTTGATATTCAAATGTTTGTGTCTTACCGGTGTCCAGTGCAGCCTGAATGTGGCGGTCAACCAAATCGGCAAATTCGGGAGTTGTAAGATCGCGGTTGCTTTTGCCGATAATGTTTTCTGACTGAACGGAAAGTTCCGATTTTTCGGCTTTGAAGTCCAGGTAAACGCCCTGGCGGTCCATCCGAAACACCAGATCCGGAATGGCATTAATCATGGCTTTATAGCGTTCTTTTTCTTCCAACAAATCTTTTTCGGCACGTTTTCGTTCGGTGATATCGGTGAAGTTTTCCATCAGGTATTTTTTGCCGTCCAGGTCAATCGGAGTAACGGTTTTTAGAATCTGGATTTTTTCTCCTTTTTTATTCAGCAGCACGCGTTCTGAGTTGTCGATATTTTGCTTTAAATCAGTAATTGGACAATTCCCTTTTTCTGCAGGACAGATGAATTTATGACAAACATTCCCCACAATATTTTCAGTCTTGTCGCCGATCAGTTGCGACGCTTTTGAGTTGATGTCGACAATTTTGTGAGTCAACGGATCAATGATCATAATGCCTGTAGATATGCCTTCGAATATGCTTCGGATTTTGGCCTCATTTTTGCGAAGTGCTTGTTCCGTTTCTATTCGTTCGGTAACATCCACGTCTACTCCGCGATAACCCATTAGTTGATTTTCCTTATCCAGAATAGGGATGGCATTGGTTGAAAGGTGTACTTTGCGACCGTTCTTATGGATGTTTGTGTTTACTAGGTTTTTGATGGTTACTCTTTTTGCAAAGGCATCAAAGGCAAGTTTTTTGATGTTTTCTTTTTCATCTGGATCCAAAAAGTCGTAAAAATATTTCTTACCCATGAGTTCTTCAGGTACATATCCCAGTACATCCTTTACTGCATTGTTCATATAGGTGTACTTGCCATCCGTATCAATTTCCCAGATCCACTCACTGATACCCTCTGAAACTTGTTTGTAGCGCTCCTCGCTCATTCTCAATGCTTCCACTTCGCGATTTCTTGCAGTGATATCCCTGATGCTGCATTGGATGATTTTGTTTTGCCGCTCGGAATAGACACTGCTGATAATTTCAATATCAATAATGTCTCCTCCCTTATGGGGCAAAGGCATGCTGTCGATTTTTAAATAGCCTTCCTTTTTGAGTTGATTGAATAACTTTTTGTTGCAAGCGGAACTTATTTCCCAGATTTTTTTTTCAATAATTTTTTGGTGAGGAACCCCGAGTAGTTGTTGGATATATGGGTTGGCATCCAAAATCTTTCCTGTAGTGAAATCAAGAATCAGTATTCCGTAGCTTGCTGTATGAAAGAGCCTGAGGTATCGTTGTTCTTTGCCATCAGGTTTTATCTCCTGTCTCTTTAGATCGGACCTCTTTTTTGCACCGTTATCGGTAGGTGAGTCGTCCATTTGAGTATGATATTAGGTCATTTTTTAGTTACTCTTCAGTTTTTGATGGGTTCAAGATATTGTTAATCTTTGTTGTTACCGTTTGAATATTAGGTGTTTCTTTCAAAGTTAAGTAAAATTGGAATCCGTAAAACAACAAGATATTTATTTATATAAATTAGTTGGAATATCTATTCTAGTAGAATTGATTAAAATGGAAGTGAAACAATCTGTTGAGTTAACGATATAAAAAAGTCTCTTTATCCATAAGAATAAAGAGACTTTTAAGCTGGAACAGAAAACAGCACCAGGAATTATTTGTTCACTGTGATGTTTGTTTTTTGAATAATTGTTTTTCCATCTTTCGTCACCCCTTGAACAATGATGGTATAGGTTCCGGGAGTATCGGGTGCCTTTACAGCTATTTTGGTGACCTGTTTATCCAGTTTTACATTGGGGTTCCAGTACACGGTATTGCGGGCATCCGGTTTATTATCCGGAGGGGTAATCGGTTGGCAGTGACAGGTGTCGGATAAAAATAAGTAATGAATGAACAATCCGGAATTGGGTAAGTCGATCCCGGCAAAGTCGTTTCTTTTGGATATAAAGTTGACCACACCGCCATAGGTGAAATCACCTTTTACATAGATTTTGTTTACCACATCAATTCTTGAGAACTCCGAAGGAGCTGCATGTAAAATCAGTTCCGGATTATCTATAGCTACCATGTCGACCAGTACCAGCGGTTTGAAGTATTCCATCCCGGGTTGGGGTCCCAGGATTTTAAAGTATTTCTTTCCGTCTTTTTTTCTCACTTTCAGCTGCGTTGGGAGTTCGTTGCAGTATTCTTCTATGGTGGGAAGTTGGATGTAATCCGATAGATTTAAAACATAGGAAGGCGTACCGTAAAAAGCACTGGTATCGTTTTGCTTCAGTAGAATGTGGCAGGGAACGGTATCATGAACGAACAGGGAAGAGACTTGTTGATTTCTGGCCATTTTCAGGGCTTCTTCCTTCTGACTTTCGCTCATGTTAAACGGGTGTGTGGGTAAAGAATAATTGGCGGTTGAGAAATCGTTGTCAACCCATATTTGAGGATGCCGGTCGCTGGTTGATCCGGAACTGATAAACAAATCTCTGGATCCGTCTAGGAAAGGCAAACTCAGGTTAAAATGTCCATTCTTATCGGTTTGTGCAGCCATAAAATCTCTGCCTTTCCCAATGATTGACAGGTTAACGGTAACTGCGGGTATGGGCTTACCGGTAATGCTGTCTTTTACAATGCCTGAGATAGCCGGACCGCGGGATTCGGGATAATAGGTAAAATGACTGAAATCAGCATCGCCCGAATTGGGTGTAAAACCTACCGCCGGACTTGCCTGTTGCGGAACGATACTGAGGGACAGCCCCAGTACATTTTGTGTATCCATCGACTGGGTTCCAATGTTCATATCGATCTGCTGATGGGGACTGTATGCTTTCTGACCGGTTGCAATAGTAATGTGATCGGTAAAACCATTCTCAACTGCGGTGTGCACCCCGGTTGTATCCCCCGATTCCATAACATTGCTACTGAGCGGATTGACAATGGTAATGGGGACATAATAGAAATGATCAGGACCGAAATTCCTTAAGTATTTAGTATAAACCCTCAGATAGTAGTTTCCCGAAATCTGATCCCGTGGGATGGTTAAACATCCCGCAGATTTTCTGTTCTTAAATTCATACTTACCGCCGGCTACCTGTGCTCCGTCAGGGGTGATGATTTCACCATATACGACGGTACTCACATTTCCCAATGTATCTTTTGAATAGTCGTAAACAGCAAAACGTACTTTTTCTCCCGATATGTACATGTTTCGGTCGGTGAAGGCCACAAGGCTTTCGGCTTTTCTCTCTTTTTGAACTGTTTGAGCCTGAAGGCAGTTCATTCCAGGAAATAGAATCAGAAATCCCGAAATAATGGCCAAAAGAGAGAATTTGTTTTTAATATTTTCTGTATTCATATTTTTAAGATTTATTCGAATATATTTTAATTAATTAGGCCAGGGCCAAAAACTTGGTTTCACATTGGTACCCCTGAACAACATACAGTCAACACATTCTTTTCCCATTACTACCATCTGAAATCCGCCCTTTCCGTCACTGGCCAGATAGGCGGGATAAGTAAAGGGACTAATGTTGAGGAATCCACCTCTTCCGAGCACATTAAAGTTACAATAATCGGGATAGGTGATGGATAGTTGAGGTACTGAAGCGACGAAAATTCTTTTTTTCTGAGACGCTGTGGCACTGAAGTAACCCAATACCTCCTTTTTGGGATCACTTACGTCATGCATATTCCCCAGAATGATTGCCGGTTGTTTCTCGTAGAGATTTCCTCCCCGGTCGTAGTTGAGCTTCATGCGCTGCCAAAAATCGTAAGCTGCCTGACTGAGTGCTACCTGTTCAACCAGCAAACTGTAACCATGAGCCAGTTTTTCCGTTTCGTTGCTGACAAAGTTGAGTGTAAACTTTTGGTATGAATTCCCCGTAAAGTTTTCGGTGTTCATTATATATATTTCGGTGGACTTATCCGTATTCCAACAAATCATTTTGGATGAATCCGGAGGAAACACATGTTCCACCTTTCCGTCGTAATACCATTCGATGGGATACAGCGTGCGGTGTTCCCAGGTTTCGTATACATTCCATTTGAAGTAGTGACTGTTTGCAGGGATGTCATTCATGTTCAGGTAAAACTGGATTCCGTGGGTAACGTGTCCCGATTTTTCTTCTATGTTTTTCAGTTCATAATAAACCGAATCAATTTTGGCGTCGGTTGGCATCTGATCATAGTCCGATTCCAGTACCTCATTTTTAGGTGTAATTACTTTTATTTTAAACCGGGAACCTTCGGTCATGTATTGCGGATCAACCCACCCTACGTAGCTACCGTCACCCAGGGAATACAAAGGAAATTCATGTCCCTGGTCATCTAAAATCACAACAGAACAGCCAATAATCGGAATGTATTTGGGATCGGAGACCGAGGAGGTCATAGAAATATTTACAGTTTGAACCGAATCATTCCTGTCCACCCTGCCCATCACCACATATTTCCCTATATCAACGGATTTGATTGCCGGTGTATAGGAATCAATGCAGGAGTTCGTGCTCAGGAGCAAAGCAACGATAAAGAATATGTGTTTCAGTTTTTGCATTTTCTATCTGTGATTCATATTCTAATTGGGCCAGAAATCCGGTTTAACATTGGTACCACTGTAAAGCATACAATCTACACATTCTTTTCCCATTACTACCATCTGAAATCCGCCCTTTCCGTCACTTTCAAGATAAGCTGGGTATTCATAGGGCATAATTTGCCTGAATCCAAACCGCAAGGCGAAAAAATTACAATAGTCTGGATAGGAGATGGAAAGTTGAGGTACAGAGGCAATGAAAATTCTTTTTTTCTGGGAGGCTGTGGCACTGAAATAGCCCAGGACATCTTTATTGGGATCACTTACGTCATGCATATTCCCCAGAATTACGGCCGGTTGTTTTTCGTAAAGGTTGCCTCCCCGGTCGTAGTTGAGTTTCATCCGTTGCCAGAAATTGTAGGCTGCCTGACTGAGTGCCACCTGTTCAACCAGCAAGCTGTATCCGTGGGCCAGTTTTTCCGTTTGGCTGCTGACAAAATTGAGTGGGAATTTTTGATACGAATTACCGGTGAAATCTTCGGTATTCAGTGTATAAATTTCCGTGGATTTATCCGTATCCCAGCAAATCATTTTGGAGGAGTCGGGAGGATAAACATGTTCCACCCTGCCATCGTAATACCATTCGATGGGGTATAGCGTCCGGTGTTCCCAGGTTTCGTAAACATTCCATTTGTAATAATGGCTGTTTGCAGGAATATCTTTCATGTTTACATAAAACTGAATGCCGTGTGTTACGTAACCCGAATTGCTGACTTTATCCTTCAAATCGTAATAAACCGAATCAATTTTTGCCCCCGATGGCATCTGATCGTAATCGGATTCCAACACCTCATTCTTTGGCGTAATAATTTTTATTTTAAACCGGGCACCTTCGGTCATGTATTGCGGATCAACCCATCCTACATAGCTACCGTCACCCTGTGAAAACAAAGGAAATTGATGTCCCTGGTCATCTGAAATCACAACAGAACAGCCAATAATCGGAATGTAGTTGGGATCGGAGACTGAAGAGGTCATAGAAATATTTACAGTTTGAACCGAATCATTCCTGTCCACCCTGCCCATCACCACATATTTCCCTATATCAATGGATTTGATTACCGGTGTATAGGAATCAATACAGGATGTGGTGCTCAGCAGCAAAGCCAGGAAGATGTATATATGTTTTAGTTTTGGCATTTTCTTAATGGATTCATATTCTAATTGGGCCAGTAATCCGGTTTTTTTGTAACTCCCCCCAGCAATGTACAGTCAACACATTCAGCAGTATATACGAGCGGAGCATAAGTTTTTTCATCACCTACCAAATAAACCGGATAATCCAGTCCTTTGAGTTCTATGATGCCTTTTCTTAATATCCGGATGTTACAAAATTCCTGGAATGTCAGCTGTAGTCCGGGGATGGGATGGATAAAGATTCTTTTGCTGTGGGATGATATGGCACTGAAAAAGCCCAAAACCTGAATGGCTGGATCGGTTATATTGTGCAAATTTCCCTGAACAGTAAGCGGTTGTTTCTCATACAGTCCTCCGTTGGAGCTGTTGTTGAGGCGCATCCTTTCCCAAAAATTATAAGCACTATGACTCAATGCTTCCTGTTTGATGAGCAGACTGTATCCGTATTCCAGTCTGCGGGTATCACTCCCCACAAAATTCAAAGGGAACTGAGTGTAATCGTTTTCAGAAAGATCTTTGGTGCTTAAAAGATAGATGCTTGGAATGTGTATGGTATGCCAACACACCATTTTCGAATAATCATCCGGTACTACATGGTAGATTGTACCCAGGTAATAATACCACCTGATGGGCCATTTACTGTGGTATTCCCAGGTTTCTGTTAACGACCATTTATAATACCTACTGTCTGAATTTTGACCCTTTAGGTTCGTATACAGCTGGATGCCTTTGATTTCATTGCTTGCATTGTTTGTATATTCACTTTCCTGTTTGTAATATATGGTATCCACCGGCGGGCAGCTGGAGATGGTATCGTAGTCTGACTCAATATCTGTTCCGCCCGGAACCTTAATCGATACTTTGAAAGCAGAACCGGGAACCATGTATTGCGGATCTATTTCTCCGGTATAATTTCCATCCCCATCGTCTCTGAGCGGAAAATTGTGTCCGTTGTTGTCCAGAATCTCGACGGTACACCCGGTTGCGGCAATATAGTTGGGATCCGAAATGGAGGATGTCATGGAAACGTTGACTGTTTGAACCGAATCATTCATATCCACTTTCCCCATCACCACATATTTTCCCTTGTCATTCGATTTTATAACCGGTGTATAGGAATCAATGCAGGATGCAAGGCTGAATACTACAGTGATGACTAATAATATGTTTCTCAGTTTTTTCATTTATTTTTTTAGTTAGGCCAGTAACTCGGTTTATCAGTGACACCACCCAGTAAAGTGCAGTCGACACATTCACGGGTGTAGACGGTCGGAAAATAAGTTTCGTCATTTCCTGCCAGGTAAACGATATAATCGAGTCCTCTGAGTTCTATAATACCTTTTCTTAATGCTCTGACAGTACAAAAATCCTTGAATGTTAATTGTAGTCCGGGAATGGGGTGGATGAAAATTCTTTTGGTATGGGACGATACAGCACTGAAAAAACCCAGAACCTGAATATTGGGATGAGTTACATTATGCAAGTTCCCGATAACTGTTAAGGGTTGTTTTTCGTAAAGGCCCCCGTTGGAATTGTTGTTGAGTCGCATTCTTTCCCAAAATACATAAGCAGAATGGCTCAAGGCTTCCAGTTTAATAAGTAAACTGTAGCCATATTCCAGTCTACGGGTATCGCTTCCCACGAAATTCAGCGGGAACCGTTTGTAATCGTTATCAGACAGGTTTTTTGTACTCAACAGATAGATTTTGGGAATCAACAGGGTGTGCCAACAGACCATTTTCGAATAATCATCCGGAACAACATGATAGACAGTGCCTAGGTAATAGTACCATCTAATAGGCCATTTAGCGTGGTATTCCCAGGTTTCTGTCAGGGTCCATTTGTAGTATCGGCTGTCTGAATTCTGACCTTTCAGATCGCTATACAGCTGGATCCCTTTATTTTCATCGTTTGCATTGTTTGTGTATTGACTTTCCTGATTGTAGTAAACCGAATCAACCGGAGGACAACTGGAGATGGTATCATAGTCCGATTCAATATCAGTCCCGTCCGGTGTTTTGATGTTTACTCTGAAAGCAGATCCGGGAGTCATATATTGAGGATCTATTTTTCCCGTGTAAGTTCCGTCTCCGTTATCGCTGAGCGGGAAATTGATTCCTTTATCATTCTGAATTTCGACCGAACATCCGGTTACGGCAATATAATTAGGATCCGAAATGGAGGATGTCATGGAAACGTTAACCGTTTGAACCGTGTCATTCTTATCCACATTTCCCATCACCACATATTTTCCCTTGTCATTCGATTTTATAACCGGTTTATAAGAGTCTATGCAGGAGGTAAGGCTGAATAAAGCAATAAGAAACCATATGATATTTTTGAATGCCTGCATTCTGTTCTTCATCTAATTTGGCCAAAAACTTGGCTTTTGAGTTACTCCACCCTGCAGAGTACAGTCTACACAATCTCTTTGGTAGATATAATAGGGTGTATACCAATCAACATCACCCAGGAAATATACAGGATAACCCAGTAAATTCAATCCGAGGAGCCCCTTCTTCATCCAAATGATGTTACACCCTTCTATATAGGTTAATTTAAGTCCTGGAACTGGGGGGATGAAAATTCTTTTGGTATGGGATGTTACCGCACTGAAAAAGCCCAGAACCTGCTTGTTGGGGTTCGTTAGATTGTGCAGGTTCCCGATTACAACTAGGGGTTGCTTTTCGTAAAGCCCGCCATTTGTAGTGACATTTAATTTCAATTGACTCCAATAGTTGTAGGCCTCCTGGCTCAGTGCTTCCTGTTTGATCAGTAAACTGTATCCATAGAGCAATCTGGGTGTGTTGCCACCAATAAAATTCAATTTGCATTCGTACGAACTGCTTTGTGCAAGATTCCTCGTGCTGTATAAATAAACATTGGTAATCGGTAGTGTATGATAGCATACCATCTTTGAAGAATCAGTAGGAACAGCATGGTGAACGGCTCCATTGGAATAATACCAGTTAATAGGCCATTTGCTGTGGTATTCCCAGGTCTCTGTCAGGACCCACCGGTAATAACGACTGTCAGATTCTTGCTTCTTCAGATCCGTATACAGTTGAATCCCCTGAACAGCTGTGACGGCATCTATTTGATATTCACTTTTAAGCTTATAATAAACTGAATCAATCGGAGGTCCACCGAAAATTGTATCATAGTCCGATTCAATTTCTGTTCCATCCGGAGTTTTAATGCTTACTCTGAATGCGGATCCTGGATACATATATTGCGGATCAATTTTTCCAGAATAAGAACCGTCTCCGTTATCGGTAAGCGGAAAATGGTGGCCGTTATCATCCTGTATGCGAATCGTACAACCTGTTACTGAAATATAACTCGGATCGGAAATGGACGATGACAGGGAGACATTGACCGTTTGAAGCGTATCTTTATTGTCAACCTGACCAGTCACTACATACTTGCTTGTGTCTGCCGACCTGATAGCAGGTGTGTAAGAGTCAATACAGGAATTCAATAAAAATAGACCGGCTATCATTTGTATTATTATTTTATTCCGACGCATAATTTCCCAACTTAAATACCCATGTTACGGTTAGTATTGGCACTCCAATAACAGAATATTTATAACTTTCAATTCTTCCGTTGTCGGTTTTAAAGAAAACGGAATAAGCATTTTTTCTACCGGTAATATTATAAACACTGATTAATAGTGAATTGTGCAAAAACTTCTTCCTCCTCAGGTTCCCTTCAATAGACATGGATAAATCAGTTCTGAAATAGTCGGGAATTCTATAGGCGTTCCTTTTGGAGTATTCCAGGTAGGGATATCCGTCAACATAATACACAGAAATAGGGTAGGTAACCGGACGGCCGCTTTGGTAAGTGACAATGCTGGAAAATGAAATCCGCCGGCTGAGGTGGTAGTTGAGTACCAGATTCGCCACATGGGGTACATCGTAGTTGGACGGATACACCAGTCCGTAATTAATACTGTTCCATACATCACCACCGTTCACCTGAATCAGCGATCGGGAATAAGTATAACTCAACCATCCGTCCAGTTTTTTATTGGTTCTTTTGATCAATACTTCAATTCCGTAAGCTTTCGCTTTTCCCTGCAGAACTGCCGTTTCAATGTGCGGACTGTTCAGAAAAGAAGCCCCGTCCTTAAATTGTGGATAATTGAATTCTTCTTTATAATAGACATCCACGGAGGCTTCAATATTACTTTTGTTGAAAAAATGGAAAATACCAGCTGAAACCTGATTACTCCTGGAGGGTTTGATATGGTAGTCGGCCAGTTTCCATTGGGTATTCGGGGCTACCGAAATGGTATTATTCAACATGAACAGATTTTGATGCATTTGGTTGAATGCCAGTTTGATGGAGCTGTTTTCATCCAGTTTGAAATTAACAGCCAGCCGAACGTCCGGTTCGATATATTTTTTAACAGGCTGATTGTTGTTGAATAAAATGGAATCAGACACGTATTGCAGTTCCATGGGGCCGTTGGGCTGGTACAGGTACACGTTTTGCGGACCCAAGGGAGCAAACAGTGCTACTCTTACTCCGGCCATAAGTGTTAACCGGGGACTGACTTCGTAGTTGTCGGAAACAAACAAAGAAGTAACCACTCCCTTTTCTTTTCCCAGGTTCACTTCTTTTCGAAGCGAGGCAACACCATAGGGTTCAACAATACCTCTGTCGAGTTTGTATAAGATAGCATCCAGGCCGTAGTTCAACGTATTGTTGTTGTTGATGACCTGCTTAAATTCAGCTTTGAATTCGTAATGCTCCAGATTGTAGGCATGAGAATAAGCAGAGGAAACCTCTTGTTTGTCAACCGTGGCAAAACCATATTGTGAACCAATGAAAGAAAAGCTTCCGCGCAGTGAATTGCTGAAATTGTGACTTATGATGAGCGATGCCCCTTTATTGCCGTAGTTATAGTCGTTGAGATCGGATAATTTAAAGTGATCTTTACTGCGGTACATGAACAATGATACCTGTGTTTTCTGAGAATCAAAATTCAGTCCTCCAGAAAAGTCATAGAAATTGGCCCGGCTGTTTCGGATGGTAGCATCCGGAATTTTTTTCAGGATCCAGTCCGAATATGTGGAACGTCCACTGAAAATATAAGAGAGGGAATTCTTTTTGATGGGGCCTTCCAGTACCAGATTACCAGCCACAGGACTGACACCTCCATGTGCAGTAAAATGTTTCATGTTTCCCTGTCGTGTTGTGATGTTGAATACTGAAGAGAGTCTCCCTCCGTATTGCGCAGGGATATAGCCCTTGTAAATAGAAAAATCTTTGATAATGTCGGAATTGAAGGCCGGGAAGAAGCCAAATAAGTGGGCCGTATTGTAAATGGGAATGTTGTCGATATAAAAAGCGTTTTGGTCCGATCCGCCACCCCGAACATTCAATCCGGAGCTTCCTTCCGAATCAATAATGCCCGGAAGGGTTGCTGATACTTTCAGAATGTCCCGTTCACCCATCATCATGGGAAGTTCTTTGATGCTTTTTACCGGGATTTTTTCGATGCCCGGATCCTTTTTGTTGATATTCATTTGCCGGTCTCCATGCACCACGACTTCCTTGATATTGATCATTTTCTTGGCCAGATGCACAGTGAACGTCCCGTTGGAAAGGACATTGAGCTGGTACTTTTTTTCCTGAAAGCCCAGAATATTAAAGACAGCATTGTATTTTCCGGGGGAAAGCATCAGAATGAAAAAACCGTTGTTGTCTGTGACGGCTCCTGATTTGGTCTCTTCAATATAAACGGTGGCATAATTGATGGGCTCCCCGGTTTCTTCATCCAAAACCCGTCCCAGCACTTTAGCCTTTCCTCTTTCTATAGGGCCTCCTTTGTAACCTACCTGAATGCTTTTGATTACATCGGGGCGTCTTCCTTTTAGGTAGCGGTTTTCACTGGCCGTGATTTTGGTTTCTTTGGTTTGTTTTGCAACTTCAATTTTTTTATTGTAAACCGGCAGAGAAGTGATAAGCATAACTTTAGGCATGAGTACGATATCCCCGTTCCAGTAAGAGGTTGTAATCGTGGTTTCTTGCAGTGCCAGTTTAACAGCATCCAGCGCCGTGAGGCTGTCGTTTTGAATCGTAACCCGAACATTCTTTACCCAGGATTCTTCATAAAATACTTTGATTCCCGTCTTTTGGGTCACAGCATGACTGAATTCTGAAAAAGTTAAATGGTTGAAATGCCAGCTGTAGGCTTTATTGTTATTCTGTGCATAAGAGGTCAGACTGAGCAAGAATAGTAAGGTGAATATTTTGAATGATTTCATCGGGAGAGGGTATTGCAAAAGTTCATTAATTCTTGAATTTCCTTATCACTGGCACGCTTGATATTGATCTGGTGTTGCCGTAAGAATTTAGCTACGGCCGCTCTGTTCTTTTTATCAAAAAGTCTGATAAACTGGCTGTTTGATTTGAAGGCTTTGGCATTGTTTCCTTCAAGGAGCAGCGTCGTTTTATAAGGTTTTGAGAATACGTAATAGGAGGATCCGGTACTGCTTACAAAATTCATGTTTTTGTGCCAGAAATAGAGGATTTTAAAAGGACCCTCACCGAATACCTGGTAATATTCTTTTTTTTCTCCGTTTACCCTCAAAGCTTTGAAGTGTTTTTTTCCCAATGTGAAGGAATCAAGCCATGCATTGGAAAGACTGATCAAAAGGCGATTCTTCTCCACCGTATAAAACTCCAGGATCAGTTGTTGGTTGAAAATGTCATAATTCAGGGAAAGCGAATCATACAAATTTCCTTTCACCCGAACCGAACCCTCTGTGAAATGCCGGTCGACGATAAACTGATTTCCTTTGGTATTGACCGGAGGTGAATAAGTATAATATTTCCCGTTGTACAATACAGGACTCAGGCCGTATAGGTCATTTGAGAGTGTAACATCCTGTGCCAAAATTGCTGTCGGTAAACTACACAAAAGCACAAGGAAAGCAATAAGGGGGTAAATTTTTTTCATCGGAATGGATTTATATCACTGTGATGCCTTCAAAGTTACAATAATCACTAATACGAAAGACCCTTCTTTTGCATATAGGCATTTGGATTCGGGTCTCTACCCTTAAATTTTCTGAACAGGTTTTCCGGTTCATCGGTTCCTCCTTTTGACAGGATTTCTTCCCTGAATCTTTTTGCTGTTGCTTTATCAAATAATGAGGTGGACTTAAACGACTGAAATGCATCGGCATCCAGTACTTCGGCCCATACGTAGCTGTAATAGCCTGAAGCATAACCACCTGAAAAGACATGATTGAAATAAGTACTCCTGTATCTGGGCACAATTTCAGAGATCAAATGGATGTTTTTCATGGACATATTTTCAAAGGTGTTCACTTCCCCTTCAAAAGGTTTCTGGAGTGTATGCCAGTCCATATCCAGATACGATGCTGCCAGATATTCTGTTAAAGTAAATCCAAGATTAAATCTTCCACTGGCCTGCATTTTCTTGATCAGATTGTCCGGAATGGGTTTTTCGGTTTTGTAATGGCGTGCATAGCTTTTCAATACTTCAGGTTCGGAGGCCCAGTTTTCCATGATTTGTGAGGGCATTTCGACAAAGTCGCGGGGTACGGCTGTTCCCGAAAGGCTAACATACTGACACTGACTGAATAATCCATGCATGGCATGACCGCACTCGTGAAACAAGGTTTCCACTTCATCAAAACTCAGCAGGGCAGGCTGGGAGGCCGTAGGCTTGGTAAAGTTGAAATTAACGGAGATGACGGGGATGATGTTTTTTCCGCCCTCGAAGTGTTGTTTACGGAAAGAAGTCATCCAGGCACCGCCCTGTTTGCTCGGTCTGGGAAAGAAATCCATGTAGAGTATCCCGATCAGGTGACCGTTTGATTCCTGCACTTCGTAGGCTTCCACATCTTTCTGGTACACTGGTATCTGATCATTCTTCTTGAACTGGATGCCATACAGTTTTTTCAAGACCTGAAACAATCCGTTTCTGGCATCATTGAGTGAAAAATAAGGACGCAGCTCTGACTCATTAAGATCGTATTTTTCTTTTCGAAGTTTTTCGGTGTAATACCACCAGTCCCAGGGTTGAAGCGCGGTTTTTTGACCGTCGGTGCTGGCTATTTCCTGTAATCTCTTGGCTTCATTTTCTGCTAATTGCATGGCTTTGGGAGTAATTTGATCCAGTAATGCAAAAACGTGTTGCGGCATTTTGGCCATGCTTTCTTCCAGTACGTAGTGGGCATAGGTAGGGTATCCGAGCAGGTTCGCTTTTTCAAGCCGCAAATTAGCTGTTTTTGCGATGATGCTTCTGTTGTTATTTTCGTTGTCGTTGTCGCCACGCATAATGTATCCCAGAAACATTTTCTTTCTTAGTTCACGATTGTCAGAAAACTGGAGGAATGGGATCAGGCTGGGCTTATCGAGTGTAAACAGCCACCCTTCATTTTTGCCACGACTTTTGGCTGCTTCAGCGGCAGCTTCCACCACCGACTCAGGCAACCCCGACAGGTCAGATTTAGTTGTAATGTGCAGCTCAAAGGCATTGTTGTCGGCCAGTACATGGTCACCAAATTGCAGCGATAACACACTGAGTTTGCCGTTAATTTCCTTCAAACGTTCTTTGTCTGTTTCATTCAATTTGGCTCCCCCGCGGACAAATTTTTTGTACACTTTTTTCAACAGCATTTTTTGCTCGGTATTCAGGGAAAGCGTTTCCTTTTCCTTGTAGACTTTTTCAATGCGTTTAAACAGAGATTGGTTCATTAGAATGTTGTCATAGTGTGCTGATAACCTGGGAGCAATCTGTGTTGCCAGCCGCTGGAGCGTATCATTGGTGTTCGCAGAAAGTATATTTTCAAAAATAGTGTTGGTGCGCTTCAACAGTTTCCCGCTAAACTCAAAGGCTTCGATGGTATTGGCAAAGGTTGCCGGTTCCTGGTTGTTAACAATGGAACTGACTTCCTGATTTTGCTCCTTTATCCCTTCACTGAATGCATTGTTATAATCTTCGGCAGTGATTTCAGCAAAAGGAGGGACCTGGAAAGGCGTTTGAAATGGCTGCACTAATGGATTGGTATTGTTCATGGATTGAATTTTTTTCTGGTTGGAACGACATGCTGTAAAAAAGAGAGCCAACAGCATGATAACAAACGTAAATTTTTTCATGTGAACGGGTTAATTTAATGGAGTACTTGGTTAAATAATTTGGTCGTCAATTTAGTGACTTTTATCACAAATATCGGGCCGTTAGTCGAAAATAATTTTCAAAGATTCATTTACTTACTTACATTCGCAGTGAATTTTGCCTAAGGCTATGAAAATACGTAAGTTATTTGTTGTTGCACTCCATATACTTGCATGGGTTGCGTTTTATTTTTTACCTGATCTTTTGTTTGATGCTCCGGCTGGTAGTATCGATCTGATCAAGCGAAACCTGCATTTTGTACTGGTTTTTGCTTTTTTTTATCTGAATTATTTTTTGTTTGTCCCTTACTTATTGTTGCGCAAAAGGCAGTTTTTGTTTGCTGTTGTTCTGATCTCCAGCCTCGTGTTTACGTATTATGTGAACGATTCTGTCATGCTGTATGTTCACAAGAAATACGTCCAGACACTAAACCCGAACATGGCGCAAAAGCTGAGTCCGAAAATGAATAATAATCGGATGCACCGGTGGGAAAGAAGACGGGCAGCAGAAAATACGGGCACCGCCACCTTTGTATTGCTGGGCTTTCTGATCAGTACGGTTTTGTATGAAACCAGAGAATGGTACCAGCAGGAAAAGAAGCGAAAAGAAATTGAAAAGGAAAAGTTGGTTTCTGAGCTTTCATTTCTGAAGTCGCAGGTTAATCCTCATTTTTTGTTCAACAGTTTGAACGGAATCTATGCGCTGGCCATCAAGAAATCGGACAAAACTCCGGATGCGGTATTGCAGTTGTCGAATCTGCTAAGGCATATGTTGTACGATGCCGATGAAGGCAAGGTGCTTTTGAGTAAGGAAATTGAATATTTGCAAAACTATATTCAACTTCAGAAGCTGCGTTTACCCGATGATGCCAAGATATCATTTGAAACCTGCGACAATTGTCCCGATTTTGAAATAGAACCCTTGTTGTTTATTCCCTTTGTGGAAAACGCCTTTAAACATGGGGTGGATGTGACAGGAACAGACATACAGATCAAACTTGATGTTTCGGAAGATAATCTTCATTTTCATATGGAGAACAAGATTTCCAAGGCCCGGAGTAAAGATAAGGCTTCCGGTATTGGCCTGGTCAATGTGGAGAAGCGTTTGAGGCTGCATTACGGTGGTCGGTATGATTTAAAATACGGTGCTGAAAATGGTTATTTTCGCGTGGACTTAAAAATTAATTTGCAATCGGTATGAATTGTTTGATCGTTGATGATGAACCATTGGCCAGAGAGATTCTGGAAACCTTTACAGCAAAGGTTCCCCAGCTGAAGCTGATTTCCTCGTGTCAAAATGCTTTTGAAGCATTGGAAATCCTGCAGAAAGAAAAGATTGACCTGGTTTTTCTCGATATTCAAATGCCTGATCTTACAGGAATACAATTATATAGTACTTTACCTACAAAACCACTGGTAATTTTTACCACGGCTTACAGCAGTTATGCTGTCACTGGTTTTGAGCTGGATGCTCTGGATTATTTAGTGAAGCCTTTTTCTTTTGAACGTTATCTGAAAGCCGTGAACAAAGCCCTTGAACTAGATAAGAAAAAGAAAGAGGAACCGGTTTCAGGTTCCCATGATTTTATGTTCGTTAAAGACGGGACTAAACTCGTGAAAGTAAATTACAATGATGTACTCTACCTGGAAGGGATGAAGGACTATGTAAAAATTGTTATGAAGGACAACAAATTTCTCCTGACCTTAATATCCATGCAGCATATGGTTGATAAACTGCCGGAGCGAAATTTTGTCCGTATCCACCGTTCCTACATTGTTTCCATCTCTAAAATTGATAAAGTAGAAAAAAACAGGGTAGTGATTGGCAGTAAATGGATTCCTGTAGGAAATTCCTATAAAGAAAGTCTGCATTCGGTTTTGGGAAGGATCAGTTAACATTGGTCGGTTCAATTAGGGTTTTCATCCGAATTTTTCTCAATCCGGTATAATAAAATTTCACAAAAAAATTATTTGAATGAATTTTGCCATTAAAATGAAGTATTATATGAAAAACGGGTTACTGTTAATTTTGACACTGGGATTAAGTTTTACTTCCTATGCCTCAATGTCAAAGAAAGACGTCGTAAAATGCGAAAAGAAATCGACACCGTTGAAACTGGACGGTGCTGTTGATAGTCCGACAAATACCTGGACCTACGACAAAAAGGAAGATATCTATTACAGACTCAGTAATGATCACCAAAACCTGTATGTTGAAATGAAAGTCCAGAACCGTTCGGCAGTTCGCAAGATTTTTATTTTTGGCTTCACCGTTTGGATCGATCCCAGTGCAAAGGGCAAAGACGAACTAGGTATTAATTATCCTATCGGAAGTTTTAAGGACAGGAAAGAGCGGACTCCGGGTCAGCAGAACAATGCCGGGTTTCATCAGGGAAGACCGGGAGGACAAAATTCTCAAATGGGGCAACCCGAAACCAGGGGACAGCTCCTTAAAGACAGAGTGGAACGGTTGAACAAAAGACTGAAAGAAGAGCAAATCCGGGGTGTCCTGAAAGGTTTTGATAAAAACGGATTTGAAAATTCATTTTTCGGTTCAGGTGGAATTTATGCCCTGGCTCAGATGGACGAAAAAGGGGCTCTTATTTATGAAGCCGTCATCCCCTTGAACAGCATTTTTAAGAATCCCGAAAAATATTTGAAAAATCAGATTCCGTTTAGTGTGGTTTTCGAAACAGGTTACCTCGAACAGGATATGAACAGGATGAGAAGAGGCGGCGGTGGTATGCCCGGTGGTGGTATGCCTGGTAGCACCGGAAGATATGGTTCGGGAATGGGGCGAAGTATGTCAGGAGGAAGTTTTATGGATGGAATGATGGACCCCACAAAAATAAGATTGAAAAGAGTGGTTTTAAACAATAATTAATTTTTACAATGAATTGGAAATCTTTTCTAGGAATAACGCTGGTTGCTTTCGGAATTTTATTTTCCCAGGCTATTTCAGCTCAACCATTGGCAGGTGAAAACAACGAAGCTGCGATAGGTGGCAATATATCAGGCCGGGTTCTGTCCAAAATCCAGAAGGTGCCGATGGAATATGCCAGTATTGCTTTGTACAGCTTGCCCGACTCGACCATGGTTACCGGTAGTATTACCGATAAAAACGGTTCCTTTAAGTTTACCGGACTCAAAAATGGTAACTATTACATGCTGGTGACGTTTATGGGTTTTAAGCTTCAAAAAATTAAAAACATTAAAATTGAACCCGGTAAAGCTCATGTTAAATTACCCGATATTTACCTGGAGTCCAATGCCAACACACTGAAAGGAGTCGATATTACGGCCCAACAGGGAATGGTCAGCTATCAGATGGACAAGAAAGTGATCAATGTAACCCAGGATATGATGGCTTCTGCCGGAAGTGCTGTTGACGTGTTGCAAAATGTTCCGTCAGTAAGTGTTGATCTGGAAGGAAATGTCTCCATCCGTGGATCATCCAATTTTACGGTGTTAATTGACGGACGCCCCAGTATTTTGGACGGGAATGATGCCCTTCAGCAAATTCCTGCTTCTTCTATCCAGCGTGTGGAAATCATTACCAACCCCTCGGCCAAATACAACCCGGAAGGAGTGGGAGGTATCATTAACATCATCCTGAAAAAGGAAAAAAGAAACGGGCTCAACGGGGTGGTCAGCGGTTCGGTTGCGAACCCCAATACCTACCAGGGCAATGTGCTGCTTTCCTACAGAAAAGGGAAAATTGCCTACAGCCTGGCTGTGGATGGTCAGAACCGTGATTTTGGAATGAATGTAAATTCTGAATACAATACGCTGAACACCGATACAACCAATTACCGCATCAGTACGATTGACGGACACCGCATTCGTAAAGGGTACGGTGTAAAGGGCGGTATCGATTATTATTTCAATGATAAATCAAGCTTGTCGTTGCAGGGACGAATTGGTAACTATGGTTTTGCTTCTGACAATATAAGCCGTCAGCATATTTTTACGCTTCCAGCTACGGTAGAAACCTATTATAATTCGGAGAGTAATTCAAATCGTTGGGGAAGATATTATTCGTTACAGGCTGACTTTTTACATAAATTCAACGACCTGGGACATCAGATTGAGGCCCTTGTGTATTATTCCAGCAGATCCAGTAAGGATACCGAAAACCAAACAGACTATTATACAAACTCCGATTGGGTACAACTGGGAGCTATGCCCAACAGAATTCAGTCAACTACGCTGGATACAACCACTGACCTGAGATTACAAGTGGATTATGCACTGCCTGTGGGTGAAAAGGGAAAATTTGAAGCAGGAGTTCAAACTCGGATCAGAACCGATGCCGGAAATTATGACTTTCAGGATTATGATACGATTACGGGTCAGTGGATAAACAATCCGTTGCGAAGCAGTATGATCACCTTTAACAGAAATGTTTATGCCGGTTATGTAAGCTATAAAAATATTCTTGGAAAACTGGGGTATGAGGTTGGACTCCGTGGCGAATACACCGACCGTTCGGTGAATGATTCAACGGCAACCAGTATGTTTACCATTAACAGAATGGACTGGTTTCCGAGTGCTTATCTGTCTTATCAGTTCAAATACAATTATCAGGTGTATGCCAGTTATTCCCGGAGAATACAACGACCTCATGGCTGGGATTTGAATCCTTTCCCGAGAGTTATTGATCAGTACAATGTGCGGGTTGGAAACCCTGAACTGGAACCGGAATACATTGATTCTTACGAATTGGGTGTACAGAAAGTATTTTCCAAAGCATTTGTTTCACTGGAAAGTTATTACCGGCATGGAAAAAATAATATTACCCGGGTATTGAAGCTGGGTCCCGACGGAATCTTGTACCACACCAATGCCAATCTGAACACCGATTATTCAGTAGGTATGGAAATGATGGTCAACTCCAAAGCAACGAAATGGCTGAACCTGAACTTAACGGGAAATCTGTATTATTATCAGCAGGATGGAAATGTGACCGGCGAAAATGTGACTGCCAAATCCACCAACTGGTCGCTTCGGGGTACTATTTCAGCCAACATGAACAAAAACTTCAGGATTCAATGGCAGGGGATGTACAGAAGTCCTACTGCTACTGTGCAGGGAAGTCGTAAGGGGTTCTTCTTCAACAGTCTGGCGCTTCGCCACGATTTTCTTGACCGAAAACTAAATGTGACTTTGTCGGCACGCGATATTTTCGGAACCGCCAAATTTGACTTCATTTCGACGGGTACCGGATTCTATACTCATACGGTAATGCAAAGGCAATGGCCCATTATTTCACTGAACGTGAATTACATTATTAATAACTACAAACAGAAACGTCAGAAAGTTCAGGACGATAATGGTCAGGGATCAGACGATATGGGCTATTAAACCCTAGGCTTGTATCTAATGATAATTTTTTAAGCTTGGAAATCCCGGCTGGATGCAGTGATTGGAAAAAATGCATCAGCCGGGATTTTTTTATCCAATACTTTGGAAAGAACTTCTTTGTCGTGAATCTGTCCAACAATTCGCTTTTCCTGATCCCTCAGCATTGTTCCGTTGAGAGACAGGTGAAGTTCCTCGATGATCCCATTTTT
Organism: Bacteroidales bacterium; assembly: GCA_016936355.1. Lineage (GTDB taxonomy): Bacteria > Bacteroidota > Bacteroidia > Bacteroidales > F082 > Sulfidibacterium. Next base: position 148,210 of record JAFGYB010000015.1, on the reverse strand, counting down.
TGTGGTAAGCTGTACTGTTAACAATCCATCCGGTGTCAGGTAATCCTGCTTAAAACTGTATTTGGGTGAATAACCAAAATTCCATTTCCAGCTTTTGTATTTTTCAAGAGCCAGCGTTTCAATTGCCGCTTGTTCATCGGGTGTCAGGATTCTTGTCCGCTCAATGTGAAAGTAATCCATGAAAAAAGAAGTCATTCTTTTTTGAAATGTAACAAGGTCCATGTTTTCCTTAACGTGAGGTTTTACATTGGTGACCGAGGCCCGGATGGATTCAATGGCTTTGTCGCTGATTCCTTCGGTCTGGGGATTAATGATTTTTTCCAGAATGTCCAGATCAGAATCGAATAGAAAGGTTCCGTGGTGAATTACCCGGTTTCTGAACACATGGGCCGAGTTTCCGGAAAATTTTTTCCCGTCAATGGTCAGGTTGTTTTTCCCTTCAAAACGGGCTTCTATTTCTAAGCTTTCCAGAAATTCGATAACAGGTTGGGTAAATTTTTTGAAATCGATGAGCGACTCTCTGCGTTCCGATTCCATGATGAGCGTATAGTTGATATTACCCCGATCGTGGTAAACCGTTCCGCCGCCCGATATCCTCCGGATAACCGGAATCCCATGCCGGTTCACATAGTCGAGGTTGACTTCCTTCAATGTGTTCTGGTGCTTGCCTACCACGACGGAAGGTTCACTTTGCCAAAACATCAGGAGGTTTTCCGTAGTGTTTTTAAGAATGAATTCTTCCGCTGCAAGGTTGAAATACGGGTCAGTCTGACTGCGTTCAAGTAATACCATCGCTCTGCTTTATCCGGTGCAAACTTAAGTTATTTTCTGCTATCAGATTGCAGATACCTGTGAACCTGATCTTTATGATTTGGGTCCGTTTGTATTATTTAATTTTAAACTGTTTGATCTGATGCATTTTTCAAGCGGATTTACGTGTATCTTTGCCCCCTCAAAATGACATCCATGGAAGAAATCAAAAACATAGCTATTATTGCGCACGTGGACCACGGAAAGACCACGCTGGTTGACCGTATTCTGCACCAGGTAAAACTCTTTCGTGAAAACGAAGAAGTTGGTGAACTCATACTGGATAGCAATGATCTGGAACGCGAACGCGGCATCACCATTCTGTCCAAAAACGTTTCGGTACGATACAAAGGAATAAAAATCAATATTATTGATACTCCCGGTCACTCCGATTTCGGTGGAGAAGTAGAACGGGTGCTGAATATGGCCGACGGGGTTTTGCTTCTGGTGGATGCTTTTGAAGGTCCCATGCCACAGACCCGGTTTGTGCTGCAAAAAGCCATTGACCTGCACTTGATGCCCATCGTGGTGATCAATAAGGTTGACAAACCCAACTGCCGTCCCGAGGAAGTTCAGGAAGCTGTTTTTGATTTGATGTTTAATTTGGGTGCTGACGAACGTCAGCTGGATTTTGCTACGGTTTACGGCTCTTCCAAAAATGGCTGGATGGGTGAAGACTGGAAAACAGAAACTACCGATGTTTCCTTTTTGCTGGACACGATCCTGGAGCAAATTCCCAGCGCAGAATATAAGGACGGAACGCCTCAGATGCAAATCACCTCATTGGATTACTCATCTTATGTCGGCCGGATTGCCGTGGGACGTTTGCTGAGAGGTAAATTGCAACAGGGCATGAACGTTTCGCTGGTAAAACGCGATGGTAGTATCCAGAAATCGAAAATCAAGGAATTGTATCGTTTTGAAGGATTGGGAAAGGAAAAATACAAAGGTGAGGTTCAGGCTGGTGATATTATTGCTCTGATGGGGCTTGAAGATTTTGAAATCGGGGATACCGTAGCCGATTTTGAAAATCCGGAAGGGTTGCCGCCCATCAAAATAGATGAGCCCACCATGAGTATGTTGTTTACCATCAACAACTCCCCATTCTTTGGAAAAGAAGGAAAATATGTTACCTCCCGTCACTTGCGTGACAGGCTATTTCACGAAACAGAGAAAAATCTGGCACTGAGAGTGGAAGAAACTAACTCTGCAGATGCCTATAATGTATATGGAAGGGGCATACTGCATTTGTCTATTCTGGTGGAAACCATGCGTCGTGAAGGCTATGAATTTCAGCTGGGACAACCCAAGGTGATCATCAAAGAAATTGATGGTGTAAAACACGAACCCATGGAAAGTCTTACCGTACTGGTTCCCGAAGATTTTTCGGGTCGGGTCATCGACATTGTGACGATGCGAAAGGGAACTTTCCTGAATATGGAGCCCAAGAATGACCGCATGTTGCTCGAATTTGTCATTCCATCCCGTGGGATCATCGGGTTGCGTAATACCATTCTTACTTCTACTGAAGGGGAAGCCATCATTGCCCACCGGTTTAAGGATTTTGAACCCTGGAAAGGGCCTTTCCAAACCCGGAACAACGGGGCTTTGATTTCCATGGAAACCGGTATTGCCATACCTTTTGCCATTTGGAAATTACAGGACAGAGGACGTTTCTACATTGATCCCAACAGCGAAATTTATGCAGGACAGGTAGTGGGTGAACACAACCGCGACAGTGATTTGGTTGTCAACCTGAACAAAGGAAAAAAACTGACCAATATGCGGGCTTCCGGTTCGGATGATAAGGTGCTGATTTCTCCGGCTGTTAAGTTTTCACTTGAAGAATATATGGAAATCATTCGCGAAGATGAGTATCTGGAAGTTACACCAAGAATGCTGCGTCTGCGCAAGATTCTGCTGAACGAAAACGACAGGAAAAGAGCCGGAAAGGTCTGATATGAAAGGTTCTGATAAACTATTTTTTTTGCTGGCAACTGTTGCCCTGCTATCTTTATCAGGATGCAGTCTGCTGAATCAGGCCAAATCATTCGACCGATTTGTGCACAGTACCTTTACACTGGAAAATGCTTCTTTTCAAAAAGTTGGAGGAGTAGCCATGAACAATGGCAACACGCTGAATTTTTCGCAAGTGATGCAGATCACAGGCAAACTGCTGGAGAAAAAATTGACGACTCAGGTGCTGCTCACAATCCGGGTGCAGAATCCTACGGAAGGAACAGCAGCTGTGAACGGGATGGACTGGGTGATGGTGAAAGACACCACTGTCTTGGCCAATGGCCAGCTCACTAAACCCGTAGTGGTGAAGTCAAAACAAAGCACCACATTTCAGGTTACGGCCCTTTTCAATGCGTCTAAAGTATTAAACCTGACCAATATTCAGCAAGTAGTGGAGTTTTTTCAAAATCCCAATGATACCAGGATATTGAATGAAATGGGTATTACGTTCAAGGTGAAGCCGTGGTATAAACTGGCAGGGAAGACCCATAAATTTCCCGGCTATGTGCCCATCAAACCTGCTTCCTGACGGGCCATCTGATTCCTTCAATCTGCGATAATATCGCTCCTGATAGCATCAGAATTCCACCAAAGGCAATTTGTATTGTCAACGGTTCGTGCAGGATGAGGATTCCGCCCACAGCGGCAAATAGGGATTCAAAACTCAAAATAATGGCGGCATGAGCTGCGGGGGTATGCCGCTGCCCGAATACCTGTAACGTATAAGCTACACCTACCGACATAATCCCGCCGTACAATATGGGTACAGCAGCCAACCGAATATTTTCCCATGTGGTACTTTCCACAAAGAATGACACAAGCATACTCAGAACCGAAGACATCACAAATTGGAATACCGAGAGTTTCAGAATATTGGTCCTTGGGGCGTAGTTCCCAATAACTAGAACATGAGCTGCGAAGAAGAATGCACTGACCAATACCAGCAAATCTCCCAGAGCGAGGGTAACCTTTCCGTGACTGGTTAACAGATACAATCCGATCAGTGCGAGCAGGGCACCCATCCAGGCCTGTTTCTTTACTTTATGATGCCAGAATAATCCAAGCACAGGCACCAGAATGACGTATAAACTGGTTATGAAACCCCCGTTTCCGGCTGTGGTATATACCATGCCCACCTGCTGAAAAGAAGAGCCGGCAAAAAGGAACAATCCACTTATGATTCCTCCCGTATATAATGTGTTTTTTGAGCTGGTCGGTTTTTGTTCTCTCCGAAACCAAAGCAGCGGGAGCAGCGACAAACTTCCCAGTGCAAAGCGAATTCCATTGAAGGCAAAGGGACCTATGTTTTCCATCCCGGCCCGTTGCGCAACAAATGCCAACCCCCAGATCAGGGCGGTCAGGAACAGGATCAGATTTGCTTTGGTATGCGGATACTTCATTTGAATCTTGTATGCGGCAAAAATAACTCAACTATTTTAAAAAGAACTCCTTGAAAATTATTTTTGACTTGCCCTTTTAAGAGTGATTGATAAACGACGAATGTTTAAATGTGAATCCTTGCAAATTGCTGTTTCTGATCTGTTTACTTGACATGAGGAAATAATTTTTGTATCTTAGTCTCGAATCAACCAAATGTGAAAAACCCAATTCTATGAATACTTCCCGTTGGGTCCTGTTGTTTTTTTGGTCGTTTGTGATTGTTCTGTGTCCTTCTTCTCTGCACTCGCAGGCGTGGGGTGAAGAACTGGGTGCGCGTATTGCTGGTATGAACAATACTTCAGTGGCCTTGCCCGATTTCTGGAACCTGCACAACAACCCGGCAGGCATAGCTTGTCTGTCCGTTCCTGCAATCGGGATCAACTATGCCAGCCGTTTTTCGTTAAAGGAATTGAGCACCAAAAGTTTGGCGATGGTTTATCCGGTTCAAAAAAGTGTGCTGGGAGTAACAGTTGACTATTTTGGCTATGCCTTATACCACGAAGTGAAAGCCGGACTTGTATACTCCCGGAAGCTGGGAAAACGATTGAGTGTCGGAACTCAACTGGACTATCTAAGTGTGGCATTCGGGGAGGGATATGCAAACAGACATCGGTTCACCTTTGGTCTGGGAGTTCAGTATGCTGTTACCGACGAACTGAGGCTGGGGGCAAGTGTCTATAATCCGGTTGGCATCCGATATGACACATTGCAGTCGTTGGTCATTCCCGCGGTTTTTAGAGCCGGTTTGGCCTATTCCTTTTCAGATCAATTACTCACGACAGCAGAATTAGAGAAAAGCTCCTTGCTGGGATACTGGAATGTTAGGGCAGGGGTGGAGTTCAGACCAAATGAGCGTTTTGCTTTTCGGGCAGGAACCGGTTTCTATCGGGAGGTCTTTTCTTTCGGGATGGGTTATGCATGGAAAAACCTGAAGTTTGATATAGCTTCCACTGTTCATCAGCAATTAGGGCTTACGAGTCAGTTTTCTATCCTATATACATTTCGAAAATGAGGATGCATCAAAAAATACCGGTTTTGCTGTTGTTGATGTTTTTCGTTCTAACCGTACGGGGACAATCAGCTGATACATTGCAACCTTCGCTGGACAATGCACTGGAGGAACTGGCCCGTTCCTCAGATGCGGTAGCCGACTATTCCGATTTGCTGGAGCAGTATCGTTATTTTCTGGAACATCCGGTGCCAGTTAATGGTCCCGAGTTGAAAAAATTACTGGAAATCAGGGTGATCAACGAAGCGCAGTTGTTTTCAATAGAAACGTACATCAGGCAAAATGGTCCCATCCTCAGTGCCAATGAATTGAACTATGTGCAGGGATTGAGCAATGAAGCCATTGCCCGACTGAAAAGATTTGTCACCTATTCTGCTAACCTTCAGAAAAGTAGGCCGCTTTCATTTAAAAATCTGGTTCGTTACAGCAGAAGTCAGGTGTTGTTTCGATATGAACAGGTACCGGAAAAATCAGCTGGATATTTGATCCCTCCAGATTCAGCGTATCTGAAGCCCGGGTCGGTTTATCTGGGAACACCACAGAAATTATATTTACGGTATGCATTTCAGTCGGAAAATCACATGAGGGCCGGAGTCACTATGGAGAAGGATGCCGGAGAAGTATTTGTAGGTTCGAATTTGGGCGATAGTGTGCCACAATTATTGAACAAAGCCCCTGGTTTTCCCGATTTCTTTTCCGTTTATGCATCTGTTACCGATATTGGATTGTTGAAAAAAGCAGTCGTTGGCGATTATCATCTGGAATTTGGTCAGGGGCTGACGTTGTGGTCGGGACTGGCTTTTGGGAAATCATCCCAGGCATGTCAGGTGAAATACTACGGCAGAGGGATTCGTCCAAATACTTCGGTGAACGAAAATCTGTTTTTTCGGGGTGTGGCAACTGAATTTGGATACAAAAGCCTTTCGTTGACAGCATTTTATTCACGTAAGAACTATGATGCCAACCTGGAACAAGAGAACAGCACTGAACTGGAACTGGCTACCAGCTTACAGGAAACCGGTTACCACCGGACCATCAATGAAGTAAATGATAAAAATGCACTCTCCATCAGTGTTTACGGTGCTCATCTCAATTTTGATTACAAACGCATCCGGTTGGGAGGGACCTATTATGAAAGCAGGTTGGATATCCCTATTCAGAAAAACGATCAGCCTTATGCGGTTTATTATTTCCACGGAAACCGCTTACAGAATGCAGGAATGGATTTGAATGCCGGGTTTAATAAGTTTACTTTTTTTAGCGAGTTCAGTTATTCGTCCAACGGAGGACTGGCCGGAATTGCCGGTGTAAATACGTTCTTCTCCGACCGGTTTACTCTCACCTTGCTGTATCGTAATTATGCCAAAAATTACCAGACTTTGTTTGCTAATCCGTTCCGTGATTCCGGTCATGTAGGTAACGAAAATGGATTTTATCTTGGGTTAGAAGCCTTGCTAACCAAAAACCTTACGTTGAGTGCGTATGCCGATCTGGTTGCTTTTCCCTGGATGCGTTACCAGGTCAGCGGACCTTCAACTGGTAAGAGTTTTCTTGTGCAGTTGAATTATGAAGGCAAAAAAGATTTGAAAATGTATGTTCAGATCCGGTTCACACAAAAGCAAAAAGATAATACGCCTGACGACGTATACTTGTCACAATTACACAACGAAAGACGGTTGGAATTCCGGTATCAGCTGTCCTATAATTTATTCCGGTATTTTATTTTGAAGAACCGGCTGGAATATGTACACTATGATTTTGTAGAAGATCGTCAGCGGGGATTTCTGTTTTACCAGGATATTTTTTACCGGCCTGAACAAACTCCTTTAAGTGCAGGAATTCGTTTTGCTGTGTTTAATACTGAAGGCTGGAACAGCCGCATCTATACCTATGAAAATGATGTGCTGTACGCATTCAGTATTCCGGCTTTGTATGATCACGGATACAGAACGTACCTGTTGGTTTCGTGGGAACCGGTAACTAATTTAAAGTTTTGGTTCCGTGCCGCTACGACGTTGTTCAATGGGAAAACAGAGTTGGGGAGCGGAGCTTCCGCTTTGCCGGGAAACCACCGGTCTACGATAAAAGCAGAGGTGCAGTGGAAGTTTTGATATAATGACGGATAACATCGTTTTTTCTCATCCAGTGGGACGTCCTTATGCTTTATATCGACATGGTTCTTGTAAAAAGATGATCTCTTATAAATGTTAAAATTATTTAAAATCGGAAGATAGTGGGGTGGATTCCATAGTTTTACAAAATACATACTTCAATACCGAATTACAATAACACAAGTTGATTATGACCAAAAACATGTTACTTCGTTTACAGATAATACTGCTGATATTCTTTCCTTTATCGTTGCTGGCTCAGCACGGGGCAAAGAACCTGATCGCCAAACCCGAATATCGTAATGTGACCACTGAAGGGTCTGTGACGGTGGAAGGTGCCAAAATTGATTATACAGCCACTGCAGGAAATATCTACCTGACCAACGCACAGGGTGATACTACAGGCCGGATGTTTTATGTGGCTTACATTAAAAAAGGAGAAAACAATGCACGGCGACCCGTGACCTTTTTCTGGAACGGAGGACCGGGTTCGGCCAGCGTGTGGCTCCATATGGGTGCCTTTGGTCCCCGCATGGTGAAGATGAATGATCATACCCATACGCCAGCTGCACCCTATACTTTACTGAATAATAAATACAGTTTGCTGGACGTGACCGATGAGGTGTTTGTGGACGCCATGGGAACTGGTTATAGCCGGATTATCGGTAAGAAAGACGGTGGTGCGGGAACGCCCAGGGATTTTTTCGGGATCGATGAAGACGGACGGTCATTTACTCAGTTTATCCGCAAGTACCTTTCCCAGTTTAACCGCTGGAATTCTCCCAAATATATTTTCGGGGAAAGCTATGGTACCACCCGTGCTGCCGTGTTATCCAGAGAACTGCAGGGACAGAGCATTGACCTGAACGGGGTCATTCTATTGTCCTCAATTCTTGATTTTCATACAGCCAGTTTTAATCCGGGCAACGATCTGCCTTACGAATTGTTCCTGCCCAGTTATACGGCTGTAGCCTGGTACCACCACATGCTGCCCAACCAACCTAAGGAATTGCTTCCGTTGTTGCAGGAAGTCAAACATTTTGCACTAACCGACTACGCTCAGGCACTCGCCCAGGGCAACAATCTGGATGCCGCTACCCGGACTTCAATCATCAACAAGTTGCATGAATATACCGGGTTGACCAAGGCATATCTGGAAAAAGCCAACATGCGCGTCACCGGAGGTGAATTTGAGAAAGAGTTACTCAGTAGCAAAGGCGAAACAACCGGCCGTCTGGATGCACGATTTACAGGAGCTACAATGGATTTATTAAGCGAACGGGCCCAAACCGACCCCCACAGCAATGCCTTTAGCTCGGCTTATATTTCTCTGTTCAACGACTATGCACACAATGTGCTGCATTACGGAGAAAACATGCATTACAGGCCCTTTGCCCCCAATGCCCGTCCATGGGACTGGAAACACCGTGTGCGTGCTTCGGGACAGACCTTTTCAGGGATGCCCAATGTGGCGGTAGATCTGGTACAGGCCATGAAAGTGAACCCGGACCTGAAGGTAATGGTGAACAGCGGTTATTTTGACCTGGGAACTGCGTTCTTTGCCACCGATTATACAGTGGATCATTTCCAACTGCCTAAGAATTTGCAGTCGAATGTGGAGGAAAAATACTACTTCTCCGGCCATATGGTGTATCAGCACCAGCCGTCGCATAAAAAACTGCACGACAACGTGGCTGCCTTCATCCGCTCGACGGATAATCTGAATAAATAATTATTCATTTGTGATCCGTATGGATCGGGATCACCATCAAGTACATACAACAAAAAAAGGCTGCCTTGGGGCAGCCTTTCTATTAATCTTTTATGATGTTTAAAGGTATTGTTCCAGTTTATTCACCAGTACCTGTTTGGGCACGGAGCCTACCTGTTTATCCACTACTTCGCCGTTCTTAAAAAACAGGATGGTGGGAATGTTGCGGATTCCGTATTTTCGGGCCACTGCCGGATTGTGGTCCACATCCAGTTTGCCCACTGTAACCTGGTCGCTGAATTCTTCGCCAATTTCCTGTATAATAGGTCCGATAATGCGGCAGGGGCCACACCATACAGCCCAAAAGTCAACGATTACCGGTTTGTCTGAATTCAAAACAAGTGCATCAAAATTTGCGTCGGTTAATTCTAAAGCCATGTCGTATTGTTTTATAAATGAATTGCAAAGATAAAGAAGAAATAAATGCTCGATTTTATAAATTTTATTTTTTCCCGTTTAAAATATAAGGCACCTTACCCCATGCTTCCAGCTTGTCGATGAACTTCCGTGGGTTTACTTTCATCGATTTGGATCTCATGCTGATAGGGCGCTTTTTGCGGCCTTCATTCACGGTAAAATGTAAGGTGGTTTCGCCCGGTGTTTCCTGCACCATGGATTTCAGCTCACGGATAAAATCCTCATCCACTATTTTGGGATTGATAGCCAGGGTGATGTTTTTACCGATTTTATCCAGCACTTCTTCCAGTAAGCTGATTTCTATAATGTTGATGTTAAGGTTGGACTCGTCGTAACGACTGGCTTCAACCTTGGCTTTGATAAACAACATATTGCCTTCCACCAACATGTGTCGCATTTTGAGGTAAGTTTCGGAGAACATCCTTAATTCGATGGAGCCGGTGAAATCTTCCACAGTGAAAATACCGAAAAAGGAACCCGATTTTGTGGCACGCTGTGTCGCCTGGGTCACAATGCCCCCGAAGTTGATGAACTTATCCCGGAAAGGAGTCAGGTCGTTGCGAAGTGTTATGATGTCCGTGTTGCAGGCAATCCTTATGGTGGAAGCAAAATCGTCCAGCGGGTGACCGGAGATATAAAATCCCAGTACATCTTTTTCCTTCTTTAACTGCTCAGTCACCGGCCATGGTGTGCACTCGGGCAGGGGGGGATGTTCCATTTCGATTTCTTCCACGTCGCCGAACAGCGATACCTGGGTGGAATTTTTGTTTTCCTGAAATTTGTTGCCAAAACGCAGAATCTTTTCCAGGAATTCATTGTCGTTGTCGTTTTCCTTGTAAAAATACTGGGCGCGGTGCGTTTCTTCGAAGGAGTCGAATGCACCTGCCTGTGCCAGAGCCTCGAAGCTTCTTTTGTTTACTGATTTAAGATTCACCCTCATAGCTACGTCGTATACATCCTTAAAGGGGCCGTTTTCTTCCCGTTCGGCAATGATGTTTTCCACGGCACTGCCGCCGACGCCTTTAATAGCCGCCATCCCAAAACGGATGATACCCTGTTTGTTCACGGTAAATTGCAGGGCACTTTCGTTGATGTCGGGACCCAGTACCTGAATACCCATGCGGTTGGCTTCCTTTATAAAGAAAGTGATTTTTTCGATGCTGTTGAGGTTGCGGCTCAGGACAGCGGCCATGTATTCGGCAGGATAGTGGGCCTTAAGGTAAGCCGTTTGGTACGAAACATAGGAATAGCAGGTGGCATGCGATTTATTGAACGCATACTTGGCAAATTCTTCCCAGTCTTTCCAGACTTTCTCTGCCTTGGTTTTATCGATGCCGTTCTTTTCGCAGCCGTTGAGGTACTCAATTTTGAGTTTGTTCATTTCCTCAATCTTCTTCTTTCCCATGGCTTTCCGCAACGAGTCGGACTGGCCACGGGTGAAGCCGGCCATGAGTCGCGACAAGAGCATCACCTGTTCCTGGTACACGGTAATCCCGTAAGTTTCCTTCAGAATTTCCTCCATGACAGGGAAATCGTATTCGATCTTTTCGCGACCGTGTTTTCGGTTGATAAAGTTGGGAATATATGCCATTGGGCCCGGACGGTACAGGGCATTCATGGCGATGAGGTCTTCAAACCGGGTAGGTTTCAGGTCACGAAGGTATTTTTTCATTCCGTCCGATTCGAACTGAAACAGACCGGTGGTTTCGCCCCGACTGTAAAGTTCGTAGGTTTCTTTGTCCTCCAGTGAAATGTTGTCGATATCCACTTCAACACCCTTGGAACGTTTGATGTTTTCAACGGCGTCTTTGATGATGGACAGGGTTTTTAATCCCAGGAAGTCCATTTTCAGCAAGCCGATTGATTCAATGTATTTGCCGTCGAACTGGGTGGCATAGTCCAGTACCGATTCCTTAACCGTGGAAACCGGCACATATTTTTCCAGATTATCTCGTGCAATGATGATGCCGCAGGCATGGGTTCCCGTATTGCGAACTGAACCTTCAAGGGTCAGTGCATTTTTGATCACCGACTGGATTTCCGGTCTGCCTTTTTCCAGTTCCTGCTTTAGTTCAGGAACTTCTTTCAATGCGTCTGCCAGGTTGACTCCGGGGCGTTCGGGGACCATTTTCGCCAGGCGGTCTGCTTCGGAAAGCGGTAGTTTTTGTACCCGTGACACGTCGCGGATGGCCGATTTGGCAGCCATGGTTCCAAAAGTAATCAAATGTGCGACCCGTTCTTTTCCGTATTTTTCAGAAACCCAGTGCAGCACCTTTTCGCGCCCGTCGTCGTCGAAGTCGATATCGATATCAGGCATAGAGATTCGGTCGGGGTTGAGGAAACGTTCGAACAGCAAATTATATTCAATGGGGTCGATCTGGGTGATTTTTAAACAGTAGGCAACCACGGATCCGGCTGCACTCCCTCGACCCGGTCCCACAGCAACCCCCATCTTACGGGCCGCTTCCAGAAAGTCCCATACAATAAGAAAGTAGTCGGGGAATCCCATGTTTTTAATGGTTTCCAACTCAAAGTCGATGCGTTCTTTTATTTCATCGGTAATTTCCTCGTACCGGATTTTAGCACCTTCGAAGGTAATGTGGCGTAAATATTCGTCGGCATCTTTGAACTCTTCCGGAATCCGAAACTCCGGCATGATGGGTTTGTGGTCCAGCTCGTAGAATTCTATTTTCTCTGCAATTTCTTCTGTATTGGTCAGTGCATCCGGAATATCGGCAAACAGTTCCCTCATTTCCTGCTGGGTTTTGAACCATTCCTGCTGGGTATAGTGTTTCCGGTTGGGATCATCCAAATCCTTTCCCGATCCGATACAGATCAAACGGTCGTGGGCACCAGCATCTTCTGCATCCACAAAATGGACATCATTGGTGGCGACTACTTTAAGCTGATGTTTTTCGGATAGTTTCACCAATTCGGTATTTACATAAACCTGGTCCTCGTATACCTGTCGGTCCATTTCCGGCTCACCGGTTTTGTGGCGTTGCAATTCCAGATACAAATCATCGCCGAAGATATCCTTGTACTCCAGAAGAGCTTCTTCGGCTTTTTCGATGCCTTCGTGCATGATGCGGTCGGGAATTTCGCCGCTCAGGCAGGAGGTCAGCGCAATAAGGCCCTCGTTATGCTGCCTGAGTAATTCTTTGTCAATCCGGGGTTTGTAATAATATCCCCTGGTCCATCCGGCCGACACCAGTGTCAACAGATTTTGATACCCTTTTTGATTTTTGGCAAGCAGTACCAGATGCCATCCTGAGGCATCCAGCTTGTTTTCTTTTAAATCCATCCCGCGACGGGCTACATAAACCTCACAGCCCAGGATGGGTTTAATCTTGTTTTTCTTGGCTTCTACATGAAAGGCCTTGGCCCCGAACATATTTCCGTGGTCGGTAATCGCCACTGCTGTCATGCCGTCTTCTTTGGCTTTGCTCATCAGCTTTGGCAGAGCCGACAATCCGTCCAATACTGAAAACTGGGTGTGGACATGCAAGTGGGTGAATGCATGATCCCCGGAAAATTCAACAGGTTCTTCGGGAGAAACTTCAGGCTCGTCTTCTTCGATTTCTTCTTCCGGAAACTCATGGTAGGCCGTCACTTCCAGACCTATATCTTCCATGACTTCGGGATGTGTTTCACGGAAACGTTTGACCAGATCCGGCGCCATATTAAGCATAGCGGAATCGATCACTCCCAAACGGAGCAATTCAAAAAAGCTACGGGCTGTGGCCTGTACATCGGCTGATGCATTGTGGCTGGCATCGAAGTCGGTTCCGAATAATTTCAGGTACAATTCCGACAACTTGGGCCACTTGAACTTGCCACCCCGGCCTCCGGGAATGGCACAATAATCGGTGGATGCTTCTTTGGTATCTATGATGGTTTTTTGATCCAGTTGACACGCTAATTCCATGCGCAGGTATTCCACCTGCATAATAGTGTTGTCAAATTCAATGTTGTGCCCAATGATGATGTCGGCTTTGGCTACTGACTCACTAAAGACTTTCAACACTTCTTTCAGATCGTGTCCTTCTTTTTGTGCCCGTTCAGTGGAGATGCCGTGCACTTTTTCGGCACCTCTGGGAATGATAAAACCATCCGGTTTTACAATGAAGTTTTGAACTTCAATCAATTCACCTTGTTCGTCGTGCAACTGCCAGGCCAATTGAACCAGTCGGGGCCAGTTGTCAAAATCAGTTAACGGTGCCTGATCGTTTTTAGGTAAACCGGTGGTCTCGGTATCATAGATTAAAAACATATTACAAAAAGAGGTCTATATTATTGAAAATCAGGAATTAAAATTTCCTTTGGTTGTCAAAGCAAATTTAAGAATTTCGACCGGAAAAAGTTTCGGCTGTTGATAACTTTAATAGAAACCCCCGCTTTTGTGCAAAAGTTTTTGTGGCAGAAGATTCGGCTCAATCAACGTTAAAACTGTTAAAATTAGATATAGAATCCATGAAAAAGTGAAAAGGGATTACCGATATTTCCTTACTTTTACCCGTCAGAATAAAATACAACCGGAATGAGTGACCGAGCTGCAAAATTAAATGAGAATCAGGAAGAGATTAAGCGACGGAAAGACCACATCGCTTTTTTTATCTGTATCTTGCTTGCAGCAATGGCCTGGTTACTAATTAAGTTATCCGACGATTATTCGGTTTCTTATCCCTTCAAGGTTCAGTTTGTGAACGTACCCAAAGATCAGGTTCTCGAAACTACTGAAGACAGTACCATGAATGTGAGTTTCAAGACGGATGGGTATAACTTGCTGGATCTGATGCTTACCGGTCGCTTGAAATATGTGAAAGTGGACCTGTCGCGGGTGAAGAAAGTTGATTTGGGTGAGGATCGGTTTCGTATCCCGACTACAGAATTAAAAGAGAACTTAGCACTTCAGCTTAATGCAAATGAGGCCAGTGTTAATTTTTCTACTGCCAACCTTTCTATTCAGTATAAGTCGCTGATCAAAAAAAGAGTTTCGATCGTTCCTAACCTTCAATTGCAGTTCAAGAGTCAGTTCGGACTTTATCATACTGAAATAACCCCTGCCGAGGTTTTTATATACGGTACCCGTGAAATGGTGGACAGCATTACAACCTTATCCACCAAACCGATCAATTTAAGCAACCTGGATTCCGATCAGAAACTCACGGTGGGTTTGGTGAATCCCCTTCCGGGTAAGTTAAGAATCGTTCCGGATCAGATTAAGATTGATCTGGATATCCAAAAATATACCGAGTTCAGCATCAAAGTCCCTATTGATGTATCACAAATCAGTCCGGCGATAAAAACTTTTCCCACAGAAACGACGGTATATTACAATATGTTTCTGAAAGATTATAAGGAATTAACACCTGATCAGTTCAAGGTAGTTCCTGATATAAAGAATTTGAAGCTGAGAAATGTTAAGTTTTTGAATTTAAGGCTGACAAATAAGCCTCAGGATGCCCACAATACTCGGCTGGATCCCGTTTCCGTTGAATTTATTATTTTGAATTAATATGCTGAAAGTAGGCATTACAGGAAATATAGGCAGTGGCAAAACATGGGCGTGCCGCATTTTTCAATCCCTGGGCATTTCAGTCTTTTATGCGGATAAGGAAGCTGTTGCTCTTTATTTAGATCCGAATATCCGACAGCAGGTTGTGGATGCTTTTGGTGATGATATTTATGTTTCAGGCGTGTTGAATAGAAAAAAGCTGGCTTCGGTTGTTTTTTCGGATCCTAAGGCATTGGCACTCATCAATGCCATTATCCATCCGGCTGTAATGAAAAAATATCAGCAATGGATTACTTTGCATGAGGATCAGGAGTATACCCTGCATGAAGCAGCAATCATTTTTGAACATCATCTCGAACGGGAACTGGATTTGGTTATCAATGTCTCAGCACCGGAATCCATAAGACTCCGTCGGGTGATGAAACGGGACGGTATTTCAGAAGAAGAAGTTTTGAATCGAATGAAAAATCAGTGGTCTGATGAAAGGAAAAACGAAATGGCAGATTTTGTGATTGTGAATGATGGTGCCGAAGATGTGATTGACCAGATTCAAACCATTCATCAGCAAATTATAGAAAAGAACAAACAGAAATGAATTTAGAAAACATTACCCAACAGGTAGTTCATCTGGCCCGTGAAACGGGGAAATTTATCCTGGAGGAAGTCAACCGGGTCAGCGAGCAGGATGTGGAATACAAAGGTGTGCATAATCTGGTAACATATGTGGATAAGAAGTCAGAGGAATTGCTGGTAGCAGGATTGAAAAAAATTGTTCCTCAAGCCGGGTTTATCGCAGAAGAAAATGACCAGCTGGAGAAAGGAGAGCGGTATAACTGGATTGTGGATCCATTGGACGGAACCACCAATTTTATTCACAAGATTCCTTTGTTCTGTATTTCCATTGCCTTAGCCGATGGTGATGAAACGGTTTCGGGTGTGGTGTATGAACTCAACCTGGCTGAATGCTTTTATGCCTGGAAAGGAAGTGAGTCTTACCTGAACGGGAAACCGATCGAAGTGTCTGAGATGGAAGTGCTGGACCAGTCGCTGGTGGCTACCGGATTTCCGTATTACGATTATTCCAAGTTGGATCCTTATCTTGATTTGTTCAAAGATTTGTTGCAAAGCAGCCGGGGTGTGCGTCGATTGGGATCTGCCGCCCTTGATTTGGCCTATGTGGCCTGTGGCCGGTTTGAAGTATTTTACGAATACGGGCTCAGCCCCTGGGATGTTGCAGCCGGCGCATTGATCGTACGACAGGCAGGAGGCAGGGTTACTGCCTTTCATGGCGAGGATAATTTTGTATTTGGAAAAGAGATTGTGGCTTCCAACAATAAAATTCACAACGAATTTCTCAAAACATTAAATCGTTATTTCTGATTTATTTTGAAATTGGAGATTCATTATTGAGTAACAAATGATAAAATTTTATGACAAAAACTATATATAAAAAAGACAGTCCTACCCGGAGTATTTTGAAAGCCATCAGTTGGCGTTTTGTGGCTTCAGGAGCTACTTTTATCATCAGTTTTGTGGTGTTCAGGCATTCCACAGACAAAACAGATTCACAAGTGTTGCAGTATGCTACTGCTATAGCCAGTGTAGATGTGGTAGTGAAACTGGTGTTGTATTATCTGCACGAACGGTTATGGACTAATATTGATTGGGGGAAATACTGGACCCGAAGGGCGTGGCGAAGGAAGTACAGAAATATGCACAAAGCAGCTGAAGAGCGTCAAAACGTTGAACAAAAAAACAATAATTAATGCACATGAGCCGGATCCAATTGGTGAAAGATGACCTGACCCGTATGAAGGTAGACGCTATTGTGAATGCGGCGAATCAATCGTTGTTGGGTGGAGGTGGTGTGGATGGTGCGATTCACCGGGCTGCAGGGCCTGGACTTCTGGAAGAATGCAGATCGCTTCATGGCTGTTCAACGGGATCGGCGAAAATTACCGGAGGTTATCAACTTCCTGCTCGTTATGTGATTCACGCGGTAGGACCAGTTTGGCGAGGTGGAGATTTGGGAGAAGCGGAGTTATTAAATAGTGCGTATGAAACCTGTTTGCAAATAGCCAGTCAACACGAATGTAAAACCATAGCTTTTCCCAACATCAGTACCGGTGTTTACGGTTATCCCAAAAGAGCAGCGGCTCAGGTTGCTCTCTCAGCTGTAAATAATTTCCTGGAAGCTAATAAAGTGCCCGAGCTGGTTTATTTTGTTTGTTTCGATCCTGAGAACTATCAGATTTATCAGGAATTGCTTACCTAAAGGTCTTTTACTAGGGGGGTGAACATTTCCATGGAAAATAGTTGGGGCTGAAAATTCGTGTTCAGAACCGCTGAAGCCAGATCAAATACCTGTACCTTACTTTCTTCAATGATGTTGGAATCACCTGTACAGATGTATCCGTTGAGTATTTCTTTCAAATGATGGTCGGGAGCCGGAAGCGTTTCTGCATTTCCAACTAGGTCTTTTTCTTTCAGCGTTCGGTTGACAAGTTTGGCCATATATTCGCTGTGACTGATTGGTGAGTCGAAGTAAAAATGTACCTCTTTGATCTTGATCTGATGAAGAAAATCAATCACAAGAACAACGGCTTTTTCAAGAATATTGCTGCTCAGTTTTTTGCGGTGCAGTTCAGAAACATCGCGGAGCCATCCGTCCATTCCATAAAAAACATAGTTACCATTCAGGTAGCTGCCTACGGACCGAATGACATTAAAACCGTCAATGTGAAGTTGTGCTCTTTCAGGAAGTGCTGATATTTTTTTTTCGGATCGTATTTTCGTTTGGTGTAGGGTACATACTCCACGGTACAACATGGTTCGCTGAAAGGCGGGAAGGCTGTACTTGTCGCCCACCAGTTTCAGGATACTTTTGGTGGGATAGTTTCTTACCAGCAAATAAAAATAATCCCGAACGGCCAGTGAAAAACGATCTTCTGCGTTCATATTTCAATTCATTGGCTATTTTTGTAAAAATAACGAATGTTTATGAAACTGCTTATTGTAAATGGTCCGAATCTGAATCTGCTGGGCAAACGTGAACCCGGTGTATATGGAAATGCTTCTTTTGAAGAACTATTTGCTGAACTAAAAGCTGCTTTTCCTGAAGTAGAACTGGAGACGCTACAGTCGAATGTGGAAGGTGAACTGATCAATTTCCTGCACGGTTCAGATGGTGTTTATGATGGTGTAGTTTTGAATGCCGGAGCTTACACCCATACTTCAGTAGCGCTGGGCGATGCAGTGAAAGCCATTTCCACTCCCGTGGTGGAAGTGCATATGAGCAATATTTTTTCGAGGGAAGACTTCCGGCATGTGAGTTATATTGCTCCCCACTGTGTGGGTTCGATTGTGGGCTTTGGTATGGATTCCTATTGGCTGGCCATTCGTTGGTTTGAGAAAAACAAATCCTAACTGAATTTTTCGGGTTTTAATGCCGAGAATTTTTTAATCCCCTTTATAAAGTGGGCCCAGACAATGCTGCCCTGGTATATTTGTGAAATGTAGTTCTGACTTAATGCTGCTCTTTTCTTGCGTAAATCAGAAAGGTGCCTGTAGAAGTAAAAATGGGCCCGAACCACCGCCCACATGTCTTTGGCATGACCTTCGAGCAAAAATTTGATTCCGGCAACACCGTCCAGTATTAGTCGGAGTGCAATTACCCGAAACAGTCTTTTTGAGGGCAGGTTCTTATAGAGTAGCATAAAATTATTCCGGAAATTCAAATAGGTTTTCTGAGGGGAAGTTTTTGGGAGTGTTCCGCCACCCACATGATAAACCACCGATTGAGGTTGTACTTTGATTTTATATCCCACATTTTTAGCCCGCCAGCAAAAATCGATTTCTTCCATGTGGGCAAAAAAATCTGTATCAAAGCCTCCCAGTTCATGGAATACGTTGCTCCGCACTATCATGCAGGCACCGGTGGCCCAGAATATTTCTAGGGAATCGTTGTACTGATCCGTATCACTTTCTGTACTTTCCATGATACGTCCCCGGCAAAATGGGTAGCCATATTGGTCGATAAACCCACCGGAAGCACCGGCATATTCAAACCGGGATTTGTTGTAATAGGCCAGAATCTTAGGCTGACAGGCCACCAGTTCCGGTTCCTGATCCATGAGCTCGGTCATCGGTTTGATCCAGTGACCCGTTACCTCGATGTCGGAGTTCAATAAAATGTAATATTCCGCTTCTATTTCTTTCAGTGCCCTGTTGTATCCTCCCGCATAACCTTCGTTGGTTTCGTACGTCAGTAAGCGAATGTTTGGGAAATCCCGTTGCATGATTTCAACAGAATCGTCGGTGGATGCGTTATCGGCTACAATGATTTCAGCTTCAGGACTTCTTTCTATCGCTGTGGGCAGAAACTTTGTTAAAAAATGAGCCCCGTTGTAATTTAATATGACGACCGCTGTTTTATTCATAAAGTGCGCCTGTTCGATTTGCCGCAAAGGTAAAATATTTCGTCGTTCTCTGATTTTTATAAAATCGTGCCAAAGTTGTTCTTTTGCCTGATTTATAGCTTATTTAAAATTATTCTTTATTGACAATAATTTTTATCTTTGCAACCCAAGTCTGAAAATCGAAAAATTATGCAGGTCGAATACGTAGTAATAGTGAACAAAAATGATATGCCTTTGGGCACTATGGAGAAGATGGAAGCCCATGAAAAAGGGATTTTACACAGGGCGTTCTCCGTTTTTGTATTCAATTCTCAAAACCAGCTTTTGTTGCAGAAAAGAGCCTCAGAAAAATACCATTCCCCTGATTTATGGACCAATACGGTATGCAGTCATCCGCGTGCAGGAGAAGACACACTGGATGCTGGTCACCGACGGTTGGGGGAAGAAATGGGCATGGACTGTGAGCTGAAGGAATTGTTCAGTTTTGTGTATAAAGCACCTGTGGGAAATGGATTAAAAGAACACGAATTCGATCATGTTTTGGTGGGATTTTCCGATACCAAACCGGTACCGAATCCCGAAGAAGCTTCCGACTTTAAATATGTGGGCCTCGAGTGGGTAAAAAAAGATATGGAGGAGCATCCCGATCAATACACCGTATGGTTCAAAATTGCTTTTAAAGAACTGTTAAAGCATCAGCTGGATCTGCTGAAAATGAACCAATCCCATTAATTTCTTTTGATGAGTTGTGAAAAATCCGAACTCTTCGGGAACTGGTACACCCGCAAATTAAATTCGGGTATTACGGCCAGTATGTGATCGAAGATGTCTGCCTGAATGTTTTCGTATTCAGCCCAGGCAGTGGTCTTTGTAAATACATACACTTCAACCGGAATGCCTTTCTCGGAAGGTTGCAACTGACGGACAAGGAAGGTCATGGTACTGTGAATATCCTCCCGGTTGTTCAGATAAGAAACCAAATAAGCTCTGAATATGCCGAGGTTAGTCATGCGTCTCCCGTTCACCAGCACCGAGGGGTCAATCTCATTGATGCGGTTGTGTTCGTGAATTTCTTTTTCCTTTTTCTGCAGATAGGGTTTCAGGACTTTAATTTTTCTGAATTTGACCAATTCTTCCTCGGTCACAAAATGAACGCTGTCCATGTCGATGTTGATGGACCGTTTCATCCGCCTTCCGCCTGATTCTTCCATACCGCGCCAGTTTTGAAATGAGTCGGAAATCAAGCTGTAGGTGGGAACTGTGGATATCGTCTTGTCCCAGTTTTGGATCTTAACAGTGGTAAGGTTGATTTCCAATACCGTTCCGTCGGCTCCATATTTAGGAATGGTGATCCAGTCGCCAATACGAATCATTTTGTTGAAAATCAGTTGCAGTCCCCCCACAAATCCAAGGATCGGATCTTTGAAAATCAACAAGAGTACAGCAGAAAAGGTTCCCAATCCGATCAACAGTGAACTCAGGTCTTTTTGAATTAAAGTGCCGATGATAAAGAGGCTCCCCAGTACGTACAGAATAATTTTAATAATTTGGATCATCCCCTTAATGGGATGGTCCTTAGAGAACTCAAAACGGTCGTAATAGTCATTGATGGTGGAAAGAAGACTGTCCAGCATAAGGATGACAATAAAGACAAAAAAACCATTGGCCACAAAGGAAATAAACGTGGAAAGTCCTTTGATGTGCAGGATGATATCCTCGTTGTAAAAGTAGATCAGCATGGCCGGAACGAGGTAAGACAATCTGCGGAAAAACCGGTGCCGGACCAGGAGGTCGTCAAACTGGTTTTTGGATCTTTTTAATATGGGAATGACGAGTTTACGAATGAGCTTCCAGGTGACATAATAGGCCACAAAGGAAAAAAGTACCCATAAAATGAAAATGATTACTTCACTCAGATAGGTGGAATTGATTTGGCTAAAACCGCCACCAACCAGTAATTTTGCCAACCATTGGGTTAATTGCCTTAGATAAATCCCCATACTATTTTAGGTTTTTTTCAGGTGCAAAATTACAGTTTTGAGATGTATTCCAGGTATTTTTCTTTGATGAAGATTAATTTGCCAATTTTGAAATTCTTATCGTAAATCCTGACAAAATCAAGCAGCCCATTCGGACAATACACATTTCCTAAAGCAGCATCAAAATTGTTGTCGTCAATATTGAATTTCAGCTTTTCGGTCATATTTTTAAATGTATTCCAGTGCAATCCGAACGGAATTTGGATGTATCCAAAATCAGGGCGATCCTTGTCTCTGAAAATACCTTCCAGTGTTTCTTCCATGCTGAAAAACTTCCGGATACGGAGCAACGCGGTGTCTTCCAGGTGTTTTTCTTTTTTTGCGAATTCGATTTCATATTTCTCAAAGGCATCAACCAGCTTGGGCAACTGAATGGCTTTGACTCCTTTGAGGCGGATCACATTATAATCTTTTTGTCCGAGGTGGATGGTTCCGGGAGCCCCGTTATAGGAAAAGGACAAGTCTCTTCTGGTTTGCATGATGGCCCGGATGAGTTTTTCATCATTGTAACGTAGTTTGGTAATCATAAAATACGATTCGGCATCTTTTTGTCCGGGAGGATTGCTTCCATGGTATCCGGGAAATGGACGGACTGATTCGAGCACCTGATTTTTTAAATCCGATACATGTTCAACTTGGGCAAAGGTTTCTTCTTTTGCCAGGGTGCCAATAGTTTGTATAATTCTGTTTTCCATACGTTTATGATTTATTGATTCAAACTTTCATCCTGGCTAAGTTAAAAAATTATTCTTTGATCTGTTTGGTTTTTCCAAAATAATAAAGAGCTCTCTGTCTTTTCTGGGTTTGATCGAATTGAAAGCGGTTGTAAAATACTTCACGTTAAATAAACTGAAAAACAAAGTTTTGTATTCTTCTGTTGTGCCTCCAAACGGCGGTCCCGGGTAGTTGAATTCGTGATTGAAAAGCAACCCTACAAATTTCCCGCCGGGTTTGAGTAATTGAAATATTTGTCGGGCATATTCAGGTCTGATCGTTCTTGGGATAGAGGAAAAGAAAGTTTGTTCCACAACATAATCGTATGTTCCTTGATGGTCAAAAAAGTTTTCTTCGAGGATGTGTTGGTTTGGGAAATCAGGGAAACGTTGGGAGAATTTTTGAACTGCAGCCGGAGCAAAGTCTAGTAAGTAGGTATTATGCCATCCGTTTTTGTACAAATATTCAACTTCCCAGCCGTTGCCTGCTCCCGGTACCAGAATTTTGGCTGCACGATCCATTCGCTGGTCGAAATACTCCTTTATCGGGGGCGATACATAGCCAATATCCCAGCCTGTCCTATTGTTGTCGTATTGTCGGCTCCAGTATTTTTTAGACAGAAAATGATCTTCCTTTTGTTCGCTCATGTTTTGCTGCTTTTTCGCAAAGATAAAATTATTTGTCTGCAGATTCTGTGAAATCAAACGGGCTTTAATTTGAATGAAACAAAGCACAAACGCCCTTTTTTATTAGTATTGCACAGAATAAAAAAGGAGTAATTTTGATGCATAAAAAGTCAAAACCGGTTACCGAGCAATCCTCCAACTACGATCATCTTGAGAAGAAAGAAGTGGTGGATTTATTGCGGAGTATGAACGCGGAGGATCGGACGATCCCGGCTGTTTTGGAGCAAAATATTCCACAAATGGAACGAATTGTGAAGGAAGTGGTTGCGCGGCTCAAAAGAGGGGGGCGCTTGTTTTATTTGGGAGCCGGAACCAGTGGAAGGTTGGGGATTGTAGATGCTTCCGAAATTCCACCAACTTTCGGTGCTCCGTACGATTTGGTGATCGGATTGATTGCAGGAGGAGATTCGGCTATTCGGAAAGCAGTGGAGGCAGCTGAAGATGATTCGGAACAAGCCTGGAAAGATATGGATTCTTATCTGCCTTCCGAAAAAGATGCCGTGATTGGAATTGCTGCCTCGGGACGTACTCCTTATGTAATAGGAGGTGTTCGGGATGCCCGGAAAAGAGGTCTCTTTACAGCTTGTATCACCTGTAATCAGGATACGGAACTGGCTGCTGCAGTGGACTGTCCGGTCGAATTGATTGTCGGACCTGAGTTCGTTACCGGTAGCACCCGGATGAAAGCCGGTACGGCTACTAAGCTGGCCTTAAATATGATATCAACTTCGGTGATGATTCAACTTGGGCGGGTAAAAGGAAATAAAATGGTGGATATGCAGTTAACCAATCAGAAACTCGTGGAACGTGGAACCCATATGATTATGGAGGAAACGGACCTGGATGAAAATGAGGCAAAACGCTTACTTTTGTTGTATGGCTCGGTAAGGAAAGTATTGCATGCTTTGAAAAATAACAATGAATGATGCTATGAGAAAAATAAAACCATCAATTGTACTTTTGTGGATCGTATTTCTAATGCCTGTACAAACCTTGTGGGCACAGGGATACAAGAATCAGACTGTTTTTCAGCGCGATGAAAATAATGCCTGGGTGGATTCGGTTTTCCGCACCATGACCAAAGAAGAACGAATCGCTCAGCTGATTTTTGTGGCAGCCTATTCAGATAAAGGAATAAAACATGAGGTTCACATTACCGACCTGATCCGCAAATACAAAATCGGCGGTCTCATCTTTTTTAAAGGTACACCCGACAAACAGCTGGAACTGACCCGATATTACCAGTCACAATCTAAGGTTCCTTTGATGATTGCCATGGATGCTGAATGGGGGCTGGCTATGCGGCTGAAACATACCATCCATTTTCCTTATCAAATGGCACTGGGAGCTATACACGATGATGCGCTGATTTACGGTATGGGGCTGGAGATCGGTCGTGAATTGAAACGCATCGGTGTGAATATGAACCTGGCACCAGTGGTGGATATCAACAACAACCCGAACAATCCTGTGATCAATTTCCGATCGTTCGGTATGGATAAATTCAATGTGGTTCGAAAGGGTCTTGCTTATATGCAGGGACTGCAGGATGCCGGTGTGATTGCCACGGCCAAACATTTTCCCGGACACGGGGATACCGACACCGATTCGCACAAAACCCTTCCGCTGGTTCCTTATAGTAAGGAACGGTTGGATACTTTGGAACTGGTTCCCTTTAAAGCCATGATCGAGCACGGAATTGGTGCTGTGATGACAGCCCATTTGTATGTTCCGGCGTTGGATAATACTCCCCATCAGGCTTCATCTCTTTCCAGACCGATTGTTACCGGTTTACTGAAGAATGAACTTGGCTTTCAGGGATTGGTTATTTCAGATGCATTGAATATGAGAGGTGTAACCAAGTACTATCCTCCGGGAGTGGTGGATGCCAAAGCAGTGGAAGCAGGAAATGATATTCTCGAGTTTACCCTGAACGTCCCACGGGCAATCCGATCCATTAAAAGAGCCATTGCCAAAGGAAAAATTTCCTGGGCTCAAGTCGACAGCAGCTGTAAAAAGATACTGGCAGCCAAGTATTGGGCCGGATTGGCCAAGGAGTCTCTTCCGGATACCAATGGATTGCATGAATCGTTAAACTTGCCGAAGGCACAGGTTTTAAACCGGATGCTGGTCAGATCCTCACTGACGGTTCTTCAGAACCGCGACAGTATTCTTCCCATCAGACACCTGGATCAGCAAAAGATCGCAGTTCTCTCCATAGGAGATACTACCAAAGGAATCTTTCAGCAAATGATGGCCAATTACACAAATATTAAAGACTTTTATTGGTCACCGAAAAGTAAAACCACAGTCCCGGAATTGCTGGGGCAGCTCAAGAATTACAACCTCGTTGTGGTAGCGCTGACCAAATTGAGTCAGTATCCATTCCGGAATTTTGGTATTGATCCCAAAACAGCATCTGCTTTCAAGCAGGTAATGGACTCCACCCGAAGTATTGTGGTGGTTCTGGGCAACCCGTTTACGATTAATAAATTACCAGATGTGGAGAAGGCGGCTGCTCTTGTGCTGACTTATGAAGACAGCCCGTTAACCAGGGAATTAACACCCCAGTTGTTGTTCGGCGCTTTTGGCTCCAGAGGCAGTATTCCCGTACGATTGAACAGTTTTCCCATGGGAACAGGAATTTTTACTCCCGCTATTGGTCGGCTGGCCTATACGATTCCCGAACAGGAGGGAGTCAATACCGGTCAGTTGGTTCGTACTGTCGATTCTATAGCTGAGTCGGGTTTGAAGCAGAAGGCCTACCCGGGTTGTGAAGTGTTGATTGCCCGGCATGGGGCCGTAATCTTTCATAAATCATACGGGTACCACACCTATTACAACAGAGAGCCTGTCAGAAATAATGATGTTTTTGATTTTGCTTCCTTAACGAAGATAACCGCTGCACTTCCTCCCATTATGGAATTGTATGATGAAGGGAAGTTGAAGCTGGATGTGCCGTTTTATCATTACTGGCCGGCTTTCAAACATTCGAACAAATCGGACATCACTTTGCGTGAAATTCTGGCGCATCAGGCTGGACTGGAACCCTGGATTCCTTTCTGGGAACGAACCTTAAAAAGGAATAAGGAATTCAAAAGAAGAGTCTTTCGCTGTGATTCCACTTCAAAATTTGACCTACCGGTTGTGGAAGATCTGTTCATGAATAAAAATTACAAAAAAAAGATATACAAAGAGATTAAGAAGTCTCCGGTCCTGAAAGTGAAGAAATATAAATACTCCGGATTAGCTTTTTATCTTTTCCCCCAGATAGTCAGGAATCTTACAGGAAAACCTTTTGAGGTATACCTTAAGGAGCAGTTTTATCATCCGCTGGGGGCCTGGTCCCTGACTTTTAATCCCTATCAGTCGGATCCACTTCAGGATATTATACCTACAGAAATTGATAAGGAATTCAGGAAAAAAGCCATCCACGGGTATGTTCATGATGAAGGGGCTGCCATGATGGGGGGCATATCGGGTAATGCCGGTTTGTTTGGGACAGCCAACGATTTGGCCAAGCTGGGCCAGATGTTTCTTCAGATGGGGTATTACGGTGGACGTCAATACATTGCTGATACTACCATGAAAGAGTTTACCCGGGTTCAGTACCCTGACAACGACAACCGGCGTGGGTTGGGTTTTGACAAACCCTTAATCGGAAACGATACGTTGCAGGGCGAAGCCTGCTATCCCAATTGCAGCGCCAGTATGATGAGTTTTGGACATTCAGGTTTTACCGGAACGTTCCTTTGGATGGATCCTAAGGAAGAACTCTTGTATGTTTTTCTATCCAATCGTGTTTATCCCACCCGTAAAAACGACAAAATTGTGCAGCTGAACATTCGCACCAACATCCTGCAGTCTGTGTACAATGCCCTGGAAAATCCTGCATCCGGTAAAATTATTGGAAAACCCGTCTATAAATAATGAACTCACATTTGCTTTCCCCCATATACAGAACACAAAATTTAATTGCCGGTGTGTTTCTTGTACTTCTGTTGAGCTTATCCATCGGTTTAAAAGCTCAGAATGCGAATTCGGTATTACGGAATTTGAAAGGAAATCAGACTTTTCCTTCCTGGTCACCGGATGGTCGTTATTTGCTGTACCAGTCTGATGTTTTCGGAAACCAGGATGTTTTTTTACTCGATGTACAAACTGATTCAGTGCATCGGCTGACTTTTGCTGCTAGTAATGAGGAACACCCTGTTTGGGTACCGGGCAAAAATGCCGTGGTGTACGATTCGAAACGGAACGGGAAATATCATTTGTACCTGCTTGATCTGAATACAGGAAAAGAACGGTTGTTGTTTCACAGAAATGTGGAAGCCCGTGAGGCTTCGTTTACTCCCAATCGTCAGCTGGTTGTATTTTCAGGACTTACGCCTGTGGAAGATAGCTGGGGCATTTTTTCCTATGATTTCGTCTATAATAACCTGAACACATTGATACGTCCACAGGGTAATGCCGGTTTTCCGGTTGTGTCACCCGGTGGTAGAAAAATGGTTTATCAATTACGTAATGTGATGAACAGAACTATTTGGTATCAGGCTAACTGGTACGGTGATGACCAACAGCTGGTGAATCATGGATCGGGCAGACCTGCCTGGTCGCCCGATGCCTGGCGTTTGTATTATGCTGGAAAGGACGCAGAAAATTGGTCGGTGTATAGTGTGCGTCGGAACGGACAAAGTGTATTGCGCGTGGCAACATATGATTCTCCTGTGTCTGATCCTGCCGTTTCACCCGACGGTAAACAATTGGCCTTTTCGTTGAAAACCAAAAACGGTTGGAAGATCCAAATCATCAAACTCGGTAACTAACCTGGTTATAAATGGGCCCATACACCCGAAAGTTTGGCTGTCCGGGTGGTGCAACTGTCTTCTTTTTCTTTAAGAATTAATTGTTTGTCCTTGATATGGAATGTATAACTTCCCGGTTGATTCGGGCAGGGCATTTTATTCCCTTTAAAAGTAAAAGTCACTGTGTTTCCCGAAATACTTATAGCACCTTCGTAATAAGTATGGTTATCAACTGAAGGTGAATCCATGCTGAATTTGTTTCCGTGAATCTCCAGCATAGTGCCGTTTTCATCACTAACCCAGTTCCCTTCAAGTGCCGTTTTGGATGCTTCGGGTGTACTGGAAATTACCGCAGGTTTGTTTTCCTTCAGTTGGATCTGACTGGCAGGAGGAGTGTTGTCTTTTTTTTGTTTGTCACCGGGTCTGCTTAAGTAATAGGCAATGAGTGCGGCAATGGCAGCCAATAGGATGGCAACAAAGAGGATGTTTCTTAAACTGATCTTTTGATCATGATTTTGTGAAGACTTTCGTTTGGCCATACTGTTTTTTTTGCTAAAATAATGATTCTGCATGTTCGTTTTTTTTCTTTCTGTATTTTTTGTTCGATGGGTGCGTTTGACCCTATTATTTTATTAATTTTGGGTGTGGAAGAAACGGGTGTTTATAAAACAATCATCGAGCCTTCGGAGGGACTGTATAAAGAAAAGGGGAGTAAGTTCATAGCGCACGTCTTCCATGTAGAGTCCGAGGAAGAGATAAAAGATTCCTTGAATCAGATCAAAAAGCTGTACTACAATGCTCGTCATCATTGTTATGCTTATCGTCTGAACCCGGAAAATGAACAATTCAGAAGTAATGACGACGGGGAACCTTCAGGAACAGCGGGGAAGCCAATTTTAAATCAGATTCTATCGTATGAGTTATTTGATGTATTGGTAGTTGTTGTCCGGTATTTCGGAGGGACCAAATTGGGGGTCAGTGGGTTGATCCGGGCTTATAAATCAGCGACAATTGACGCTTTGGAACAGACAGAGGTAATTCAGAAAACAATTACACGCAAAGTAAATGTCCGATTCGAATATGTGCTTTTAAATGATGTGATGCGCATCATCAAAGAGGAGGATCTGACGATTTTGAAGCAACAATTTGACAATACCTGTTTTATGCTTTTGGAGGTACAGAAGAATCGTGAAGAAATTATAAAATCGAAATTTGATAAAATTCTGGGAATAATAGTTAATTAATTGCTGGTCAAATGTTTAATTATTTTTTGTTTGCTGCCTTTATTTACGATAAAAAAAAATAAAAGTCAATAGTTTGATCGCTTTTTTTTACACTATTTATGTTATTTATTTGTTAAAAATTTTTCAGGAAACATAAAATGATCGCAATGGTTGAAAGATAAAGGATTACCATTTATTGTTAATAAATTAGTTGTTGTATTGAGTTGAACATTTACCAACACATGAAAAAAAAGCATATTGAAATTTGGGAAAAATGTCTTGAGGTTATAAAGGATAACATTCCTCACCAAAGTTTTAAAACCTGGTTTGAGCCCATTGTCCCGGTCCGTCTTGAGAACAATATCCTTACAATTCAAGTACCGAGTCAGTTTTTTTATGAATGGTTGGAAGAACACTACATCAATTTGTTGAAAAAAACAATAAAAAAGGAATTGGGGCCTGCAGGCAGGCTTGAATATAGCATTATTATGGAGAAGCCCACGTTTGATAATCCCAATCCGGTAACCATTAATTATCCGACCAATAATTCAAAGAATATTGTAAATAAACCCGTGACCATGCCTTTGGATCTGAATAAAGACAAAACGCGGGAAATACCCAACCCGTTTATTATTCCGGGGCTGAAGAAACTTAAAGTGGAATCACGGTTGGTGGAGACTTATTCCTTTGACAATTTTGTGGAAGGTGACTGCAATCGTCTGGCACGATCAGCCGGCTGGGCGGTGGCTGAGAACCCGGGAAAGACAGCGTTTAATCCCATGTTGATTTATAGTAATGTGGGATTAGGAAAAACCCATCTGGCACATGCCATTGGCTTGCAGGTGAAGGCAAATTTTCCGGATAAGATTGTTTTATATGTCCAAACCGAGCAATTTATCAATCAATATATCGAGTCGGTTCGAAATAACAATCAGAACGATTTCATTCATTTTTATCAAATGATTGACGTTTTGATCCTGGACGACATTCAGTTTCTGGCCGGTAAAGAAAAGACTCAGGATGTTTTCTTCCATATTTTCAACCATCTGCATCAGAGTCACAAACAAATTATCCTGACATCGGACAAACCACCGGTCGAATTGAAAGGGATGGAACCCCGGCTGCTTTCCCGCTTTAAATGGGGGCTGGCTGCTGATCTTCAGACTCCCGATCTGGAAACACGCATAGCGATCCTGCAAAAGAAGTTATACACCGATGGGATTGTGATGCCTGCCGAAGTGGTGGAGTATTTAGCCTATAACATAACAACGAATATTCGTGAAATGGAAGGAGCCCTGATCTCAATCCTGGCACAGGCTTCGCTCAATAAGAAGGTGATTACACTGGAATTGGCCAAGCAAATGATCGATAAATTCGTGAAGAGTACAGCCCGGGAGATTTCCATTGATTATATTCAGAAAGTCGTTTGCGATTACTTCGATATCTCTGTGGAGATGATCAATTCTAAAACAAGAAAAAGAGAAATTGTTCAGGCCCGGCAACTGGCTATGTATTTTTCAAAAAAGCACACGAAGAACTCACTGGCCAGCATTGGAATGGCTTGTGGAAATAAAGATCACGCTACCGTATTGCATGCATGCCGGACCGTGAATAACCTTTTGGAAACAGACCGGCAGTTTAAATCGCATGTAGAAGAGATTGATAAGAAATTGAAATTCTAACCATTAAATACTCCCGTTGATCGTTTGATTGACGGGATTTTTTTTGCTCAGAATCTTAGGAACTGTATCGATTTTTTCGTAAATTGTAGGACTAAACCAAAAAATGCCTGACCACATGAATATATTATTTGTAGACCTCGAAAACGTGTGCCGTTCACCATTGGCAGAGGGGTTGTTAAGAAAAAAATTTGCTGATCATCACCTGGATGGGAGAATTGATTCTGCAGGCTTTGAATCGTTCAATATAAATGAACCGCCGGATATACGGGTTGTGGAAGTCGCAGAAATGCACGGACTTTCTATTACAGGTAAGGCCCGGATTTTTGTTAAGAGTGATTTTGACCGGTTCGATAAAATCTTCGTAATGGATACATCTTCTTTTAATAATGTGCAGGAAATTTGCGAAAAAAAGGAACAAATGAAGAAGGTGGATTATGTACTCAACCTGCTACCCGATCAACCAAAAAATGCTTCAATCCCCAATCCCTTTTTTTCGGGGACCAGTGATTGTCTTAAGATCTTTTCTCTTCTTGATGCTGCAACAGATAAGATTGTTGAGCAGTTAAACCATCAATAAAAGACGGAATGAATCTTCTTACAAAAGCAGATATTCTATCTGCAAGGCAGCGCATTGCACCGCATGTCAATCATACTCCTGTATTAACGTCTGAAACATTAGACAGAGAATGGAATTCTCAATTATTTTTTAAGTGCGAGAACTTTCAAAAGGCTGGTGCCTTTAAATCACGTGGTGCCGTGAATGCTGTTTTTTCACTGAGCAAGGAGGAAATTAAAAAAGGAGTCGCGACCCATTCATCGGGTAATCATGCCCAGGCTTTGGCCCGGGCTGCCCAATTACGCCAAATCCCTGCCTACATTGTGATGCCTGAAAATGCACCCAAAGTTAAGGTGGAGGCTGTAAAGGGCTATGGTGGCCTGATTACTTTTTGCAAACCCACTTTGGCTGCCCGTGAGGAAACATTGAACAAAATTGTGAAGCTAACGGGAGCCACCGTTATTCATCCGTATGACAACATAAAGGTGATTCAGGGTCAGGCAACAACTGTTGCAGAATTAATCGAGACAGTGCCGGATTTGGACCTTATTCTGTGTCCGGTCGGAGGGGGGGGGCTGTTGAGCGGAACAGCATTATCGGCTCTCTATTTTTCTCCCGGTACTCAGGTGATTGCCTGCGAACCTAAAGGAGCTGATGATGCCTATCGTTCTTTTTATTCAGGAAAATGGATTCCCAGCGAAAACCCGAAAACCATAGCCGACGGGTTGCTGACCTCGCTGGGAAAAATAACATACCCGATCATCAGAGAAAAGGTTTCGGCTATTGTGACTGTTGAAGAGAAAGAGATTATTGAAGCCATGCGGTTTTTGTTTGAACGGATGAAGATTGTGGTGGAACCTTCGGCAGCGGTAACTTTGGCGGCAGTTTTTTCTAAAAAAGTGAACGTGGACCGTAAAAAAGTAGGATTCATTCTTTCGGGAGGGAATGTGGATTTGAACCATTTGCCTTTTAATGAGTAAATTTGCCCTTTTACTTGATTCATGAAAAAAGGAAACCTATATCTGATCCCGACCACTCTGGGAGAGCAATCATCGTTGGATAGAATTATCCCTTCCTACAATCATCAGATTGTACACCAGTTAAGACATTTTGTGGTGGAGAAAACCCGAACTGCGCGCCGGTTTCTGAAGGAAACAGATCACCCTGTTGCCATTGACGATATGACTTTCTATGAACTGAACAAGCACACGAA
Source organism: Bacteroidales bacterium (assembly GCA_016936355.1). GTDB lineage: Bacteria > Bacteroidota > Bacteroidia > Bacteroidales > F082 > Sulfidibacterium. The sequence continues at coordinate 115,779 of JAFGYB010000015.1, read as the reverse complement.
TGAGTCCGAAGTGCAACACTATCTGGATGCAGCAGAACAAGGTTTTTCCATCGGGTTGATATCAGAAGCCGGAACCCCGGCCGTTGCCGATCCGGGATCTGTTGTGGTGCAAATGGCTCACCGAAAGAAAATTAAAGTGATACCCCTGGTAGGCCCAAATTCCATCATCCTTTCGTTGATGGCTTCGGGAATGAATGGCCAGCAGTTCACTTTTCATGGATACCTGCCGAAAGAAGGTGCCTCTTTGGTGAGAAAAATAAAAGCAATGGAAATGGACGTGGTAAAAAGCAGCACAACCCAAATCTTTATTGAAACCCCTTTCCGAAACAATAAGTTGCTGGCCAGCCTGATTCAGCATTGCAATCCGCAGACATTGCTTTGTGTTGCTGTACATGTTACTCTACCCGATGAACAGATCATAACCAAAACAATCGGTCAGTGGAAAAAAGAAAAAGCAGACCTGAATAAAAAGCCTGCTGTTTTTCTTTTGGGCAGATAATCCCTGTGATATTTTAATGGTGGTGACCGCCGGGACCATGAATATGGCCGTGGTCGAGTTCTTCTGCAGTAGCTTCTCTAACATCCAAAATGGAACCCGAAAAATACAGGTCTTCTCCGGCTAACGGGTGGTTAAAGTCCATGATGACACTTTCATCCTTCACCGCAAGAACTTTCCCTTCAAGAGGATTACCGTGTTGATCCTGCATGGTAATCATTTTACCTTCGGCTACCATTTCGGTATCTACAACTCCGTCAATTTCAAATATTTTTTTCTCCAGTTCCAGAATTGCTTCATCACTTGATTGACCGTAGGCATCATCAGCAGCCAATGGAAAACCAAATGTATCGCCTTTTTCCAGTCCGCTCAGGTTTTCTTCAAAGGCCGGCAGTAAAGTACCAATTCCGAACAATTGAACAAACGGCCTGTCCTTGTCTACTTTTTGAATAACTTCACCCTGTTCATCGTTATGACGCAAAGTGTAAGTCATGGTAACCACCATGTTTTTTCCAATTTTCATGTTTTCTTTTTTATGTCCATCAACCAAAATGTATTCAATACAAGAAAAAGATGAACAGGTTAAAAAATCGTTTCAAATTAAATGTGCTGCAAAGGTACAAATTTTACTATGTATCCCTGTTTTCGGCAAAGGATTGAATTTTAGCTAACTGTTGCAGAAATTAAAAGCAATTGATTACCTTTGTTGGAGGCGTGCGTTTTTTGACTGTATTTTAAGAATAGCGAGATGCTTAGCAAACGGATATATGGTGCTGTATTATTGACTGTATTGTTTGCTTATTTTTTATATTCCTGTAATCCTAAAATGGGTGGGGTGGTGATTCAGCCGCCTCAGTTATCCGATAAAAAAGGAAGCCTGAATGAGGGCGAAAGAATTGCCGAAGGATTGGAAAGACTTTCTGCTTCGGTTTACCGGGTAACAGTAATTGCCTTTTATGATGTCTATACTTTATCGGGTGATGTCCCGGTATACCGTGATCAACTGAGTCAGATGAAACTTAAAAGGACGGCTATTGCTCATGATGTCATTCATCGTACGGTTTTAGGTACGGCTATTCCTGTATATTATGATGAAAATACAGCAGGCTTTCTTACCTGTGCACATGTGGTTACTTTTCCCGATACTGCTGTCAGTTATTATGATACAAACGTCAATTCCAGTGGCAAAAAAGCCATAAAAAGCATTGCTGTAAAACTTCGTCAGCAAAATTATATATCTGATCTGTTGGGCGAAAATGTTACCGTGGTGGCCATCGATAGGGATCATGACATTGCTTTCCTGAAAATGAATATTAAACCGGACGATCCACACCCAGTGTTGTTTCCCTTTCTTCCGGGTAATTCAGCCAGTTTAAACTGGGGTGAAAAGCTATATATTCTGGGATTTCCACAAGGGAAGAAAATGGTAACTTCTGCATTGTACAGTAAGCCGGTTTCTTCAAAGTTTGCCTTTTTTCTGATGGATGCTGTTTTAAACAGAGGGTTTAGTGGTGCCCCGGTTGTGGTATACAACAATCAGCCTCCCTACTTTAAATGGGTTGGAATGGCCAGTTCCATTGCCTCGCAAGACATGACCTATCTGGTACCCGATTTCAGCGAACAGGCTACGTACAATACATCGGAACTGTATCAGGGGCCAATCAAAGTGAACAAAGCAAAAATGATTAGTTACGGGATCAGCTATTCGTTGTCGATGGAGCAGATTCGTCGGTTTGTTCAGGAAAATAAAGAAGCATTGGCACAAAATGGAATCGGACCCATAGATTGGTAGGTTGAGGATTCGACAGAATGTTTATATTTGGAAATTATTAAGTCAGACAAACTTGTCAAAAAACCATAAAATAAGTTTTGGGAAACGTCTTTTCGATGTTATCTTTTCTTCCGTAGCACTTCTCATCTTCTCTCCCATAATGTTGATTACTTATGTGGCCATTAAGGTTGAGAGCAGAGGCCCGGCTTTGTTCCGGCAAAAAAGAGTGGGCAGCGGCTATAAGATTTTTGTGTTGTATAAATTCAGAACGATGTACGAAAACTCTGAAATGCAGTTACCCAAACTAACCGAAATGAATGCTTACCTGAAAAGCCTGAAGGATGAAGGAGAGTCGGTAACATTGGACGAATGTGCCGACTGCAAAGCAAAAGGAGGTCCGTGTTCACCTTTGTTGCATATTGATGGCGTGGAAATTTGTGAGAACCATTATTTGCGACTCAAACGGGGACAGGTGTTGAGAAAGGTATTCTTCAAAGCCAAAAATGATCCCCGTATAACTAAAGTTGGGAGATTTCTTCGCCAGTATCACCTGGATGAAATCCCTCAGTTCATCAACGTGCTTAAAGGCGATATGTCGGTGGTGGGAAACAGACCCCTGCCCATGTATGAAGCAGAGTACCTAACCATAGATGAATGGTCCTATCGGTTCCTGGCTCCTGCCGGTATCACCGGGTTGTGGCAGATCAGAGCTTCTGAAATTCACAGACCCGAAGAACGGATTGCACTGGATAATCAATATGCATTAACCCGTGGTTTCTGGACTGATTTCAAAATCCTGGCAAAAACAATTATTACCTTCTTTCGATTCCAAAAAGTTTCTTACTGATTTACAACTCTTCTATTGCCTTTTTCCTTTGCAAAAGGGTGGGGTGTGAATAGTGAAAGAAAACATAAGCCGGATGAGGTTTCAGATTACTTAAACTGGAAACAGACAGTTTAATGAGGGCCTGGATCAGCTGTTTCCCATATCGGTATGATGTCGCATAGGCATCGGCCTGATATTCGTGTTTTCTGGAAGAAATATTCATACCGATCCCCAGCAAAAAGGAAACAGGACTATACAGCAAACCAAAGGCCAGCAGTCCCATGTAAAAACGATTACTCGAGGCCCCCAGCGATTGACTGAATACGGGGTTGTTCAACGCCCACCAAAGTAGAAAGAACATAAGTGCTATCTGCAACAGTGAAAAAACAAGCCCTTTGTAAATATGACGTTTCTTGTAATGCCCTATTTCGTGGGCCAGAACAGCAACAATTTCCTCTGTTTCCAATTCATGGACCAACGTATCATAAAGGATGATCTTTTTCTTCGGACCCAAACCACTGAAGAAAGCATTGGCTTTTGTGCTTCTTTTTGAGCCGTCCATAATATAGATGTTACTCAGTACAAAACCGGCTTTGGATGCAAAATCTTCAATACTGTCTTTAAGTGCACCTTCTCCGAGCGGGGTCAGTTTATTGAAAAGAGGCAATATAACTGACGTATAAAACATCGTCATGAATATGATGAAGGAGGCAATTCCCAAAAGTGCAATGAGCCAGAAGAGAGAGCCACCCTTTTGGAATGCCCACTGGATGAAAAGCAAAATGCCGCCACCGAGAATTATGCCTAGAATCCAGGATTTTAGCTTGTCAAGGAGGAAGGTTTTTATTGTAGTCTTGTTAAAGCCGAAACGTTCTTCGATGACAAAAGTACTGTGCCATTGGAAAGGCAATGAAATCAACTCAGATCCTACTGCTAGCAAACCAAAAAACAGCAAGGACTGTAGATAATTGTTCGACGTCATGCCTGTGACAACCTGACTTGCAAATGCAAAACCCTTGAAAAACAGCATTGCCAGGATAACCAAAAACATAAAAGTTGACGAAATCATGGAAAACCGAAGATTGGCTTTCAGATAGTTTTGTGATTGCTTGTACTTTTCCTGATCATAAATCCCTTTCAGGTCTTCGGGTAGTTCCGGACTGATCCGACTGCTATTGAGTAAGTCCAGTACCCGTTCAAAAAGGAAGTCGAAAACAACGATTCCGATTATAACATAAAAGATAGTCTGTTCCATTCTTACAAAATTTAAACGTATCCTTTAATCTTATACACCAGGTATCCTACCATTTCATGAATCATGCTGTTCCAGATTAATAGGTTTGAAATATCGGGCATAAATAAATATTCAAGGTTGGTTTTGCCATTATCCCCCAGTAAATTGGTGGGGTAGGGAGTAACCTTCAGTCCCACTTTCTGAAAGCAGGCCCTTGCCCTTCGCATATGCATAGAGGATGTTATCAAAAGATAGGTATGATATTCCGGATGTTGTTCCAATATTTTTTTGCTGTACACTGCATTCTGATGGGTGTTTTGGGCCATGGTGTCAACCAAAATATCGGATGAAGGAATGTCAATGGTATGTAGAAACGAATCCATCAAATTGGCTTCCTTTATTTTGGTATAGATCAGATTGGCCGAACCACCGGTGATAAGAATCTTTTTGATGATTCCTTTTTTATAAAGTTCAACCGCCTGTATCAGCCGATCTCCGTTTTCATGAAACGTATCCCGGTTGTATCGGGCATCATAAGTGATGGTGCTTCCTCCCAGTACAATCCCTACATCATAGCATGTGTCAACTGTGGTGGGAGTGACATCCCATACGGAGACAATCTTGTTAACCAGATAAGAGTTTGTTAATACAAGGATTAATAGAAAAGCAACAACCAGTGCACGTTTTCTTTTTGTTTTGTTTTTGAGGAAAATTGCCAGGGCCAATAGCAGAATAAGCCAGACAACAGGGAACAAAAAGAACCCCAGAATTTTTGAAAATATAAAAAACATACAATGGTTGTTACCTGTATAAAGATTGACAGAAGGCTCAAATCAGAACCTGTCTGTTACGTGCTCATTCCGCCGCAAACACTGATTACCTGTCCGGTGACGTACGATGAATATTCTGATGCAAGGAATGTGGCCACATCTGCAACATCGTCGGGTTTCCCTGAACGCCGAAGAGGAATGGTTTTAATCCACTCCTCTCTAACATTATCGGGAAGTTTGTGTGTCATTTCTGTTTCGATGAAACCGGGAGCGATGGCATTGCAGCGAACCCCCCTGGATCCCAGTTCCTGCGCAATGGATTTAGTAAAACCGATCATCCCGGCTTTGGATGCCGAATAGTTTGACTGGCCGGCATTTCCGTTTACCCCCACCACGGAACTCATGTTGATAATGGATCCTCCTTTTTGTTTGATCATATAACGTTGGATGGCCTTGGTAAGGTTGAATACGGATTTCAGGTTTACGGTCAGTACAGCATCCCAATCTTGTTCTGTCATACGAAGCAGCAGGTTATCGCGGGTAATTCCGGCATTGTTGACCAGAATATCAATTCTTCCAAAATCAGCAATGATTTCTTCAGCCAGTTTTTCACTGTCGGAAAATGAAGCAGCATTGGAGGCATAACCTTTGGCTTTGATCCCCATAGCGTTCAATTCTTTTTCCGTAGCTTCCATATTGTCGTCTCTGTTCAGGTCGCTGAAAGCGACATCGGCACCTTCAGATGCAAACTTCACGGCAATGGCTTTTCCAATTCCGCGAGAGGCCCCTGTGATCAGAGCTACTTTTCCTTGGAGTAATTTCATGTGTTCTTATTTTGATTTATGCAGGCCAAAGATAAAAATTTCATTTTGAAAACACGTTCCGACCGTGCGAAAAGCTTAAATTGACTGACGGTCAGTAGTTTTAAAGCTCAGCTTAATCCGTGCGCCACCGGAGTTAATGTTTTCTACCAGCATGCCTCCTTCGTGGACATCGATGATTAATTTGATGGCTGCCAGTGAAAGACCGGTTCCTTCGGTGTGGGAGAGGTCGCCGGTTGAAAATAACTCATATACATGTTCCAGGGCTTCTTTCCTGAAACCCGGACCGTTGTCTTCAATCAATATGTCAACCCATCCTGCTTTGGTATCGTCACAGAGAAGTTTTACTTTTCCCTCGGGACCGGCATATTTTCTTGCATTGTCCAGCAGCAGGTTGAGTGATTTCGTAAGGAGCTCAGGAGCAGCAGCGATCATTAAATTGTCCTGCACATCATTCAGTTGCAACGGATGTGTGTGATCGGGGTACTTTGCATTGAACTCTTCAACAACCGATTCAAGCATGTATTTTACAGATGTGGAGAGCAATTCTGCATTGTATTTCTGTACCTTCAAATGGGTAATGAGTAAGGCAATTTCCGAAAACCGGGTGAGTCTGTCAGCTACTTCGTTTAAATACTGCATGTATTCTTTTTGTTCGCTGTTGAGTTGTGTTTGATGCAGCAAAGATGAAAGTCCCATCAACCCGTTTAACGGAGTCCGGAGCTCGTGACTGATGATGGATAAAAAATCGGTTTTGGCTTTTTCCAGGTTATCGAGCCGTTTATACGCTTCTTCCAGCTCTATAGTTCGTTCCCGGACTTTCTCTTCTAGATTTTCATTCAATATCTTGAGCGACTTTTTTTGTTCGTGAAGCAGTAGGTGTGTTTCCACGCGGGCCAGTAGTTCTGCGGCATTAAAAGGTTTGGTAATGTAGTCTTCACCGCCCACTTCAAATCCTCGCACAATACTTTCCATATCGGCTTTAGCCGTAAGAAAAATAATGGGGATTTCACGGGTTTTGTTTTGATTTTTCAGTACCTCACATACTTCAAATCCATCCATTCCGGGCATCATGATGTCCAGCAAAATAAGGTCAAAATTGTTGTACTCAATGGCTTTCAGTGCCTGTTCTCCCGATTGGGCATAGGCAATTTTAAAATGATGCGGTGAAAGGATATTCCCCAGAATTTGGATGTTTTTGGGAACATCGTCAACAATTAAAATAGTGGCATTGTTGTTTTTCATGATGATTACTTTAATCGGAAATAGGAATGGATTCTGTTGAAGATGAGTTCAATCGTTTCAATGTCGAACCTCCTGCTGGCTTCAATAAGATTGGCACATTCTTTCTCCAGTTCATTCATTTGATTCTCTTTTGCAAAGTCATGCAATCTGGTCGCAAAATCTTCTATTTCAGAAATGATCTTATGATTGATTACGTTTCGGAAATTTTCTCCGAAAAGTTGTTGAATCCTTTGGTACTCTTCTTTATTTTCTCTTTCCGGTTTTGTTCTGAGTTTGGAAGATTTTTCCTGTCCGGATGCAAAGGGAAGGCTAATATCTGGTGTTTCGTTCATTTTTTGTCTCTTGATACCAGAAATGAAAATTGTAAATTCAGAGCCTTTATCCACTTCGCTTTCGAGTTCAATATGTCCTCCCATAATCTCTACCAGTCGTTGACTGATGTTCAGACCCAGGCCGGTTCCTGACTGGGCAAAACGACCGTTTCCTGTGGCTTGTTTGAAAGCATCGAAAATGTATTGTTGTTCTCCTTTGGCAATTCCCGACCCGCTGTCTTTGACTTTTATCATGAAGTCATACATTTCTTTTCCCATTTGGGATGACTTGATTTTAAATTCAAGTTCAACAAACCCCTTGTCGGTGAATTTAATGGCATTTCCAATGATATTGAACAGGATCTGTCTGAATCTGGATAAATCGATCAGGAAGAAATTCTCTGCTTTTTTGGGGATTTTGATGTTGAATTTCAGATTTTTTTCTTCTACCTGCGGATAAAAGATCTGCTTGATTTCATCGATGACTTTGGGAAGATATACCGGTTCATAACTCAATTCCAGTTTCCCGGCCTGTATTTTGGACAGGTCAAGAATATCATTGATCAAGGACAGCAAACTGTTGCTGCTGATCAAAATGGAACGGATGAAACTTGTTTCCTGAGGCGTATGTGCAAGAGGAGTCAGCAGATTGGCAAAGCCGATGATGGAATTTAAAGGGGTTCGAATCTCATGGCTTACGTTGGCCAGAAACATGGTCTTTGCCTGGTTGGCTTCTTCAGCTTCCGTTTTGGCTCTCTTGAATTCGAGGTTTCGTTTTCTCAACTCCTGATTGATCTGCTGAAGTCTGAGTTGTGCCTTTTGCACCTTTTCTTCTGCAACTTTTCTTTGTGTGATGTCTTCAACAATACCTTCGTAATACAAAGTTCTTCCGCTGTGGTCTTTTACCAGCCAGGCACTTTCGTTTACATAGATTTTTTCTCCTGTATGTTTCAGCCAAACGTCTTCTCTGCCGGTAACAATCTCTTGTTCTTCCAACAATTTGACAAAGTGTTTACGCCATTCGTCGTTGCTGTTTAGGGCCAAATCCTTTTTAATACTATCCAGCGACTGGTAACCCAGCATTTTCAATAGGGTTTTGTTGGCGAACAGTATTTTTCCTGACTGGTTGGTCTGGTATATACCAATGGTGGCATTTTCGACAATACTTCTGTAGCTTTCACGGCTGGTAAACAGTTCATCATTAAGGAGCTTTAACTGTTCCTGTTGCTTAATAATCTCCTGATTTTTTACTGAGACCAGTTTCAGGTTCCTTTTGTTGGTCCGGTTCTCTTTTCTGATAAACCAGTTAATGAGTAAGAACAATACCAATAAAAATATCCCGACGACAATCATCATGGAACGGGTACTTTTTTCTTTTTGGAGTTTGATTCTGGTTTCGGTGTCCTGCTGTTTCAGCAGGTTGTATTGTTTGGCTCTCTGGTCGGCTTCGTATTTTACTTCCATATCACTGACCATTTTCCGGTTTTGCTCCGAAAAAACGTCTCCCCGGATGCGGTTGTACAGTTTCAGATAATCGTACGCATTTCTGTACCTTCCCTGAGATTTATATATATCAGAGAACAACATCAGTATTTTCATCTGGAGTTGTTTCGCATTGATATTCTCAGCTATGGATAGTGCACTGTCAGCATTTTTTAAGGCCCGGGAATATTTTCCGGTCTGGAATCTTATATCGGATAAGGTCAGAAAGGTTTCAGCAGTTTGCTGGCGCATCTGATATTTTTTCAACAGGGGCATGGCTTTATCAAGGAAAATCAAAGCAGAATCATATTTTCTCAATTGGTAATATGCCGTTCCGATTTCTTCCAAACTTGTCGCTTCGTAAGTAATGATTTTGTTTTCTGTGGAAAGTTTGTAGGCAAACAAAAATTCTTTTAGCCCTTTCTGATATTCTTTTTTATCGAGAGACAGACTTCCCAGGAGCAGGTGAATCCTGATTTTGTCTTTCACTTTTTCATGACGGTTGTAATAAAACAGGGCATTTTGATAGAAATATTCTGCCCGGTTGATTTTTTCCCAGCTTTGCATGGTGCGACCCATAAGTTCATAAACGGATGCCAATCCTAACTGATCTCCCAATTGGTCATATATGTCCAGAGCCCGTTGCAGCAATCCCACCACATTGAAATAATCGTTGTATACACTCCATACCTTGGCTTCTCCCACCATGGATTTGGCCATACCTTCTTTTATGCCCAGTGCACTGTATAAATCTCTGGCCTTTTTATAAAGCGGTGCCGCCTTTTTAAATTGACTCCATGAATAATAGTTCTCGGCTGTCAGGTAGTAATAGTTGGCGAGTTCAGGACTTATGGAGTCAGCCAGAGTGTTTCTGTATGTGATCAGCTTCTTTTCTGCCGTTTTGTGCTGGTTTAAATCCATCAACAGCATTATGGACCTCAACATAGCGGTTTTGTACTCTTTTGTGATATTATTTTTGAGCGCTAACTCTGTAACAATGCTGTCATAGAATAACGACTTTTGAGGGAATCCAGTTTCGTAAAGTTGTGAAAGTTTGAGTGCCAGTGTGATTTTTTCCTTTGGGGATAATGTGCTGTCGTTAAGAAGTATGTGGAGAGAGGTAGTGTCGTTGGGGAGCTTTTGTTGCATCTGTGCCCTCAAAGTTGGAAAGGATAGCACAAGGAGACTGACAATAAAGAGAAATCTTGTCAGGTACAATCCGTATTTCTTTGGTGGTGCTTTCATTTAAAATGATATACAGACACAAATGTTTTTTTTAAAAGATTCAGTTTTTTGTCCAGTTCACCAATATCAAACTGTTGTATGGAATGATTCACTTCTTCTGCAAAGATATGCAATTGTGGCATCTTATATTTTCGGGCCAGCAAATCCAGTTTCTTGGTGAGCACTTCAATTTTATCCAGCAATCTTGAGTCGAATGCTTCAATAAATTCATGATCATAAAGATGATGGAGCTCTTTGTCAAGTAGTTGATCCTTTGGTGGGTACAATTGACTTTCAAATAAATTTAAAAGATCGGTCCCGTCTTTAAAACGAACGATAAAATCACGAAGTGCTTTTTCCCAGTTTTCTGCTGTTAGTTTAATAGTTGAGGTGTAATTGTTTTGTTTTCCTGAGACACCGGATTCTCTCTGGAGAATGAGTATGTTGTTTTGTTTTTTAAGGCTCAGGTTGTCAATAATATTCAGCGTGTTTATTTGCTCTTCTTTGTCGAGACAACAAAGAATGATCAGAGGAGTTGTATCGATAAACTTTTTGGCTTTGGCTAGTCGTAGTCCCACGTCCTGTATCTCAAAATCGTATTGATTGAGTATGTTTTTAATTTGACTACATTCCTCATTCTGTTGGTTGATGAACAATAACTTGGTTTTTATCTTGCTTTCAATTTGAATGTTCTGTGCGGATGGAGTAGGTGGCGTTTCCGTTTGACATTTTATTTTCTTAAATGTAATGCTGAACTCGGTTCCCTTTTCTGGTGAACTGTTTACCTCAATCAGTCCTCCCATTTTCTTCACCAAGGTGTGGGTGATACTCAATCCAAGACCGGCTCCTTCAGCCTCTGAAAAGTTGGTTCCCTGATAAAATGGCTCAAAAATATGGCGCAGGTCCTCTGCAGGAATTCCCGGTCCTGTGTCCTTTACTTTGATGACCAGGTTCATCTGATTCGCGGTTTTTGTTTTTTTCTGAAGTATTGTAATTTCGACACTTCCCTCTTCAGTGTACTTTATGGCATTGCCTACCAGATTCAGCAATATCTGTTGCAACACCATTTGATTAAAAATAATGACCTCGCTGATTATCGATACAAAATGAAGGTTCAGTTGAAGGTCCTTTTCGCGGGCTTTTAAAAGAAAAATATTTTGTACTTCACTGAGCACTTCCCGGATGTTTACTTCTTCACTTTTAAAATTCAATTCACTGTTATCGTATTTTGCAAAATCGAGTATGTTATTGAGCAGGTTCAATAAGCTTTTCCCGGCTGCATTAATGGCATCGACATAATTTTTCTGTGCTGACGTATTGATGGATTGACTCAGTAATTCTGTAAAACCCAGCACCGAATTCAGAGGGGTTCTGATTTCGTGACTGATGTGAGCCAGAAAACGGTTTTTGGTTTTGGTATTCCGTTCGGCTTCAATATTGGCTTGCAGTAGTTCCTGTCTGTTCTTCTCCAGCTCATTTCTTACCCGCTCAATTTCTGTGTTTTTCAGGGTGAGCTGAATGTTTTTTTGACGCATTGTATGAACAAACCATATCAGAATCAGGAGCATGACTAAAAGCAGCGAAATGGTAGTGATCAATAAGAGGATCCAGTAATGTTGTTGTTTCATGGATAGCTGGGTGAGCTTGTTTTGCTGATGCAACATTAAAATCTGATCTTCCTTTTGTTGATTTTCATATTCGATTTGAATGCGGGCTTCTTTTTTTCTGATCTCGAGGTTTGATAAAGAGTCCTGATACAAGTGTGCCAGCATATTGTAATGAAGTGCTTTTTGAAAATTTTGTTGTGTGTTGTATATATCATACAGCGTTTTGTATGCTTTTAGAAGGTTGGGAGCTCCTCCGTTGGTGCTTGAAATATTAATGCCCTGTTCCAGATTGGTGATGGCTCTTTGAAGCAGATGATTCTTTTTGTTTATGATTCCCAGATTGATATAGGCCCGTGCTAATTCAGCGTTGGTACCGGTTTTCGTGTATTCCTGGAGCGATTGGGATGCGAAATCCTGTGCCTTCCCATAGTTTTGCATAGCGAGGTAAGTATCAGAGATATCTTTGAAACAAATAGCCATTCCTCTTCTGGAGTTGATCTGCCGGTTAATTTCCAGTGAAAGACTAAGGTAATTCAGAGCCTTTTTGTACTCATTTTTGTTGTAATATACTTTCCCAATGTTGTTCAGGTTGATGGCAATGCCGGTCATGCTTTTCCGGTTTTGTTCCAGTTTCAGACTTTTTTTGAAATATTCCAATGCATTATTGTACCGGCCCATGGATACATAACTGTTGCCAATACTGTTTAGGGCGACAGCCATGTTGGTAGAGTCGTTGCGACTTTCGGCCAGCTTCAGGGCCTTCAAATTGAATTCCAACGCTTTCCGGTAATCATAAATCTTTCTGTAGATGATTCCAATATTGTTATAGTATTTGGTTGTCAAGCCGCTGTCCTGTAATTTTTCAACCAACTTTAGTCCTTCAAGATTTAACGTGAGGGCAAGTTGATATGCCCCTTTTTCCCGTTGATTTTTTGCTTGCTCAAACAGATGCCAAACGTAGTATTCATCCAGATTACGTGATTCAGCAAACTTTTGTGCATCATACATTTTGGTGGAATTGACTCCATTATTACCGATTCCTTCTTTTAAGAGTTGATTTAATTTTACCGTATCATCATGATTGCTTGTGGCTGTGGGAAAGTAAAAGACAGGTAATTCAGGTTCAGAAGCCAGGACATGTTGGGTAAACAGAACCTTTGCAAACATTATAGAAACAAGCGATAATATGATGTTTCGAAGGGTGCTCTTCATAAAAATAAAAGGTATCTAAGAGTACAGATGGTTTTGCTTCATGGGGCTAATTTATAAAAATGTTTCATGAAAAGTGTTGACGTGTTGGGAATTTCGGATGAAGAAACACATTAATAAGTTAAAGTTTCTTTATAAATCCTGACAATGATTATTTTCGCTTTATTTTTGAAATAAATTTCAGTAATAATGAGAAATATAGGTTTTACGATTAGTTTGCTATTTATGACGATGGGCTTGTTTGCCCAGAATATTACCCTGCGCGGAACCATCCCCGGGTTGGCGGGAGATGATGTTTACCTGGTTCAGTCTTTTGCAGGTCCCCAGAAAGTTGTGGATACAGCCCGGGTGAATCCCATGGGTACTTTTACATTTACGATGCAGGGACGCCCCGTGGGTATGTACCAGGTGCTGACCAATACCGGAATGGCAGTCCGATTGCTGTATAACGATCGTCCGGTTGACTTTAAAACCAGCAGTTTTCAACAAGGGGCGAAGGTGAATATTATTTCTTCTGCTGAAAATAAAATCTTCTACCAATACCAGAATGTTGAAGAATCCAGTTCTGACAAGCTCAAGTTACTAAAACCGGTTGTCGAATTTTACCCCCCTTCCGATCCTTTTTATCAGACAGTTAAGAGCAAGGCTGAACATCTTCAGAATGAAATTCAACAGACAGCAACCCGGCTGGTTACGAAATACCCTAGGACCATGGCTGCCAAATTTATTCAGTTGGATCGGCCGGTAGCCGTTCCCCTGAACCTGACAACCGATGAACAAACCCGGTTGTTGAAAAAGGAATATTTTAAATACGTGAATTTCAAAGATACCCTAATCTTGCGGTCCGATTTGTTTACCAAGAAAATTGTGGGCTACCTTGCATTGTATCAACAGCCCGGGATGACCAAACAAGATGTGGAAGAGGCCTTTATGCCTGCAGTGGATACTTTGCTGGCCAAATCCATTGTTAATGAGAAGGTATACCTGTTTACGCTGAAATATTTAATGGGAGGATTTGATGAATTTGGATTCCAGAAATTGTTGCTGCATATTGCCAAACACAGTAAGCTGAGCAGCCTGCCCGGTCATTCTGCATTGAAATCTGCTTTACAGGAAAAAATATACGAGACAATTCATCTGGCACCCGGACAGCCGGCTCCCGATTTTAAAGCTCGGACATTGAACGGACAGGAATTGCATTTGTACGATGTTCAGGCCAAAAATACGTTGTTGATTTTCTGGGCCAGTTGGTGTCCTCATTGTACGGCCAGTCTGCCGGGTCTGGAAAAATATTACAACCCTCGCGATACCCAAAAATTGCAGGTGGTTGCAGTTTCTATTGATACCGATAAAAAAGCCGTCGAGAAAGCGGTGAAAGACGAGGGTTATCAATGGCCTGTTATAGCTCAGCTGAAAGGATGGGACAGTCCTATTGCAGAAACCTATAATGTATCGGCAACTCCCACATTCTTCCTTCTTGATCAAAACAAAAGAATCGTTTTAAAGACAACAGACGTTAAAACGCTTGAGAGTTTTTTGAATCATTAATTCGTTGGCTGTAAGCAGGTGAATTTGTTCGGCCTTTTCTTTTGGAGGCCATTGATTTTAACTACCTTTGCCGCCTTGTTTGGTCGAATGGAAAGAAACAATAAAGAACTGATTAAAGGAACCGCTGCCATTGGTTTTTCAGCCATATTGTGGGGGTTTGATGGGGTGGTGCTGACACCGCGCCTCCATGGATTGGATGTGGGGTATGTGGTTTTTATGCTTCACTTTATTCCTTTTGTGCTGATGAACATATTTATGTTCAACGAGTACAAACAGCTTAAAAATTTTTTTCGACAGGATTATATTACCTTTAGTTTAATCGCTGTTTTCGGTGGTGCTATGGGTACTATGGCCATGGTTAAAGCACTGTTTCTGGTGAATTTCCAGGAGTTATCTGTTGTGGTTTTGTTGCAGAAACTGCAACCCATCTTTGCCATCAGCCTGGCGGCTATATTGCTGAAAGAAAAAATCAAGAAGAATTTTATTTTTTGGGCTGGCTTGGCCATTGTTGCCAGCTATTTTCTGACCTTCGGAATCAGTCTTCCCAATATGCATACTGACCGGAACACGGTTTATGCTGCGTTATTGGCTGTTTTGGCAGCTTTTTCCTTTGGTAGCTCCACTGTATTCTCGAAAAAAGCGCTGATGAATTTTAATTTTAAAACAGCTACTTTTTTCAGGTACGGATTTACTTCTGTCATCATGCTGGTTTACGTGCTGGTGTTCGGGAAGTACACTCAAATTGCCCAAACCAGTGAAATCCACTGGTTTCTTTTTGTTCTCATCGGGTTAACCACAGGCTCTGGTGCTATTTTTATTTATTACTTTGGACTGAGACGGGTCAGAGCCATGGAAGCGACCATCAGTGAGCTTCTTTTTCCCATTTCCGCAATCTTTTTCGACTATGTTGTCAACGGAAGTATTATGTCACCTGTTCAGCTGATCAGTGCAGCAGTAATGGTCTTTGCAATTATTAAGTTAAACAATTAAAAATCCCTCTTTGCTAACGGTATATTTTCATATCTTTACTATGGAAATATAAAAAATTACGATTATGAAAGAGGATATTTCGTTGGTTTACACAGGCTCTCAGGTGGAAGCTATGTACATTTTAGAAATTCTGAAAGAGAATGGCATTGGGGCAATGAAGCACGACCGGTTGAGTTCGAGTGTGGATGCCGGATGGGCTGATGGTTCCCCGGAAGATGCGGTTCAGGTTTTTGTGGAAGAATACAATTTTGAAAAAGCCCAAAAAGTTCTGAAAGAATATTTTGAATCCAGAGATAAAAAATAATCAATAACCGTTTTGTTTTTGAAAGCCTTCCATGCGGGGGCTTTCTTTTTTCTGATACCGCTCCGATGGAAACTGCCTTACTTTCGTATTATGTTGTGAATGATTCCCTGCAATCGGTGTGTGATTTTAACCCCTGGCCTCTGGAAAAGGGCATCAGTGTGTATGAAGTAATCCGGGTGGAAAACGGTATTCCTCTTTTTCTGAAAGAACACCTGGATCGTTTTTTTCAGTCGGCTCTGCTCGAAAGCAAAAGAATACCCTATGATAAAAAAGAGGTCAAACTGAGGCTTAAAGCATTGATCACTGAAAATAAGTTTCTGTTTGGGAATATTAAATTTTTATATCACTGGCCGCCGGAAGGCTCAGGGCAGTTTCTTGCCTGGATAGTTCCGTTTTTTTACCCTTCCAAGGAACAATATCAACAGGGTGTTTCGGTCGGGATAATGTCGGCAGAACGTCCCAATCCCAATGCAAAGAAGGCCCTGTATGCACTGAGAGAAAAGGCTGACCACCTGATGAAAGAGCAGAAAAATTATGAGGTGGCATACATTTCAACTGACGGCTACATCACCGAAGGAAGTCGTTCCAACCTTTTTTTTATCTCCGATGGAAAAATCATAACACCCGAAGTGAAAATGGTTCTCCCCGGAGTCACACGGGCCAGAATCCTTGAGTTGTCAAAGGTCCGGAATATTCCTGTTTTGGAACCTAAGATTCATCCCGGTGATATGGCTGGATATCAATCCTGTTTTCTGACAGCAACTTCAATGAAAGTGTTGCCGGTCAGCAAGCTGGGTGCTTATCATTTTAGTGTGATTAATCCTCTGCTGATGACGTTGATTAATGACTATGACGCACTCTGTAAGGAGAATAAAAAAGATTTTTCCTGGGATTAGCTAATCCCGATGGTGCAATTAACTGTAATTTGTAATTTTATACCCAAAATATGTGCTCATGCCAGGTTCTCAACTCCCAGATTTAAAAATCCGTGTGGTTTTGCTTTTTGTTTTTTTGATGGTTACTGTTCCTCTTTTTGCGCAACACAAAATTCCATCGGGGTATTGCATCACTAGTCAGGAGGAGCAGGTATTTGAAGCCATTAATAAAATCAGGGAAGCCTACAAGAAAAAGCCGCTGAAACTATCCGTTTCTCTTTCTTTTGTGGCTCGTACCCATGTTCAAGATCTGCAGGTAAATCATCCGGATACAAGTATTTGCAACCTGTCCAGTTGGTCCAACAAAGGAAAATGGACGCCGTGTTGCTTTAATCCTTACGTAGTGAATCAGGAGGGGATGTGGAATAAACCAAAAGAACTGACCAATTACCGGTACCGGGGTTATGAACTGGCATCCTATTTCCAGGACGGTATGAATGTGGATAGTCTGGTGCGGTTTCTGCAGGATGCGGACGATGCCCTGGATATGATCTTAACCCAGAATGCCTGGGAGAAAAAATCGTGGGTTTGCATGGGCGTGGGGCTTTCGAAAAATTATGCTTCCCTGTGGTTTGGCCAAAGGGAGGATGCTGCCGGGGCTCCCAAATTATGTCATAAAGGAAAAAAAGTATCTGATAAAACGGTTGTGAAAGCAAAGGTTTATTATTTGATTGCCGGAAGCTTTCCCAATAAATCAGATGCTAAAGAAGCATTGCGGCGATTTAAAAAGAATGGCTACAAAGATGCCGGTATCCTGGAAGGGAAAGGGAGAGTAAGAATCTACCTGGCGCGCTACAAAAGTTTTACAGAAGCTTCCAATGCAAAAAAGAAATTACCTTATAATCATCGAAAGGCCTGGATTCTGGAAGGGACCCGATGATTCAATGCCCTTATTATTTTAAGCTTGCAGACTCTCTTTTTTCTTTTTTCTGACTGATTTTTCAACTCATTTGCAATCGATACGGATCATGATTCTTGTTGATTTTGAAATATTAATTTGTGAATCAGAAATATATATATATTCGTAAAAATTGAGTGTAAATAACAATTTTTTTTAATATTGCGAGCAGTTAAATGTCTGCGGACAACGTTAAAGAATTGTTTTAAAAAAGAAAATTTAGAAGAATGAATTCAAACAAACCAAGGGTAGTCAAAGATTTTGAGAAGCTTGATGTAGCCATTCAGGAACAGGTTAAATTGGCCTATCCAAACGGTTTTTTGCAAAATTTGATTTCTTATACCGACAAGGATGGAAATAAGGTGAGCGCTTTACCCTTTGAAACTACCGACAAATATTATTTGATTCGAATGTCGCGACAGGCCGCCATTGAATTAATCGAAGAAGATGACGATTACGATGACGACGGTCTCTTAAAAGAAGACATCAAACTCGATTTGGAAGATAAATACGGAGATCAGGACATTATGGATGAGTTAGCATCTGAAATGGATTCTGATGAAGACGATGACTAACTTCCGGTCCGAGGCTTAAATCAAATCCTTTTCAATATTACTGAACTCTTTTGTGATTCTGAACTCGTATTCAGGATACTGATACAGAGGTGATCCTGTTTCGGTTTCGTTCATGGAATATCCCCAAATGGTTTGGTATTCCTGTATGTTTTGCCCGCTGTTTTCAAGTTGTCTTAGGTATTTAGCGATGGATTTTGATTCCACAATAATGACGGATTCTGCTTTTTTTGTGATGGGACTGTGTTTTCTTTTGGTGTCATAGCGGAACCGAAGAATTCTTCTGCCGTCTTTGGTGATACCAATAACCCTGAAAGTCAGACTTTTTCCCACGGCAGGCAAATTCATCATATTTCTGTCGGTTGCCAGGAACGGGAGGTTTTCTTTTTCTCTAATTTCCTGAATCCAATCCTTGATGGAAGTGGTGTGTTCGTAAGGTTCATGCAGACGGGAAAAATAAGATTCCGGGATGGTCCCCAGGTATTTTTCTTCAGTCTTTTCCTGAACGATCCGTGCATTGGTTGCGAAATTGTGGTTGTTTTCCATGTATCCTTTCACGGAAAAGGTATAATAGGGGAGCATGCCAAGATTGTTCAGCTCCTGCCTGAGCTTGGCTGTATGACCTCTGAACGATGCTGCTGTAGTGAACACCTGTTGATTGGTAATCAACCATCCGGCTTGCTGAATTTTTTCCATTCCGTTTTTCATTTCAGGTGTGATTTCCATGGCACTTTCCACATGGGTCTGGATAATGAACTGACGGAATCCGATCTTTTGTGCTTTTTTTCGGAAGTCTGCTAATATTTTACAGAGACTGTCGGTGATACGTTGTGGAATATATACAGGCAATCGGGTTCCCAGACGAATCCGCATCATTTCGGCATACTTTTCTCCTTCTTTTCGGTTTTTATTTGCTTCTTTCTTTCGTACTGCCATTTCATATACGGCCTCCAAGATCTGTTTCAATGCCGCGTCAGAATTCATAAAGGCATCGCCTCCGGTGATGAGAATATCACGCAACTGGGTGTCTTTTTCGAAATAGTCCATGAGCAATCTCATCTTTTCCGGCCAGGTAATTTTGGGAGCCAGTCGGGTAATGTCAAAATTAAAATGCCCGCTTTGGAAATCATACATTCGTTGGCAGGAAACACACAACCCGCCACAAGCCCTCCCGGTGGTATCCGGAATAAAAATAGCAACTTCAGGATAACGTCGGTGAATGTTGTGGAATCCGGGCAGAAGCCAGCCGGCAGCATTGGGTTCGCCCGGCCGTACCTTATCCTCTTTTTCCCAGGCAGAGATCTCTCCGAAGAAATCGATCAGCTTTTGGCTCGGGAAAACATATTCACGAATGGCTAGATCGGCACTGGGGAAATGAGGGTCGTGTTTGACAGATATGAGCGATAAATAATGCGGGTTTACAAACAAAGGAATGCCTTTTTCGCGGGCTGCAAACAACTTCTTCATGGTTTTGGCCGAAAGGGAATGGTCCAGCAGATCGTTTAGTATTTCAGGACTTCGGATGGCAAACGACAAGTGAAACCGGTAATTATTCCACCATTCATTAACCTGACGGAATTTATCCTCGGCATTGCTTCCGGATTCAAACTGAAAACGGTTGCTCCTTTGTATGCCTTTATCGATGTTGTCAATAATTTTTCTGATTATCCTGTCTTTGGCTTCTTTTCGTTCCTTGATGATCCGTTTGTCCATTCCGGATGGGTGTTTGGCCATCCAGTTTACCAGTTTTTGTTTGTTGGGAATGTTCCGTTCCAGTTTGTGGTTGAGCTGACGAAACAGGTACAGCATATCCAGAAAAAATTCCTCCTTGGCATTGCCTTTTCCTAATTTAATCGCCCGCCAGAGTCTTTTGATGGGACTTGAGGTAATAACTTTGTTCGAAAGGTTGGGGTCGGGTAGGGAATACCCTTCGTGATCGATATAGTCCATTAAACGAATGGCTGCATAATCTTCCCACATCAGCTGATCGAAATTAGTTTGGTCTTGGTTCTGATAATAGTCGAGAGCCAAAGGGTGAATATCAAAATATTCGGTTAACCAGATCCGTAACTTTTCGCAGGCTTCTTCTTCAGTTGCTTTTTTGAATAATTGAGCAATCTCAGGGTTTTCTTTGATGATTTTCTGCACAATTTTCAGTGAAGGCAAACTCAAATTAATATCGTCGTGTTGAACCGATCGCATTTGTAACTCCTAAATTTTTTGATAAATGAAAATAGAAGGCTACAATATACAAAAAAAATCGCCAAAAAGGGGCGTTTTATTGGGGTTTCTGCGGTGCAAATCCTTTACATATCCTATGTGTATAATTTATAGTGCTTTCACACGGATAGCGGGATTGCATTTTATTTGCAGGTCCGATGCCTGATTGTGAATTTTATTCAGGTAAGTATTTCACCCATTTATCCTTTTTTAAAGACTTGTTTCGGGTAAATATACTTACCTTTGCACCCGTTATAAATCAATGGTTAAACATTCAAAAATCAATGGAGATGTACAGCAATCTGCAAAGTGTTCCCAAAGCTTATAATGAGCCGGTTTTGAGCTACAAACCGGGTTCTCCCGAGCGTGCCGAAATCAAAGCTATGCTCAAGAAATTAAAATCAGAAGTAATTGATATTCCCATGTTCATCGGGGGAAAAGAAGTGACTACAGATAAAAAGGTAGCCATTCATCCGCCTCATGAATTAAGACATACACTGGGCTATTTCTACCAGGGTGGTGCTGAACATGTGCAAATGGCCATCGATGCTGCGTTGAAGGCACGAGAAACCTGGCATAATATGCCCTGGGAACAGAGAGCTGCTATTTTCCTCAGAGCAGCCGATCTGCTTTCGGGTCCGTACCGTGCAAAAATCAATGCGGCTACCATGTTAGGACAGTCAAAAACTGTTTTTCAGGCAGAGATTGATGCTGCGTGCGAGTTGGCCGATTTCTTCCGCTTCAACGTGCAATACATGACCGAGATTTACAGTCAGCAACCCGAATCTTCCAAAACTACCTGGAATAGACTGGAATACCGTGCGTTGGAAGGTTTTGTGTATGCATTGACTCCTTTTAACTTTACTTCTATTGCCGGTAACCTGCCATCAGCCCCTGCTATGATGGGTAATGTGGTGGTTTGGAAATGCTCCAACACTCAGGTGTATTCAGCCAAAATTATCATGGATATTTTCCGTGAGGCCGGTTTGCCCGATGGAGTAATCAATATGGTTTTTGTTTCAGGTCCAGTAGCCGGAAAAGTAGTGATGGAACATCCTGATTTTGCCGGTTTCCATTTTACGGGTTCCACCGGTGTTTTCCAATACATCTGGAAAACCATTGGTACCAACATTGCCAAATACAAAACATATCCCCGCATTGTGGGTGAAACCGGAGGTAAGGACTTTGTGATGGTCCATCCTTCCGCATTGGTTGATCCGGTGGTGACCGCTTTAACCCGCGGTGCCTATGAATTCCAGGGACAGAAATGTTCCGCCGCTTCCCGTGCGTATATTCCGGCTAGCCTGTGGCCCGAAATCAAGGAAAAACTGGTGACACAGATTAAGAGCATTAAAATGGGTAACCCCGAAGATTTTACTAATTTCATGTCGGCAGTTATTGACGAAGCTTCGTTTGACAAGCTCTCGATGTTTATCGACAATGCCAAAAATGATCGTGATGCGGAAATCATCGCCGGGGGCGGATACGATAAATCGGAAGGGTATTTCATTGAACCTACTGTAATCGTAACCACAAATCCTCAATACATTACCATGGAAGAAGAATTGTTTGGTCCTGTGTTGACAATTTATGTTTATGAAGACGATAAATTTGAAGAAACACTGGATGTACTGGACAATACTTCCCCTTACGGATTGACAGGTGCTATTTTTGCTCAGGATCGTTATGCTGTGGATCTGGCAACAAAAAAACTGGTGCATGCAGCCGGTAACTTCTACATCAACGACAAGCCTACTGGCGCTGTGGTTGGTCAGCAGCCCTTTGGAGGTTCCCGTGCTTCGGGTACCAACGACAAAGCCGGTTCCAGTTTGAACTTGATCCGTTGGGTTAGCCCGCGTACCATTAAGGAAAACTTTGTTCCTCCTGTGGATTATCGTTATCCTTTTATGGATGCCGAATAAATCATTCAAGTAAACCATATCAGAGGCTGTTCTTACGAGCAGCCTCTTTTTTTTATTCTATTTATGAGTATGATGTCTGTTCACATCTTCACAACATCTTGTTTATCATGCTGATTGATTGCTCAGAATCTTTGATGAGATTTATTTTTCATTAATTTTGCACAAAAATATAATTACAGAAAAATATGTCAACAAAAGTCAATGTAACCTGGAAAGATGATATGGCTTTCGAAGCCAGTGTGAATGGGTTTAATTTTATGCTCGATGCCGATGAAAGAGTAGGGGGGCAGAATCAGGGGCCTCGTCCTAAACCGCTGACACTGGTATCGTTGGGCGGATGTACAGGCATGGATGTGGTCTCCATCCTGAATAAAATGCGTGTGAAACCCGATTTCTTTGATGTGGAAGTGGAAGCCGAAATGACCGAGGAACACCCCAAATATTTCAATAAAATTCACATCAAGTATATTTTCAAAGGAAAAGACCTTCCCATGGACAAACTGGAAAAAGCGGTGACGCTTTCACAGGACCGTTATTGCGGAGTGAGTGAAATGTTGCGTAAAGCTGCCGAGCTGTCCCACGAAATTGTCGTACTCGACTAATTTTCTTCTGAAAGGATGCGCTTGATCAGGCGCAGCTTATGTGTGTATTTCTTTTTTTCTTTGTTGAAGATTCCTTCGTGGTCGATGGGGTCAATCCGTACCTGTCCCGAGGCATGGATGATTTGGTTTTCCTTCATGAGGATTCCCACATGGGCAATCTGTTGTTCTTCGTTTTCAAAGAATACAAGGTCGCCCGGAAGCGCTTCATGGATGAAGTCAATATTGTCTCCCACTTTCGCCTGCTGACTGCTGTCGCGGGGTAGTTGATAACCGTTCATTTTGAACACGATCTGAGTGAAGCCGGAACAGTCCAGTCCTGAAGAGGAACGGCCTCCCCAAAGATAGGGGGTCCCCAGGTATTTTTTGGCACTGATGATCAGGGATGTGGTGTCTCGGATTCCGGTTATTACTGCGCACTCTTTTGCAAGTGTTCCTACTTTTTCGCCGATTTTGAAATGGTCTTTGTGATAATGAGGTAACCGGCTCCCCGCTGATAGCCATTGATTCGTTTCTCCTATCCGAACCCTGCAGCATAGATGCTCTGTATAAACAGCTTCTTCACTTTGTATTGATTCAAAATCACTTTTGTCTATCAACTCCACCTGGTTCTCCTCTACCCATCCCTGATAGTGATCGTCTGCACTCTCAATCAGTAACCAGGTATCGAAGCGGTTCAGTATCAAAAATACATCTCCAAAGAGCAACTGGTTGATCATCTCACTTTTGTGGGATGGTTTCTCCCGGACGGCCACCAGTGATAGTCCACAAATTCCTGTATTCATTTCCATTAACTTATATTTTGCGATGTGAAGAATTATTACCTTTGTCTCAATATATTGTACTTATGAAGGCTTTCTTTTCAAAATTACAACAAAATTCATATGAGATTCTTCGGGTGGTCAGCTTTTTGGTTGCGATCATCGTTGTGGCCTGGGTGAGCCCCCGGGAACGGATGTTTAAATATGAATTTCGCGTGGGAAAACCTTGGAATCATAAGGATTTGTATGCCCCTTTCGACTTTTCAATATACAAAACCAGTGCGGAACTTTCCAAAGAAAAATCGGATGCACTCAAGAATGTACATCCGTATTTTCAGTTTGATCCCAATGCAACAGATGCTGGGCGTGTACAATTGATACAGACATTTAACCAAAGTTGGAAAAATATTATAAACGATACCACCCGGCAAGTGAATCGACACGATTCACTTACCTACCTTCATACTTTGTTATCGGTTTACGATGAGGTGGAAAAAGGAATCATCAGGATGAATCCGGTAATTGAGAATAAGGAGGGGAGTTTTCAAATTAATCTGATCAAGGATAATACGTTGCGGGTGGTCAATCTGTCACAGCTGTACACGGTTCAGGAAGCCGATGGGCTAGCCATCAGAACCTTGCGCCAGTTACACAGTCGTGACAGTTCTATGCTCTATCAGGTGATCAATAACTCACTCGTACAGAATGTAATCTTTGATCAGAAAAAAACCGATCTGGTGACCCAGGAAATGATGTCGAAGGTCTCACCTGTTATGGGGCTGGTGCAGAAAGGTGAACTAATAATCTCACAAGGGGAGCTCGTAACAGCCAGAAAATTTCAGGTGTTGCAGTCACTAAAGAAGGAATACGAGCAGGAACTGGGAACCACCGAAGCCTGGAAGTATGTGTTCAGCGCCAGTGTCGCATTGATCGTGTTACTGTTTTTTATTGAATACCTCTTTCTGCGTGTTTTTGTGCGATCCATCTTTGATGAACTGCGCAACCTGCATTTACTACTGGGAACACAGGTAGTCCTTTTGGTAGTGTCATTCCTTGTATTCAGTTATTATCCCGGTTGGAGTTATCTAATTCCGTATTCATTACTGCCTATCATAGTGGCTACTTTCCTGGAACGCCGTGCTTCGCTGGTGGTGTATCTGATTACATTGATGATTCTTGGGTTTTATGCACCCAATAGTTTTGAATTCTTTTATACCCAGTTTACTACTGGTTTTGTAGCTATTATGTCTGTGGGGCAGCTATCCAAACGCTGGCATCTCGTAAAGACATCGTTGCTGGTATTCCTGACCTATATGTTGGTGTATTTCAGTATGTTGCTGATTCAGGATGCATCGTTTATCAATACATCCTCGCGGTTTATTATGATGCTGGCCGGTAGTTCTTTCCTGATCTTGCTGGCATTCCCGATTATTTTTGTTTATGAAAAAATGTTTGGACTGGTAACGCAACTTACTTTGCTTGAGCTGTCGAATACCAACAATACCCTTTTGCGTGATCTGGCTGAAAAAGCCCCCGGTACATTTCAGCATTCCATGCAGGTGGCGAACCTGGCTTCCGAAGTACTGTTCGTCATCGGTGGAGATGCATTGTTGGCCAGAACCGGTGCCTTGTATCACGACATCGGGAAAATGGATCATCCCCTTTATTTCGTGGAAAACCAGCCACCCGGTTACAATCCGCATGATGAACTGGAATACGAAGAAAGTGCCCGCATCATCATTGGACATGTGTTACGAGGCATTGAAATGGCCCGTAAAGCCCGTTTGCCAGAACAGATCATCGACTTTATCAGAACACACCACGGTACCCGAAGGGTGGAATATTTTTACCGTTTGGAACAAAAACAAAATCCGGGTATGGAAGTGGATGAAGCCGAATTCAGATACCACGGTCCGGTACCGTTTTCACGGGAAACGGCTGTGGTGATGATGTCCGACTCCGTTGAAGCGGCATCGCGCAGTATGGTCAATCCAACGGAGCAGAAAATCAACGACCTGGTAGAGCTCATCATCAACTCTATGATGGAGACTCATCAGTTCAGTAATGCACCTATTACGCTTCGGGAAATTACGATTTCTAAGAAAGTGCTGAAAAAGAAATTGTTGCACATTCACCACATCCGTATTGCTTATCCTGATTAGAAAGAGGTTTTAAGTTGGGAAAGATAACTTTTGGTTTCGGGACCCAGATTAAACAGTAAATCTACGATACTCAGATCAGGAATGAATCCGTGTTTGTCATCGAAAACCTGAAAATAGGAAGGGAAGTTGCCCAACAGGTTTTCCTGTTTGGGATGAATCGTCTGTCTCAGGTCAGTGATTCCAGAAGGGGCTTTTTCATATTGTTCCGTAAACTGAATGTCGGGTTCAAACCCAATGAGCTCACAGACCTTATGGATCAGGTTTAGGTCGAATTGGAAAAGATTCACTTCCATTCCCTGAAAGTAAGGCTCCAAATCATCTTTATAGTACAGAAAGTAGGGAGAAGACTCATAGGCAGCCAACAAAGCCCGCCAGTGGCGCAAATACCATTTATCTTCATTTAAAATGAGGACCTGATCGGTGGGTGTATGGTTACCCAGTGGTTTGGTGACCGGGATGCTCAGCGACATGATGCCTTTGTCGGAATAAATACGACAGCGGTTGCGGTAGGTTTGTTTGGGAAAGGTTTCCTGTTTTTCAATCACTGAAGGCTGTTGCAACAGCAGGGTAAAATACGATACCGGCGGTAGGTAAGCAATGGAAAGAAGAACAGGTTCCTGATTCATTTAATTTATGCTAATGGAATGAGCAAAAATAAAAAAAGCTGCATCACCATCGGCGTGCAGCTTTTTTTAATAAAATATATGTTATTTGGCGGCTTCTGTTTTCAGCAAAACATCGTTGATCGCCTGAACCAAAGTTTCTTTAGGGAGTGCTCCGACTGCCATTTGGGGTTGACCGTCAGCGGGGCAGAATAACATGGAAGGAATACTTCTGATGCCAAAGGCACCGGCCAGTTCCACTTCCTGTTCCGTATTTACTTTGTAAATATTGATTTTTCCTTCGTATTCTTTGGAGAGTTCTTCCAAAATAGGAGCTACAATTTTACAGGGTTGACACCAGTCGGCGTAGAAGTCGATGATACAGGGCAGCTTGCCTTCAAATTTCCAATCCTGATTTTGTTCGAAGTTGAATACCTTTTCGAAGAAAGTCTGTTTTGTTAAATGTTCCATTGTAATGATATCTGTTTAAATGATTGTATGACTTAATTATTTTTGAGGTTTGCTATTCAACAAATGTTCATCAATAATTTTTGAATAGTAATCCTTGGGCAACAAACCTACCTGCATCATGGGTTTTCCCTTTAAAGGACTAAACATTACTGCAGGAATACTGCTGATGCGGAAAACAGCAGCCAGTTTTTGCTCCTTGTCCACATTTACCTTATATATTTTTACTTTTCCATTGTATTTCTTTGCCATTTCTTCCATGATGGGGGCCACTCTTTTGCAGGGACCGCACCAGTCAGCATAAAAATCTATAACACACGGTTCGGTTCCTTCATAGACCCACTGATCAGGGTGCTTTTCAAAATTCCATACTTTTTTAAGGAATTCGTCATAGGTAAGTTGCTCGGGTTGTACCGAAACAACTGCTTTCTTGTCGTTGGATCCCAGGGA
Source organism: Bacteroidales bacterium (assembly GCA_016936355.1). GTDB lineage: Bacteria > Bacteroidota > Bacteroidia > Bacteroidales > F082 > Sulfidibacterium. The sequence goes on along the minus strand of JAFGYB010000015.1, from coordinate 88,352 downwards.
ATCATTTTTTTCCTGATTTCCCCTGATGTTAGTACAACTGGTAACCAATAATCCTATGAGCAGAAAAAGAACCGGTTTTAAAATCTTCATGTGTTTATTAATATTGAGTATTTGACATATTTAGAAAATCGCCGCAAAGATAAAATTATTTTTGTTATAGCGCTTAAATATCACTAATATTTTATTTTTGCAAATGCAAATAGTGTACCGAACACGACCGAACCAAATTCAGAAATGAACGAAGATATTCTACTTAATGAGCTGGCTGCCTTTTCGAAGCGGTTTTCCGATGATGAAAGTTGTCTTGATTTCTTGGCTCAGTTTAAATGGCAACAAGGATTTGTATGTGATAAATGCGGGCATACCAACTCCTGTAAAGGGAAAACAGAACATTCAAAGAGGTGCACCCGGTGTAAAAAAGAAATATCACCTACAGCTCATACACTGTTTCACAGGTGTCGTATTCCCCTAAAAACTGCCTTTAAGATCGTTTATTTGTCCTGCAAACATCCCGACATTTCGTCATACAGTTTGAGTCAATTTGTGTCAATCCGACGCATGACCTGCTATCAGTTTCAGAAAAAAGTGAAGAATTGTGCCGGTGATGCGGCACAGGAAGCATTGATCAAAGCCCTGACGGAGGACTCATTTGCCGGTGCGGATGGCTTTTAATGCAATTTTGTCTACCAGTCCGGGAGCAATGAGTTTAAGCCACAATCCGGCTTTCCCCCTGAAGGTCATCACTACTTCTCTTTTTTGTCGGGCAATGGCCGGAATCATAATGTCCACACATTTTTCAACAGTCATAACTTTGCCTTCTTTCACGGGACTTTTCCCCAGCGGTTTTCCGTCGGAGCCCATCGCCCGTTCACGCACTTCGGTAGAAACAAATCCAGGATAAATCATGGTCACACTGACACCGGTTTCTTTCAGTTCCACGCGCAAGGTGTCAAAAAATCCGGCCATGGCATGTTTGCTGGCACCGTACCCACTTCGAGTTGGTACACCGGTTTTTCCGGTAAGGCTCGAGACTCCCACAAGCTGACCTTTGCTTTCTTTCAAATAGGGAAGGGCATAGTGCGTACAATACACACTGCCGAAATAATTGACCTGCATGATGTCTTCGAGTATTTTCATATCCCTGACTTCTTCAAAATAAGCCCACATGGTTATGCCTGCATTATTCACCAAAATATCGATTCCCTCAAAGGCTCGTACTGTTTCTTCAATCAGGTTTTTACATTGATCCTGATGGGCTACATCCGTTGGAACGGCCAGCACATAAGTGGTGTATTGCCGACACAGTTGGGCAACCTCTTCCAGCTTCTTTTTATTGCGGGCTGCCAGCGACAACCGCGCTCCCTTTTTGGCCAGTTGCAAAGCCAGTTCTTTCCCGATTCCGGAAGAAGCTCCTGTGATGACAACCGTTTTATCCTGATAATAATCTTTTCTCATGACCCTAATTTGTGACTAATGTATAAAAAATTGAATCAATGGTTCGCAGGTAAGGAGTGTTTTGTAGTTTTGCAGTTACTGTTAATTTTTAATCTCCGGAATAAGCTATGACCTATTGCGTACGCCTTAGAAGTGTTGTCCCATGGATGGTTGTGTTTTTCTTTACTGTTTCTTCACTCAGCGCCCAGCAGGATATAAAGATCCCCAACACTGTATTTCGTTCCCCTCTGGGATTTCCGTTGTACCTTTCAGGTACCTTTGGTGAACCACGGAGCGGCCATCTCCACAGCGGTATCGATATTAAGACCCAGGGAGCTCAGGGCAAAAAAGTATATGCTGTGGACAATGGTTATGTTTCGCGCATTAAGGTTTCTACTTCCGGCTACGGAAAAGCCCTCTATGTGACCCATCCCAACGGCCTGGTATCGGTTTACGGTCATTTGAGTAAATTTAACTGGCACATCCAACAGTATGTAAAGAAAATCCAGTATGAACGAGAATCGTTTACGGTGGAGATTTTCCCCAAAAAAGGTGAATTGCCTGTGAAGAAAGGAGAAGTGATTGCTTTTTCAGGTGATACAGGCGGTTCTGATGCGCCGCATCTGCACTTTGAATTACGGGAAGCGAAAAGCGAGCATCCGGTGAATCCGTTGCTGTTCAAAGGGATCAATGTGGCTGATCATTTACCACCGAAAATCTACAGGCTGGCCATCTATCCTTCGGGCGTCAATTCGTGCGTAAATGACCGGCAGGATACCCTGGTTTACTGGGTTTCAGGCAGCGGAAAACATTGTTACATCAAAAAAAATCCCTTAATCAAAGTTTCGGGTCCTATTTCTTTTGGACTGCAAACCTACGATGTGCTGGATAAAGTACACAACCACGACGGAGTATATAAAATCGAACTTTATGAAGACGGTAAACTGGTGTATGGTCTCCGAATGAAAGAAATTTCATTTGCTACTACCCGTTATGTGAACAGTTTGATAGACTATCATTATTATGTGAAAAAGGGGAGAAGGCTGTATCGAACCGAGATCGATCCTAACAATCGCATCATGAATTATTATTCTGTTAAGAATCACGGGGTGTTTGACTTAAAAGACACGTTGGTTCATCAGTTTAAATATGTGGTGTCGGATATTTATGGGAACCGTTCTGTGCTGCCTTTTAATGTGATAAAAACAAATGCGGTTTGCAGGAAAAATAAAAAAAGGTCGTTGTGGCTGGCTCATGCCGTGCATATTCCGTTGGATAAGCCGGTCAAGATCGATTCGGGGGCGTTGAAACTGAGGTTTGCTGCGAATAGTTTTTACCGGCCCGTAGCGTTTCCATTGAAGAAATACTCCAGAACAAACTATTCATATTCAGAAGTGTTTGGTCTGCAAAACCGGTTCATTACTGCCCAGAAATTTTTCACGCTTTCAATTAAACCCGATCCGGTGGTGGATAAACTCATGCCCCGGTTGTACCTTGCTTACTCTCCAGACAGGAAAAAGTCCGACTATCAGTATGCCGGTAACAGCTGGTCGAAAAAAGGCAGCCTGGTGGCCCGTGTGAGAAACATGGGATTTTATACAGTGATGGCCGATACCGTTCCTCCCGTGATTAAACCCATTAATTTTTCAGCGAAAACGTATTTAAAAGGGAAAAAAGCACTGAAAGTATGGATTAATGACGAACAAACCGGAATAGGGAAATATGTTCCTAAAATGAACGGGCACTGGATCTTAATGGAATATGATCCCAAAACCAAGCTGCTGGTCTATCATCCCGATCAATATTTGAAAAAAGGGAAAAACGAGTTTGAACTGACCGTCTACGATCTGTTGGGGAATAAGAAAACCTATAAGGCGGAAATTATACTGCAGTAGACGGATGTTATTTTATTCGGTTTTCATTGAATTTTTCGTTCAGCAGTTTCTCCAACTCTTGAAAAGTACACTTTAATGTACTTGTTGTGATGGATATCGGTGTTTCGTATAAGTCCAGATTTTCCCTCAGGATTTTTTGCTTTAATCCGTTGACCCGGTTTAGATAGTAATCCGGATTGCTGACCCTAATCAGCATGAAACGGTTCGTCAATACTTTTTTGGTTTCGATCGCTGTGATGTCATTCCATTCGATAAGTCCTGCACTGGATGCCGTTGTATTGTCTGTAATTCCCTGTTGGTCAATAATCAGCCCCGGTTTTTTGTTCAGGAGTTTTCTGATCCCAAAAATAAGGGTGACTCCGGAAAACAGGATGCCGGCTATTCCCATGAGCATCATCGTTTGAGTATCTTTAAATTGCACCGAAACAAAACTCTCAGGAGTGATGTACAGAAAGATTCCCACTACAAAGAAGACAGCCGCCCCGACTAACAAGCCCAGCAACTTCGATTTGCTTACGGGAATTTCGATTCGATCGGTGTTTTGATTGTTCATTGTGTTGATGGATTCCTTTATTCTAATTGTACTGGATCAAATGAGTATTATTTTTCTGTTTCCTAACGTACAGGATAAAGAAGGAAAGCTTTTTATCTGTTTTTCTTTATCATTCCATTCGTTCCTCAGTATAATAAGTGGTACAATTTAATAAAATCACAGTTATTTGTTTTTATTCCTTTTCAGAATCTTAATGATGCGGTTATATATGATTTCCGATAAATTCCAGTTGTATCCGTCAAAATTGGTGGTGTTCATAAACTGAACAACAACCGTGTTAAGGTCTTTGTTGTATTTTGCAATACTCTGGTAACCGGGAACCAGGCCTGTATGGTTATACACGTATATGGACGAATAGATTTTCTTTTCCCCTTTATCGAACACTGAACCATCGTTCAATGCCCGTATGAATAGGCCTACATCCTGTGCGGTCGCCACCATGGAACCATAATCCGTATCTTTAATATCCTGTTTTACACCAACATAATACCCACTCATTAAATCGTTCCTGTTGATGTCGTGGATGGAACCAAACGTGTGTTTGAGACCAAGAGGATCCAGAATTTTCTGTTTAATGTATTGGAACGTGCTCTCACCCGTCACCCTTTGAATGATTTCAGAGATCAGCAAATAATTGGTGTTGGAATACTCATATTCAGATCCTGGTTTAAAGTCAGCCGGGAGGTTAAATATTCGTTCCAGGGTTTCTTTACTGTTTTTTGGTGGATTGGACCAAAAATTTGGTGTGTTGGTAAAATTAGGGATGCCGCTCCTGTGCTGTACCAGCATTCTAAGGGTAATTTTATTGGCGTATTCAATTTTTCCGACCAATTCCGGCAAGTAACAGGCCAACGTGCTATCCAAAGACAATTTACCCGAATGGACTAATTTGGTAATGGCTACCGCATGATATAATTTGCCAATACTGGCAATCTTGAATAAGGCATGTGGGTCGGCGGGTATGTGCTTCTCTTTGTTTTTCCAGCCTGCAGCATAAAATGCAGGCGGTTTGCCTGCCTGATCTATATATACAACGATCCCATCAAAACCTAGTCCTATGGCTTCGTTTACCTGTTCCTGGACTGTATCCGGCAGGGGGGCAATCCATGCCTTCACTAAAATCCAGGGCACATAAAACAAGGAAACAATGGTTCCGACAAGCAATAATATTCTGATGATTTGTTTCGTCCTTTTCTTTGTCATAATATAAATCTTCTGTGTTGCGTGAAAGTTTTCAGATACTCATTCACTGGTTTGATGGTTCCGATGCTGTAACATGGAAGAAAATATCTTCTGCTCATAACAATTAACAGATAGCCAATCATATATATTAATATTTATCAAGGAATTCTTTTAGCTTCGCCCAGTATTGGTCGCTATATTCATACGCATTCCACAATGCTTTGGCGCCGTGAATCCCTTTATTTTTGGGAAGATAGAAATATTTTTTTGAATGAATACTCTTGTATATCCCTTTCCAGTCACTTTGTTCATGTTTTGCTGAAGTAATAAATACAGGACACTGAATCTGACTTGCATAGTCAGCAATCTTCTTCCCGTTTACTGTAAAATATTCTCCCGGAGAAAATGCAATTAACCCCACCGTGTTTTCCGGATATTCTGATCCGAGAACAAATATCAATGAGGAGGAATAAGAACTTCCCAGCAGTATGATTTTCTGCGATAAATGGTTCTTCAATACATAATCAACTGTCGATTCCAAATCGGGTAGTGCGCTGACATAGTCGGTTGCCAGCCCCAGTTGTTTTGCCTGTTTGGCCGTTTCATTTACTATTCCGTTGGCTTTGTTCCCTGACCGCTGATCAATGGCTAAGCAACTAAAACCCAATGCATTTAATTTCGGTGCGATTTCTCTGTATTCGCCACGACTGTAACCTGCCTGATGGAAAAGCAAAATCAAAGGTTTACGGGTGTTCTCTACTTTATAATAATCTGCTTTAATTTGAATGTTGTCTTTACCCGGTATCTGAATGACCACACGTGAAACTTTATTTGATGCTGTCTGTGATCCCCAAAGGGTAAAAATGAATAGTGAAACTGTGAGTAGTTTGTTTAACATGTACTTATTTTTTTATTGTTTATAATCTGATATGGGTTATCCTCTTATTATTTCGATCGCAATTGTTCAATCTGTTGGTGAAACAATGCCCGATAAGTTGCCCCGATGGGTATGGAGGTGTTTTGTATTATTACCTGGTGTCTTTCGATGACGTCAATGTGTTGTATAGCTACGATATATGATTTATGAATGCGCATGAAACCCGATGCAGGTAGTTCTTCAAGTATCTCATTCAAGCTGATCAGGGAAATGATTTTTTTGTCTTTCAAATGAATAAATACATAGTTGCCCTGGGCCTCAATATGGGTAATTTTATCGACTTCAATCTGATGAATTTGGGTTCCGCTTTTGATAAAGATCACCGTTTGATGTTTTTCAGCATTATCGTGTACTAACCGATTCTTTGCTCTTGTATCGAAAAGCTTGTTTACGGCGCGCATAAAACGATCGAACGTAAAGGGTTTTAACAGGTAATCCACTGCATTGTATTCATAACTTTCGGCACCATATGCTGAATAGGCGGTGGTGAAGATTACTTTGGGTTGATAGGGCAGGGCTTTTAGCAATTCCATCCCGTTCAGTTCAGGCATGTTGATATCCAGTAAAATTAAATCCACTTCATGCTCTAACAAATAATTGAGTGCTTTAAAAGGATTTGTAAAAGATGCCTGCAGTTTCAAACTGTCTGTTTTGGCAATATAGCCCTTAATTAATTCCAGGGCCATGGGTTCATCGTCAACAAGTATACAATTCATGGGGGCTAATTTTACAATGCTAAATTTAGTTCAACTCTGTAATTATTACTTTCTGTTTCAGCCGCTAATGAATACTGATTTTTATATTGCAGGTCAAGTCGGGCTTTCACATTTTTATAGCCAATTCCACTGTATTTTGATGGAGTTTTATTGGCACTTAAAGGGTTTTTTGTCATTAATTTTAAGTGGTTTTTCTGTATTGTAATAAAGATTTGTATTTCGCCGGGGTTGCTTACGGTTATGCCATGTTTGAATACATTTTCAATAAAAGGAACAAGAATGAGCGGTGCAATTTTATAGGATGCCTCTGCTTTGTCGATTTTAATATTTAAATAGTGTTTAATGTCATCCGAAAGCCGTTTGGTTTGTAGGCTGATATAATTTTCGATGAAGTTTAGTTCCTTTGCTAAATCCACTTTGCTATCGTTGCATTCATAAAGGTTGTAGCGCAGCAGCCCCGAGATCCTTTCAATAATATCAGCAGTATCCTCGTCCCCGTGTTTTACGGCACTGGCATAGGCCATGTTTAAGGTGTTGAAGAGAAAATGAGGACTAATCTGTGCTTTAAAGAAATTCAACTCTGCACTCAGTTTTTCCTTTTCCAGCTTTTGCTTTTGATTGTCTTGAATAACCCAGTTTTTGATGAACCCGTAACCGATGGAAATTCCCAAAATCAATCCGTTAACGGTGAGGTTTAAAACCAGGTGTGAATAAAAGAGTTCCGCTTCAGAAGAATATAGTTTAACAGCAAGGATGTGGTCCAGCGTACTTTCAATTAAGGTAATTCCCAGTAACAAGATAACCGCCCACAGAACATAGGCTTTTATTTTTTTTAGCGGGATGTATCTGGGAATTAAATAGTAGGCATTGAGATAAAATACCATCAAATTGGTTAATAAACCATAGGTTAATGGCAGGTAAATACTGCCGTCTTCCTGTTTGAAGCTTCCCAGGTTTTTAGCTCGTAAAAGAAAGATCATAAATATCCCGGACCAGATGATCAGGTGAATCAGTATTTCTATTCTTTTTGAAAGCGCTTTATTCATGTTGTTGCAGTTTGGTGATAAATATAGCGCTATTTTATGCATAGGCCATGTGTATTATTCAAACAGGTCTCTTTGCTGTGTGAATTATAGAATATACTATCTGAATGCATTTCGGATCATCAGTTTGGTGGTTCAAATAAAATACCGATCCGCTTGTGGAATTGATTTGCCTGCAGCTAATTTCTGTTTTTCTTTTGCCTTAAATTTTAAAGCTAAAGACTATGAAGGCATCACATTTAATGATTTTACTGATGATAATAGCCCTGAATTCTTTCACCATAAGGGCACAAACCGGATTTGACCCAACGGGTAAATGGTGTGGAACACTGGTTTTGAATTCCTCTGTGAAACTGCGTTTGGGGATTGAGGTTTCTGAAAATAAAGGGACAGAGCGGGTAGCGGTACTGCATAGTCTCGATCAGGCTGCCTTTGATATCCCCATTGAAAAGATGTATGTGCAGGATGATTCCGTTCGTTTCGAGATTCCTGTTCTGGGAACCCGCATTTATGGCCGGTTTACTGATAGTATGCATATCGCAGGACAATTTATACAAGGAAAGGGAAAACCGATTCCGTTGAATTTTACCCGGGTTAAAGTATTTCCCGTAAAAAAGCCCAGGCGTCCCCAGGAACCTCATAAACCTTATCCTTATACAGAAGAAACAGTGCGTGTTAAAAATGAAAATGCTTCAGGAGTTACTTTGGCAGGAATATTAACCATTCCTGAAGGAGAGGGCCCCTTTCCTGCCGTAATATTGATATCCGGTTCAGGACCAAACGACCGGGATGCTACTATATTTGGTCATAAAGTGTTCCTTGTATTAGCCGATTATCTTACCCGTCAGGGTATTGCTGTATTACGAACAGATGACAGAGGTTCAAATCAATCAACCGGCGATTTTAATTCGGCTGATATTGGCGAACTAGCGAGTGATGTGGCTGCATTATACCGGTTTTTAAGCGATCACCCTAAAATTAATGCCCATAAAATAGGAGTCATTGGTCACAGTCATGGTGCTTCCGTGGCACCTGTTGCAACGGTTATTGAACCGGGTATCTCCTTTGCCGTTTTAATGGCGGGTTCTTCAGCATGCCTGGCTGATGACTTAGTGGAACAAACGGAGATTATTTATAAACAAAGAGGCATTAGCGAATTGGCTATTGCTCTTAATACAAAATATTTAAAGGCTGCGTTTGAAATTGTAAAACAAGATATTGGTTTGGAAGAGGCGAAGCAGCAATTTGAGGGATTTATCAAAAGTTTTGAGCCGGAATTAAAGAAGGTGAACGAAAAAGAATTGCGTATGCTTGGTTTGATGCCCCCGTTGAAAACTTCTATTATCAATTCGTTCATGACTCCGGCTATGAAAAAGGATTTATTCTTTCAACCCAATACATTTCTTGAAAAAATGACATGCCCAACACTTATTTTGCATGGAAGTAAGGATGTACAGGTTCCTGTTTACCATTTATACAAAACTCAGCAACTAATAAGGAGTAATGGCAATAGCCGGGTAAAGGCCATGGAATTTAAAGATAAAAATCATCTCTTTCAGTCATGTGAAACTTGTACCGTTAGCGAATACAAGGAAATTGAAGAAACCATGTCGCCCGAAGTGCTGGATTACATTATTACTTGGGTATTTGATTTGTACCGTCTGAAATAGATGAATGGAATACTTGTCTGTGTGCGCCGGATCTCTAATGATAAAGCAAGTATTTTTTTCTGATCTGTTCAAAGGTTTTTAGATCCTTTTGCCAGCTTTCCCTGATTTGCTTCTCTGTTTTTCCTTCCTCAATCTGCTTTTTCAACTGATCGTTCCCGGCCAGCAGGTCAAAATAACCAGTGAAAAACGGAATCTTTTTGGCCGATAATTCCTTATAGGCCTTGATCAGCCAGTGCAGATTCAGTTCGCTTTTGTTGTGTCGGAACCGTTCGGCATAACGGGTCAAATGATCACCGTAACATCTCTGATCTACCAGTTTGGGTTGGATATGGGTGCCGGGTTTTACCCTGGGAGTAAAAACAAAAGGACCTTTCAGATCGGGATGACCGAATACCTGGAAAGGGATCGGGGTGCCACGGCCCACACTCACCGGGGTGCCTTCAAAAAAACAGAGGGAAGGGTAGAGATAAACCGATTGCCAGTTGGGAAGATTGGGGGATGGTTTCACCGGAAGCTGAAACACCATGTTGTGTTTGTAGTTTTTCAGTCGTACCACGGTGAGTATACAGCTTTTCCCATCCTTCAGCCAGCCTTCACCGTTGACCATGCGGGCATATTCGCCAATGGTCATTCCGTATATTACGGGAATAGGATGCATGCCAACAAACGAAGTATACTTTTTTTGCAGAACCGGCCCGTCTATATAGAAAGCATTGGGATTGGGACGATCGAGTATAATCAAAGGAATGTGTTGTTCGGTACAAGCATCCATTACCAATGTCAGGGTAGATATATACGTATAAAACCGGACGCCCACATCCTGAAGATCGAACAATACAACGTCCACTCCTTTCAAGTCTTCAGCTGTAGGTTTTCGGTGTTTTCCATACAATGAAACAATGGGGATGCCGGTTTTCGTGTCTTTGCCGTTTTGAATTTGTTCCCCGGCTTCGGCCTTGCCTCTGAACCCGTGTTCGGGACTGAAGATGCGAACCACATGGATTCCTGAAGCTACCAGTGTATCGACCAGATGAGTGGATCCGATTACGGAACTTTGGTTGGCCACTACTGCCACGTTTTTATGCCGGAGCATGGGAAAATATACACTTGTCTGCTCATCACCGGTAGTAATATGATTGAAGCTTACCCACACAGGTTTCTGGGCAACGGAAAGCCAGGGGATACTTGCCACAAAAACAAAGACTACGATCCGGATGAGTTTCATAAAACAATGTTTCTGCTGTAAATCTACAAAAAAGCGGGTTTTTACATCAGGAAATTCTACTTTTGTAAAAAAATACCGGTTGAATTTCGAATACTTCATAGCCAGACACATTGCCCCGGGAAGAACCGAAGCTTTTTCCAAACCTGTGGTTCGGATTGCTTATGTCAGTATTGCGCTGGGGCTGGCTCTGATGATTGCTTCAGTGGCCATTGTGGTGGGGTTCAAGCATTCTATCCGCGAAAAGGTAGTGGGTTTCTCGGCGCCATTGAAGATCGTGGCTTTTGACAGAAATAAGTCGCTGGAGGAAACCCCGATTAAGGTTACGCCTTCGTTTCTGGATTCGCTGGCCCGGGACCCCAATGTGGTGCATGTGCAATTGTCAGCACAAAAGGCTGGTGTTCTGAAAACAGCTGATCAGATTCAAGGCGTGGTGCTGAAAGGCGTGGGGCCTCATTTCGACTGGAGTTATCTGAAAAGAAATCTGGTTGCGGGCACGTTGCCCCTTAATGATTCGTCGGATGACCGACAGGTACTGATTTCGCAGAAGCTGTCCAAAGAACTTTTTCTGAAAGTAGGCGATCCCGTAAGGCTTTGGTTTCTCAGTGGAACTGGTTCTGAGGCGCTGGGCAGGAAGTTTTATATCAGTGGTATCTACCATACTGGACTCGAAGAGTTCGACAAGCGATTCATTATTGGCGATCTGGATCAGGTGCGGCAGCTCAATGGATGGAAGTCGGACCAGACAGGAACCATTGAAATTGAGCTCGCAGACTTTAACCGGATCAATGAAACAGCACAGGTTATATACAACCAGATTCCATACAACATGACCGTGAACAGTATTGTTCAGGAGTATCCGGAGATCTTCAACTGGCTTGCTTTGCTGGATACCAATGTGGTAGTAATCCTTGTACTGATGTTGCTGGTGGCATCCATCACCATGGTTTCCACCTTATTTATCCTCATCATCGAAAGGACCTCCATGGTGGGCATTTTAAAAACCCTGGGTTCCAACAACACTTCCATCCGTAAAATATTTCTGTACAAGGCTGCCTACATCATTGGCTGGGGGATGTTTTGGGGGAATGCAACCGGTTTGCTGTTTTACTTTATCCAGGATCGCTTTCACCTCTTTCATCTGGATCCGCAGAATTACTATGTGTCTTATGTTCCGGTTGAACTGAATCCGCTGTCATTGTTGTGGCTGAATGCAGGAACGTTTCTCATTTGTGTACTGGTGCTCATTCTCCCATCGTACTACATTACCCGCATTGTTCCGGCTCGGACACTTCGCTACGAATAATCAAAAACTTTCTTAAAAACAATGATTTTCGTTCTTGTAAAGGCATAAATATCATTATTTTCGCTTTTACGAAAGCCTGTGAAATGGCCGAGGAAAGTAGCTAATAAATGAATTATGGAAAAAACAGAAAGAAATAGTTGTGCCGTTTGCGGTAAAACTTTTGACGCTGAAGATCTCATTGCCGGTACTTCCATTCGTGATCAGGTTTCGGATCTGATAAAGGCAGATCATCCTGACTGGACTACGCATAAGTATATTTGTGAATCTGATCTGGCCGTGTACCGGCTGAAATATGTGACCTCTATGCTGCGCGAGGAAAAGGGAGCGTTGTCCTCCATCGAAGAAGACGTGTTGAGTACCATGAAAAATCATGAACTTATTTCTGAAAATATTGAAAGCCAGTTTGACAGAAAATGGTCCTTCGGGGAACGGTTGTCGGATAAAATAGCCGATTTTGGCGGGAGCTGGACCTTCATCATAATTTTTGGTTCGTTTATGGCTCTTTGGATTTTGTTCAATACCTATTATCTGTTATTTAAGCCTTTTGATCCTTATCCGTATATTTTACTCAACTTACTGCTTTCAACCCTGGCAGCCATTCAGGCCCCCATCATTATGATGAGCCAGAATCGGCAGGAAGCCAAGGATCGGGTGCGGTCGCAAAATGATTATAAAGTAAATTTGAAAGCAGAACTGGAAATACAGACTTTGCATGAAAAACTCGATCATATTCTGACCTATCAGTGGGACCGGATGATGGAGATACAGGAAATGCAAATGGAATTACTGAACGCAATTCAGCAAAAAACATCAAAATCAAACAGTCAAGATAAATAACACCTATGAGTCAATACAATCAAATCGGGCTAAACGAAGAAATTGATTTCACGACCGGAAGCGCTGTCCTGCACGAATCAGGTTCGTTGAAACTCTGGTTGCGAAAGGAAAAGAATTACCTGGAAATGGTTTCCGTGAATAATCCGGGTTCAAAATCCAAAACACCGCCACCCAAATCGTTGTGGAAAAAATGGATGGTTTCGGAAGATCCGGTAAAATTATCCTTTTTACCTCATGTCCCTGATCTGCCGGTTCAGATAGCTTTTCCCGAACCACTGATTGTTCCTGCTGGAAAAACCATTCAGTTTTATTACTGGTTGCCCTCATGGATTAGCGTTCGGTTGGGAAAACAACAGGATCTTTCGCTGGGTGAATTTCCTTCCCAACCCATGTCACATACCTGGATGGGAAATTTCTTTGACGGAGAACTGGTGTATGAAGATTTTCCCGCTGTCCATTTTAGTCCTGAATTTTCTGAATCGTTCATTTTTATTTGTCCGGTTGAAGTGAAAAACAAAGCAGCGGAATCTCTTGTGCTGGAAAAAATGCTGATTCGAGTTAATAACCTGTCGGTTTATTCGGACGGGAACTATTTCTGGCTCAACAAGATGATCTTCGATTACGGAAAGGGCAATGAATTATTGGATGTTCGTCTTCCGAATGCCTTACCGAAAGACCTGGGCAAGTTTACCCTGGTTGCAAAAGCAATCAATCCTGACAGGAAGAGCTTGTTGCTTAAGACATTTACCCCCATTCTCATGAAAAATACCCTCATCCTTCCCAATAAATAAAATGATGAATCCCATGACTACAGCAGCTACTAAAACGAATTATTTCGATTTTCTTACCAAGATTGATCCCATCATACTGATCAAATCAGTCATCATCCTGATCGTTGGCATTGCCGTTACCATCTGGATTGGCAAACTCGTGAAGAAGCAGGTGGGGAAACACTATTCACCCCACATTGGACTGCTTACCAGTCGGTTTTTTACCTATACAGCGATGACCATCATTGTGATTTCCTTTCTTAAGTCGCTGGGTTTTGAGGTAAGTGCCTTGCTGGGAACTGCCGGCATCATCGGTATTGCCATCGGTTTTGCTTCCCAAACGAGCGTTTCGAATATCATCAGTGGTCTCTTCCTTATCGGGGAACGCCCTTTTGAACTCAACGACATTGTGAGTGTGAACAACGAAACCGGTGTGGTGATCTCTATTGATTTGTTGTCAATCAAACTGCGCACATTCGACAATCGTTACGTTCGTGTTCCCAACGAAATGCTCATCAAAACCACGTTGACCAATGTGACCCGTTTTCCCATCCGGCGCATTGACCTGCAGGTGGGAGTGGCCTATAAGGAGAATATCAAAAGGGTAAAAGAAGTTCTGCTTGAGATTGCCAAAAGTGAACCCGACTGTCTGAATTACCCGGAACCCATGGTGGTGTTTAATGATTTTGGATCTTCCTCGCTCGATTTGCTTTTTTATGTGTGGAGTACCAAAGAAAACTGGGTGAAAGTGAAAAATCAGCTGATGGATTCCATCAAAGAGCGCTTCGACCAGGAGGGGATTGAATTACCCTTCCCGCATGTTTCGGTTTACACAGGATCGGCTACCGGACCTATGCCGGTGAAAATGGTTCCCGAAATTGATAAAAATTAACGTATTTTTGTGGCTAAGAGGGAAAACATGACAACGAAAGAAAAAAAACGGGTCACAGGTAAAGAATCAGCTGATCAGGAAGATGTGAAGAAACTGGTCCTTTTCAACGACGATATCAATACATTTGATTATGTGATTGAATCGCTGATTGAAGTATGCGAGCATGATCCTCTTCAGGCTGAAACCTGCACATGGATTGCCCATTTTAAAGGAAAATGTGCCGTTAAAAAAGGTGATTTGCCGGCTTTGAAAAAATACTACAACGAGATGACTTTCCGTCGTTTGACGGTAGAAATACAGTGATACGGAAAGAAGTAAACAGGAGTATGTAATGAAAAACGGGTTTGCAAGGGTTGAGGACAGGCTGGAGGAGTTGTTGAAGGTATCCCGTGAGCGGGGTGACAGTCGTAGTTCCGACCAAATTCAGCAAGCCTGGGAAATGGCCAATGCGGCCTATGGTGATCAAGTACAACCCGATGGCAGCCCTTTTTTGCTTCACCATGTTGAAGTAGCGCTCATCGCTTTGCGCGAAATGAATCTGGGAGCTTCATCCGTAGTCTGTGCATTGCTTCATAGCTTAGATATTTCGGAACCTGAAATTGCCGATCAGATTACCCAAACTTTTGGGAAAAATATTCTGGAGATCATTGACGGATTCAACAAAATTTCCGAACTCCAGACGGAACGGGTTTCCTTTCAGTCAGATACTTTCCGTGTTTTGTTCCTTTCCATCATCGACGATATTCGTGTGATTCTTCTGCGAATGGCTCATCGCCTGAACGACGTCAGACGCCCCCAGTCGCTGACCAAAAAACAGCAAAAGACTTTTTTCGACGAGATTAAATACATCTACATCCCTATTGCTCACCGCCTGGGGCTCTACTACATCAAAAGTGAGATGGAAGAGGATCTGATGAGGTACGAATATCCCGAGATTTATAAAGCCATTGAAGAGAAAGTTCAGGCTACCCGAAGCAAACGGGAGGTCTACATTCGTGATTTTATCCGGCCCATCGAGCAGGAACTGATGCGCAATAAAATTGACTATGAGATCAAATGGCGTACCAAGTCCATTCCGTCCATCTGGGCTAAGATGAAAAAACAAAACGTGGAATTTGAAGAGGTCTATGATCTGTTTGCCGTTCGTGTGATCATTGACAGTAAATCACCAAAAAAGGAAAAGGAAGATTGCTGGCGGGTGTATTCGCTGGTGACCAATATTTATACACCCAATCCGAAGCGTTTGCGCGACTGGGTGACAACACCCAAGGCATCCGGATATGAATCCCTGCATACCACTGTTATGGGACCCAACAATAAATGGGTTGAAGTTCAGATCCGATCCACCCGGATGGACGAAGTGGCTGAAAAGGGACAGGCTGCGCACTGGCAGTATAAGGGCCTGATGAGGTCCAAGGAAGTGGACGACTGGCTTGTACAGGTAAGGGATGTGCTGGAGCACCCTGAAGTCATTGGGGATGAATATGCTTACCGGACCAAAAAAACACAGGAGTATGTCTTTGTGTTTACACCCAAAGGCGACTTGCGGCGACTCCCCGCGGGGGCAACGGTACTGGATTTTGCGTATGACATTCATACGAACATCGGTAATACCTGCAGCGGGGCCCGTGTCAATAATAAACTGGTGCCGATCCGTTATGTCCTTAAAAGTGGCGACCGGGTAGATATTGTAACCACCAAAAATCAAAAACCCAAACACGACTGGCTGGGAATAGTATTGAGTACCAAAGCTAAAAACCATATCCGTAGGCAGTTAAAAGAAGAGAAATACCAGGAAGCAGAGATCGGGAAGGCTCTTTTGCAGCGGAAAATCAGAAACTGGAAACTGAAAAGTTCCGAAGATCTGATCAATGTGCTGGTGAAGCATTTCAAGCTGGAAACAGCTGTGGATCTGTATTATCTGGTAGCAACTGAAAAACTGGAAATGCACCTGGTGAAATCAGTACTGAAGGATTATTTGAAGGAAAAATCTTCGGATGTTCAGGAGGAAGTGGTGAAGGAAGTGAAAACTACGGTTTCCCGAAACAAGACCGAAGAAGAAATTTTATACATCGGCGACAACGTAAAGAATGTAAACTACCGGATTGCGAAGTGTTGTAATCCCATCCATGGCGATGATGTTTTTGGTTTTGTGACCCATTTGGGGAGTATTTCGATTCACCGAAACAACTGTCCCAATGCCGAAAGACTAAGGTCGCAATACCCCTACCGAATTCTGGATGTGAAGTGGATTGCGGTGGAAGACAAACATTATCATCAGGTCAATATCAAGATTACGGGTATGGACCAACTGGGAATGGTGGAATCGATCACACGCATTATAACCGGTGATTTGAGGGTAAACATGCGTTCGATCACTTTCAATACCAAAGGCAAACAATTTGAAGGAAAGGTGACCCTGATGATTCGCGATACTTCCCATTTATCCCAGCTAATTTACAGGCTGACCCAGGTAAAAGGGGTAGAGAAAGTAACCCGCATCAAATAGCCTGCGATTCGTAACTTTGGCGGTTCCGGCGATCGTTTCATCGCCTGGTACTATTTTTGATGTAACGTTTCCCGTATGCAAAACGAAAAAAACAGGCTTTGGACTTCCCTGGTTATTCCCGGCTTTTTGCTGCTGATCATGTGGCTGGTGTTGTTTGGTGAATATCTGTTGGGCGTTGATTGGGGAAACTGGGGAGTGTATCCTATGCATGTTTCCGGACTGCCGGGCATAATCCTGGCACCGTTCCTGCATGAAGGCATCAAACATCTGGCGGCCAATTCGCTTCCTTTCCTGGTACTGGGAACCGCTTTGTTTTATTTCTATCGCGATCTTTCGCTGAAAGTACTGCTGTTTATCTGGGTTTTTACCGGAGTATGGGTTTGGTTTGGAGGCAGAGATGCCTACCACATTGGTGCCAGCGGCATCATTTACGGACTGGCTTCCTTTTTGTTTTTAAGTGGTGTTATCCGGAAAGATACGCGGCTTTCAGCCATTTCACTGATCGTAATTTTTCTTTACGGGAGTCTGATATGGGGGGCTATCCCCAATTTTCTTCCTGAAAAAAATATTTCCTGGGAATCTCATCTGGGTGGGTTGGCGGCCGGAATTATCATGGCTGTCTTTTACAGGAATTCAGGACCACAGCGGAAGAAATATACCTGGGAACTGGAGGAAGAAGACGAGGATGAGGAGGATGGATATTGGAACAGTAGTTTGACCTGGGAACAGAAAGAGAAATCCGATTCGGATTAATATTCGCAGCAAAGCGAAGTTTAGTATTTTTGTCCGCCGGTCTCCTCGTTCAAACCTTTTTCTCTACTTGCATTTTCAGATCAGGAGGCCGGCATTTTAAATCAATCGTTTATGTTTCGTGAAAAGATATATCCTTATGTGCTGGTGTTTTTCCAGTTGGGCAGTCTGGCTGTTATTTTTCTGACAGGTCCCTGGCTGGCCGGAACCTGGGATGGTATTGTGGTGGAGATGGCCGGTGTTGTATTGGGAATAGTTGCTATATATGTAGCGGGTATTCATAATGTAAATATAGCACCCCGTCCTAAAAACGGTGGGGTACTGATAACGAGCGGACCTTATCGTCAGATCCGGCATCCCATGTACCTGGCACAGGTGGTGGCAGTCATTCCCTTGGTGCTCTCCGACTTTACCTGGTTTCGTCTTGCTGTTCTGCTGACACTGGTCGTGGCACTTCTGTTGAAAATGCCTTATGAAGAAAAAGGGTTGGTACGTCAGTTTGGTGATGACTACCTGATGTACAAAGAGCAAACCAAGAAAGTGCTTCCCTTTTTGTACTGAACTATGAAAAATTGTCATATCCGAAAATGTTTCATTGTGAAAAATGTGTCTGATGACCAGGTGGCATATAAATTGATAAGTAGCTGGAAAAAGTTATAAGAATTATGGAATTGAAAAATATCGGTTCGCACGAGGAAATGCTTCGTTTTTTGGAAGACGGGAAAAAGAGTTATGTATTGCTCTACAAAAAAGGAACAGAAGCCAGTGACTGCAGTTACCAAAACATTGCCCAGGCACTCGAAAAAGTAAAAGATGTGCAGCTGGTGGCTGCCGATGTAAGCAAGGTACGCGATATTCACGGTGCCTATTCCATCACTTCGGCTCCTACGCTGATGGTCTTTGAAGGAAAGCAGTTTGTGAACACCATCAAAGGCTGTAATGAAAATAATTTTTACAAAGGACTGTTCGAAGATGCTTTGTTCACTGCCAAAATTACCGACGGGGATGAAAAACCCCAGAAAAGGGTGACGGTGTATTCTACCCCCACTTGTACCTGGTGCAACACATTGAAAACGCACCTCAAAAAGAACGGTATTCGTTTCACCGACGTGGATGTTTCCAAAGATCAGCAGGCAGCCGAGGCTATGGTGAAACGCAGTGGTCAGCAGGGCGTACCGCAGACCGACATCAACGGACAGATGATCGTGGGCTTCGACAAACAAAAGATTAATACGTTACTGGGAATTCAATAAACAAACATTAAAAACATAAAAATCATGAAAGAGTTACAACCATTGAACGAAAACGTTTTGCTGGACATCACGCAGGATAAGGAAGAACAGAAAACTGCTTCGGGGATTATTATTCCTGACACTGCCAAGGAAAAACCGCAGTACGCCAAAGTGGCTGCCATTGGAAATATTGAAAATCCAGGCATCTCGGTGGGCGATACAGTTTTTTATAAAAAATTCTCCGGCACAGAATTCGACTTTGAATCCAAAAAATACCTCATGGTTCCCTACGCCGACTTACTGGCTAAAGTGGTAGAAACCGACGAGATTTAACAGAATCGAAGAAGGAACAAAAGGCCGTCCATTGGATGGCCTTTTTATTTTTATAAATCTGTCGTATGGATGATCCTGTTCCGAAGCATCGATTAGGAAAATAAAGCTGATAATAATGCTAAGATCTTATAAAGAATCAGCTTCGGTCAGCAGGGGATTTCTTTTATTGCTCGCTATCAGACGGGTTGGACCGACTATCATTCACACTTCATTCGACCTTTTTCTTTCATCCAAAAATCCTATCTTTACTCAAAAATAGTTGTCATGGAAATCCTCTATGTTTTGGCCGGACTTATCCTTGGTTTTATTATAGCCTGGTTGCTGTTTCGACAGAAAATGAAAACCGTTAAATCTGATGGTAAAGTAGAACTGGAAAAAGCTTATGGTTCGTGGCAGATCGAAAAAAATGAACTGGAAAGAAATCTGGGAGTTCTGAGTGAGCGGATTTCCACAGTAAGGGGAGAACAGGATAGTCTGACCCGGAAACTGGAACTAACGGAAAACGCAAAACAGGAAGCAGAAAAGAAAAATGCCGTGTTGCAGACCGAATACCGGCATCTGGAGACCCGGCTTAACGAGGAGCGCCAGGAGCTGGAAAAGATACAGGAAAAATTTAAAAAGGATTTTGAGTTTCTCGCTCAGTCCATTCTGAAACAAAATACCAAGGAATTCAATGAAACATCCAACAAGCAGATGAAGGACCTGCTGGATCCGTTGAAAGATAAGATCACTGATTTTGAGAAAAAAGTGGAAGAAACCTATCAGAAGGGGAAGATCGACCAGACGGTACTAAAAGAAGAGCTGAAGCGGCTACAGGATATGAACGTACGGCTGGGAGAAGAAGCGAGTAATCTGACCAAAGCATTGAAGTCTGATACCAAGAAACAGGGCAACTGGGGGGAAGTGGTGTTGGAGCGCATCCTGGAACGATCGGGACTGATCAAGGACGAAGAATATTTTGTGCAGTACACCGCCACCAGCGCCGAGGGAAAAATCCTGCGCCCTGATGTGGTGATCAAACTGCCCGAAGACAAACACCTGATCATTGACTCCAAAGTATCGCTTACAGCATTTCAGCATTACATAGCAGCCGAAGAAGAAGACAAAAAAAATGCAGCACTGAAACAGCACTTAACCTCCATTAAAAACCACATTAAGGAGCTGAGCGATAAAAAGTACGATGAGTTGAGCGAACTGAACTCTCCCGATTTTGTGTTGATGTTCTTGCCGGTGGAGCCGGCATTTGCCGTAGCGGTTCAGGCCGATCCCGAGTTGTTTAACGATGCCTGGGAAAAACGTATTGTGATTGTCAGCCCCACGACATTGCTGGCAACCTTGCGTACAGTGGCTTCCATTTGGCGGCACGAACGACAGACCCGTAATGCTTTGGAAATCTCGGATCAGGGGGCTAAGCTGTATGAGAAATTTGTGGGATTTATTGAAGACCTCGAAAAGGTAGGTCAAAACCTGGACCGTGCCCGGAATTCCTATCAGGATGCTCATAAAAAGTTGGTTTCCGGAAGAGGTAATCTGGTAGGACAGGTGGAAAAACTCAAAACACTGGGTGTCAAGACCAGAGCAAATAAGGAAATCGATCAGAAATATTTGGACGAATAATGAATCAAAGTAATCAGGAATCACAGGATATGATCTATGGTACCCGTCCGTTGATGGAAGCCATCCGGTCGGGGAAGGAAATTGAGAAAGTATTGTTGCAGCATGGAATTAAAACCCCGGTATTCCACGAGTTGATGAGCTTGCTGAAAGAACACGAAATCCCGTTTCAGTGGGTTCCCGTTGAGAAACTGAACCGCATTACCCGCAAGAATCATCAGGGGGTAATTGCTACTGTTTCACCGGTAAGCTTTTATAAAATTGATCAGATTCTCCCCTCATTGTACGAACAGGGAGATACGCCTTTTATTCTGGTGCTGGATCGAGTGACTGACATCCGCAATTTCGGAGGTTTGTTGCGTACTGCTGAAAGTGCTGGGGTTCATGCGGTGCTGGTTCCTGACAAAGGAACGGCACCTCTGAATTCTGATGCTGTAAAATCTTCTGCCGGAGCTGTATTCAAAGTGCCCATTTGCCGCGAGCACAACCTGAAAGACAGCCTGACTTTTTTGAAGGAAAGCGGATTAAAGGTCGTTGCCGTTACCGAGAAAGCAGATCATTATCATTTCAGGGAAAACCTTACAGGGCCTGTAGCACTGCTCATGGGATCGGAAGGTACGGGCATTTCCGAAGCCTATCTGAAACTTACCGATGTCCGGGTGAAAATTCCCATGTTGGGCACCATCGAATCGCTCAACGTTTCGGTAGCTGCCGGAATTCTTATGCATGAAGTAGTGCGTCAGCGAATGGAAAACGACGCGTAATCAGTTTTAAGAATTTCCTTAGCATAAACTTTATATCTTAGTTCATTCAAGTTTGGATCATCAAAAATCAGAACTCTAATGGACAAGAACCATCCCCGAACCGGTGATATGGCACCGGAAGAATTCAGGCAATACGGATACAAAGTGGTGGATTGGATCACCGAATATTTAATGCATGTGGAAGAGTATCCGGTGCTCTCGCAGGTCAGCCCCGGCGATATCAAATCAAAAATTCCAACACAACCCCCACAGAAAGGGGAAAACATGGCCGATATGATCCGTGATCTGGACGAGATTATCATGCCGGGTATCACCCATTGGAATCATCCCAATTTCATGGCATATTTTAATTCTACTGCCAGTGCCCCTGGCATTCTGGCTGAGATGTTTTCCGCTGCACTTAATGTGAACGGAATGTTGTGGAAGACATCGCCGGCTGTCACAGAACTGGAGGATGTGACCCTGGACTGGTTTCGACAGATGCTGGGTTTTCCCAAAGATTTCTGGGGGATTATCTACGATACGGCCTCGGTGAGCTCCATGCATGCCATCGCAGCAGCCCGGGAACAGGCGGTCGAATTTAATTTTCGGCAAAAGGGCATGGCCGGCAGGGGAGAAGTGCCTCGGTTACGGCTTTATTGTACGGAACATTCCCATTCTTCCATCGATAAAGGGGCTCTGGCCATGGGAATAGGAATGGAAGGCATCAGAAAAATCCCGGTGGATGGTCAGTTCCGGATGATCCCTGAAGCGCTGCAAAATGCCATCGAAGAAGACAGAGGCAACGGTTGGTATCCTTTCTGTGTGGTAGCTACGGTGGGTACTACTTCGTCTACCAGTATCGATCCGGTAGATGCCATCGGGGATATTTGCAACAAAGAAAACATCTGGTTGCATGTGGATGGCGCCTATGGTGGGGTTGCTGCCGTTTTGCCCGAAATGAGAACTATTTTTAAAGGAATAGAAAAGGCAGACTCTGTTGTGGTAAATCCTCACAAATGGATGTTTACCCCCATCGATTTGAGTGTGTTTTTTACCCAAAAGCCAGAAGTTCTGAAAAGAGCCTTTTCTCTGGTGGCCGAGTATTTGAAAACTGGGGAAGGCAGTTCTGTACAAAATTATATGGACTACGGAATTCAGTTGGGGAGGAGGTTTCGTTCCCTGAAACTCTGGTTCATCATCCGTTATTTCGGCGTGGAAGGGATTCAAAACCGCATCAAAGAGCATTTGAACCTGGCAAAATGGCTGAAAGAGGAGATGGCGGCCTCCCCTGACTTTGAACTAATGGCACCTGTGCCGTTCAGCGTGGTCTGTTTCCGGTTTCATCCCGATCCTGTCAAGGATGTACAAAG
The DNA here is from genome assembly GCA_016936355.1 of Bacteroidales bacterium. GTDB lineage: Bacteria > Bacteroidota > Bacteroidia > Bacteroidales > F082 > Sulfidibacterium. Next base: position 65,341 of record JAFGYB010000015.1, on the reverse strand, counting down.
GGTTGATGAACTGAACGAGAAGTTGATGAACAACATCAATGCCACGGGTGAGTTGTTTCTCTCTCATACGAAGCTAAACAACCAACTGGTCTTACGGGTGGCTATTTCCGGTATCAGGACGGAAAGACATCATGTGGAAAAAGCGTGGAAACTGATCCGGCAAAAATCACAGGAACTCCTGTAAATCGGGCTGTTTTTTTGTCGAGTAAATCAAAGTATTGGTCGATTTGTTTGAACGTACTTTCTCCGTTTTTAAATTGAAAGAACATTTGGACAATGAATTATCGATTCGAAGCGGGATGTGTTGATTTATCAGGCGTGAACTTGTTGCTCTCTCCTGATAAACGGGCAGATTTACAGTGTTTTAAGGAATGTAACATACTAAATGATCTTTCGTCATATAATAAATGAAGTGGTCTATAATCGATCCTGCAATTGTACGATTGATTGTTTTGAAACTGGAATTAATTGGATAATCGTGTTGTAACTTGCAGAACCGGAAGGGTTTTGACGAGTTATATTTTTTATATTTGAACTTTCTGAATTCAGAGTTATAGAATCATATCTGAAAAATGAATCAATCATTAATTTAATTAACCTTTACACTATGAAGCGAATTTTATTCTTAGTTATGCTTTTGTTGCCTACTTTTTTGATGGCACAAAACGAAACTCATTCCAAATGGATGAGAGATCCTGCTATTTCTCCCGATGGGAAATGGATCGCTTTTGAATACAAAGGCGACCTTTTTAAAGTCCCTGCTGCAGGGGGAACAGCCATTCCGTTGACCATGACACCCGATTACGAAAGCAATCCCGTATGGAGCCACAACGGTAAAATGATTGCCTTTGCCTCCGACAGGCACGGTAATTTTGACGTGTTTGTTATGCCTTCGGATGGGGGAAGCGCTACCCGCCTGACCTTTAATTCTGCCTCCGACATACCTTCTGATTTCACATTGAACGACAAGGATGTAATCTTCGGAACCACCCGTAATGATGTCTATACTTCGGTGCGGTTCCCTATTCCCGGACTGTTCCACAAATTATACAGTGTACCGGTAAAAGGCGGAAGATCCATTATGCTGAATTCGGCAGGTACAAAATTTGCCCGTTATAACGACAACGGAAATAAGATCATCTTCCAGGATACTAAAGGCTATGAAAGTGCAGAACGGAAACACGAAAGAGCTTCCGTTACCTGCGATATCTGGACTTATGATTTCAAAACCAATCATTACAACAAGCTGACCACTTTCGACGGGAACGATCTGGAACCCGTTTGGGGTAAAGGAAAAACATACTTTTACCTGAGTGAAAAGAACAACAACGACCTGAATGTTTACGAAGCCAATCTGGATAATGCGGCCAATCCCAAACAGCTGACCAGCTTCAAGAGAAATCCCGTTCGGGGCCTGACCTATTCACAGGATGCCAATTTGTTGTGTTTCACTCATGGAGGCAACATCATGACGATGGTTCCGGGTGAAAAACCCAAAGTGGTGCCGATCACTGTTCAGGCCGACTTTGCCCAGCAGGCTACTAAAAATATTTCGGTTGGCAACAGACAGATCAGCGAAATGACACTGTCCCCCAACGGGAAGGAAGTTGCTTTCGTCTATCATGGTGATATTTTTGCTACTTCGGCTGATGGTCGCACGACCAAAAGGCTTACTGATACCCCTTACCAGGAACGTATGATCGAGTTCAGTCCCGACGGACGCTCCATCATTTATTCCGTTGAAAAAAACGGTAACTGGGACATTGATAAGCTAAGTATTGACAATGATAAAGAGCCGTACTTCTATGCTTCCACTATTGTGGATAACAAACCGGTGGTGGCTACCGATAAAAACGAATTCCAGCCCCGATATTCTCCCGATGGCAAGAAAGTGGCTTACCTCGAAGAACGCAATATCCTCAAAGTATACGACTTCAAAACCAAGAAAACAGTGACGGTGATTCCGAAAGGGGTGAATTATTCCTATGCCGACGGAGATCAGTATTTTACCTGGTCACCCGACGGCAAATGGATCCTGGCTGAGTCCAACGAAGGTACGTTTGTACGTTCCGATGTTGATCTGGTGAAAGCCGACGGCAGTGGTGAACGCATTGATTTGACCCAGAGTGGATTTGGAGATGGGCGGCCTAAATGGGGCCTGGGCGGCAAAATGATGGCCTGGGTTTCCTCGCGCGAAGGAATGAAGAACCTGAGCCGTGGCGGTCAGGCCGATATTTATGGAATGTATTTCAATCAGAAAGCTTTTGATCAGTCTAACCTGAGCAAAGATGATTACAGTTTGCTCAAAGAAGAACAGAAAAAAGAAGCGAAAAGTGATACGACTAAAGCCAAAAAAGGGAAACAACCCCTGGTGTTGAACCTGAAGAACCTGGACAGCCGTACCAAACGATTGACCATTAACTCATCCATTCTGAGCGATTTCCTTCTTTCCAAAGACGGTGAAAAGCTTTATTACCTGGCTCGTTACGAAAGAGGTTTTGACCTTTGGGTTACCGAACCCCGTACACACAAAACCAAAGTGCTGGCTAAACTGGGTTCCCGCGGTGGCGGCAGCCTGGAAATGGATAAGGGCGGAAAGAATATCTTTGTGCTGGCCGGTGGTCGCATCAGTAAGATTTCCACAGCCGACGGCAGAGTGACGCCTCTGGGTATCAATACCAATGTAAGATGGGATGCTGCCGGTGAAAGAGCTTATATTTTCAATCATGCCTGGGAACAGGTGCGGGTTAAACTGTTTGATCCCAAATTGCAGGGGGTTAACTGGGATTACTACCGCGATTACTACAAACAATTCCTGCCGTACATCAACAACAATTACGACTTTGCCAATATGCTGAGCGAAATGCTGGGTGAACTGAATGTTTCGCATACAGGAGCCCGCTATTATGCCAGACATGAGAACCCCGATCGAACGGCTTCACTGGGCATGTTGTACAATGTGATGAAAGGTGGTAAGGGACTCGTTGTGGAAGAAATTATCAACGGGGGACCGATGGATAATGCCAAGACGGATGTGAAGAAAGGCGATATTCTGGAAAAGATCGACGGTGTTCAGATTGACAACAGCTTTGACTGGGCCAAACTTTTGAACAACAAAGCCGGTTCCTTTACCCGTTTGAGTTTCTACAATCCCACCACCAAGAAATCGTGGGACGAAGTGATCAAACCCATTTCTTCTCGTCAGGAACAGGCTCTGATGTATCAGCGCTGGCTGGATCAAATGCAGGCCATGACCATGAAACTTTCGGATGGCAAGATCGGTTACGTACATGTACGCAGTATGAACGACCAAAGCTACCGTCATGTATTTGGCAAGGTGCTGGGTAAGAACTTCAACAAGAAAGCGTTGGTGGTGGATACCCGCTTCAACGGCGGCGGTTGGTTGCACGATCATCTGGTAACTTTCCTCAGTGGCAAATTGTACATGCAGTTTGCTCCTCAGGGACATCTGGTGCCTGGTGGTGAGTCGAGCGACAAATGGGATAAACCCAGCTGTGTGCTGATGAGCGAAAGCAACTATTCCGATGCCTTCATGTTCCCTTATATTTACAAGGAACTGAAAGTGGGTAAACTCATCGGTATGCCGGTACCCGGTACCGGTACTGCCGTTTGGTGGGAAAGTCAGATCGATCCTACGATTGTCTTCGGAATCCCGATGGTGGCTTCCAAAGGGGTGAATGAAGATCATTTCACCGAAAACCACCAGCTGGAACCCGATATTATGGTTCAGAACCCGTACTACAAAGTATTGAACGGGGAAGATCCTCAGCTGGAAGCTTCTGTAAAGGAAATGCTGAAAGAAACGGCAAATAAATAAGGTTTCATATAGTAAAAAAAGGCTGCCCTTTCAGGCAGCCTTTTTTTGTGCCCGGGTATAAAACATAAGCATGAAATTTTGTTTTCTACGGCAGGAAACAATAGTTTTCACGTTAGGAAATTTGAATACTCTTGCTTGAATGTTATAATATTCTTTGGAAAATGGACCTTTAGTGCCGATACTTGGAGAGGGAAGCCTCTTAACAAAGGTTGTGTTTGACAGGGTTCTATACCTGTTCAAACCCCATAATTGGTCGGGTCAATCCTTCTGCATAGAAAACATGCCCATGTGCAAACGATAGATCCGAATACCTTCGAAATCTCCAACAGAATCCCGTATAAAGGGTTGGAGGTATTTTTTATTCAGTAAATCATCGTTGGAAATCAAAAGGTAGTTGGCTCCTTTTTGGATCAGGCGCTCAATAGCTTCCGGTGTATGGTATTTTTTGAAATCTGTCCAGCCGTCATAGCCGCTGAGGAAAAGGCTTACATTAAATGATACATCCGGCAGCGAGATAATCTTATCCTCCTCCCGCATTCCAATATCATTTTTCAGATAACTGCGCATGCGATAAAAGCGGTACCAGTTCGTCCGCACATCCGAGTTGGTCCAGCGCATCAGGTTAACGAATTCCTGGCTTCCAACCATTGGGAATGCTCCATGCTCACTCTTTGTCTTTAACCGGACAGCTTCCGTGCAATACAGGAAATTTAAGAGTAGGAAAGTCCAGAGCATAATCCGCATGATCCGCCCCCGGAAAACGGATGGAAACTGCCGGCTTACATAATATACGAAAGGAATGATGATCCCAGCAAAAAGAATCAGCAAGGGGGAAAAATAATAATCGTGGTTGGGCATGGCAGCGCTCCATAAGATGAAATAAGTTACACTGCCCAGGATAATCACAATGTTGGCAAGATAGGCAAACAGGGGAATTCGTTTTACCATAAAGAGATTGATGATCCCGAGATAAAGCAACAAAAATATCAGACTTCGGCTGAAGAATACATGGCTTGTGAAAGTCCTGATCCCTGAAAGATAGGATGCTCTGTCACCTGACGACAACATCCAGTAAGGCCATATGTTGTTAAACGTGTATTTGAATCCATGCTGATGGTTGTAATAGGCAGCATAAATGTACCAGGCCAAAACACTTAAAACGACAAGTGTAAAGCCGATCCATTCTCTGACAGAAATGCTGAAAACCTTCCGTTTATGCAATGTTGGCACCCCGAGTGTTTCCAGCGCCAAAATTCCGAAAAGAAATAAAAAGGCGATGAGAGAGGAAGTTTTGATCAGTCCTGCCAGAGTGAAGAAAACCAATGAGACATAAAGATGTTTGTTGTGGTGATTGATTGCATACCGAAGGAAGAAATATAAGGCAATTAGGACCAGCGCAAAAGCCGGAATGTCCGTCAGGAAACTCAATCCGTACGAAACAAGTAAAGGTGAAGTAAACAACAGTCCGGTAAGTACAGAAGCCCATATTTTGTCTTTCAGAAGGATGTGAAGAGATCGGAAAAAAGCATACAGTCCTGCAAAAAGAATGAGCAGGTAGAACAGGCGGTAAACCAGAAAGGACTGTCCGGTGATCTTCCAAATTTGTCCGACGATATAGTAAAGAACAGGAAATTCTCCGGCGGATTTCCCCGTGGTATTATGATCTGCCAGCAGGATATTCATTTCGGGAGAGAAAAAGGAAGCCCCTTTTGCATATTGATCGGTGATGGACAAGCAATCAGCCTGTCTCCAGAGATGTACATTCAGTGGTCCGGAAGAAATAAAAGGAATATAGTAAACGGATGCGAAGACAAGAAAGAGCAATAGAAAAATGCCATCCCGTTTGAGTAAGCCTCGAATAAAAGTGTTCTTGTTATTTAGGTTTGTCACATGCTTAAGCATTAAAGTTCGTTTTCAATATCGAAGATTTTGATCCTTTCGGGCCTCCAATGATTTTTCTTGCTCAAATTTTCATAAACGTAAAAGTATAAAACATAAATTGTCCGGGATATGTTTCTGCTTATTAATTTAATCAGGTACAACTAAAATGGGTGAGTAGGTTACTCATCAGGAGAATTTTTGGTTCTGTGGAAAGAATGCAGAGAATAGGTAGTTGAAATGTCGCAATATTCTTTGGAAAATTGACATTTAGTGCCGATATTTGGGAAGTGGTAATGCTCTTGTGAGAAAATCTTTTCACAAGGCTGTATAAAAACAACGATATGCAGTTTCTGCCTGTAACCCAAAATGACCTGGCCGAGCTCAGAAATCTCACCCCTGAAGGCTGGGATGACATTGTCCCCGATTTTGTATTTTACCTGAACGCACCGTATTGCAAGCCGTTCAAAATTCAGGATGGTACTAAAATTGCCGGTGTCGGGACCTCCATTACCTTCGGAAAAACCAGCTGGATTGCCCACATTATTGTGGATAAGGAGTATCGGCGGAGAGGTATCGGCTACCGGATTGTAGCCGAATTACTGGTCGACCTCAAAGCCGATGAAGTAGATTCCTGTTCACTTATTGCTACCGAAATGGGTAATTCAATCTATGAGCGGTTCGGATTTGTGGAAGTGACCGAATACACCTTCTTACAAAGGCAAAAACGTTGGCATGATATACCGTTATCTCCCCATGTAATTCCTTGCCGTCCCGAACATGTACCGGCTATTCTTGAGCTGGACAAAAAAGTATCGGGCGAAGACAGAGAACTTCTGTTGCAAAATTTCCTGCCCGGTACCCTGGTTTATTTTCATGACAAGGCTGTGCAGGGATATTATATTCCGAACCTAAGGGAAGGCCCTGTCATCGCTGATAATGAGGAAGCTGGCTTCGCACTCATGAATGCAAAATATGCCATGGCCGACAAAGCCGTGTTGCCTTCGGATAACACTGCTGGGATCAGGTTTTTAAAGGAAAACGGTTTTGCCGAAACCGACAAAAAAGGCACGCGGATGGTGTACGGTGACCCCGTTGCTGTACAACTCGATAAGATGTACGCAAGAATTGGCGGGAACCTGGGGTAATAGCAAATTAACAAGTGAAAGAGCCTCCGGAGAAGGTTATCGCAGATTTTATAGGTTTCTATGTTTTCTATTCAGCGGTTATTGAGTTTCCTCTTCGTCGTAATATTGCCCATGACACAGCGATAATTTTAAAATAATATTCATTAAAAAATCACCAATGAAAAAAGTATTGATCAGGCAGGCGATATTTTTACCGTTTCTTTATTTTGGTATGCTTGTTTTGGCCGGTTTATTTGCCAATGAATACAGTCACTGGGGTCAGCATGCCAGTGAGCTGGGGATTAACAGCAGTTCAACAGCTGTAGTGCTTTTCCAGACAGGAATCATAATGACCAGTTTTTCTCTATTCGGACTGGCACTGGGGCTGATCATCAATTTCAAAAAGCAGTTTCCGCTTTTTTCACTTCTGGTGTTTGTCTTTGGCGTTACCTTTATTTTCGGAGCCCTTTTCCCCATCGGATCACCCTGGCACGGGATGTATGGTTTGGGGCTGTTTGTGATGATGGTTCCGTTTGTATTTCTGTACGAAATGAAAGACCTTTTCAAAAAGAAAGCCATCCGGTATGTATCAATTACTGCCGCTTTTCTCATGTTTTTTTATTTGTGGTCCATGGTGGCCAGGCTTGATCCCGTTATGTATCGGGGATTGACACAACGTTTGTTTGGTATTGTTGTGTTTGGGTGGCTTTCTTATGTGTCATATCACCTTTATTCACTGGTTAAAAAGGCGTAGTGGGAAACTGCCTTCAATCTGATAGGGTTTTTTAACAAGTCAAATCACAGTTTCAAAATATTAATCCTTTAACTTTGTGTTTTATAACTCAATTCATAGAGGTGCATTATGACAATACTTGATAAAACCAAACCGGTTCTGGTGACTGGAGCCACGGGCTATATTGCCGGATGGCTTGTGAAGAAACTCCTGGAAGAAGGATATACTGTTCATGCTGCGATCAGGAATCCCAGTAAAAAGGAAAAGATAGCGCATCTGGAACAGATTGCGAAAAAGGAAAAAGGAGAGATTAAATTTTTTCAATCTGATCTGATGAAAAACGGTTCCTATGCTAAAGCCATGGAAGGTTGTGAAGTGGTCTTTCATACAGCATCCCCCTTTAAACTGGAGGTAAAGGATCCGCAGAAAGACCTGGTTGATCCTGCCGTGATGGGAACCAAAAATGTGCTGGAACAGGCCAATAAAACAGAATCAGTCAAAAGGGTGGTGGTTACCAGTAGTTGTGCTGCCATATACTGTGATTGCACCGACCTGGAAAATACGAAGGAAGGAGTTTTTACTGAAAACGACTGGAATACAACGGCCTCATTGAGGTACCAACCCTATTCCTATTCCAAAACCCTCGCAGAAAAAGAAGCCTGGAAGATGAGTCAGCAACAGTCTCGGTGGGAATTGGTGGTTGTGAATCCCTCCATGGTTCTGGGGCCGGCATTGAATATCCACGAAACCACATCTGAAAGTATCTCGTTGTTTAAGCAGATGGGAGATGGTACACTCAAGGCCGGAGTTCCCAACCTGGGTATGGGGGTAGTCGATGTACGCGATCTGGCAGAGGTACATTTCAATGCTGGATTTAACCCTGAAGCGGGTGGTCGCAATATTGCCAGCGGGCACAACAGCAGTATGCTGGAAATGGCACAGATCCTGCATGAAGTTTACGCTGATGAATACAAGATACCCAACAAACCCATGCCCAAATGGTTGCTGATGCTGGTGGGGCCCATGGTGAACAAAACCCTGACCAAACAGTACATCCGGAATAATGTAAATAAAGTCTGGAAAGCCGATAACGGTAAAAGTGTCAGAGTGCTGGGGGCTAAATACAGACCTTTAAAAGACACGCTGGTGGATTCGTTCCGGCAAATGATTGATGAGAAACTTGTCTAAAAAAGGCATAAAAAAACTCCGGTCCCTTGGACCGGAGTTTTTTTGTTTCGTTGTTTGAAACGATTAATGTCTTTTTTCCTTGATACGGGCTTTTTTACCCTTCAGGTTTCTGAAGTAGAAAATACGGGCACGACGTACAACCCCAACTTTGTTGACTTCAATTTCTTCAATAAAAGGGGAAGAAACAGGGAAGATACGCTCAACACCCACGCTTCCGGAGATCTTACGAACAGTAAATGTAGCGGTAGGACCGTTTCCTGCGCGCTGCAATACCACACCTCTGAATTTCTGGAGTCTTTCTTTATCGCCTTCTTTGATTTTGTATGTAACAGTAATAGTGTCACCTGACTTAAATTCAGGGAATTGTTTTACCGGTGCGTTGTCTTCGATCAGCTTAATTAATTCCTGCTTGCTCATTTTATTATGCTTTGTGGTGATTTCTCAAAAATGAGTGCAAATATACAGCTATTTCTTTAAAACCAAAGGCTCTCTGTGAAAATATTTTGAGAATTATTCACGAATAGTTGTCGATAACTTTTGTGTCAGAATTTCTTATTCATCCTCCTTTAACAAGTCGGGGCGTCTTTCCTTTGTCCTTTGCAACGCCTGATCGTATTTCCATTCCCTGATGAGTTTTTCGTTGCCCGAAAGTAAAATCGGCGGAACTTCCCAGTCTCTGAACTTCTGTGGCCTGGTGTACACAGGTGGAGAGATCAGTTGATCCTGGAAGGAGTCGCTCAATGCAGACTCTTCATTGCCCAGTACGCCGGGAATGAGTCGTACCACACTGTCGGTGATGATGGCCGCGGCCAGTTCTCCACCGGACAATACATAGTTGCCTACTGATATTTCTTTGGTGATGAAATGTTCTCGAATGCGCTCATCAATGCCTTTGTAGTGACCGCAGAGCATGATAAGATTTTCGGCAGTGGAATAGGTATTGGCCATGGGCTGATCCAATAGCTGCCCGTCAGGACTGGTATAAATCACTTCATCGTATGTGCGTTCACTTTGCAGTTTTTCGATGAGTTCTGCCACGGGTTCAATACGCATCACCATACCGGCACCGCCCGAAAAGGCATAGTCGTCCACCTGACGGTATTTTCCCAGCCCGTAGTCTCTTAACTGGTGCAAATGGATTTCCACCAACCCCTTGTCTTTGGCCCTCTTAATGATGGAATGGTTGAACGGTCCCTCAAACATTTCCGGAAATAAAGTGATGATGTCAATACGCATGGGGCAAAATTACGAAATAGGAATGAGTCACAGACGATACAAAAAATTTATCAGTGATTACTGATCAGTTCCTTGTTGTCGCTGACACTGTACTCTGGCTGAATGGTCACATGATGAATTCCCAATTCACGAGCTGCCAGCTGGATATGTTCCAGGCAGGACTCAAATTCCGATGTGGGAAGGTCTCTTTCAAGATCCACATGCGCTTCCATGTTGATGTGGTTATCGGTAAGCCGCCACAAATGCAGGTGGTGAATGTTTTTAATTCCTTCGATGGATTCAATTTTGTGTTTGAGCTCCTTAACATCCACTTCTTTGGGAGAAAACAACATGATAATGTTGATGGATTCCACAAATAGATTCCAGCTCGAATACACAAGATAAAAGGCAATCAACAGTGTGGTGATGCCATCCACCCAGTAAATCTGAAAATATTTCATCAGCAAACCTCCTATGAGTAAAGCAAAAGAAGTCATCATGTCGGTGAGCAGATGCAGGTAGGCTGATTTAATGTTGATGTTGCTATCAGCCCCCCTGTGAATAAGTAGTACACTGGACCCGTTTACCACAATCGAAGCTACGGCCAGCCAGATAACGATTGATGATTTAATGGTTTCGGGTTGGATGATACGGTTTATAGCTTCGATGCCCAGAAAAACAGCCACCCCAATCAGGGTAACGGAGTTGATAAAGGCAGCAAGAATTTCGGCCCGTTGGTATCCAAACGTATGCCGGACGGTATGTTTCCTGTCGGAAAGTTTGTGTGCTACATAAGAAATAGTGAGGGAAAGTACATCGCTGAAATTGTGCAAAGCATCAGAGAGCAGGGCCATACTGCCCGACAGCAGGCCTCCGATGACCTGTGCCACAGTAATGAAGACGTTCAGTAAAACCGATAGAAAAAGTCTCCCGCCTTTGATAGAATGATCGTGATCGTGGTGGTGTGCCATGAGAATTTTTGGTAAAAATACTAAATGATTTTATTTCTGATCATGACTCACGGTGTTTGGTTCAGGCCTGCCACACGGTTTTGGCATTCAGAAATTCGCGGATGCCCAGATCGGAAAGTTCCCTGCCGTAACCGGAGCGTTTGGTGCCGCCGAAGGGGAGGCGTGGATCAGATTTGGTCATTTCGTTGATGAATACGGCTCCCGATTCAATTTGTGCAGCCAGTTTTGCCGCCAGTTCCAGATCCTGTGTCCACAGACTGGCGCCCAGTCCGTAAGGTGTATCGTTGGCGATGCGTACCGCCTCCTGGGCGTCTTTTGCCGGGATGACTACTGAAACCGGACCGAAGGTTTCTTCATCAAAGACGGGCATCCCTTTTTTGACATTGACCAGCAATGTGGGCTGGTAAAACCATTTTCCATCATTGGTTCGTTGGCCCCCGGTGAGCACTTTAGCACCCATAGCAACCGAATCGTTCACTTGCTTCTCGATTTGTTCCAGCAGATCCTCCCGGGCCATGGGACCCATGTCGGTTTGTTCATCCAGCGGATCGCCCAGTGTCATGGCTTCCAGCAACCTTTTTTGCTCTTCAATGAATTGGTCCAGCACGGGTTCTTCCACAATAAACCGTTTGGCGGAAATGCACACCTGACCGCCATTGAGCATACGTGAACATACTCCTGTTTTGCAGCTGCTGTTGATCTCTGCGTCTTTCAAAACAAGGTAGGGATCAGAGCCTCCCAATTCCATCACGCTTTTCTTCAGATATTTACCGGCCTGTGCTGCTACTGTTGCTCCGGCCCGCAAACTGCCCGTCAAAGTAACCCCTTCCACAAACGGGTGGGCAATTACCTGTTCCGACAGGGATACAGGGATGGTAAGGCTGGAGAATACGTGTTCCGGGAAACCGGCTTCTATAAAGAGCTGTTCGATGGCTTGGGCACTGCCCAGTACATTGGGAGCATGTTTCAAAACAAAGGTATTGCCGGCCATTACAGTGGGAACCGCTGCCCGTAATACCTGCCAGAACGGAAAATTCCAGGGCATAATCCCGTACACAATTCCGGTGGGATCAAAACGCACGTAACTCTTTCCCGCATCGGTTGCATACTGTTTTGTCTGAAGCAGTGCTTCTGTGTTCTCGGCATAATAATCACACAACCAGGCACATTTTTCCGCTTCGGCCCTGGATTCCGAAATGATCTTTCCCATTTCCAGGGTGATGAGCCGGGCAAAGGCTTCCTTGTTTTTGCAGAGTAATTGAGCCAGGTTCAGGAACAGTTTCCCCCGCTGTTGATAGGAAAGTTTCTTCCACGAAAGATACTGCTGATGCGCTCGTTCCAGAATATCATTTACTTGTTTTGAGGAAAGCTCCTGGTGCTCCAGGAATTTTTCACCGGTATAGGGATTGATGCTGTAAAACATGTCTTTTTTTACAAAATTATGAATTTGTGGCTATTTGATTCCATAAATAAAACAGTCAATTATTAAAAGATATTAAACCGTCCCGTGCTCACATTACAATGTTTCCTTAATTTTGTTGAAAACGGAAGCATGAAAAAAGGAATCCTCTTTTCTGTTCTTACAGCCCTGGCCGTTCTTTGGATAGTTGAGGGTTGTCACCAACCCAAGAAAATCATGAAAGAACGTACAAATCTGGTGGATACAGTGGGTTTTGCCCAGTATCCCTGGCAAATGGATTCGCTGATAACCCGGATCAAAGAGTATCAGGGGAAACAGCTTGATGAAAGCATGCCCAAACCGGGTCAGGAACCTGCGCTGGCTGTGGTTGCTCCGCATGATGATTATACTTATGTAGGATATTTGTACCCGGCCACTCTGAGTCGCATCAAAGCCAAAACGGTGATTCTGTTTGGTGTAGCACACAAAGCGGCCAAACTGCATCTGGAGAATCAGCTGATCTTCGATTCTTATGCCAGTTGGAAGGGCCCCTGGGGACAGGTGAAGGTCTCCGGCATGCGGCAACAGATCATGGATGAACTTCCGAAAGGTGATTTTATGGTGAACGATTCCATGCAGTCCATCGAACATTCACTGGAGGCTGAAATTCCCTGGTTGCAGTATTACAATAAAGATGTGCAGATTGTTCCTGTCCTGGTACCGGCCATGTCGTTTGACCGAATGGAGCAACTGGCTGCCGATTTATCCAAAGCCATTGCTAAGATCGCTTCAAAAAAACACCTGGAGTGGGGAAAGGATTTTGCTGTAGTTATATCCACGGATGCGGTACACTACGGTGACGAAGGGTGGGGTGGAAGTAATTATGCTTTTCTGGGCACCGGTTCCGATCAATATCCTTTGGTCAAAGAACAGGAACATGAATTGATGTACATGCTCTCCGGTCAGGTCAGCGATGCGAACCTTCATGGTTTTTGTAAGTCAACGGTGATGGAGGATGATTTCAGAAAGTACAAATGGACCTGGTGTGGACGCTATTCGGTTCCCATGGGTTTGCTGACGGTGAACAAACTGCATGAAATGTTGTACAAAACACCAATACAGGGAACGATCATCGGTTATTCCACCAGTATCGAACGGGCGCCCATCCCGGTAAACGACCTGAACATGGGCATTACGGCTCCGGCCAATCCGCACCATTGGGTGGGCTATGCCGCTTTGTCGTATCAGTAATTTAAAAATTGAACATGAAAGAAGTAAAGGGAAATCTAACCATAGAACAACAAAAAATCATTGACCAGACGGTGGTATATGTCAGGGATGAACTGTCGGAAGCCGAAGGTGGCCACGACTGGTTTCACATTTACAGGGTATGGAAAACGGCGGTAACCCTGGCCCAAGAGGAACAGGCCGATCTTTTTATTGTGAACCTGGGGGCGCTGTTGCACGACATTGCCGACGCCAAATTCCACGGTGGAAACGAAGATATTGGTCCGGAGAAAGCAAAAGCCTTTATGGAATCACTATCCATTGAGCCGGAAGTGACGGAGCATATCATCCACATCATCCGGTATATTTCGTTTAAGAACCGGCATCAGCAAACTGACTTCGAGTCGAAGGAATTGCAGGTGATTCGTGATGCCGACCGCCTGGATGCCATGGGTGCCATCGGTATTGCGCGCGCATTTAATTACGGCGGATACAAGGGGCGGGCGTTGTATAATCCGTCGATCAGGCCCAATCTCAACAAAACCAAAGAAGAATACAAGGCGGCCACCGAACCCACCCTCAACCATTTTTATGAAAAACTGTTGTTGCTGAAAGATATGATGCACACGGATGCTGCCCGTAAAATGGCCGAACAGCGGCATCGTTATATGGAAGACTTTCTTGAACAGTTTTATGCCGAGTGGGAAGGAAAGCGCTAGGATGTAGGATGTTTGATGTGAGATTTGCTATTGTCTGTCAATTAGATCGCGATTTATCAGGAGGGAGATCTCATTAAATGGAAAATTTTACCACGGATTTTTCCGGAATATGGGTTCGTTCCTCAAATTCAATACGGCCTGAATAATCCATCAGGATGACATTGGAACTGCGGGTGCCGTATTTTTCACTTTGGATAAAAACAGACGACAACATTCGTTCTGTTTCCATAGGAACACCGGTATGGGGCAGCTGATCATCGGGAGCACAGGAAGTGTCGGACAATAATTCAAAAACAGCATCGGTATCAAGGGGAGTCGTTGTCAACAGCCGGGTCATTCCTGATTTTATTTTACGGACCTTGGGCCAGTCGGTATCCAGCAGGTGATTACTGAGGGCAAAACTTCCCTTTTCCAGTACGGTCACTGCAGCAAGCCGGTTGGAATAGTAATGGACCTTTCCCTGATCAAAGCCAATAAAATTATAACCGTTGTACATGGTGCGGGAGTTTAGGAGATTTTCAAAAAAGGCCGATTCGTTTTCCGTGTTGAAATAATCCACAACAATGTTTCCCCGCGATTTCTTTTGGATATTAAATTCCGCCGGGTCGCGGTAATTGGTGAGTGCAGCAAATTTACCCTGCCGGTTCACTGCCAGCCAGGTTCCGCCAGCCTTCAGGTCCTTTCCTGCCAGGATGCGGGGCGTGTCCCACCAATGGGCACCCAATGCCGGGCGATCATAAAATTCATCCCGGTTGGCGGCTATGATCAATTGATATTTCGGATGCTCGTTCAGCGAGCAATAGATCAGGCACATAATTTGTTTTTCGCTAAAATAGCAAAGTTTAGGAAGTGCGTTGAGTACTTAAATACTTTTAACAGGTTTCAGTGTGAAGAAACAAGGGTTAATATCTTAATTCTTTTTCGATGTTTATTTCCTCAATGACTCTTTCCTGAAGTGACTTCAGTTCTTTGGGATAACTGATAATTTTCTCATCCGGTTTCAATTCCGACAGAACCTCAAACACGAAGTTGTCGGTGCCCGTATTGTTCCAGTCTTTTTGCAGATCCTGGTTTTTGTGGCTGCCGAATTTCAGCTCCATTTGATGGCGGTTCCATTTGGAAACCATATCGGTACTGTTGTCGATGAGAACCTTGTCGTTGGAAAGGTTTCTGATCTGAAAAACACCCATGGGGAATTTCATTTGTTTGTATTTGTTTTTCAGTTCTTTTTTTGTTTTCATTTTTTGATCTGTTCTTATTATTTCTGGAACGAGGATGAAAAGTTGTTCAAATCCATCACAATTTTACCGAACTGTTTGCCCTGATCCATTTTCTCAAAGGCTAAATTAATGTCCTTTGGTGGAAAAACAGAATCGATAACCGGCCTGATATTTTTATTGGAAATAAACTCCATCATCGCCTTGAACTCCTGATCATTTCCCATCGTAGTGCCGTGGATTGAGAGTTGCTTCCAGAAGATTGCTCTGGGATTCAGAGAAGAAATATTGCCGGCAGTTCTCCCAAACAATGCAATTCGGCCCCCCGGATGCGCCAAATCAACCAACGATGAAAACCCCGGACCGGCAGCGCTGTCAATGATAATGTCAAATCCGCCAGCCATCTTCTTCAATTCAGTACTCCAGTCATTGTTTTTATAGTTTACCGCACCTTTGGCCCCCAATTCAATGGCTTTGGACATCTTGGTTTCATCGCTGGAGGTGACATATACTTCGGCATCGGATGCTATTGCAAAATTCATTGCAAACAATGCTGCACCACCACCGATCCCGGTGATCAGTATTTTGCTGTCGGGTTCAAATTCTCCCCGTGTGAATAAGGCACGATACGCGGTTAAACCTGCTAATGGCAGCGCAGCCGCTTCTTCAAAAGAAAGATGTTCGGGTTTAGGATATACATATTGCGCACCGATCAGAATATATTCAGCAAAAGTCCCGCGGGTCGGAAATCCCAATATTTCGTATTGCCGACTTTGAATTCGATCCTTTTCCCCCCAATTTAAAGACGGGTTAATGACGACTTCATCTCCCGGTTTTAATCTTTCCACTTCTGTCCCGACATCCTCAATGATCCCTGCACCATCCGACCCCAAAAGAATGGGCGCGTCACTTTTCAGATTCTTTTCTTTGAGTGTCCAGAGTTCATGGTGATTGATGGCTGCGGCATTGAGTTTGATCAATACCTCCGATTTTGAGACTTTGGGCTTTTCGATATCCTTTACTTCAAAATCATAAGTCTTTTGACTTAACAGGAGTGCTTTCATGTCTTTGGAGTCTTTTGAGTATTGTTTTTGATTTCAAGTTTTGATTCTTTGAGACTGGTAAAAGTAGTACGTTTCCCGACTTTATGGCGGGAGTTTCAATGAAAAATTTGTTGTTAGAGGGAAAGAGTACCAACCTTTTGATTCCGATTGAATGGGAGTGTCCTTACTGCGGCGGGCAGGTTTCCACTCGTTGGCCTGGTTGGAGTTGACGGTTTCTCCATATCGGTGCTGAACGGGTCTTTATACTTCCTGGTATTTATAAATGTCGTACAGTTGGTGGTTGTAGGGATAGTCCCAGCAGCCCATCCTGTGGAACAGATTGCCGCCGAAGCCTTTCTTGTACACATGCACACCGTGCAGTGGGTGGGTCTGACTTAAGTTGGGCGCTGAGCCGAACATATCGTATTCCGTGCAGCCCCATTTCTTGGCGATTTTGATGGATTCCCACTGCAACGCATAGCTGGCCATGAGGTGGTTTTTACTGGAGGATGAGGCCCCGTACAAATAAGTACCCCGTGTTTTGGACAATACCAGAAACATGGAAGACAAAAACTGCCCGTCAAAATCGGCCATGAGCATCTTGACGGTGACGCCTTTTTTGTTGTTGTCGTGGTTGGCGAGGATGGCGGAGAAGAATTCCTGGTTTTGCAACGGCATGTTGTGGCGCAAGGCTGTTTCCAGATAGAGTTTGTACCAGTCACTCATGTGTTCCATGCCATATTCGCGCACGCGGATGCCGTTGCGTTGGGCCTTGCGCACATTGTAACGGGTATTGTACCGCATATTGTGAAGGAGTTCCTGCTCGTTCAAACTTAAATCCAGGAAGAAAGTGTTTTTGGGCAGAACATCACCGAGGCTCTTTTTCAGGTTCCAGTTGGCTGTCTGGAAATTGACACGGTATTCCTGTGTGTGACTGGGCGGGGCGCCCAGCCAGTTGCCCGAATGATCAAAATATTCCTCTTCGGCGGCCCATTGATTTTTCCACATCAGGTCGTACCGGATGAACAGACAGTCTTCAGGCAGGTAGGGCCGAATGGACTCCGACAGTTCTTCCAGGAACAGTCCCTGGTTCTCGAAGGAAGGCTCCAGCTTGGGGCCATAAGGGACGTAGGCATAACTGTGGTTTTGGTCGATGTATTTGATGAGGACCAGCAAATCATCGTCGATTTTCTTCAACGGGTCCGCCGTCTGCGACAGCAGATCTTTGGAAACGGTAAGTTCGAATCCTTGGGGGATAAAACCCTGGTTTTGTTTGATTCGTCCCCAGAAATGGGTCTGTGGTAAAATGTGAGTGGGTTGCAGTTCTTCGATTTCTTTGGTCTCCAGCTGACAGATCATTCTTTTATTTTTTTTTGGGCTGCAAAACTACACAATTGAATTACAACGGTCAAACAAAGAAGAATGAATGATTTTTGGCCGACACAAGCGTGCCATGCTGAGCAGAGTGAAGAATCTGTTTTTCAGCGTCGGGTTTTCACAATCATCAAATCAATCAAGGGAATATGGATGCCTGCTGTTATAAAAGCGAGTCCCCAACAGGCTTTAGCCGATATTAAAGGTTCTCTTTTATGAAGTGCTCAATATTCTGAACATCTTCCGGAGCAAACCAATGCACCTCCATGTCCCTCCTCAGCCAGGTACGCTGGCGTTTGGCGTAGCGGCGGGTGTTGGTTTCAATCTTCTCAATGGCTTCTTCCAGTGAGTAGTCTCCTTCAAGATAAGCAAACAGCTCTTTGTAGCCCACGGTGTTCAGTGCGTTCAGGTGACGGTGGGGAAATACCCGTTTCACTTCGTCCAGCCAGCCTGTGTCCAGCATGGCTTGTGTCCTGATGTGAATGCGCCGGGCCAGCTCGTGCCGGTCTATGGTCAAGCCAATTTTCAGAATATTGAAATTCCGTTGTACCGGTTGGTTGGAGCGCAGTTCACTGTATTTTTTACCGGTTTGCCGGCACACCTCAATGGCCCGTTGCAACCGTTTGGGATTGTGGATGTCCACTGATGCATAGTACTCCGGGTCCAGTTCCTGAAGAAGCTTTTGAAAGGCTGTTATCCCTTCTTTTTTTAATAAAGTATTCAGTTCTTCCCTTAATTCCGGATCGGGGTCGGGGAGGGCATCTATTCCTTTGCACACGGCGTCGATGTAAAGTCCCGAACCCCCTGTCATGAAGACAACATTGTGGTCCTTGAATTTTTCTTCCAACAGGGCCAGAACTTCCTTTTCATACAAAGCAATATTGTAATCATCGAAAATGGACCGGTTGCCCACAAAATGATGGGGGACCAGCGTCTGTTCTTCCACGGTAGGCGCAGCGGTGCCGATGGGAATTTCTTTATAGAACTGTCGGGAGTCGGCGGAAATGATCTCCGTATGAAAAGCCTGTGCCAGACGGATGGTGAGCGCTGTCTTGCCGGAAGCCGTTGGTCCGGCAATAACTACCAGGGTCGGACGATTTCCGGAAGCATTCATGGAAGGTCCTGTTTGATGGTATCAGTATCCGGTTTGGGTTCGTGTCTGTTGTCTTTAACTTCCAGTCCCATGCCGGAAGCAATCTTCAGCATCAGAGGGTAGGCTTCCTCATAGGCGTTGTGAATTTCACCGTCCAGAATGGCTTCGCGAATAGCGGTCTTAATGTCGCCCACGGTTTTGGAAGGCTTCAGCCCGAACGTCTCCATGATGATCTCCCCGCTGATGGGCGGTTGCCAGTTTCGGATGCGGTCCTTTTCTTCCACTTCTTTCAGCTTCTGACGTACCAACTGGAAATTTTTCAGGTAACGTTTTACCTTGATCTCGTTTTTGGACGTAATGTCGGCTTCGCATAACTTCATCAGGTCGTCGATGTCATCACCGGCGTCATACAACAGACGCCGTACTGCTGAATCAGTGACAATGTCTTCCGCTAAAATTATGGGGCGCAAATGGAGCAACACCATTTTCTGCACATAATGCATTTTGTCGTTGAGGGGGAGCTTCAGTTTCTTGAACAGCCTGGGGACCATTTTAGCTCCGACAAACTCGTGCCCGTGGAAGGTCCAGCCCGCTTTGTCGTCGTATCTTTTGGTGACGGGTTTGGCAATGTCGTGCATGATGGCCGACCAACGCAACCAAAGATTGTCGGTGGTTTTGCAAATGTTGTCCAGCACTTTCAGTGTGTGGTAAAAGTTATCCTTGTGTGCCCGTTTATTAACGACTTCTACCCCTTTGAGTTCCATAAAGGCAGGGAAGATCAGTTTCAGTAAACCCGTTTGGTCCAGTAACAGGAAGCCCACAGAAGGTTTGTCGGTCATCACGATCTTATTCAGTTCATCCGCTACTCGCTCGCTGGAGACAATGGAAATCCGGTTTTTGTTTCGGCTTATGGCATTCAGCGTGTTTTCTTCGATGGTGAAGCCCAATTGGGTGGCAAAACGGATGGCACGCATCATGCGCAGCGGATCGTCCGAAAAAGTGATGTCGGCATCCAGTGGTGTTCTGATGATTTTGTTTTTCAGATCTTCCACGCCGTTGAATTCATCGTGTAGTGTGCCGAAGTCGTTTTTGTTGAGGCTGATGGACAAAGCATTGATGGTGAAATCACGGCGTTTCAGGTCGTCCAGCAACGTGCCGTTTTCCACAATGGGTTTGCGTGAATTTTTCCTGTAGGATTCTTTCCGTGCTCCCACAAATTCCAGTTCCCAGCTTTTGTAACGGATCATGGCGGTACCGAAGTTTTCAAAATATTTAGCTTCGATGTCTTTTCCCATCCTGTCGGCCAGTGTCCGGGCAAAATCGATTCCGCTTCCGGTCACTACAAAATCCACGTCTTTCGACTTCCTGTGCAGGAGCAAATCACGCACGTAACCCCCGATTATATAAGCCGGTATGTTCAGTTCCTGAGCAGTATCAGCGACGGTTTTGAACGGTTCTTTATTGATATATTGTTTGTATTCTGACATTTGCGGCAAAAATACTAATTCTTGGGCACGATTGGTAGCAAATATCAGCTACAGGATGTTGTTTTTCACCACAAGCCTATTCTTCGACAGCGGCGTCCCCTTTCACGGCAAAGTAAGCCTCCAGCTCACTGAGTGTATTGGGATTGGTTTCCAGATCGTGGACCACTTCCCCTTCGTGCAAGACTACAATACGTTTGCAAACTTCGGTAACATGATTCAGGTCGTGGGAAGAAATCAGCATGCACATCTGGTGTTTGTCCTGCCATTCTTTGAGCAAACTCTTCAATTGAAACTGGGAGGTGGGATCCAGGTTGGAAAAAGGTTCGTCCAGCACCAGTACCTCAGGGCGGATCATCAGTGCAGCCCCGATTCCCACCTTTTTTTGATTCCCTTTGGACAGATCGCGGATGTAACTTCGGTTATCCATGATGTCGTTGCCCAGGAAGCTTTTCATCTCTTCCATGAATTTTTTTACTTCTTCAGCAGGAATGCCGTTCAGTTTCCCCACGTAGTTGAAGTATTCGTAGGGAGTGAGGTAGTCGATAAGGAAACCTTCATCCAGGTATGATCCGGTATATTTTTTCCAGTGTTCTCCTTTTGCGACATTTTCACCACCGGAACTTACTTTTCCCGTGGAGGCCTTGATGAGGTCCAGGATCAGCCGGAAAAAAGTGGTTTTTCCTGCTCCGTTGTTGCCGACCAGGCCAAAGCTTTCTCCCTTTTCAATGTTGATTTCAGGAATGTTCAATACGGTTCTTCCTGCATATTTTTTGGTAAGATTTTCTACGTTTATCATAATTATAATTTTCAGGTTTAACTGTTTCTGTATCCGTCTGCAATTTTGTACCGGCGATTTCTGAAGAATGCTGCAGCCCATTTAATCAATTGCTGGTGCAAAATCAGCCCCAGAATCCCCAGTCCGGTGATGATTAAAAGGGCGATGTTCGTTCCTGCCACAGCATTGAGGATAGCAAAAAGCAGTGCAGGTCCGCCCATGAGCGGGATGATAATCAGGAAATTATTGATGCCCACCCCCTGGTAATTCATCATTTGTCCCTGGTCCAGCTCCAGCCGCTTGCGGTTAAAACTGGCAGAGAACAACAGCAACGGGGCATTCACCCCCAGGTTGTAAATCAGGAAAACGAAATTGAGTTCCAGTATGTTCATCCCGAAATAAACATAAGGAATCGTGAGGATAAAAAGAACGGTTGTGGGGATGGTCATCAGATAATATTTGGCTTTGAAGTATTCTTCGCTTTGGATGTTGGAAGCCATCACAAAATCAAATTGCGTGCTCTCCCAGGCCAGGATGTATTGTCCGTAAATGATGAGGAAGCCACCGGAAATAAACGTGGCGACAAAAACCAGTAAACCCGTGTGGTTCATGTATTGGGGCTGCGGATAAAAAAACAATCCGTACAACAACGAAAGCGGTAAACTGATCATCAACATTTGTTTGGAGCGTTTGTTACGCAACAGCAGCCGAATCTCATTTAGAATCAGCGCGCCGGTTTTACCCCTTCTTTCCAGTCCCGACAGGCTGCTGCTCAGTTTTTCAGCCCGTTTTTTCTTTTTTACCAGGTTTTCCAGATACAGATGATTCATCGTATACCGATGGTTTTCCCAGAATGCAAGAACCATCGTGACCAGGGGAAGCAGGATCCAGAGGGGGTGTTTGATGATGTTACCGAAATACCAGCCGGAGATGTTCTTTAACGGCAGCAGATTGTAATAATTCAGTATTCCGATCAGTACCGCCAGCGCCATCAGGATCAGTACAACAGACGGGGTGACAGATGATTTTCGTTTGATCCGTACCAGTAGAAAATTGGAAGTGAATTCGAAGAAATAAATGGACAGGAACCAGATGATGGCTGTTGTTGCAGCGAAATGTGTTCCCATGTAGATGAGGGAAAAGGGCAAAAACAAGAACAGCGGTAAGAAGTTAAAAAACGACAGCAGGGTTCTTAAATTCAGGTACGAACTGATGCGCGTTTTCCTGATGGGAAGATGCAGCATGGGGGTTATCTCCATGGTAGGCAGCTCCTGAATAAAAAAGCGCATCATGAAAGTAACCAGAAAGTAATAGATAAGCCCTTGATTTAGCATGGCTTCCGGAGTGATGTCCTTGGCCGCTTTCTTCAGAATTTCAGGTAAGAAGATTCCCACTCCCAATAGTTCCAGCAGCAGCAGGATCATCAATAATCCGATGAAGATGTTGGTGATGATATTTTTTTGCCAGAAAGAGGAACGAGTGATTCTTTTAATTTGAAGCGATGTAAATTGATAATTCATAACTGTTTAACTAATTATTATTCGGGTTGATGCTGCGGGCGCAATAAGTCATTGATGGTTTTAACCGGATTGAATGTAATGAGTGGTACTTCCACAAAGAGGGTGATCCAGTCTGCCATAGCACCGTTCCACAAACCGGGAAGTTCCATGGCTTTCAGGTCGCGACCATCCACAGATTTCTGTGCAATGAAGCCTGTTTCAGGATCTACGAATTCAGTCAGATTGAAGGAATCGCCCCTGAAATTTAATACGCCACATACCAAATCCACGGGGTTAAAATGGGTGGCTTTGGAAACGATGTTTTTTTGACTTTCGTCAGTCAGGTCCATTTGAGAGGATTCCACAATCTGCAGTGAATATTCTTCCCGGTCGTTGATGGTCCAGAAGGGACCTCCACCGGGTTCGCCTTCGTTTCGTACCATTCCTGCGATGCGCATGGGCCGATTTAGTTTGTTGAACAGAAAATCGATCTTTTCCCATTTGTTGTATGTTTCATAAACCGGGGGCACATAGATCTGTAATTCTTTCTGGGCAAATTCCCTGATCTCCTGCAGTTCTTCGTCGGTTACTTCACCATCGTCCAGCAGATCGAGGAAGTCAAAAGTCTTTTCCTGTAACCGGAACAGTAACCCGCCCAGCACTTTTTTGTACAGGTATGTGGTGTCACGCAACCGATCAGGAACAATGTTGTCGATGTTTTTAATAAAGATGATCTCCGAATCAAGGTCGTTCAGGTTCTCGATGAGTGCACCATGTCCGCCGGGACGGAACAACAGACTGCCATCAGTGTTTCTGAAGGGCTCATTATTCATGTCTACTGCCAGGGTATCGGTAGCTGGTTTTTGCTGAGAGAAACCAATAGCGAACGTAACTCCGAATTTCTTTTCATACGTTTTTTTCACCGCAGCGATGGAGGCTTCAAATGCTTCCTGATGTTCTGCCGAAACCGTGAAATGCAAGTGGGCTATGTTGTTGTTGTCTGCAGCATAGTGAGCCGCTTCCACCAGGTGTTCCTCAAAAGCCTTGCGCGGTCCTTCCGGATACAAATGGAAATGTAAAAGGGCTTTGGGAAGTTTGGCGTAATTCAGTCCTTTTTCAGTCAGCAGAAAATCCAGCACGGTATTGTAATCTTTCTTTTTCAGTACCCGTTCCAGGTCTGTTTGTTGCTTGTTCAGTTCGGCTTTAAGAACATCATAAAAGGCAAACCGGTGTAAATTCCTGAAAAAATAGCCCACTGAATTGAAGTCCTCTTCCTTTTCCAGTTGATTGATTTCTTCTTCGGTACCCCGGTATTTGTTGCGAAACGACTGTAAGTGTTTGAACATGCGGCTGGCAGCACCCGAAGCGGGAACAAATTTGATGACCTGATAGTCGTTTTTATGGTTGTCGAAATATTGAGCCAGTTCTTCGGCTTCTGCCTGAGTATAACGGAGCATTCCGTTTTCGGGTGTGGCCGGAGCAGTCAGTAGGATGAAAGGGAAACCGTTTTTGAACGTCCTGATCTGTTGCTCGACGGTTTCGGGACTAATCCCTCTGGCTCCCATTTGATGTTTATCTTCTTTTGAAAACATATGGTTCTATTGATGTTGGATACAAAAATAGAAAAAAAGAGCAGCTACTCCCGACAAGGGAGATATGAATATTAATAATGTTGGCGTTTAATTATTTTTTATTTTTAACGTCGAAGAAATTTCTTCACCACCAATTTATGAACCGGAAAAAAAATTTCAATGAAAAGGTATTTTGATTTCACCTTGAAAGGAGCAGAATTATTTCCCTTATGGATACTGTATTGGTTGTTTGTACTGGTTCCGAGGCATGGGCTGCCCCTTTACAAAAGATTTTTCATCAACGACCAAAACGACCCGTTGGTCATTGCGCTGGTGACGGTAGGGGCTTTACTTCTGATCCTTTCCGCTATGGTCATTCTTTACTATTACATCAACCGTATTTATATTCAGCATGCTCAGTACGATAACCATCCGCTCCAGTTTAACGGCACTTTTTCATCCTATCTTGAAGCCGTGATCCCGGGGATAATACTGACGATGATCACCTTTACTCTTTATCTGCCCTGGCTCATCAGGGATTATATCCGCTATTTTGTTGACAACAGCAGTTTGAAATCAAAGAATCTCAAATTTTTGGGGAAGGGGAACGTATTGTTTGCGATCTATCTCTTTGTTGTCGTGCCTGTTCTCGTTGCCGGCTATATGTTATCCGTTTGGAAAAATATTCCGCTGGATCAGGCGGTACTACACTGGATTCCGCAAGTTGTGCAGTATGTTTTTATGATCCCTGTCTTGTATTTGTTTTACAAATGGCTGATCAATGTTGAGTACAGAGGGTTTCGCATTCGTTCAGTATCCAGGTTTTGGCCTTCTTTATGGAAAATAATGGTGGAACTTTTCTTTTCTGTGCTCACGTTGGGGATCTACATCCCGATGATGTGTATCCAACTGTACATTTATTTTGCGGTGCGAACGGTGGCTGAGAATAAGCAAGCGGAACGGTATGTCGGATTTGATAAGGACCCGTTGAATGACTACCTTTTGATCTGGGGACAGATCCTGCTGTCGGTCCTTACCCTGGGAATTTATGTGCCCTGGGCCATCGCCAAGGTGGGGAAAGTTTTTCTGTCGCGAACGTATTTGTCAGTTTCTGAAGAAGTCTGAAAGATTCTTGAGCCTGTCTCGGACATCGTTTCCTTCAACGGTTGGCTCTTTTATCGGATGACCTTCCAGTTTCTGATTTTTGCCAGCTTCTTTAACCGGCTGTCGGGGGTCACACAAACCACATGCCCGCAAATTTCCATTACGTACCGATCGGAATAGGAATCCCCGTAACACCAGGCTTGCTCTACGGCACAACCCTTGCTGCAATACTGGCGAACCCGGACTTCTTTTTCCTTTTCGATACAGATCTTTCCCTTCGGTTTTCCTGTAAATTTCCCGTCGACCACTTCCATGGATGAACAGATGACATCGTCCATATGCAGATGCCGGGCCAAGGGTATGGAGGTATAAGGCAGCGAAGCTGAAAGGATTACCACACGGGCACCCTGAGATCGGTGGTATTCAATTTCCTGTAATACCGATGGCCGAATCCTGTGGACCAGTTTTTCACTAACCAGTTGCTCTGACAGTTTGGCCACAGTGTCTTCCGGTATGCCTTTCAGCCAAAATGCCATGGACTCGGTAATATCAATGGTGTTTCGCAGCCGGAGTTTATAAACTACGGAGAGTCCTATGGCTTTGAGTAAGGAGGCGGTCGGCATCAGCCCCATTTTATAAGCTTTGAGAATCAATGGAACACTGCTGTTGACCGACAAAACAGTCTTGTCGATGTCAAAAAAGGCAATGTACTTTTCCTGCCGGTCCGTCATGAGTTATCTTTTTCCGTGAAATAATGATCCTGTTGTGGATTGTAAATGAATTGAAGTTTACCGGGATAAAGAGTGATGTCGAAACGATGGGCGAAAAATAATTCCCCGTCGAGGTGGTAAGCGGCTTTTTGTTTCAGTTCGATGTGGACTTTATCGGTTTGCAGATAATGAACCCTGGGATGCGACAGATGGGTTCCCTTGGGAACCTTCAGCAGGATGGAGAGTCGCTGGAAAAAATTCACAGGATCCACCATACAGACATCCAGCAACCCGTCATCGGCCATGGCTTTCGGAGTCAGGAAAAAGTCCCCGGCAAATCTTCTGCCAATGGCAATGGTGTTCAGAAATGAGCGCTTTTCTTCCACTGTTCCATTCAGGTTAATCTT
This sequence comes from Bacteroidales bacterium, assembly GCA_016936355.1. GTDB lineage: Bacteria > Bacteroidota > Bacteroidia > Bacteroidales > F082 > Sulfidibacterium. The sequence goes on along the minus strand of JAFGYB010000015.1, from coordinate 38,766 downwards.
CATCTTTAGTGCTTTGAAAAACAGCAGGTTTTTCAGAATATGCCAAATATAGTTTCCTCTTTTTTCTTTCAGTTCCCCATGGGAGTCATAGTTCTCTGAAGCAACCTGGGCATCAAATCCCAGTCCCATTCCGTTGAAGAAATAATTTCCGTTGCAACTGCCTACATCCAGCTTCCCGGTATGGACTTCGAAAAAGATATCCCATTGATTCTGCGAGAAATCAGGCGTAAAGCCAACTATTTTAGCGAAGTCATTACCCGTTCCTGAGGGAATCAAGCCCATGATACACTCCGGGAAACGAACCAGGGTACGGGCTACTTCGTTTAAGGTTCCGTCGCCACCAACAGCTATGATGTGGTTGTATCCTTTGTTGACGAGTTCTTCGGCCAGCAAACTGGCATGGCCGTGCTCTTTGGTTCGGACAAATTCGGCGGTCAGGTTGCGTTTCTTCAGCTGTTTCCTGATTTCTTCTTCAGTTGTTAACGCATGACCACCGCCGGCAACGGGGTTGACAATAAATGCCCACCTGGGGGAAGTTGATTCTTTCATTAATTTTGTTTTCTGTTAATACAAGGCGGATTCAATACTGTTGCGCACACGGGCAATTATTTCACTGTCGTCCAACTGTTGAAGTTCGTTGTAGGTAATCGGGGGATGAATCCGTGCAGATAATTTAATGGGATAATTGAAATAAAATCTGTTTTTGGGTTTGAATTCAAAAAAGCCATTCAAGGTAACGGGTAAGATGTCCAGCTGACTGGCTTTGAGTACATGGAGGAATCCTTTACGGAACCGGCTCAGGTCTCCGGTTGTTGTTCTTGTTCCCTCGGGAAAGATTGCCACGGTTTGACTTTCTGAGTTGTTGATGAGTTGACCCATCATATTTTTGGTGTTCTTCAGATCGATGGTTTGCATGGGTACATAATTGATGGCTCTGAGTACATTTCCAAACACCGGGATCTGCATCAGATTGGCCCGTCCGAACCAGGAAATTCTGGAGCAAATGGCCATAATACCCATAATATCAAACAAACTGGAGTGGTTGGAAACCAGGATGTACTTCTTTCTTTTGTCGAAATTTTCCCTGCCTTCAATCCGGTAATACTTACCGATCAACAGAAAAGAACCGGTTGCCCAAAACCAAATCACAGCGGGTATTTGTTTTCGGAGCCCCATATGGTAAAAAACAAGAACAGTCAGTGTAATTAGAAAAGTAAAGGGGTACAACAAAGTGTAAGAGAGCAGAGTATAAGTATACAAGATGGAATTTTTCATGCCGTCTGTCCGAAAAGATCGGACAATATTACGATTTTATTTGAATATTTTATCAATACTATTTAATTGCTCAGATTGTAAGTTGTCAAAACTTTGCAGTCTATTTATGTATGACATTACATAATTAAAAGAGAAACACTAATTTTGCAGGAATTTTTCGAAAGGACAGCGCTGTCATGAAAGATCCAGTTGAAATTCCATATTTTACAGGTTCCTACCTCGAAATAAAAGGGGCACGGGTACACAATCTGCGCAACATTGATTTGTCAATTCCCCGCGACAAACTGGTGGTGTTTACCGGTTTGAGCGGAAGTGGCAAGTCATCGCTGGCGTTTGATACCATTTATGCGGAAGGACAGCGTCGTTATATGGAAACATTTTCGGCCTATGCCCGCCAATTTATAGGCAATATGGAACGCCCCGATGTGGATCAAATCAACGGATTGAGTCCGGTGATTTCTATTGAGCAGAAGTCGGTGAGCCGGAATCCACGCTCTACCGTAGGGACTATTACCGAGATTTACGATTTTCTGCGTCTTTTGTATGCACGAGCTTCAGAAGCTTTTTCATACAACACGGGGGAGAAAATGGTGCAGTATACTCAGGATCAGATTGTCTCGCTGATAACGCAGGCATACAAGGGTAAAAATATTATGTTGCTGGCTCCCTTGGTAAGAGCCCGTAAAGGACACTACCGTGAATTGTTCGAACGGGTAAGGCAACAGGGATTTTTGAGGGTGCGTGTGGACGGCGAAGTGCAGGAAGTGGCCTTTGGTATGCAGCTGGACCGGTACAAAGTCCACGATGTGGAAGTAGTGGTGGACCGGTTGCCCGTTTCCGGAAAATCGGACCGGTTGACCAAATCGGTAGGCACGGCTTTGAAACAGGGCAAGGGGGTTCTGATGATACTGGACGAAAGCGATCAGCAGGTGAAACACTACAGTCTGAAAATGATGTGTCCGACCACCGGAATTGCATACGATGATCCCGAACCCAACCTCTTTTCCTTCAACTCACCTTATGGTGCCTGTCCCCGGTGCAACGGATTGGGGGTGGTGAGTGAGATCGATCTGGACAAGGTTTTTCCCGATAAAAATAAATCCATTAAAAAAGGGGGGATTGCTCCTTTAGGTGAATACAAAAGCAACTGGATTTTCAATCAGCTGGAGACCATCGGTATCAAATATGGGTTCAATCTGAATACTCCCGTTAAAGACATACCGGAACGTGCGATTCAGGTGATCCTGAACGGAACCCAGGAAACGGTGGAGGTGAAAAAGGAATACCTGGGAATTACTTCTTCCTATTCGCTGACATTTGAAGGGGTTCTCAACTACATTGAACAGTTCAACGGTGAAAATACGTCTCAGTCTTCCCGAAAATGGGCCGAAGGCTTTATGAACAAGATAACCTGTCCTGAATGTCATGGCGACCGGTTGCAGAAACAGGCCCTGTATTTCAAAATTGACGGAAAAAATATTTCCGAATTGGCCAGAATGGATCTGAACGAACTGAAATACTGGTTGGAACATGTGGAAGGGCACATGAATGAAAAGCAACAAACCATTGCCCGGGAACTTTTGCGGGAAACCCGTTCGAGACTGGATTTCCTTTTGGAGGTGGGAATTGATTACGTGCATCTGAACCGACCGGCCAAGACCCTTTCGGGAGGTGAATCGCAGCGCATCCGGCTGGCCACACAGATTGGCTCACGACTGACCGGGGTGTTGTATATTCTGGATGAGCCCAGCATCGGATTGCATCAGCGCGACAACCATAAGCTTATTGAATCGTTGAAAGAACTTCGGGATATTGGTAACTCAGTTGTGGTGGTTGAACATGATAAAGATACGATACTCGCGGCTGATTACGTGGTAGACATCGGTCCGGGAGCCGGAAGACTGGGCGGAAAAATCGTGGCTTCCGGAAGTCCCGAAGAAATCCTGAAAAGCAATACACTGACGGCCCAGTACCTGAACGGGAACAGGGTGATAGAATATCCCAGCCAGCGAAGGAAAGGAAATGGAAAATCCATTGTACTGAAAGGCGCCCGGGGCAACAACCTGAAAAATGTGGACGTGGCATTCCCGTTGGGGAAATTCATCTGTGTGACGGGTGTTTCGGGTAGTGGAAAATCCACCCTGGTCAACGAAACATTATACCCTATTCTGAGTCATCATTTTTATCGTTCCCTGAAAGAACCGCTGCCTTACGAAAGTATTGACGGGATAAGTCATATTGATAAGATCATCGAAATCGATCAGAATCCAATCGGCCGGACACCGCGTTCCAATCCTGCTACCTATACCAAAGTATTTGATGAGATCCGCAAACTGTATGGCCAGTTGCCTGAATCCAAGATTCGCGGGTACAAGCCGGGTCGGTTCTCCTTTAACATCAAGGGGGGACGTTGCGAGACCTGTAAAGGCGCCGGAGTTCAGACCATTGAAATGAATTTTCTGCCCGATGTGTATGTACTGTGCGAAGATTGTCAGGGCAAGCGTTACAACCGGGAAACGCTGGAAGTGCGCTACAAGGGAAAGTCCATCAACGATGTGTTGAACATGAGTATTCGTGTGGCTGCCGAATTCTTTGAAAATATTCCTGCCATTGCCCATAAGCTGAAAACACTGAAAGATGTGGGCCTGGGTTACCTGACGCTGGGGCAGTCGTCCACTACCTTATCGGGAGGGGAGGCACAGCGCATCAAGCTGGCGTCCGAATTGTCAAAAAAAGATACGGGAAAAACACTCTATATTCTGGATGAACCCACCACCGGTTTGCATTTTGAAGATGTGAAAGTATTGCTGGACGTGCTGAACCAGCTGGTGAGCCGGGGCAACACCGTATTGGTTATTGAACACAATATGGAGGTGATCAAGGTGGCAGACCACATCATCGACATCGGTCCTGAAGGCGGATCGGCTGGTGGCATGATTATTTGTGCCGGTACGCCGGAAGAAATCGTGCAAAACAAGAAAAGCCATACGGCCCGTTACCTGGCAAAGGAACTTTAATCCTCTGCATGCCAGCGAACCAGTCCCTCCATAGGTTCTTTGAGAATAATACCCGGCTTCAATCCTTCTTCTTTCAACACCTGTTTTAATTCTTCCTGAAAAAACCAGGCAATGGAACCGGTGCATGAAATGTCGTGCTCTTTGTATCCGGAATATTCAGACACCTGCTCCCGGATAAAATCCTTGAAATTTCGTTGGATCACTTTTTTTATTTCGGGATGTTCCCTATGCTGAGCAGCAAAAGGAGCCAGACCGGCGATCCAGCGGTTCGGTCTGTCTTCCTTGTAGATTTTGTGCAGGATGGCGGAAAAATCCATGTTTGTATAAGCGTAGAAAGCATCAGAAAGTGCGGCATCTGTTTCCCCGCTTAAGATAAGTTTTAACAATAATTTCCCCAGATAAGTGCCGCTGCCTTCATCGCCCAGCATATAGCCCAGCGAAGGCACATTCTCCACTATTTCTGTTCCGTTCCAAAGACATGAATTGGAACCGGTTCCGAGGATACAGGCAATGCCTGGTTGATCGTGGTACAGGGCAACGGCAGCTCCGTACAGATCATGGTGCACCGTGATGTCTGCCTGCACGAAGAAATGCTGCAATACCGTTTGCATCACGGTGCAGTTAGCTTCGGTGGAACAACCGGTTCCATAATAAAAGATTTCCTTCACCGGTTGTCTCAGCAGTTTGTCGGGCAACTCGCTTTCGATCAGCTGCTGCATGGATTCGGGAGTCATATAGTAAGGATTCAGTCCCGAAGTGAAAAAATGCTGCACATCTTTCAGTGTGGTCAGGAGGGTCCATTGTGTTTTGGTTGCGCCGCTGTCTATGATCAGTTTCATAGTAAGGCCAGGATTCGTGGAACAAAAATCAATAATCCCACAACAACCGAGGCGATGGCTGTGATCAGTACCGCTCCGGCCGCCAGATCTTTAATCCATCCGGCTCGTGGGTCTTGTTCGGGTTGCACCAGGTCGGTGAGCGATTCGATGGCCGAATTAAAGGTTTCGGCAGCCAGCACCATGCCGATGGTCAGCGCCAGGATCATCCACTCGCCGCGACTGATCTCCAGGGCAAAGCCCATGACTACCGCCAGCGTGCCCAGGGTGAGCTGAATCCAGAAATTATGTTGCGACCGCAGCATGTTGTAGATACCCCGGAAGGCATAGCCGAAGCTTCGGACTCTTTTTTTCGGAGAAAACGATTCTTTCTCTGAGAATTTATCGGACATACGGTTTATTTTTTGCGTTGATCAAACAGCCAGTTCATCATCAGTTGATCGCTGTATGCTGCCACCCATGAGAAATGTCCCACACCCGGTAGGATTGTCAGACCGGGATGCCCTCCGGCTTTGATGAGTGCCTGGGCCATATTGTAGTCGAATTGAACGGGAACCACCGGGTCATCGGCGCCATGAAAAATCCAGAGGGGCATGTGCGCAAACAAAGGAGCCTTGCTGACATCCCCGCCGCCACATACCGGTACGGCAGCGGCAAAAAAATTCGGATACCGTTCGATGGCATCATAGGTACCGAAGCCACCCATGGACAATCCTGTAATATAAATCCGGGTTGTGTCAACGGGTAGGACTTTGATGAGTTTTTTCACCAGTTCCATGACCAGTTTCATGGGCAGGGTGGGCTGTGCCGACATTTCCATTTTCCCGTTTTTATCGGGACGCAGGTTGGCCCAGGTCTGGCCGGCAGGACATTGCGGAGCAATGACGATGGCCGGGTGTTCCGACATGGCCCGGTCGGTGGCAAATTGCATGACCCCCCATTTCAGTTGGGCCGTGTTGTCGTTGCCGCGTTCCCCCGAACCGTGGAGGAAAATCACCAGCGGATATTTTCTGCTCAGGTTGTAATCGGGAGAAAGAATACGGTAGAGGAGGGAATGTCCCTGTGAATCGGTGAAGACTTTTTTGTCGAACCGGTTTGTTTGTTGTGCCTGAAGGCTGAAGCCGGAAATCAGGATCAATCCTGATAAGGCTATTATTTTTGTGATTCGTGACATAAGATTCTTTTTTTCAAATGTACATTTATTTCCATTAACGGTGCGGGTTTCGACCCTGAATGAACAACGAAAGTGATCAAAATAGATCCGGATTACAAACGCTCGCCCGGAATTTTATATTTTTACACTTGATTAAAAAAATTCAACTATGCGCATCACAACCTGGAACGTGAACGGCATCCGGGCCGTCATGAAAAAAGATTTTCCCGCTTCATTTTCAAGCCTCAAAACAGATGTCCTGTGTTTACAGGAAACCAAGGCACAGGAAGATGAGGTGGACAAAGCATTGAAAGACTTTACCAATCAATTCGAGATTTATAGAAATTCTGCCGAACGGAAAGGCTATTCCGGAACGGCGATCCTGACGAATCAGAAACCGTTAACTGTCTCCTACGGTATTGGTATTCCCGAATTTGATACCGAAGGGCGCGTGATTACTGCCGAATACGAAGAATTTTATCTGATTACCGTCTATACACCTAACGGGGGAGAAGGACTGAAACGACTGGATTTTAAAGAAAAATGGAACGAAGTATTTCAGGATTTTATGGAAAAGCTCGAACAAACCAAGCCGGTGATCGCCTGCGGCGATTTCAATGTGGCTCATCGTCCCATTGACCTGAAAAACCCCGATTCAAACTACAACAAAACTGCCGGCTACACCCAGGTGGAAATCGACGGGATGGATCGGCTGCTGGGCGCCGGTTTTGTGGATGTGTTCCGTCACCTGAATCCGGATAAAGTGGAATATACCTACTGGAGCTACCGCTTCAATGCCCGGGCCCGCAACGCCGGGTGGCGTATTGATTATTTCATCGTCAGCCCCAAACTGATCAATCAAGTGAAAAACATCACGATTCATCCTGAAATTCACGGTTCCGACCACTGCCCGGTGAGTCTGGATATAGAGCTGTAGCATATTTGGATGTAAGGCCTCATTTTTCCCATTTTTAATACTTAAATTTCCCAGGATGGGAATTTTGAAGGAGGTATTGTGGATAGCGGTAGACCTGAACGAGATGTTAAATAGTTGAGGGTATGTGTTTTGCAATACAATTTGGAAATAATTTAAATATGGACCGGAATTTGGTGAACCTATACCATATTATAAAGATAAAATGATGAAAAAAGTTATTGTACTTATGTTTTTCAGTTTTGCAATGATGCTGGTTTCATGCCAGAAACAAAGTCTGGTCGGCCCGAACCCACCTACAGAATCCAAAACCATGGACAATTTGCAGGTTCCTTCGAGTTTCAACTGGAAAACAACCCGTACGGTTCAGCTTACACTGACTGCCAAAGCCAACAATCTGGTAGATATAACTTCTTCAAAAGGTGTTTCATTCCAGCGGGCATTCCTGAAAGCCAACACGGCATATACAATGAAACTGGTAATTCCGGCCTATGAAAAGACACTGAAGGTGAAATTCATGGGACAGGAGGTTACCTTAAACATCAACTCTGATAATTTGAGTTATCAATTTAAATAATTGGTATCTATTCATTTTTAAAAAGACCGTTTCATGAAAATATTTACTTTTATACAAAACAGGATGAAAAACAGTGTAAGAAAATATAGTTTTGCGGCACCTGTTTTCATTCTGATGATGATGGTGCTCTGGAGCAGTAATGTCTCGGCTCAGGAATACCTGCGGGTTTACACCAGTAAGCCTAAACAAATGACATCGGATGTGACCGGAGGAACGCTGGTGACAGAAGACTTCAGCAGTTTCAACAACCTGCCCAATTATAACTGGGCTCCGACTCCCAACGGATATACCTCAGCCATCGGTACCTATTACCAAACGGCCGGTAAGTCATACATAAAAAACGATGACCAGTACGGAGCCGGAACAGGTAAATATATGGCCATTCAGGTAGGGGGTAAAGTGGATTTGGTTTTCAACCATCCGGTAACCTATTTCGGATTTGCATGGCCTGCCGGTGATGGCAAAAACACCATTAAGATCTTTCGTAACGGACAAGTCATCGGAACTTTTACAACACAGGATGTCATCGACTTGTTACCCAACAACAGGCACAACCGCATTACAGCTGTGAATGGCAGTACATACAAAACCAGCGATTACTACGGTAAACCCGGAACCGGCCAGGATGCGGGTGAGCCTTTTGCTTTCCTGCATTTCGTAGCCAGTTCGGGATTGGCTTTTGATAAGATTGAGTTCTCCATGGGAGCCGGTGGTGAATTTGAAAATGACAACCATACCCTGCTGAATGGTACCCCGCAGGTTCAGGGAACCTGGGTTCAGCTGATTAATATTACAGCGCCTACCGCCAACAACGACAGCGGTTCAGGTATGCCCGGAAATCCTGTTACAATCAATGTATTGCAAAATGATACGAAAGGAGACGGTACCATTGTTCCTTCTACGGTTCAGATCGATGGTACGACATCTGCCGGAGCTTCTCTGACGGTTCCCAACGAAGGCGTCTGGTCAGTAAATACCTCCAACGGAGCCATTACTTTTACTCCTGATAATTCATTGGTGGGTAGTCCCACACCCATCAAATATTTCGTAAGAGATGATAATAACATCGCTTCCAATCTGGCTACGGTGACCATTACGTATCCGGTGGGACCGACAGCGGTGAATGACAGTACATCGGGGATTCCCGGAAACGCTGTTACAGTCGACGTGCTGAATAATGATACCAAAGGTGATAATAACATTGATCCCTCCACCGTACAGATTGACGGGACATCATCTCCCGGTGCTTCACTGACCGTTCCCAACGAAGGCGTTTGGTCGGTGAATACCGCTACCGGAGCCATTACTTTTACACCTGCTGTCTCATTTACCGGCAGCCCGACGCCCATTCAGTACACTGTGAAAGACGATATCGGACTGAAATCCAATCCGGCCACGGTTAAGGTTACATATTTTGTTGGTCCTACAGCTGTAAACGACAGCATCACCGGTACTCCGGGAAATCCTGTTACCCTGAATGTGTTGAATAATGATACAAAGGGAGATGCTGATCTTGTTCCCTCCACCGTACAGATTGACGGAACCTCAACGGCTGGTGCTTCGCTGACCGTAACCAACGAAGGGGTATGGTCCGTGAATACAACCACCGGTGCCATTACCTTCACCCCGGATAATTCGTTGGTGGGAAGTCCGACACCTGTTCACTATACTGTTAAGGACAACAACGGCATCAAATCCAATCAGGCTCAGGTGAAAGTAACCTATCCTGTAATTGGACCCAAAGCAGTAAATGATACGGCAATGACGGAAATCAACCAGCCGGTAATCATTCCTGTATTGGACAATGATACAACTGGTTCCACCCCATTTAACTACAGTACACTGAAACTGGTGTCGGGAACGGAACCCAGCTCTTCAACGGTGGGAACCTTTACCGTGGACAATACTACCGGAAAAATAACCTTCACTCCGGTGAATGGTTTTACGGGCACCGCCACAGTGGATTATTCCATCAGCGATCAGGGTGGGCTGAGCAGCACCGCTACCGTTGTCGTGAATGTATTATCCGGCACCGAGAACTATTATCCGGCTACCGGCTTTGGCACCCTGGCATTTGAAGACCTGTGGCCCTATAAGGGGGATTATGACTTCAACGATATGGTGATCGATTACCGTTTTGAAGTGAATACAAACACAAGCAACTATGTAAAGAGTGTGAAAGCAACCTTTATCCTGAAAGCTTTTGGTGCCTCCTATGAAAATGGTTTCGGTTTCCAGCTCTCGTCTGCCATCAATGCCAATGATCTGACGGTAACGGGTTCTGTTTTGAAAGAAAACATCGTGACTTTGAATAGTAATGGTACGGAAGACAATCAGGCCAAGCCCACGGTCATCGTGTTCGACAATGCATACGATCTGATGCACTCTCCCGGTGGCATTGGTGTAAATACCACTCCTGATCTGCCGTATGTAACACCCGATACCATCCGCATCGATATTGAGTTTAAACCCAATACATACACCTACAACGATCTGGATATTGCCGGTTTTAATCCCTTTATTTTTGTGAACAGGGACCGGTCCGTTGAAGTGCACCTTCCGGATTATCCGCCCACATCACTGGCGAATATGAGCTTGTTCGGTACGGGTGACGACAACAGTAATCCTGCTACCGGAAGCTATTACAAGACAAAGAATAACCTTCCCTGGGCCATTAATCTGTACCATCAGTTTGATTATCCCATCGAAAAGCAGGCCATCATTAATGCCTACCTGAAATTTGCCGACTGGGCCAACAGCGGTGGAACACTGTATCAGGACTGGTATCTGGATCAGAACGGTTATCGCAACAAGGACCTGATCTATGTTGTGCCCAATCCATAGAAAGTAAATACTTTTCATTAAGAGAATTTTGATTCCTGCCGTCACTGCGACGGCAGGAATTTTTTTTTATCGTGATATAATATCGACTGCACAGCCGGGTTTTTGTAATCCGCTATCTTTGTAAGATTCAAATCAATGAAAGATGAAAATAAACGATTTTAAGCTGGAGCGATACTTTGCCAACCATGAGTTTACGGCCAAATATTTGCTTTCCAGTTCCGATTGTGACGGATGGGAAATGAATGATGTGTTGCAGCTGGCATCACCCAGGGAATTGAAATTGTGGGAAGAGTTGCAGCTGGGATACACCGAGAGTGAAGGCAGCAGTATGCTCAGGGAATCCATTCTACAGTTTTATCAGCAGCAGTCCATCGAACAGGTGGTGGTGTCCTCACCCGGGGAACTGAATTTCAGTCTGATGAACGTCCTGTTAAGCCGGGGTGATCATGTGGTGTGTATTGCTCCGGCATACCAGTCGCTGTATGAAGTGGTGCGTTCGCTGGGCTGTTCCCTTTCCTTCTGGAAACCCGACCCTGAAACCTGGGAATTCGACACAAATGATCTGGAACAACTCGTCCGGGTCAATACAAAGCTGATCATCATTAATTTCCCGCACAATCCCACCGGAGGCTACCTGACGCTGAATCAACTAAGTGAAATTGTGTCAGTTGCACGGAAGCATGGTGCTTATCTTTTCTCGGATGAGATGTACCGAAAACTGATGATCTCAGACAGGGAGGAATTGCCGCCCGTATGTGATCTGTACGAAAAGGGAATCAGCCTTTGGGGACTGTCTAAGTCTTTTGGCCTGGCCGGTTTGAGAACAGGCTGGCTGGTATCACAGGATAAAGATCTTCTGAAGAAAGTAATTGCTTTTAAAGATTATCTGAGCATCTGCAGCAGCGGGCCGTCCGAAGTCCTTTCGATCATCGCCCTGAATCATGCCGATGCGTTCATCCTTCCCAATATGGAGAAAATCCGAAAGAATGTTTCCCTGTTCGGGGAATTTACCGCCGAACACGATATTATTTCGTCCTTTATTCCTCCCAAAGCCGGTTCCACGGCTTTTGTGAAACTGAATATTGAAAACACCTCTCTGGAGTTCAGCGACCGGCTGGTGGAACAAACCGGAATTATGACAGTCCCGGCTGAAATGTTTGATACCGAGGGAAAGTACATCCGAATCGGTTTTGGCCGGCGGAATTTCCCTGAAGTGATGGAGGTATTCAGCCAATACCTGAAGACTGGTGTCGTCCGTACAAAAAAATAAAGATCCCCTGTTATAGTTTAATTCTGAGGCCTCCGCCTCAGGTGGAGACCGTGAGCATCTGATCTTCATTACGGGAACAAAGAAATTGACCGGCGCGTATGCTGTGAGCGCCGGTCACCGGTTAAGGTTCGATGGATCCAGACTTATTATTTCTTCCGCTTGAACAGTCTTTTAAAAAAGTTGATGACCCGGTTTTCTTTTTTCTTCAGTGAAGAGGTGTCAGAAGCGGAGTCTGTCTTTTTATTTCCCTGAAACAGTCGGTTGAAAAATCCCTTGATTCCCTTTTGCCGATAAGGATCGCATTGAAGAAAGGAATAGGTGTCGCCGGGGATATCAAAAGGAGTCAGGTATTGATTACTCAGGTCCGGATTGCTTTCAATGCCCCGGATCACATGGGCTACAATCGGCAGCGCCAGTGAAGCGCCGGCACCCAGGCCGTTATTGAAATGAACATCGGGTGTGCGGGCACCGACCCAGGTTCCCAGTACCATATCGGGTGTGTAAGCCAGAAACCAGGCGTTGGAAAAATTCTGTGCTGTACCTGTTTTCCCTGCAAGTGTAGCTTTTATCCCAAATCTATTACGAATACTTACTCCCGTACCCTGATTGATCACTTGTTGCAGAATTGCTGTCAGTGTGTTTGTGGTTTCTTTACTGAATATGTCTTCTGACTTCGTTGAGTCCTGCTGGTATAGAACACGGCCTGAGGCATCAGTAATTTTATCGATCATATACAGTGAATGCATTTTGCCCTGATTGGCAAAAGCACCATAAGCCCTGACGATTTCTTCCAGCGACAGATCCAGTGTTCCGATGGCTATGGAAGGAGCATTGTCTTTGACTTCCGGAAAATGCAGTTGCCGGCAGGTGTTGAGCAGTGGCTCCCGGCCTACTTTGAAATACAGATCCACCGTCGGAATATTCATGGAATGAGTCAGGGCATACCAAAGTGCTACCGTGCTGTCGGGGGTAGAGGTATGGCTGTAATTCTCGGGTTGCCAGTTCTGGTATTCGGGATAGGTCTTTTCCGTATTGTCCAGATAGGTACAGGGCGTGTAGCCGTTTTCCAGGGCCGTGGCATACAGCACCGGCTTGAAAGCAGAGGCGATCTGCCGGTGCGACTGTACCATATCAAACGGGAGATAACTGTAGTTGTTCCCACCTACCCAGGTGAGCACAGCCCCGGTTTTGGGACTGGTGATCAGTACGGCGGCGTTCAGCATCCTGTAATAATGCCACAGACTGTCCAGGGTAGAGATGTTTCGGGATTGTACGCCCTTCCACGTAAAAAGATCCACAGCGTGCCGGGCATTCTTCAGTTTCCTGTGCTGTTGATTCCAATCCCTTTGAAAACCGGTAGCCGACAGTTGCCGGTCCAGCAGGGGCTGCATCAGGGAAAGTTGTTTTTTAACTGCCTCGCGGGCCAGATGCTGCAGGTGGTCGTTAAGGGTGGTATGGATCTTCAGTCCGTCGGTTTCCAGGTCATAATCCGATCCTGTAGCGGTGTTCAGTGAGTCCAGAATTTTTTGAGCCTGCAGTTTTACCTGATACACAAAGTATCCGGCAGGGGCGTTGATGCCGATGTTGTTGTAGTTGAGATCCAGCGGAAGGTTTTTCAGACTGTCGGCTACTGTGGGAGACAGATACTGTTGCTTTTCCATCAGCGTCAGCACCACATTGCGGCGCTGGATGGAGTTTTGTGGATTCAGTCGCGGATCGTAATAGGTATTGGCTCTGAGCAGGCCCACCAGTACCGCCGATTCGTCGGGCGTCAAATCGCGGGCTTTCTTGTTGAAGTATCGGTGGGCCGCCGATTCTACACCGTAAACATTTTCCCCGAACGGAACCGAGTTGAGGTACAGCAGCAGCAATTCCTTTTTGCTGTACACATCCTCCAGGCGAGAGGCAATGATCAATTCTTTCAGCTTGTTGACCGGAAGACTCATGAATCCGTAATCCTTGCGTCCGTATAGATTCTTCGCCAGCTGCTGGGTCAGCGTGCTGCCGCCACCGCTGTTTTGTTGTAGCAGGATGCTTTTGATCAGGACCCGGAAATAACTCCGGATGTCGTAGCCCCTGTGCGTGAAAAACCGCTTGTCTTCTGTTGCTACCAGTGCATCCACCAGATTCTCGGGAATCTCATTCCATCCCACATTGGTACGGTTCTCGGCAAAATATTTCCCGATGAGCACGCTGTCGGACGAATACACCAGGGAAGCCTGTTCGTTGCTGATGGACCGTAATTTGGTTTTATTGGGAAGGACTCCGAAAACTCCAATATAAACAGTCACAAAGAAGAGTACCCCCAGCAACGTGAGGGAAATCAGGGTCAGGAATCCGTAGCGTATGATTTTGGTGAATGGTTTACTTTTTTTCGAAGACATCAATTCCTGCATTGGTACAGCATAACAACGAAGCAGGGACCGTTAAATTGTGTGTGTTTACCGGTTCCGGCTGACGCACAAAAATTCATACAACAGGAGCTGACAAACCCCGGTAACAGCAGGTTTCAGCACGACTGTAGAATTATTCAGCAGTGCTGAAAAAATAAGCAGTCGATCAAATACATTGAAATACAGGATATTAGACTTGAAATCAATAATGGGTGCTGAATAATTCAACAAGAGAGTCCGTCTAATTTTTTATCAATTCATTTGTAAACAGCAAAGAATCAGTGTTATATAATGTGTGGCACCGATGTTGAAATTCAAATTCCGGACTTTAATCTTACAACCATGAAAAATTTCATCTTATGCATCAGTCTGTTGTTTTTCCTGCAGGTCGGATGGGCCTCGAACAAAACAACGGAAGCAAAAAGCACACAGCCCCTGAAGGGAACAGTCCGTGTTTTCACCACCCCGGACCTGTATCCGCTCACCATTCACTGGGCAGACGAATTCGGCCGGTTACATCCCGGCGTTCACATGACCGTCATCAGGGCACAGGAATCCACCATTACCCGGAATGTAAACGGCAGCAGGGACCTGGCCTTTGTTCCGGATTACACTGTTTTGAAGGAAGCCGACCTTTGGAAAACAGAGCTGGGCCGCGAGGTAATCGTCCCTGTTCTGAATGCCAGCAATCCGCTCCTGAAAGTGATTGAACAGGAGGGGATCCCGGCGGAATCACTGGCCCTTCTTTTTGAAAAGGGAAAAGCCAAAACCTGGGCAACCATATTGAAAAACGGTAAGCAGCTCCCCGTTCATTATTACAGAACAGGCGATGCTTCCGTCAATACCAGGGTGGCCCGTTTCCTCGGTTTGACATCCGATGCTCCGGGAAGTATTCCCGTTAAAAATACAGCTGCTTTCCTCGCAGCCATTCAACAAGATCCCTATGCGCTGGGGTTCTGCAAACTGACCGACGTGATCGATTACAGCAACCAGAGTCTGGTCAAGGGAATCCGGTTCCTGCCCATCGACAGAAACAACAACGGAAAGCTGGACTACTTTGAGGATTTCTATGGAAATCTGAACAGTCTGTCGCGGGCTGTCTGGCTGGGAAAATACCCGCGGACGCTCACCAGCAGAATCTATACGGTGGCTTCCGTACAACCCACCGGTACTGCGGAGACCGCTTTCCTGAAGTGGGTATTCACCGACGGACAGCAGTATCTGGCTGCCAGCGGATACAGTGACCTTACCCTGAGCGAACGACAATCCAAACTGGATCAATTCGGTCCGGATGTGCTGGCGACCATGCATCCTGTTTATTCCTCCAACACCGTTGTCCTGTTTTTCGTTATCGGAATGGTGGTACTGGCTTTTGGCTTGTTTGGGATGCTCCGCTACGGCAGACGGAAAAAAGCAGCGGTAGCCGATGAAACTCCCGCTACCGCTGTATTTAAACTGACGGCGATTCAGTTTCCCAAAGGCCTGTTTTTTGGTAAGTCGCATACGTGGGCTTTTATGGAAAAGGACGGTACGGTGAAAGTAGGCATCGATGACTTTTTGCAACATACTACGGGACTGCTCACCCGGTTGATCCTGAAAAATCCGGGCGATCCGGTGAAAAAGGGCGAACCTCTTGTCACCCTGGTGCAGAACGGCAAACAGCTGAATGTCATGGCTCCGGTTTCGGGTACGATCCTTCGGACCAATCAACACCTGCTGAAGCACCCTTCACTGATCAATTCCGCACCCTATACCGACGGCTGGGTGTATACCGTGGAACCTGCCAACTGGGTAACCGAAACACGGTTTCTGAACATGGCTGCTGAATACAGGGAATGGATCGCCGGAGAATATGCCCGGTTAAAAGATTTCCTGAATCTGTGGATCCAGGTCAAGACCCGGGAGGATGTGCAGTATGCCTTCAACGACGGCGGAGAATTGAAAGACAATGTGCTGGAATCGCTCGGCCCCGAGCTGTGGGAAACCTTCCAGCGGAATTTTATTGATAACTCCGAACTGAGATAAACAGGAAAGCTTTAAGGACTTAAAATG
Organism: Bacteroidales bacterium; assembly: GCA_016936355.1. Taxonomy (GTDB): domain Bacteria; phylum Bacteroidota; class Bacteroidia; order Bacteroidales; family F082; genus Sulfidibacterium. The sequence continues at coordinate 22,415 of JAFGYB010000015.1, read as the reverse complement.
GATGCACCATGAAAATAGACCGGAGAAATTTCTTCAAAGTACTGGGTGTGACGGGGACAACCGTTGCCCTGGGCGGGACGCTGAATGCAGCACCGAAGAATCAGAAAGAGACTGAATTTTACAGTATTCTTTGCGACTCCACCCGTTGTGTGGGCTGTCAGACCTGCGAGTTTTCCTGTGCCGAAGCCAACGGCCTGCCGGAACCTACCGAAGGGCCTGAAGTGGGAGTGGTCCGGAAAACCACAGAAAAAAGCCGCACCGTGGTGAATGCCTACAAAACTTCCAAAGGCGAAGTATATGTGAAAACGCAGTGTATGCACTGCAGCCAGCCGGCCTGTGCCGCAGCCTGTCTGACCCGGGCCATGGACAAAACCAAAGAAGGACCGGTGGTGTGGAACGGCAACAAATGTATGGGTTGCCGCTACTGTATGGTCAGCTGTCCGTTTAATATGCCTAAATTCGAATACCACAGCGCCAATCCCATCATACAGAAGTGTACCCTGTGCTACGAGCGGATCAAAGAAGGCAAAATACCTGCCTGTGTTGCAAATTGTCCGGCACAGGCATTGACCTTCGGGAAGCGCAGGGACCTGCTGAAAGAAGCCCGGAAACGGATCGTGGAAAATCCGGGACAATATGTGGATTACATTTACGGGGAACACGAAGCCGGCGGCACGGGATTCCTTTACCTGTCCCCGGTACCGTTTCATGAACTGGGATTCAATACCCGAATCCAGAAATCCTCTTATCCTGAACTGAGCAAAGGCTTTCTCTACAGTGTCCCTTCCATCTTTGTCCTCTGGCCTCCCGTGTTACTGGGGATTTATGAAGCAACCAAAAACAACCAACTTAAAGAAAAAGAAAATGAGTAATTCGGACCACAGTGCAGCCCTGCCGGCTGCCGAAACTTCCACCTGGAAATTTTTCCTCGGGGAACTCAAGCCCAAAGGCAAATGGCTGACGCCTTTTAACATCATCTCCCTTCCCATCATGTTGCTGGGACTGGTCCTTATTGTGATTCGCTTCTGGAAAGGGCTGGGAGCCATCACCAACCTGACACAGGAAGTCCCCTGGGGCCTGTGGATTGGCTTCGACGTGGTGACGGGTGTGGCTTTTGCCGGTGGTGCCTACGTGATCACCTTTATGGTGTACATCCTCAACATGAAGCAATACCATTCCATTGTCAGGGTCGTGGTGCTGAATGGATTCCTGGCCTATGTGTTTTATGCAGGCGCCCTGGTGCTCGATCTGGGTCGTCCGTGGCACGTCATCAACCCCATCATCGGAAACAACTTCGGCACCAACTCGGTGCTCTTCCTCGTGGCGTGGCATTTTTTGCTCTATATGGTCGCCCAACTGATTGAGTTTTCACCGGCTGTGGCCGAATGGCTGGGCGCCCGCCGGGCCGTGAAAATCCTTTCGGGAATGACCCTGGTGGCCGTGATCTTCGGGATCACCCTGTCCACATTACACCAGTCGGGACTGGGTGCCCTGTACCTGATGGCGAAAGGTAAGATCCATCCGCTCTGGTATTCCGAATTTATCCCCATCCTGTTCTTTGTCTCCAGTATCTTTGCCGGACTCTCCATGGTGATCTTCGAAGGGTCCATCAGCTATAAGGTGTTCGACAAGCAAATCAGCGAAAAAGACCAGCACAGTCACCACAGCATCATCCACGGACTGGCCAAAGTGTGTACTGTGACCATGTTTGCCTATTTGGCCCTGCAGGTACTGATTTTCATCCATCAGCAAAACTGGCATCTGCTCAACACTCCCATGGGCTACTGGTATTTGCTGGAGATGATCGGATTCGTGCTGTTGCCCCTGGTGTTGTTTTACTACAGCTACCGGAGAAACAACATCTTCCTCATCAAACTGGCCTCCATACTGACCATGCTGGGCATTGTCATGAACCGCCTGAATGTGACGGTGATTGGTTTCAACTGGGATGCAGCCGTAAGGTACATCCCTTCGTGGATGGAAATTGCCGTGACCCTGGCTGTCATCTTTACGGAAATATGGGTGTTCCGGTGGGTAGTGAACCGCATGCCTGTACTGCGCGATGCTTCCTTTCTGACCAGGAAAAAAAATCAAATGGCCGCCTGACGGCACAAAAATCAAAACAATGGACGGATTTAGTTATTACAACATTTTTGCCACCAAAGGGATCGAATACATAGCCATCATTGCTTTTCTCCTTTTGCTGATCCCTTTCTGGATCGTACTGCACCATCCTGTGCAGTCTTTGCGACCCATCCGGGAGGCCCTGAGCAGGCTGACCGCCAATATCCTGAACATCCCGCAGGGTTTGTTCTACAGTAAAAACCATGCCTGGACGTATCTGGAACCTTCGGGTACGGCCAAAGTGGGACTGGATGATCTGTTGCTGAAAATCGTAGGCCCTGTGCAGGTTCAATACCTGAGGGAACCGGGCGAGTTCATCCTGAAAGGAGAGCCGATGACCATCATACGACAGAAAGGCAAGAGCCTTCGCATTCCGGCACCGGTTTCCGGGACACTGACAGATACAAACCCCATGGTTGTTCAGGAGTCCGGAATCCTCAACGAGGATCCCTATGATCGGGGATGGCTCTGCCGCATCAAACCTGCTGACTGGGTTACGGAAACCCGGTCGTATTACCTGGCAGAGGAAGCCACTCAGTGGGCGACCCGGGAACTCATACGGCTGAAAGATTTCCTGGCCGTTTCGCTGCAGAAGAATGCTGTAGACCCCTCCATGGTGGTGTTGCAGGAAGGAGGGGAGCTGCGCATGAACCCGCTTTCGGAGTTGCAACCGGAAGTATGGCAGGACTTCCAGCAGGAATTTTTGAGTCAACCCTAAAAAACAAAGAAAAAGGGGGGCTCCGAATCATCTTTTTTCGTACATTAAAGGCGTTAATTACCCGAAAGTTAACCGTGTTTAAAGTTGATTGAAAAAGGACGGGGATATGATCATTTTTAACAATCGGAAGGACGGGAAAAGGATGTCCTTTTACGGCAGGTTTCTGAAATTCCACTCCTCCATCTATGGCCGGGTTGTATACATTATCCTGCTGCTGGCTCTGGTGTTGTTCGGCTCCTTTGAGCTGATCTTCCGGTCGGTGTATCAGAAATACCTGAACCGGGTCATCCGGGAAAACGGAACCAACATCAGCTCCATAGTGGAGGGGGCTCTGTATTATTCCATGCTCAAAAACGACCGGAGTTCGCTGCAGAATACCATCGACGTGATCAATACGCTGCCGGGTATTGAGGACGTAAACATGTACGACAGTCAGAATAATCTGGTGCATTCTGCTTTTTCAGATGATTCCGTTGAGAATCACAATCCCGACTGCAAAAGTTGCCATCCCGATATCGCTGTAATGTTTCCCGATAAAGAGAAATCGTTTCGTATCATCAGCATGAACAGCGACTGTCAGATGAGTCAGAAAAGCTACGACTACCGGCTGCTGCTGATCCGGTCGCCCATCCTGAATGAAAAGTCCTGTTACACGGCTTCGTGCCATGCACACCAAAAAAGCGATGTGGTGCTGGGCTCGCTCATCACCAAGATACCGCTGAATGAATTTGATGCATCGGTACAGAAAACAACCACCAGCTTTTCGCTGTTGGCCCTGTTTACAACCCTGGTTCTGGTCCCTTTTGTGATCCTGTTTACCAACCGCAGAATCAAAAAACCACTGACGGCCATCATCACGGCCAGTGAGGCTGTATCGCAGGGTGACCGGGATACAAGACTGGAGATCAAACCTAATTTACTGAATGATTTAAGAAAGGTGTCGCTGGCGTTTAACAACATGCTGGACAATCTGGATGCCGTGAATCAGGAACTGGAGAACTGGTCCCATCAACTGGAATTTAAGGTGCAGAAGAAGTCGGAAGAACTCACTGAGATCCAGAACGAGCTGATCCACGTGGAAAAAATTGCTTCCCTGGGTAAGTTGTCCTCTTCGGTAGCCCATGAGATCAACAACCCGCTGTCGGGTGTACTCACTTATACCAAACTGGTGCACAAGCAGCTGAGTAAGCTGGATATCGACGAAGAGAAAAAAGAACCGGTGCTGAAATACCTGGACGTAATTGAAAAGGAAACCAAGCGCATTGGTGAAATTGTGAAAGGGCTGCTGGATTTCTCCCGGAAGGACCAGCGCAATTTTGAAGTCCGGCACCTGAACGAAATTCTGAAGGAAGCCTACGATCTGATGGCTCATAAGATGGCCATGGCCAATATCAGTTTCTATGCCGATTATAAGGCAACGCCTGACCTGGTCTATTGTAATGAGAACCAGATCAAGCAGGCCTGTGTCGCCATCCTGGTCAACGCATCGGAAGCCGTATCCGAGCAAGGGGAGATTATTATTCGAACGGTCAACCCGGATGCAGAACACATCACCATGGAGTTCACCGACAACGGCATCGGCATCGCCCCTGAAGACATCCCGCATGTGCTGGAACCCTTCTTCTCGTCCAAACAGAAAGTGAGCGGTATCGGGCTGGGACTGGCGGTGGTGAACGGCATTGTAGAAAGTCACCAGGGGAAGATTGAAATTGACTCGGAGCTGGGCAAACGAACCACCATTGCCATCACTTTACCATTAAAAGAAATCAAGGAATCATAATATGGCACACAAAATTTCAATACTCATTGTGGACGATGAAGAATCGGTGAGGGATTCATTGTTCAACTGGTTCAGGGAGGACGGCTTCGTAGTGGAATGCGCCGAAGACGCCCAAAAGGCGCTGTCGATCCTGGAGTCGCGCAACTTCGACATCATCCTGGCCGACATCCGCATGCCCGGTATGGACGGGCTGGAGATGCAGCGCAGGATCAAAGCCCTCAACAAGGATTCCATCATCATCATCATGACCGCTTTTGCCTCTGTGGAGTCAGCAGTAAGGGCGCTGAAGGACGGGGCCTTCGACTACATCACCAAACCGTTTGACCCGGATGATCTGTCGCATCTGATCCGGAATGCCACCAAACAGATTTCGCTGGAAGCGGAAAACGAAGCGCTCAAAGAAAAAGTGATTTCACTGGAAAACATTGACGATGTCATTGGCAACAGCAAGGCCGTCATCAAAGTGCTGAAAGAAGTGGAAACAGTGGCGAAATCCAGTTCGTCGGTGATCATCACGGGTGAGAGCGGTACCGGAAAGGAGCTCATTGCCAAAGCCATTCCTTCCAATTCCAAGCGCAAGTATTTCCCGTTGGTGAGCGTGCATTGCGGTGCCCTGACAGAGAGTCTGCTGGAAAGTGAACTGTTTGGTCACGAAAAAGGAGCCTTTACCGGGGCCATGTATACCCGGAAGGGACGGTTCGAAATGGCCGACGGCGGCACTATTTTTCTGGATGAAATCTCCACAATCTCACCCAAGATGCAGGTGGAACTGTTGCGTGTGCTGGAAACCAAAAGCTTTGTAAGAGTGGGAGGAAACAAGGAAGTGTCGTCTGACTTTCGCATCATCTGTGCCACCAATAAGGACCTGATGAAAATGGTTAAAAAAGGAACATTCCGCGAGGACCTCTACTACAGACTGAATGTGGTGAACATTACGGTGCCGCCCCTGCGCGATCGCAAAGAGGATATTCCGCTGCTGGTGGACTATTTCATCAAAAAATACTGTACCTCCATGAGCCGGAACCTGGTGACCATCGAAGCTCCGGCACTCAAACGGCTGGAAGAATACGATTATCCCGGTAACGTGCGCGAACTGGAAAACATGATCGAGCGGGCCATCGTAGTGGGCGACCAGAAAGAAATCCGCATCCGGGATCTTCCTTTTGAGAAAAACGCAGCTGTTTCATCGGTTGAAAGCCTCGACGATATGGAAAAAGTCCACATACAGCAGATCCTGACAAAATACAGCTGGAATATATCGCGTTCGGCCAAGGCATTGCATGTGGACCGGATGACGCTGTACAACAAAATTAAAAAGTACGATCTGAAATCACCTCTATAATGTGTCACTGATAACACCCACCATATTACTGATCAATTACGGGGATTTTGAGAAGAATTTCCTGCAGGCCATAGCCCGTGATGTGGACCAGGAATTTCACCTTCCTGTATCAGTAGAGGAAGGGACCACCGACCTGGAACCGTATTTTGATTCCATCCGGAGGCAATACAATGCCAATGGAATACTGAAGTCCATGGACTCAGATTCTCCCTCCCGGTACCTGAAACAACTCGGTTTATTCCGGGTCGATTTGTTCATCCCTATTTTGACCTATATTTTCGGACAGGCCCTGCTGAATGGCCCTTCAGGCATCGCATCGCTTTACCGGTTAAGAAACGAAGTGTACGGCATGGCCAAAGACGAGGACGTGCTGAGGGAGCGGTTTACCAAGGTGGTGATTCACGAACTGGGGCATGCGTTCGGACTGGTGCACTGCCATCATCCTGCCTGTGTGATGCGGTCCAGTACCTATGTGGAGGACATTGATCAGAAGAGCCGGCATTTCTGCTCTCAGTGCCGGATCACACTGGAAAAGGTACTGCCGTGATTCTTTTTTAAGATCCGTTGGCGTTCCATCCGTTTCGGAGATAATTTTATCTTTGGTGAAACGAAACTTCATGGAAAGAGAACAAGCCCTGGAATTGTTGTTGCAGTACAATAAAGAAGAATACCACATTCGCCATGCATTAACGGTAGAAGAAATCATGCGGTGGTATGCCAATGAGCTGGGGCACGACAGCGACTTCTGGTCCGTGGTAGGCCTGTTGCACGACCTGGATTTTGAACTGTATCCCGATCAGCACTGCATCAAAGCAGCCGAGATCCTGGAGGCGGCGCAGTGTGATCCTGCCGTGATCCACGGCGTGTGTTCCCATGCCTACAACGTGACGGTGGATGTGAAACCGGAGCACGAGATGGAAAAGGTACTGTATGCCGTGGATGAGCTGTCGGGCATCATCTGGGCGGCGACCAAAATGCGGCCTTCGGGCAGTGTGATGGATATGGAAGTGAAGAGTGTGAAGAAAAAGTTTAAAGATAAAAGATTCGCTGCCGGATGCTCCCGCGACATTATTCAGGACGGATCGGAAATGTTGCAATGGGATCTGGACAGGCTGTTTTCCATGACGCTGGAAGCCATGAAGGCTTCGGAGGAAAAGGTGAACCGGCAAATGGGTGAACTGGCAGGACGGATCGGCTGATTAAAATCGAAGTATTTTTCATTACAGATAGAGGGTACGATTGAATATTTTTAAAGAGGCGTTTTATTGCGGCAGTGGCTCAGCAGAAACCGGCCTCCGGCGGATCAGAATGGCAAAAAACAGTCACCATTCCGGTTTATCTGGATCGTCGAAATGACAGGCCAAAAAAAAGGCCGCCAATGGCGGCCTTACTCGTCTATTCCAGCAGCGTAACGCTGCCGCCATACACCGTGTTGGAAACTTCGAAACCCGGCACAATTTTGGTTGGGTCAGCGCCGGACTTGTAAAAAGCCAGCACTTCCAGTTGACGACCCACCCAAACAGAGGGCAGCTTCAGGGTTCCTGTGGTTTCGTTTCTCCTGTAGTAAGAAGAAAACACCGCTCCCTGCTCTGATACCGGATCGTAAACTCCGATAACCAGTGCGTCCTGTTCCTGGGCACCCATTTTGACATCTGTGTTGTCAGCCCAGCTCAGGTTGATGGTTGCCCCTTCGGCGGCCGTGGCGGTTAATCCATCAGGAACCAGTAAGTTTCCTTTGGAAATTTTAACCTTGCTGAAATCAAAGGCAAGGTCGGGATACGCACCCGTAAATGCTTCATGAAAGTTTACACTCATGGCAGCATTTACAGCAGTAACATTCTCGGGCAGAGAATAAAACCCCTGGATTACTGCAGCGCGTTGGGAAGAAAGAAACCGGGCCAGCATTTTGAAACGCATGCGGGTTTCTTCTTGAGCATCTGTTTTCGGATTTCTGACCGATGCCGGTCTGATCCGCAATACCTGGGTTCCTTTCCATGAGGAACCCACTACATTGCCTACTCGTCCTTTGTAGGCACCATAGACACCTTGTTTACTGGTACCCATGGCTTTTCAATTTAATAAAGAACATAATTTATAATATTTAATGCAGCCGAAGCTGCTGTTCCCCTAATCCCTGCAAAAATGATTCTAACCCCTTATCAGTCAGAATTTTTGCATCCGTTTGCACCCCTTTGCACTTTCGTGACATTACGACACTGACAACCCCAGGCAAAAAGGGGCAAAACGGCGCAAGCTGATCCTGTCAGGGTGGCAGAATTTGACTTAAATGAAAAGCCAGACAGTCAGGGGACGCCCAAAAGTTTATATCAAATCATGATCATGGCCACATTTATTATTTTCTTCTTTCCCCAGGCCAATGTTACCCAAAGCGAATCAGACCCAGTCAGTGACCTGAACTGTCCTTTCGGACCTTTGGGTTGGCAGGTGTGCTGGAGTGAGAAATCTCCTGAGTGAGCACATGCTGCCCGGGAGCTTGCTCCGTCGTACCTCCTTCGAAAAGACAACTCGTTCCCGGGGATTCCATTCCTGCATCAGGTCCGCTCATCCCAAAACCGATGGGATTCGTAAAATTGTCAAAGCCATTCAATCCTTTTGCGTTTCCCCTCCGTTTTCGCGTGAGATACTCCCACCCAACGCCCGACCAAAACCTGTATTTCTCCGACTGCGCTCCGACAGTTGTCCGACAACTCTCCGACATGCTCCGACCTGAGTCGGAGGATAGTCGGAGTAGCATAGGTGTTATACAGGCTTTATATGGGCGGAAGTCGTTCTTAAAAACGGGACCAAAACAAGTGTCAAATCTGGAGATGAACCAACCGTTATTTTTAACACACAGTAATACAGAATGTTATGATTGTAAAAAAGTGCCCTCCGTTTTTGTCCTTTTCTTTTCCTCTTTCAGAAAGTATCTTTCCCGAAAAATTTACCGCGTTAAAAAAGGGTAATCATGTCATGAAAAAGGAACATTATTTCACAGAAAAGTTTTTGAGCGCATGTAAGTTTGATGCAGGAGTGAAAAAGCAGAATACTCTGAAATTATTCAGAAGCAAAAATTGAAAAACAAAATAAGTGCAAGACGACAAAACCCATAAGGATTTTCCCCAAAGCAATGAGCCCACTATAGGCGAGCTGGTGAACTTTGCACTTTCGCTGCGTTATGAACTACAGGAAATAAAGGACATACTGAATAATCACCTGCCGGTTCCGGTACCTTCGCAATCCGATAACGGGAGTACATGCTCTGAACTGTACACACCCGGGGAAGTGATGGAAAAACTCAAGGTGAAGGATCGAACCCTGTACAATTATCATAAAAAGGGAATATTATGCTACATTAAAATTGGAGGCAAACGAAGATACAGGAAGGAGGAAATGGATCGTTTTCTGAAAACGAAATGAAATTCAGACGGGCAAATATACAAATAAAAATTATACAAATGACTGAAAGTCAATGTATTACAAAAAAGTTATGAACATTTTATTAACACCTAAATGTATGTGTATCAAGCAAAATGATAAAAAACACTTCCATTTATCACGTTATCCAATTGGGATCCTGAGAATTAGCTTACAAATAGTGCGTAAATTTGTTGTGACAGAACGGAATGCGTTCATGTTTTAAAAGATTGTTGAACAAAAAAAAAGAAAAGGTGTACGAGCAGGGTGCACATATAGATTTTAGCGAAGAGGATAAAGGGTACTGTTCTAAGTTGCTTCTGGCCCTGGCTATGCAAATGGATAAAAAATCAATTCAGGATATTGTAAAAGAAAAAAGAGCCATGGTCGAAAAAGAAAACACGCCCGAATCTCCGGAAAGAAGGCTTGTTATAATGAACAGTGCAGAAGTCATGGACTTCTTGAAAATATGCAAACGAACCCTGTATAACTACAGGCAAAAAGGGATCCTGAACGGTACCAAAATAGGAGGGAAGTATCTGTACAGGAAAGAGGAAGTGGATCGGCTGATTGATGGGACAGAATAGTAGGAAATAATAGAATTAGCCTTAAAGAGTGAGTTTAAATAGTTTACTCTATTTAGATTTTAACAGTTCAACCAACAAATTACGATAATGTTCATTCTTAGACAGATTGTATTTTGGATGCCGGTAAAAAGCAATCAGGTTTCTTTCCAGCTTGTTATCGGCCTGATCGACAACAAATAATTCTCCGGCTTGCTCTGAATATATTGATTCAGCTTTGGGCAAAGTAAATCCATCATTCACCAGGAATTTCATAATCCTTTCTGCTGTAATGAAAACCGGTTTCTTCTTAAGCGGTTCAACGTACTCCAATTCTTTCTTCAGATGTGGTAACCATTTATCGGCCTGTTTTTCCCAGTCTTTGTTGTTTCCGGTTTCCTCGTTAAGATACTCGGGGATTACATTTTGAACATAAAGGTCTTCCAGGTGTAAACCAATACGGTTCAGGTTCTTCAGTATTCCTTCAAAATAACGGGTTTCATCCGATAAAATGCCGAAGGCGTATTCCAGTTGATTGGCTTCTTTTCCATTAATTGTCTTGTTGCTTGGGTCCGCTCCCAAAACAAAGACTTTGAATTTCTTTGGGTTCAGACAAAAGGGTTTCGTGTTCTGCACGACATTAGATTTTTAGGTTGTTAAATTTAGCATTAAAGTTCCTGACTGTTACAAAAGTAATGAGCTCTGGAGAATATATTTATGTTACTGTCTGAATATTCAAACCTAAAAATTCAGTTTCGTTATACCTGGCTGATTGCAGATAAGGCAAGTCTGTCGCAAGCTGACATCGATAACTGTAAGAATGATCATATCCCTTGTTGTAATTTAAAAATTATTGTTGGATATTTGTGTGCTATATGCTTTGGCCAACATTTACAGAAACCCAACAGCATTCAATCATCTGAAATTTGATTGGAAAAATATCATGACAGATCATTACAACCAAAACCCTGAACAAGTTGCCAGAGACCACATCGACAAAATGCTGCAAGAAGCCGAATGGCTGATCCAATCAAAGCATAATATTGATTTATCCGCCAGACAAGGTGTGGCCGTTAGAGAATATCAAACCGATGTAGGGCCTGCAGATTATGTATTGTTTGTTGACCGGAGGCCTGTTGGTATTATTGAAGCCAAACGGGAAGAGGAAGGACACCGATTGACTGTCGTTGAAGATCAGGCTACAGAATATGCCAACGCCAAATTAAAATACCTCAACAACGATCCGCTCCCTTTTGTGTATGAAAGTACAGGGACGATCACCCGTTTTACTGACTACAGAGATCCCAAGCCCAGAGGAAGGAATGTATTTTCATTCCATCAGCCCTCAACCATAGCCCAGTGGTTAAAAAAGGGGGACAGCTTACGTACCCGTCTTCAAAATTTACCGGCACTGGACCCAACCGGACTGCGACCGGCACAGGTGGTAGCCATTGAAAATCTGGAAAAGTCTTTCAAGAACAACCGCCCCAAAGCTTTGATTCAGATGGCAACGGGTGCAGGAAAAACATTTACCACGGTTACTTTTATCTATCGGTTGCTGAAATTCACCGATGCCAAACGGATTTTGTTTTTGGTAGATACCAGAAACTTAGGCGAACAGGCCGAACAGGAATTTATGACTTATCAGCCTACTGACGATAACCGGAAGTTTACCGAATTGTATAATGTTCAGCGTTTGTCATCCAGCCATATAGCTTCCGACAGCCAGGTGTGTATTTCCACCATCCAGCGACTCTATTCCATTCTCAAGGGTGAAGAACTGGACGACAGTGCGGAACTGGAGAATCCAAACGAAAACACATGGATTCAACAGCAGTTGAACAAAAAGCAGGCTGTACCTGTGGAATATTCAGCGAAAGTCCCCATTGAACAATTCGACTTTATTGTGGTGGATGAATGCCACCGCTCCATTTATAACCTCTGGAAACAGGTACTGGATTATTTCGATGCATTTCTGATAGGCCTAACGGCAACGCCTGACAAAAGGACTTTTGGTTTCTTCAATGAAAATGTGGTCAGCCAGTACACTTACGAACAATCGGTGATTGACGGGGTGAATGTGCCTTACGATGTGTACACCATTGAAACCGACATCAGTCAAAACGGAAATGTGGTGAAAGCCGGCTGGTATGTGGACCGGCGTGATAAGCTGACCCGTCAAAAACGATGGCAGCAGGAAGATGAGGACACCCAGTATTTTAAAAACGACCTGGACAAAAAAGTGGTCAACCCCAGCCAAATCCGGCATATTATCCGGGAATTCCGCAAGGCCTTGGAAACGGAGATCTTTCCTAACCGTGTGGATGAAAACGGGGAATATGAAGTCCCTAAAACCCTCATCTTTGCTAAAACCGACAGCCATGCCGATGACATCATCAAAATGGTACGGGAAGAATTTGACGAAGGCAACGACTTTTGTAAAAAGATTACCTATAAAATTGAAGAAGACCCCAAGTCGGTATTGAACCGTTTCAGAAACTCTTATTATCCGAGGATTGCAGTAACCGTGGATATGATTGCCACCGGTACGGATGTGAAACCACTGGAAGTATTGCTGTTTATGCGGGATGTGAAAAGCATCAATTATTTTGAACAAATGAAAGGACGCGGTACCCGTACCATTGACAACGAACAGTTGTTGCAGGTTACCCGGACCGCCCACAACAAAACCCACTTTGTGATTGTGGATGCCATTGGTGCCACCCGCTCGAAGAAAACCGACAGCCGGCCTCTGGAACGCAAGCCCGGTATTCCGCTGAAGGATTTGCTCGGTGCCGTAACCATGGGACGCGAAGATGAAGACTTATTCCTGTCGCTGGCGAACCGGTTGATTCGCCTGGAAAAACAAATTACTGAAAAGGAAAAAGAACAACTGCTGGAATATTCAAAAGGGAAGAACCTGAGACAAATTACCCGGGAACTGATTGGTGCTTTCGACCCCGATGAAATAGAAAAGCGGGCAGAAGAAAAAATAAAGACTATCCCTGTTGAGAACCGGACGGATGTGCAGTATGAAGAAGCCAGGAAAGCAGCACAACAGGAATTAATCCGGCAGGCTGCCACTACGTTTAATGGTGAACTCAACGATTATGTGGAAAATGTGCGCAAAATACACGAACAGATTATCGACCATATCAATACCGATAAAGTAGTTAAATCGGCATGGGACAGTTTTACTGCCGACAAGGCCAAAGAAACCATTCAGGATTTTAAAGATTACCTGGAACAAAACAAAGACGAAATACAGGCATTGAGTATCTTTTACAACCAGCCTTACAACCGGAGGAATATTACTTTCCGTATGATTCAGGAGGTGATGGAAAAATTGAAACTGGAAAAGCCGCTGCTGGCTCCCGATTATGTGTGGAATGCTTATGCTGCTGTTGAAAATGTGAAAAGCAACCAGCCCACTGATGAACTGACGGCCCTGGTGTCATTAATCCGCCGGGTATGCGGTATTGATGCGGAACTCAAACCCTTTGACAAAACCATCAACGAAAACTTCCAGAACTGGATCTTTAAACAAAATGCCGGACAACACAACCGGTTTACACCCGAACAAATGGACTGGCTGCGCCTGATTAAGGACCACGTGGTGAGTTCCTACCACATTGAAACGGAAGACCTGGATTACACCCCTTTTGATGCCCAGGGTGGAAGGGGACGCATGTTCCAGCTGTTTGGCAACCTGATGGAAAACATTATTAAAGAATTAAACGAAGTATTGGCAGCATGATGAGAGAAGATTGGATAGAAACATACTTAATAAATGTTTGTGATGTGCTTGATAATTTGAGGAAACCTATTAATTCAGGTGAGAGAAAAAGAAGGGTTGAAGGTAAGGCAGAAAATGAATTATTTCCATATTATGGAGCAACTGGTCAAGTTGGATATATTGATGATTATTTGACAGATGGTGATTATATTTTAATTGGGGAAGATGGAGCCCCATTTTTGAACAATAAGAATGTAGCATATAAGATTTCTGGTAAAGCGTGGGTAAATAACCATGCCCATATTCTTAAACCCTTTTTTATCAATGGTTACCTTCTTCATTATTTAAATCAGTTTCAATATAGGGATTATGTTACTGGTACAACAAGGTTGAAATTGACTCAAGGCGCATTAAAGAAAATACCTATAAAAATTTCACCTATATCAGAACAACGCGCCATCGTAACCAAAATCGAAAACCTTTTTGCATCACTCGACAAAGGCATTGATGACCTGAAAAAAGCACAGGAGCAATTGAAGATTTACCGGCAGGCTGTGTTGAAAAAGGCGTTTGAGGGGAAATGGGATAAATCAAATATTGGTGCATTATTTGATTTTGTTGGTGGTGGAACGCCTAGTAAGAAAGAAAAGAAATATTGGAATGGTAATATTCCATGGGCTTCAGTGAAAGATATTAAGGGTAATCTTTTGAAAGATACAATAGACAATATCTCAGAACAGGGGTTAAATAATAGTGCATCAAATTTAGCTCACAAAGGTGAAATTATTCTCGTTACTCGAATTTCACCTGGACAAAGCATAATTACAGATATTGATACAGCCATTAATCAAGACCTCAAAATTGTTCAGCCTAAGTCAAAAATGTCTAACAAATTCATACATTACCTATTTCGTTCCATTGAGCGAGAGTGTGTTAGATTGTCAAGTGGAACAACTGTTTTGGGAATTAACCTAGTAAACTTAAAATCAATTGAGATCCCTTTTATAAAATTTGAGGAACAACAGCAAATAGTAAAAGAAATAGAATCCCGACTCTCAGTTTGCGATAAAGTAGAACAAAGCATCCAGGAAGGATTAGAAAAGGCCGAGGCGCTGCGTCAAAGTATATTGAAAAAGGCTTTTAATGGTGAGCTATTGAGTGAAGCAGAAATAGAAAAATGCAAACAGGAAGCAGATTATGAGCCGGCGAGTGTGTTGTTGGAAAGGATAAAGGAAGAAAAAAATAAATAGAATGCTATGCAATTATCACCAATTAAAATTTCTATTAACAATAACTTTATGGGCTTTAGGCTACTAGATTTAACCGTAAAAAATCACTATATATTAGGTGATAATACCTTTGAGTTCTATAATGGTACCGATAATTCTTTTGGCCTTTATTATACAGTAATAATAGGTCCAAATGGCACAGGCAAAAGTGAGTTACTTAAGGTTTTGCTAAATATTTTTAAGACATTAAATGATTTCAGCAATGGCGAGAAAAAAAAGTTTGATGAATCCGCATTTCGTTTGAGATATTTAAACAATGGTAATCTTTATTCTTTTGCCAATTCACCATCTGAATACTTTGATTCCGATAAAGAAAAAAAGGTTTTACGATTTAACAAAAACCTCAGATTAAGTAAGAATAATCAAGAGCTGAAAGAGTTTGACGTTGAAGATGTAATTCCTCGCACAATTATTGCTCATTCCATAATGCTTACAGACAAGTTTATTGTACCCAGAAATCAAAAGGAGAAGGATTCTTTCCCAATGTACAAGTATTTAGGGGTAAGATACAGACCTCAGCAAGCAAGCACAAGGTATTATGTTAGAAATACTGTAGAAAATATTGTCAATAATTTTGATTCAGAACTTTTCAGAACAGGTCTTAAAGAATTAATCAAATTTTTAGAGCTAAAAGGAGCCGTAAACATTATTTATAGGACCATAAATACTCCGAAATTTTTTACATCAGATGTAAGTAAAGGTGACTTGGATCTCTTTTTTGAAGATATTGAAACCCGCTATTTTGAAACTAATAAAACCCCTCCTTTTAAATTAAATCGTTACAAACTATTATCAAAGGAGGAAGGTAAAATTGAAAGGTTATGCAAGTTTATAAGGGAAGAAGTAAATAACAACACATATCATAACATTTCTCGTAGTTCTGCAAAACTCTTTAAATTCAATTTATTGGATAACGAATCCTACATTGAGCTAAACAGAAAGTATGAATTTTTGGAAACACTGAGACAAATTGGATTTGTTGACGCACCCTATATCAGGATTGAAGAAAATTCAAGCAGCATGTCTTTAAGCGAAGCAAGTTCAGGTGAATTTCACTTTTTTTCAACAATGATAGGATTACTTTCAAACTTTAACCCAAACAGTATTGTATTAATAGATGAGCCAGAAATCAGCTTACATCCTAACTGGCAAATGAAGTATCTGGATTTTACCCGAAAGCTTTTTTCAGGATTGGATTATGGAATGTCACATGTTGTTATTGCAACCCATTCTCATTTCTTAATCTCAGACTTAAAGGGTGATTCGTCAAATATTATTGGATTAAAAAAAGAAGACCAGAAAATAAGTGTAGTTCCATTAGAATATGATTTAAACACTTACGGATGGTCTGCCGAAGAAGTACTATATAAAGTTTTTGAAGTAAGAACAACTCGTAATCATTATCTAGAGGTTGACCTAAGAGAATTATTAAGCCTTATTGCTAGAAACTCAAAAGATAATGCGAGAATAAAGATGTTACTATCAAGAATAAGCGATGTACAATTAAGCGAATATGATCCGCTAAAACTTGTAATAAGTCAAGCAAAAGAATATTTAGCACAATGATTAAGAAAATCGAAACAAAACTAGGCTATAGCCAAGAAGATACAGATAATTTGAGTCAACTGAATCCCCCATTAAATAGTAATTGGGACAAACCACCTAACGATAAAATTAAGGAACTTAAGAGAAGAATTAGAAATGATTTACTAAACAATCAAAAAAATACGTGTGCTTATTGCGGGCTAGATTTGGGTGGAACAAGTGAAGGACAAATAGAACATATTGCGCCTAAAGCCAAATATCCTGAGTTTACTTTTGAAAAAGAAAATTTGGCTATGGCGTGCCATTACTGTAATGGATTCTCAAAAAAAGGCAATTATGATACTATTGAACATAAGAATTACATTTATCAAAACTGTTCTTTTAAATTGGTTCATCCGTATTTTGATGACCCTATTGAACACTATGGATGGGTGGCAAATGATAAAAAGGTAATCATAAAAGCATTGTCTGATAAAGGGAAATACTCCATTGAGATGTTAAAGTTAGATGCTCCATTAATGACGATTTTAAGAGGTAAGAAAATTATAGCAGATATTGTCATATCAACTACGGATACTCCTCAAATTGATGATAACCTTATTAATTCAGTATTAAATTATAAATCTTAAAATGACAGAGGCAACAATCATATCCAAAATATGGAATCTGGCCAGTGTGCTGCGGGACGACGGCGTAGGCTATGGCGATTACCTGGAACAAATCACTTATTTGTTGTTCCTGAAAATGGCAGAAGAGTTAAATAATCCTCCCTACAACAAAGGCTTAAAATTTCCTCGGTTGAAAGATGTCGAGGGAAACGAAATCCCGGACAGTGATGTTTGTAACTGGGAAACGCTGAAATCGAAACGGGGCGCAGAACTGGATACTTTTTACTCCATGATGTTGCGCAGCCTTTCTACCGAAAAAGGAATGCTGGGGCAGATTTTTACCAAGAGTCAGAACAAGATTCAGGACCCGGCCAAGCTCTCACGGGTCATCAATATGATAGACCAGGAACAATGGACCATGGTGAAAACCGACGTGAAGGGAGCCATTTATGAAGGATTGCTGGAGAAAAATGCGGAAGATACCAAAAGCGGGGCGGGCCAGTATTTTACGCCGAGGGCATTGATCAGAACCATGGTGAAATGCGTGCAGCCCAAGCCAAAGAAGACCATCGCAGATCCGGCCTGCGGTACGGGAGGATTTTTTCTGGCCAGTTACGACTGGATATCCAAACAAAGCCTGGATATTGAAGAAAAGGAATTCCTGAAAAACAATACGTTTCATGGCAACGAAATCGTAGCCAATACCCGCCGTATGTGTTTGATGAACATGTACCTGCACAACATTGGTGAAATAGACGGCGAAAGTTTTATTTCTTCCAACGATGCGCTGATAGCCCCCAGTGAAGAACATTACGACTATGTGCTGGCCAATCCGCCCTTTGGTAAAAAGAGCAGTATGACCAGCACCAATGATCAGGGAGAAATAGAAAAAGAAGACCTGAGTTACAACCGCCAGGATTTTTGGGAATCTACTTCCAACAAACAATTGAACTTTCTACAGCACATTAAAACCATGTTGAAATCAACAGGACAGGCTGCCGTGGTATTGCCTGATAATGTATTGTTTGAAGGCGGTGCCGGAGAGGAGGTGCGTAAGCAACTGATGAAAACCACCGATTTGCACACCATCCTTCGCTTGCCTACCGGCATTTTTTATGCCAACGGGGTCAAGGCTAATGTTTTGTTTTTCGACAACAAACCAGCCAGTAAAGAAGCGCAGACAAAAGAAGTGTGGTTTTATGACTACCGTACCAATGTGCACCATACTTTAAAGAAAAAACCGTTAACTACAGCTGACCTGGAAGAGTTCGTTAAACTTTACAATCCCGGTAACCGGAACAAACGCAAAGCAACCTGGAGCGAAGACAATCCGGAGGGGCGCTGGCGTAAATATTCTTATGAAGAAATCCTGGCCCGTGACAAAACCAATCTGGATATTTTCTGGCTCAAAGACAAAAGCCTGACCGATTTGGACAATCTACCCGACCCGGATGTGTTGGCAAGCGAGATTATTGAAAATATTGAATCCGGGCTGGAGAGTTTTAAGGAGATTATGGAGGCACTTAATGGGAATTCTCATGGTTGAAATTCGAATGAGTTCCTAGAAACAAAATATGCTCAGGAAAGGAAGCAAAGAATAAAGTCTAGCCTGAGTAAACTGGTTTAAATTTTTGAACATGACAAGAATAAGAGTAACTACTTTGATAATAAAAGTAATAGTAATAATAAAACAACTGTGGTAACAGAAATATAGAACCAACTTTTTAAACTTGTTTTAAGTTCATCATAAGCAGCATTTCCTCCAACTTTAGATAATTTAATGGCTTCAGCTACAATTTCCTTTGCTTTAATTCTTGCTTTTTTAATAAGCATCTCTAAAACATCATCTTTTATAACATATGTTGAATAAGTATGTTGGGTTGTGAATATGTCATTTATTCCGGTTGATTTGGTTTTAGAATTATCTCGCTCTTCCTTTTGATTTTTAAATTCTATAAATTTCAAATATTCAATATCGTACCTCCTTTTAGCTTCTGGGTCTAATAAAATTTCTTTCGCTTCATTAATTAACTGCATTTTTTTAGTGGTATCCTGACTATTTAAGTCAGGATGCCACTTTAGAGCTTGTTTTTTATATGCTTCTTTTATTTCAGATAATGTCGCAACTCTTGGGATATCCAAAACTGCATAATAATCAATAATCATCAATTATTTTTATCTAATTTATCACTTTTTTCACTTTTCGTATTGTATTTCCATATTGCTGTAGAAAACGCGAGGTAAACTAATAACATTATAGGCCATAATATACCAACTCCTATTTGTTTAAAAGAAATTTTAATGATAAGTAAAATCACAAATCCTAATGCAATAAGGATTACTTTAATTGGTTTTGTCATAAATGATTCAAATTTTTGGTTAATAATTAAGTTCAAAAATCAATTTTATATTAAGTAAATAATATTTCATACTCGTCCAACAGACTATAACAAAATCGAGTCGGGTCAATTGAAAATCAGCTGAATATCTTAGTAAGTAATAATTAGAAGGTAAGTAATTTGGTCTCCATTAGTTTGCTGCAAAAGTAGTAAAATATGCTTCCCATTTCTTCTACTTTTCAGTTTAGAATGATTACAAGAAAGCTTTTTTTTAACCCCGCTCTCGCCAGTGTTCCGAAGGGCCACTGGTAAGCGTAAATAAATAAAGTTTGCAACTTTGTAAATTAAGATAAAGGCGCGCTTGCAGCGCGTTCTGTCTTCTTTTCAATTCACAGCCAGAAATCAAAAACGCACGGGTAGTTTGCCCCACTAAGTGTAGTTTGCAACCACACTTCAATATCCTTTAATACTTTGAACTTTGTCTCTTATCCCTTTTCCGCTGTAAAAAACTGTAACCAAGGGTTTGTCAAGGCTCAAATATGAAAACCCCAATATTATATCCATCAGGCATATACAGAATTATCGTTTTATAATAAACTTCTTTATTGCATTGCCTTGATTCGTAATGATATGAATATAATAAAGTCCCATTGGATAATTCGCCATGTTCAATTTAATTGGTTCACTAGGTGTTTGATTAAAGTATTTAGTGACTAATACTTTCCCCTGATTGTCATAAATAATTATAGAGATCTCTTTAAAAGAAAAGTCTTTAAATCGAATATATATACTTGTTTTAGTCGGGTTTGGATAAACAATGAATGATTTTTCAACCTTAATATTTTGTATCGCATTTAATTTTGATCCATAGACCTCAACTTCTCCGATTGTTAGAGGGCTATCATTAGAATAATAATAATAATAAATCACAAGTTGTATACTGTCTGCTTTTTGACCGCCAAAAGGCACAACCTGTCGATAAAGTTTTGGAATTATTTCCCTTTTATCATGTTTTTCTGGATGTACCGCAACCCAATTTGTATCTGCGAAAAGAAATAAAGTAGAACCCATCGAATTATTTGAACCCCACCATATTACAACGGAATCAATTGCGTATGTATCATTTAACTTTATCGCAAGCATTTGAGGATATATCATTAGCCATGAAGCATGCCATTTAGTAGTTCGAAATCCGTCATTTATTAAGCCTGCATATTGTTTCTCTCCATTGATAGTCAATTCTGATTGTGCATATGCTATACCCCCATTTGATGATAAAGCTACATTTTGTTTTGATCCCTTTTCATCTACGTATATATCATTTGATTCGAGTGTTAAAGCAGTTGCTATATTATTTCTGACTTTGTAAGTATAAACACCAAAATCGTTTGATTCTTCATAATTTTTTATCGTGTAAACAGAATCATTGGCACCGGAAATAGTATCACCATTTCTGTACCATTGATATGAATCAGCACTGTCTTTGATTGATACCGATAACCTAAGTGAATCACCTGGACCTACAAGATAGTGCTGTATTGTATCAACTTTAGCTTGTGGTGAATAAGTAAACGACCGTTTAGCAACATTCATATTGGGAACAATATCTTTAAATGTAAAATTATTATTTTGAATAGAAAGAGTTTGCAAATTGGATAATGGAGATAAGTCGGGCAAACTATTAAATAAATTGTTTTCAATATTTAATTCATATAAATAAGTCTTATTATTAATCTGGGAAGGAATATCTCCAGTGAATTGATTTCCTTCTAATCCAAAGTACATTAAATTTTTGAGCCCCCAAATTCCTTCTGGAATTTCTCCAGAAAAGTTGTTATAGCCTAACATCAATAAATTCAGGTTTGTCAAATCAGCTATTTCTGATGGAACTTGTCCGGAAAATGCATTATACTTTAAATTTAACCATTTCAAATCAGATAAATTTCCAACTGAAGAAGGGATTTCCCCTGAAAATCCGTTAGCCATTAAAATAAGATATTGTAAATGAGACAGGTTAAAAATTGTAGATGGAATAGTCCCTGTCAAATAGTTATTACTTAACTGAAGCATTGTCAAGTTAGTTAAATTACCAATCTCTAATGGAATGGAATCAGTAAGATAATTAGATCCTAGATAGATTTTTTGCAAATTCTTCAAATTTCCAATTTCAGACGGGATTGTTCCGGTTAAATGATTATTGTATAAAGATAAAATTTGCAGATGAGATAAGTTACCGATAGTAGAGGGGATTGTTCCTGATAAAAGGTTTTCATTAAGATATAAATTTTGCAAACTATCTAGATTTCCTATATCGATAGGAAGTGAATCTTGTAAGTTATTTTTAGTTAACTCTATGCCAATTACTTTACCATAGGTATCTAAAGTAATGCCATACCAATACTTGACACTGTCAATCAACCAACCACTATTATTTGTCCACTCATCTCCTTTTGTTGCATTATATAAAGCAACCAGTGCCAAAGAATCATAATAATTGCATGACTCGCTTTTAAATACTGCAGTGACAGAAATATCAGAATCTAAGGTAAAAGATATAGACTGGCCATTATAGTAATAGTGTACGTCAGATTTTAACCACTTTAGAAACTTATTTCCTAAAGCAGAAGAGGGAGCTTTAATTGTGATGTTTGTGTTGTCGAAATATATTCTTTTGAATGGTGTTGTACCATTACTTTGTCCATTGATATCTTCTGGACTTACAGAAATGACTACATTGCTATCAGGATTGGATGAATAGAAGGTTAATATTCTTTCAATAGAGGGAGTTTTATATATAGCAGTAACAGAAACGTCAGCATCTAATGTTACTTTAATCTCTTGATTAGAAGTCAAGTCCGTTCCGTCCTTTTGCCACTTAACAAAGGTATTACCTGAAGCTGTCTGTGGTGCCGTTAATGTTACTGTCGTATTATCATCATAAACTCTTTTGAATT